>NZ_JAMZAS010000010.1:0-165120 GCF_024181935.1 Vibrio sp. Y51_MX_L26
TTGCGGATAAATTATCGACCGAGAAAATGTTTAGACTTCAAGCAGCCAGCAATTGTATTTAAAGAAATGGCATTGGCTGCTTGATATTAGCGAGTGTCGCACTTCGCAGTTGAATTCGGGGGTTTTTAACTAGTCAGACTAAGGAGGGTGAGCTTATGGGTATGAAAATTATCAACAAAATTAGTAGTAAATTTAAGCAACTTTCAAAATGTGTTGCCATGTTTTGGGAGAACCACCGCTCTTTTAAGTTTAACTTACTGATGATCTGGTGAAACTCCGGTGAAAAGAGCAAATTAGTAGGTGCGCATAGCCCAAATCACCTATAGCGCACTGAAATATAACAAACAATTTAAGAGCGATTCAGCACGCATGGCATTTTTGGTTTGGGGTGAATTTAGTGTTTACGGTGGTCTAGTTAAGTGTCGTGGTCGCGTGCTTCACACCTTAATTGGGCGTTAGTCGCCAGAAAAAGCTAGCAATCAAAATCATGTTTCTAAGCTTAAAATTTGGCTGATGATTGTTTGCTATACAGGCTCCTCATTGATGGTCAGAACTCAGTCTCAGCTGTTTTAAGTCCAAAGTTTTGCAAGTGTCCAAGCGGTTTTTTGTTCTTTGTGCTGACAGAACAGGGCAATCGAGCGTCTGTTCTTGGTTGCAACTCTGCTCGGTAAGTTTCTTGGTTCAAAAGCTGATTTATTTGCTGAAAGAACGTTTTCTCTGGCGTTGTAAGTTCCACGTGGTTTCATTGACTTTGTTGAAGGTCAGCACTGTGAGATTGGTTTTCCAAAAGCGCTTTTTGGTGTTGTCAGTCCGTTTTCTACGACGTTTTATGTTCCAAGTAGTTTCATTGAGTAGCTGCTTTGAGACTACGCCTGACTTAAATGCATCAAAGCACATAAAGTTTGTTGTTCGCAAAGTTTAGTTCGGCTTAAAATTGTCGCTCGGTGCCTCGCGACTAACAAACTGTTTAAGAGTGATTCGCAACGCGTGGCATTTTTACTATGCGTTGGTTTTAGTGTTTAAGGTGGTATGCGGTGGCATCGGTATTGCGTTGCTCACACCTTAACAGGGCGTTAGCCCTTTACAAGGAAAAGTATGAAGATCGTATACGAAATTGATGTAACGAAAGAACAGCATGAAGCTATAGAGTCTTTAAGAAACCAGTCGTTCCCAGATCACCAAGCTAATCGCTCCTACTACAAACAGCTACCTCATATGCGTGCTTTGCAATATGAAAACAACATACTCGTTGGTTATTTAGGGCTAGATTATCGCGCGATAAAAGTCGGTGATGAAGTATATAACGTCTTGGGTATCATTGATTTTTGCGTTGCCGAACAGTGGCGAGGTAAAGGTATTGGTTTACTGATGCTTTCTGAAGTCTCATCGTTTGCACAAGGAAAGGCGGTCGATTTCATCATGCTTATCTCAGAGTTGGATGAATTTTACAGAAAACAAGGTTATAGCAAAGTTGAGGGTACCCATTCTTGGCTAAGGCTTCATGAGCACACAAATTATGGTGTTGCGGTAGAGCACATTGATGAACTGTTTATAAAGTCCATAAGTGGTAAGCAATGGGCAAATGGGCATGTCGACTGGCTGGGTTATATGTACTAATTGGTCACAGGGCTAACAAAGCGTTCAAGAGGGATTCTCAACGCTTGGCGGTTTTGGTTCAAAGTTTAACTTTTGTGTTTATGGCACAATGGTTTAGTTAGGGTGGCAGCGTTGTTCACCCCTTAACGCGGCGTTAGCTTTCTTTGGGAGAAAGAAATGAGCCAATATTTGATCGAACCAGAAGTTCCTGGAAACTTGGGTGAAAATACGCTGGCAAATTTCGATTTGCATCCACCGATAATAGAAAAGCTACATTTTCAGTTTGATGGTTGGTTAGGTGATGATTTATTGACTTCATTTCCATGCTTTTTAGTCTCTGAGCGTTTAGCAATGGCCTTACGCTCATCGCAGTTGTCAGGATACAATCTGGAAGTGGCTGAAATATCTACTTCTAACGTATTTGAAGAACTGTATCCAGAGTGTACGTTACCTCGTTTTTCGTGGTTCCAAGTATCTGGAACTATAGATAAAGACGATTTTAGCGTGACAGATACTGGGCTACTCTTAGTTTCTGAAAGGGCAATGGTTTTGTTACAAAGGTATCAATTAAAAAATGCTGACGTCGTAGAGTACGAAAGCTAACAAATTGTTCAAGAGGGATTCAGCACGCGTGGCATTTTTACTATGCGTTGGTTTTAGTGATTAAGGCGGTATGCGGTAGCACCGGTGTTGCGTGCTTCACCTCTTAACAAGGCGTTATATACACGGGAGAGTTCAGTGGAAGAAAGAATCCGAAAGAGGGAAGTCAAAGTCTGCCCTATAGTGCTTAGAAAATCAGGAAACAATCGCGAGTTACTGCTGTTTGAACATCCATTAGCTGAAGTTCAGTTGGTTAAAGGCACATTAGAAGAGTCGGATATTTCTATTGAAAGTGCAGCCTTGAGAGAGCTGAAAGAAGAATCAGGGTTATCTAGCGTATCAAGAACTCGCTACCTAGGTAGTTGGGAAAGCAGTTTTCAAAATCATTTGTGGCACTTCGTGCTTTGTGAAATAGAGCAACAATTACCGAATAACTGGAGTTTCTTTACTCAAGACGACGGTGGGCATGAATTCAATTTCTTCTGGCATAAAGTAGGCAGTCAGCCCGATTTTAAGTGTCATAAAGTATTCTCTGACGCCATCAAACAAGTGGAAATTCTGTGCATATAACAAGCAATTTAAGAGGGATTCACAACGCTTGGCATTTTTGCTTCTACTTCAAGTTTAGTGTTTATGGCACAATGCTTTAGGTGCGGCGGTAGCGTTGCTCACCCCTTAATTGGGCGTTAGTTGCCAACGAGAAAAACGCAGCTAATTCGCAAAATTTTAAAGTTTAATCGGTTTGTTTTGCTTCAAAATCTGTTGTTGAAATTGTCGGTTTGGATCCAGAGTTTGCACAATTGATTTGTTCTTTTGTGTGGCGGCTTTTGGGCTAAACGGTCGTTATTTTTCTGCTGAAACTTTGCTCTGTGAGTTTACCGTTTCAAAAGCAGATTTATTGGGTGAAAGTCCGCATTGTGAGATTGCCTTTCCAAAAGGGCTATTTGGTGTTGTCAGTCCGTTTTCTGCGGCGTTGCATGTTCCAAGTGGTTTCAGCGACAGACGCTTTGAAACTACGCCTGATTTGAGTTTTACAAAATACGTAAAGGTCGTGTTGGTAAATCGGTAATAACCTTCAAATCAAAGCCTTGGGTCTGGCAACTAACAAACTGCTCAAGAGGGATTCACAACGCGTGGCATTTTTACTATGCGTTGATTTTAGTGATTAAGGTGGTTTGCGGCGGCTTCAGTATTGCGTTGTTCACCCCTTAGCAGGGCGTTAGTTGCCAACGAGGAAAAATGTACCTGAAGCAGAATGTTTAGGGCTAATGTCGATGTGTTTCTGGCTAGGTTTTCGTATTTCCATTTCTAGTTATTTGGATTTGTGAAAATCGTGTTTTGGTTCCTTGTGCGGTTTGGGTTTTCTGCAGCAGACGCTGATTAGCTTGTTGAAAGTCTGCTCTGCTGTATTGTCGTTCCAAAAGGTTTGTTTGGTGTTCAAAGTCCGTTTTCTACGGCGTTGTAAATTCCAAGTGGTTTCAGTGACAGTCGCTTTGAAACTGCGCCTGATTTAAGTTTTTCAAAATACGTAAAGCTCGTTTTGGCAAAGCTACAATTAACTTCAAATCAAAGCGTTAGGCTTGGCAACTAACAAAGCATTCAAGAGGGACAGTCAACGCGTGGCGAGTTTAGTTTAAATCTTGGCATCTGTGTTTACGGTGTTAAATTGAAGCCTGGTGGTAGCGCGTTGCTGCCCCTTAATGCGGCGTTATGTGGTTAAACAGGATGAGCTATGAGTTGTGATAACTGTAAACAAATTAAATTGGAAATCAGCAATCCGAATGACTTGGTTGAAGCAATTCTCCTTGTTAGAAGAAACGTCGAATCTAAAACTCTTAAATACCTAGGGTACGGTGCTTTTGGTGAACCTTTTTCAAGATTTTCTAAAGGGAAGTATTGGGGCGATATCGTAAATAACTATTTTGCTTGTAGATCGTGTGGGCAACTAATCCATCTCAGAGCAGGAACTTATCACGGAAGCGGCGGTCAACTGATTCATAGAGCTGCGCTGACTGAGAAAGTTAGCATAGATGGCTTCACCACATAACAAATTGTTTAAGAGTGATTCGCAACGCGTGGCATTTTTACTATGCGTTGGTTTTAGTCTTTAAGGTGGTATGCGGAAGCATCGGTATTGCGTTGCTCACACCTTAACAGGGCGTTATGTATCAGGAGAACTTGATGAGTATCGAAGAAAGTCTATTTAAGACGGAAGAAGAAAAAGAGATGGCTGCCGGTATCGTTAAGTCATTCATTAAATCTGTAATTGGGTATGGTGGTGTCGATATAAAAGGTTTATCGGATGAGGAAGCGTCCGTTAAGATAAAAGAGTACTTAGAGGAATTTCTAGATAAATATGATTATTGATCATAAAGACACCTTGTTGGAAGAAGCTAGGAGATTAGTCTCAGAAAATAAAACTGACTTAGCTTTAGTGACGTACGCGACTTGGTGGGAACATTGGATTAATGGCGTCTTAGAGTCAAAACTGTACCGCAAGGAAATTACGGGCAAAGAGTTTAAGCAGGTTATTACTTCTCTCAACAATCGCGCAAAAACATCCTGGTTTCTCAAACTTATTGAGCTACCACTATTTGATAAAACGCATTTAGAAGTGATGACTAAGCTAGCAGAGAAGCGTAATAGCTTTGTCCACTATAAATACCCAGTAGATACCGGTGAAAGTGAGAACTTAACAGAGTTTTTTGAATAAGTAGAAAACTCGATTCTTTATTTCATAGACTACGAAAATATCCATATATTCCAATCTAAGCCAGACTTTGACTTCTGATACATAACAAACTGTTTAAGAGTGATTCGCAACGCGTGGCATTTTTACTATGCGTTGGTTTTAGTGATTAAGATGATATGCGGGAGCTTCGGTATGGCGTTGCTCACACCTTAATGCGGCGTTAGGTGACTAATCAAAACTCAGCCTCCGAACCATCAAGCTAAGGTTCGGAGGTAAGGGGAGTTACAGTTGTCCTAAGTCGATTTTTTTTGCAATTTCCTTCATCGTGTCAATCATTCCGTGTTCAAATAAGAGTGAGTCTGTGAAGGTGTAGGATTTCGACCATACGCTTTCGGGTTCTTTTCTGTCTAGAGTAATAAATGTGTATCCACTGCCGCCTTCGCCATCGGCATTAAAAGCGCGTCTAAGTTTTAGCCGCTCACCATCGACAACACCTTCATCGTTGAATTTGCCTTTGGGTAATCCGCCTTCCGCTGCGGTTTTAAAAAACTTACCTTCTAGTGTGTCTAGGAACCAACGCAAGCCGTGTTTAGGAAACTCGATTTGGTAGTGTAGCCATTTACTTTTTCCGGTTCGTTTGTTGGTAAAGTATTTTGCGGTTGCGAGGATGATGTAGTTATCAATCAATAGAAAGTAGAAGTTTTTTGTTGCTTCTTCATCATCCGGTACTGTTGCAATCAAGTTCGGGTCTTGAGCTACCGTTAGTGGGTCTATATCTTTAAATTGCTTCATTTGTTTTTCCTTTCCCGATGTTAATTCGCTTTATGGCTCCCGCTTCTTCTAACGTTCCCAATGTTTGTGGGTTTTTGTCCCACGTAAAGGTTTCGGGTGGCCCGTACTCTACGTCGTCATCTATATAACCAAATGGGGTAGTGTCATATGACACATTAATGTCTCTGGTGAGGCCATTGCCAAGGAAATGTTCATTCGCGCCTAAGCCTTGTTCTATTTGATGGCGAGTACGTAAGGTGTCGGCCTGGCTAGGGATAAAGCCAAGTTCTTGGCAATATTCGATAAAGTCTTCCTGCTTTTTTAGCTTTATACCTTCTTCTTCGGCTGATACTTTGACTTGTTCATAGTATCGACTGAACTCAGGTGTCAAACATGGTGCAATTAAATCGAGGCTATCTTCAAATTCAGAGGACAATTCAGATTCCGTAAATCCACCCATTCTCTCGTAGGTGGGAATAAAGCTATGCATATCGCCGATTTCATTGGCTTTTTGGTGGTCGATGAGCAATATGGTGTATTCACAGTCTGGTTTATATTCAATTCCTACTGCATTGCAGATAGCTTCTGGGTCAGTATCGCCATGCTCAGCTTGAGTAAATGTAGTTGTCCAGTATTTTAGCTTGGTAATGCCTTCGGGCTTGTAGCCAATGTAGCCATCATCCTCATTGTATTTGGACTCGATAATACGAAATAGCAGGGGCTCATTTAGTCCTTTCTGGACAATCTCTCTTTTGTCAGCAGTAGAGTACGCAGAACCCGGTAACGCCGCACCACCTTCACGAGCTGCATCGACATAAGGTTTGGTTTCTGCCAAACGCTGCTTTGCTTCATGGAAAGTCTTGGGTGGTGGTTGTTTATCGGCGCGATATTTATCACCAATTAAGACTGTGGGGTTGCCAATGACAATCTTGCCTCCGTGGCTCGTTGAGTCCCCATTCTTGCTGCTGGTTTACCGTTAATAAATACGGAGCCAGAACCTTTGCTTATGGAATCAGGAGGACCAACACAGATGAGGCGGTCCCCTTTTCGAGACGCAGGTAAGCCACCAATTTTCACATTGGGTGAACTAACGACTACAGGGCCGCCCACATGCGGAACTGGCAGATGTGCATTGATGTTAATGTTGCAGCGGGTTTTTCCATTATAATCCCTTTTTGTGGGTTAGGTTGCATATCTTAATCCTGATAGGACAACTATATTCTGTGACTAGTGTAATATTTGGAGCCACATCACCTAACAAACAATTTAAGAGTAATTCGGCACGCATGGCATTTTTACTATGCGTCGGTTTTAGGGATTAAGGTGGTATGCGGCAGCATCGGTATTGCGTGCCTCACACCTTAATTGGGAGTTATGAGCTAAAGGATAGTTAGGAGAATAGTTCTGTTGATCAGTGTGGCTGTTTTTTTGTGTCATTGTGGGTTTCTACTTTTGGTATGGAGAAAGTGATACGTCGGTAAAGGAAGCCGGTATTGCAATGCTTGTCTATATTGCGTATACGATTTTGTATTTGTTTGTTCTGCCTTTCCCTTTGGGCACGTCATCACAAATGGGGCAATTATACGGTTTTGTGCCACTGTTATCTTTTGGGGCCATTTTATTTCCTCATTTAAATACACAATCACCGGAAACAATAACACGAACAATCGGTTGGGTTGGCCTTATCACAGTTGCGCTTATCCTCGTTTGTTTCAAACTTTTTGTCTGGTAAGTGGGCAACGTAAGTACGCTCATAACAAACTGTTCAAGAGGGATTCAGCACGCGTGGCATTTCTGATATGCGTTGATTTTAGTTGTTAAGATGGCATGCGGCAGCATAGGTGTTGCGTGCTTCACCCCTTAACTGGGCGTTAGTTGCCAACGAGAAAAACGCAGCTAAAGCAGAATGTTTAGGGTTAACGTTCGTATGTTTTTGGCTCGGTTTTCGTATTTCAATTTCTAGTTATTTGGGTTTGTAAAATCGTGCGTTGGTTTCTTTTGTGGTTGTATTCTCTATTTCAGAAACCGATTTATATGTTGAAAGTTAGCTCTGTAACATTGTTTGTCCAAAGGCGCTTTTTGGTGTTGTTAGCTCGTTTTCTACGGCGTTGTATGTTCCAAGTGGTTGCAGTGACAGGCTCTTGGAAACTGCGCCTGATTTGAGTTTTCCGAAATACGCAAAGACAGTGTTGGCAAAGCGGCAATTAACATCAAATCAAAGCTTTAGGTTTGGCAACTAACAAAGCATTCAAGAGGGATCCACAACGCTTGGCAGTTTTGGTTTGAATCAACTTTAGTGTTTACGGCACAATAGCTTAGGTTGGGTGGTGGCGTTGTTCACCCTTTAATGCGGCGTTATATTAATTCGTCAAGTCACAAAATATCAACTAGGTATTGATCGTATTATTGAGCCTAATTGTTGTCCGTGCTCCATCATATGTGTAACGTTGCTCTTGTCATTACATATGGAGATTGTATGAAACAAGTATTCTTGCCTTTATTATTACTGACATCTTTTAGCTCATTTGCTCAAATTGAACACCCTATTGATGTTGAGCTAGAAGCATGTATATCCGACAACTCAAGCACCGCCGGTATAGGAAATTGCGGTAGCAAAGCTCATGAACAATGGGATGCAGAATTGAACTATTACTACAAAACGTTGATGAACGTTTTGGATAGTAATCAAAAGTCCAGTTTGCGAGAATCTCAACGCTCATGGATTAAATATCGTGACCTTGAAGTTGCCAATATCAAATCAATTTATGGTTCCAAGCGAGGGAGCATGTGGGGATTAACCGCCCTTTCAGATATAACTGAAATTACAAAAGAACGAGCCTTAGCTCTAAAAAAGTACTTCGAGAATATAAATTAATATAACAAAGCATTTAAGAGTGATTCCCAACGCTTGGCATTTTTGGTGTCATCGTTGGGTTTTGTGTTTAGGGCGCCATGGTTTAGGCTTGGTGGTAGCTTTGCTCACACCTTAATGTGGCGTTATGTGCATTTGCCTAGAAACTAGGAAATTCACTATGATTAAGTTACGTCAAAGTGGAAAGGTGTTCAGTATGGATAGTTTCGAGTCAAAAGGTGAGTTGTTACGAAATCACGCCAAAGGTTTAGTTGTTGAGTTTATGCAAAGTCATCCCGACTGCTCCCCAAACAGCCTTGGAATGAAACAGGCAGAGATTTTTAGGCGTTGTGGTCTTGGCTGGGGAGAACAGCGTAAAGCAACCCCATCGAACCAACAATATTGGCTAGTAGCTTTGTTACGACAACTTGAGCAAGAAGGTGTAGTTGTTCAGGTGGTAGAGTCTGGTCCTTGGAGACTCTGCTAACTCAGAGAGTACGCACATAACAAACTGTTCAAGAGGGATTCGCAACGCGTGGCATTTCTACTATGCGTTGTTTTTAGTGATTAAGGTGTTATGCGGAGGCTTCGGTATTGCGTGCCTCACACCTTAACAAGGCGTTATAACTCTTTTGTCAGTTTTATTGTTACACCTTTGATCTTGAAGAGCCTCAAGAACAATTAACTTGTTGTTAGTATGGTTGCTTATTTTGTGAGACCTTTTCGTTCAAACAATTGATGGGGAGGTTTTTAAGTGGCAGCACGTCCTAGCTTACTAAAAATGAAAGTGGCTTTTGCAAAGGTTAACCGAGATGTATCGGACGTTGGTACAATAATTGGTGGTAAAGTGAATCACAATATCAATGTGCTAACACCAGAGCAGGGCCGTTTTGAAAATGCATGTGCAATTCGGAAGTCATATGCACTTAATTATGCTGGTTTTAAGGTTCCTTACATTAAAAATAAAACTGTATCTGGTGGACAGGGAAATTGGTATATCTACAGAGTCAGGGATTTGATCAGCTTCTTGCATCAAAAGTTTGGTGAACCTGAGGTTGTAATTGAAAATCCTAACGCGAATAAGTTGGCTGACTACAAAGGTATATTGGTCGTTGATGTGGATACTTGGCTAGATGCATCAGGGCATGCAAGTATTTGGACTGGCTCAAGGTGTACGGATAGTTGTTACTTCCCACAAGCAAAGAAGGCGTACTTATGGAAACTAGAAGATTAGTCAGCACTATATTTGTTGCAACTTTTAGCGTGGGATTAAGCGCAAGTCCATTGAGCACTCAAAGTGATGAGCAGTTATTTAAAAAATATGCGCTTTCTTCTTGTATTGCGACTTATTACAAGGGCTCCGATGTGGCCAAAGATGCGGTAAAGGCAATGCAAGGCTACAGAGAGTTTTCTAATTTGCCTTTAGATGCATTTTTTGAGCTCAGTGAATTATTGAGCAATAAGAATATTGACTCTTATAAATCAAAAAGTGGTAGTGCAATAGAATTGGCATATTGTTTAGACTTCGCGAACTCAGAAGACGTTCATAAGCTATTGACTAAGGAAAAATCAGAGTTATAATAAACTGTTTAAGAGTGATTCGCAACGCATGGCATTTTTACTATGCGTTGCTCACCCCTTAGCAGGACGTTAGTACGGGTTTGGCATCAAAGGTTATAAGTTTTGGTGTTGATCTATTTTGGCGCTCGTCTTTACACTTTTCAGTTTGTACCTTTCACGTTCTTTCCGGTGGCACCATATGAGGAGTGTTTGCTTTGATTTCACCGTTTACGGCTTCTAACTCTTAGTCTATTTCTTTGGCGCGTCTTCATTTTCGTGGTTGCTTTTGAGAGAACCTTGATTACTTTTGGTGTGGTTGTTGAAGTACGAGGACCGAATCCTTTTCTAATTTGAAGCAAGTGAAAGTAGGGTTGTTCAGTGCGTTTTTCTTCTAGCCAACTTTCGTCTTTCAATGGGGTGAAGTTTTGTAGCTGCCCGTCTCACTTCAGTGTTCAAAGCCTTTCATATCATGTCACTTTTCAATACCTTGGAGCGCATAAATAGAAGTTGCGCATGTACTAATAAATTGCTTAAGAGTGATTCGTAACGCGTGGCATTTTTGGTTTTATTCAGCTTAAGTACTTATAGCACAATAGGTTAAGTTCAGTGGTAGCGTTGCTCACCCCTTACCGCGGCGTTATGTTTCTTAGTCGAGTATAGAAAACTATAGTTAATATTTAAATGCTTATTGTGGAAAAGGAGAGTTCATGGATGTGTATTAGTTACTAGCATTTGCGGCTTTTCTAGTGCTCATATCTTCAATGATAATGCTCCTTGGGAGTAGTATTTTCCTCGGGTTACAGATGGAAATACTAGACCCGAGTAGATATAAAACGATCTACTTTTGTTTGTTTCTTTTTCTAGTGTGCTCCTCTTTAATTACGTAAGAAGTAGCGAAAATATCTCGAAGTATCCTAAAAGTAGTTCTTGGTTGTTTACTGTCATTCGATATTCTATGTTTTCACTCTTCATATCCTTTGTGTTTA
Source organism: Vibrio sp. Y51_MX_L26 (assembly GCF_024181935.1). Classification (NCBI taxonomy): domain Bacteria; kingdom Pseudomonadati; phylum Pseudomonadota; class Gammaproteobacteria; order Vibrionales; family Vibrionaceae; genus Vibrio; species Vibrio sp. Y51_MX_L26. Next base: position 11,057 of record NZ_JAMZAS010000010.1, read on the forward strand.
TGGGGTTTTCTGCTTTTTTTGCAGCAGGTAAAAGCTAAATTTGTGGCCCGCGAAATGGTTCGGCTCATTTACGGTAATGTACTGGCGGGTGATAATAAACATAACAAATTGTTCAATAGTGGTTCGGCACGCGTGGTATTTTTACTATGCGTTGGTTTTAGTGTTTACGGTGTAATGGTTGAGTGCTGTGGTAACGTTGCTCACCACTTAAGCGGGTGTTATCTGTCTACACTAAAGTTGGTGTAAAAAACGTAACACTCAATTTCATGTAAGTTAGCGATGCCTCCATTAATAATGAAACACACCTGTTGTAATAACACTGTTCTGTTAATTTCATTGATGTGATAGTAAGGTAAAGAACAATGAAAAAGTTAGATGAAGCTAAATTAAATCTAAACTGTACAAAGCAAATGCGAGAGACAACTTTAGGTAAGTTGACTATCGAAGGAGTAAGTAAAAGTTGGTTTGTGCTTGAGTCCGCAGGACCAGACTCTATGACGGAGGGCTCTGACAAAAGAATCAAAGCAGGCACATACAAATTATTGTCTTATAGTTCATCTAGGTATCCTAATGTATATGAACTACAAAATGTTCCGGGTAGGTCATTCATTCTAATCCATGCCGGAAATTATCATCAAGACACTCTCGGCTGTTTGATGCCTGGTAAAACATGGGGAAAGTAGCCAAGTCACATTACTATGTAGGTAGTAGCAAATTGGCTTTGAAAGAAATATTTCTGAAATTGCGAACTATAAAAATCACCATAGATATATCTAACCAGTTGGAGCAGCAACAATGATAAGGAATATAATAATGCTTATGATGTCTGTTTTTTTCTCACTGCCAATGTATGCTAAAAACCAAGAGGTGAATCTCTTACATAACTGGATGATAGAAAACTACCAATCTATAGAATCAAACCTTGAAAAAAAGAAGCTTTGGAAATGGTTCCTGCACTTTTTTCTTTGGTAGAAATTTGGAAGCGTAGAGACGGAGCTATTTCTGGAGAAGTTTCGCCCTTATTGCTGGTTGCGTTAAAAATAGAGCCCCAGAATACTTTACTTTTACTACCTGAAAACCCTGAGTCCTTTAACAAATGGTTAAATGAGTTAGAAGGGATGGTGTTCACAGACCATACAGGTGATGAGAGCAATCAGTTAGAAAAGCTAAGAGTTGATGTATTAGCAACAATGAAATCTTACTCTAGAAAAAGCCAGATAAATTGAAGTCGATGGCTGACGCACTCATTGAAAGGTTGGAAGTCATAAGAGTGAGAGTTGAATAGCCACCGAGTCAGTAGACACTAGTTAGTCTTCTCTCATATTGCTTCTCATACTCTACAGGCGACAATTGATTATTGGAACCGTGCCTGCGTTTTACGTTGTAGAACATCTCAATATATTCAAAGATATCCATGCAAGCATCTTCCCGTGTAGAGTAGATTTTTCGTTTAACTCGTTCTCTTTTCAGTAACTGGAAAAAACTTTCTGCCACAGCATTATCGTGACAATTACCTCGACGACTCATACTGGCTTCCAGTCCATGTTGCTTTAAGAACTTGTTCCAGTCGTGACTCGTATACTGACTGCCTTGATCTGAATGTACGAGCACCTTTTGACTTGGAGAACGGCGCCATATAGCCATTAAAAGCGCATCCAAAACCAACTCTTTAGTTATTCGACTTTTCATCGACCAACCAATCACTCTTCTAGAAAAAAGATCGACAACAACGGCAAGATACAACCAACCTTCATGTGTTTTTATATAAGTAATATCGGTCACCCACGATTGGTTTGGAGCCGTTGGATTAAACTCTCTGGCTAATTTGTTAGCCGAAATGACATGTTCAGTACCCGCTTTAGCTCTGGGTTTACGATACCCGCGTTGTGACTGTAAGCCTTCTCGTTTCATCAAGCGATGTACTTGGTTGATTCCACAGAATTCCCCTTCATCTCGTAGGTCACTGTATATCTTCCGATAGCCATAAACCCCACCTGATTCCAGCCAAAACTGTTTAATAAGTCCGAGAAGATACTTACGCCGTTTCTCTTGTTTGCTGTCAGGGTATTTTAGCCAGGCATAAAAACCACTTGGATGAACCCCAAGGATTTTACACATCCGTCTAACAGGCCAAACTGACTGGTTGGCTTTGATAAAGGCGTACCTCAGTCGGACTGGCTTGCGAAGTACACCGCGGCTTTTTTTAGTATATCCCGCTCTTCGGTAACTCTTTGCAGTTCTTTCCGAAGCCTACGAATTTCGGCACTTTCATCAGATTGAGCTTGGTGTTGGGAGGAGTCGGGACCGTAGCGCTTCACCCAAGCATAAAGACTATGGGTAGTCGTCCCTAAGCGGTTGGCAACATCAGCCACACTATGACCTTTTTCCGTGACCTGTTTTACCGCTTCAATTTTAAATTCTTCTGGATATCTTTTGCTGCTCATAAGCACCTCTCTGTTAGTCATTTTGTCTAACTAAAAGGTGTCTATCAAGTCGGTGGCTATTCAGCCAGCTTCAAAACGTTTATCGTGATTACCGCTTTACTCACTTTACAATAGGTGGGATCGGGCATACTGAAGAGGAACGTATTGAGTATTCGAGTGTTTTGGAGATTATAAATATGCTAACCAAGCTTGATCCAAACACATACCTTTCAAATATGCATTTAAAGTCCAAGCTAGGAATGTAGCTCTCAAGCTGTATTACGTACCTGCTTCTATGATTTGGCATCATGTGCATACTTTTTATTGAACTATGGTTATAACTCCAATGAAAGGAGTTTACTTATGTCATACATTGATGGGTTTGTCGCTGCAGTACCGACAGCGAATAAAGAAAAGTATATCGCACACGCAAAAATTGCAGCAGAAATGTTTAGGGAGTTTGGGGCATTAAAGGTTATTGAGACGTGGGGAAGTGAAGTACCAGACGGTGAGATCACATCATTTCCCATGGCAGTTAAAGCTGAAAGCAACGAAACCGTTGTGTTTTCATGGGTAGTCTGGCCTTCAAAAGAAGTTAGAGACTCAGGGTGGCAGCGGATCATGGGGGATCCTCGAATGAGTCCTGAGAATAACCCAATGCCGTTTGATGGAAAGCGTCTCATTTATGGTGGATTTGATGTTATTTTGGAGCAGTAAAATACCAGAGAACTCAAGCTTGATTCGTTACACTTGGCGTTTTAATCAGGATTACGCTTCTGATGTAGATTAAATAGGGCATTCCGCGATAAGCGTTGATAAAACTCCGTGTGGAAGCTTATAGTAAAAATGGAAGGATAAATTATCCACTGATTGTCGTATCAGCTATAGCTAGCCCCGGGCCTGCGATGGCAGGCACGTTAATGAACTACGGTCAACGCCTTGATAACTAACGGGAACCTAGACGTTGCATTACTTGTAGTTCGATGAAATGTTATCCCGCAAGACGTTAATTTGGAGAAAAGAATGGATTCAAACTCACTATTATTATTTGTTGTCGCTTGTCTCGCTATCAACATGATTCCTGGACCTGATGTAATTTATATTGTTTCCAATACAATGAAAGGTAAATTATCTGCTGGGCTGAAAGCGGCTCTGGGGCTTGGTGTTGGTTACTTTTTTCATACACTAGCGGCATGTTTAGGTTTGTCAGCAATAATTCTGAGTTCATCTTTGACTTTTAGCGTTGTTAAATGGTTAGGGGCCGCTTACCTAGTTTATTTAGGTGTTCAGTCATTACTGTCCATGTGGCGTGGAGAAAATAAAATCGTTGAAAACAAAAATGTTGATAATAATAAAAATGTGTTTGTTCAGGGGGTTATCGTCAGCGTCTTGAATCCAAAAGTAGCGCTATTCTTTCTCTCGTTTCTGCCTCAATTTATTGATACGTCTGCAAGCTCAACATCAATGCAATTATTAGTACTTGGCTTGCTGTTCAGCGTACTTGCGACGACATGTAACGTTTTGTACGCATCTGTGGGTAATTGGGTATTTAGTCGTCCACACTCTCAACGATATTCAAGAACTCTTGAAGGTGTTTCGGGTATTCTGCTTATCAGTCTAGCGAGTAAAGTGGCATTTAGTGATCGCTAGTGGGTGGAAATATTTGTATAAGAGAAAACCTCAACGCTTGAAATGAGCAATTCAACGTTGGGTTGCGTTTTTATGGCCAACAGTTTTTACTTGGTGTTGTTATTGGTAATACATAAGCGTAAATCAGCAACAAGGATGTGTAATGAAAAATAAGATGTGGATCTTCGCAATTATCTTGCTCATTGGTGGGCCTTCACTATTGCCATTTAGTCTGGAAGTTATTTCTATCATCGAGTTATTTGGGCTGTTAGGGTTGTGGACGGTTTATTCATCCTATGCTGAATATTTGATCAAGCATCCTCGGCTCAAAAGAGGCGCATCTTTAGCTACATGTTGGGATCTTCAACCTCAAATATTATTCTCACTTCGTGATATTAAAGTATTCCCACTGCTGATATTTCATATGTTTCCTGTTCAAAGTGTGTTGGTTTGGTCTTTAATTTTTACCTTTTCGGGCAGTGTTATTTGCCATTACGTAATTTGATCTAACCCACTGTTCAAAGCATTTCCTTATTAAGTTTAATTGCTTGTTTAAGCGGTTACGCGGGGATGAAACAGGTCATTAAATAACTTGGCGATCATCAAAATGAGCATGATGTTTACCAGCATGAGTAAAGGTGTTTCGATACGATACTCCGGGGTCAAGTTAAGTGCGCCTGAGGTTAATACCACTAATAAATTGACGCCTAAGACCCTATGGATCATCAGCTGTGGTGTAGAAAATACCTCCCAAATCAAAATAATATTGATGAAATAAAATAACCCTAGTTGCCAGAGTTCAGTCATCATGGGCATCAAGAAGATGTATTGCAGCAGTATCACTGAACCTGTTCCCAAAACGCCAAAGAAGGCATCTTTAACAACGCTAGGAGGCATTGTAGGTACTATTGATGAAAAGACACCGGCCAACATAGGGAAGATAAACCCACCTGGTACAGGGAGATAAATCCAAACCAATAACGAGGTGATAAACATCGATAGGCCTTGTAAAACCTTTCTGCGGTCTTCTTTCAAATGCTGTATGAAAGTCCGGTGTTCACGATGCCAAGATGTTTTCTGTTTCACTTGTTCTGTCAATAAGGTACGACCAATTAGATGCGTGGTTGGCTGAGTGATATCAAATAGTGTCAGGTTTTGAGCCACAGGTTTCCAGTCAATATCATCACAGTGAGGCTTTTCCACTTGTTCAAGTAATCGTTCTTGAATACGTTTCATCTCTTCGAGGCGCTGATGCCACAGTTTTCGATGTTCTTTGAGGTGGTAACTGCCTGTGAGCGGTAATCCCAGTAGTTGGCACATCTTCTCAATGTTTGTTGTGTTGGTTTCAAGCGCATCAATATCAATGTCATTTGGTTTGTCCATAGCTTTAAGCAACACCTCACGGCTGCTCTCAAAGCGTTGAATGAAATTCTCTTCAGTATTCACTGGCCAAACCAAACGATAAACAACGGAGAAGGTAATGATGCCAAGAATAGTTTCCTGCATTCGAAGTACTGCGAAATGGAACGTCACTTGACTATCAAACCCTCCCATACAAGCGATGATAGAGCACACAGCAAAGCCTATGGAGAACACATAACCGTACTTTTCGTCGCTCGACATGAAAATGCATACACCTAAAAATAGGGTAAAAAAAGTCAGGAACAAGAAGCGATCTTGAGAAAATGCTGTGATGAGGAAAAAGGCATAGCCGATGCCCAGTAGGGTTCCCACTAGGCGATTATGACCTTTGTTTATCGAGTGAGCGAAGCTTTCATTTAATGCCATTACCGCGACGGCGATCGCTGCCCAATAGGGTTTCTCCCATTGAAACCATAAGGCGAGGCAGATTGCGATAACGATAGACAGTGCAGCTTTTATTGCTTCTTTGGTTGAGGCATTAAACATACATTTCACCGCATTTATTGTTTGATGATTTTGATGGATGCCGTCATACCGACGCGTAGTTGAAAATCTTTTGGTAAGTTGTCTAATTTCACTTTAATTGGAATGCGTTGAGCTAAGCGTATCCACTGAAAGTTAGGGTTCACATTAGGCAGAAGGTCGTTACCTGTACTACCGTCTTGCTTCGCGATGCCGTAACCAATGCTCTTGATTTTGCCTTCTAGCACCATTTCGTCGTGCATCATTAAGGTTACGTATGCTTTATCTTGTGGATCAACACCAACTAAATCCGTTTCTTTGAAATAGCCTTCGATCCAAAAGCTGTCTTCATCAATTAATGCTACAACTGGTGAGTTTGCGACAACTTGGGAGCCGGTGCGCAGATTAAAATTGGTGATGTAACCATTTGTTGGAGCGTACACCTTGGTGTAATCAAGGTTCAGTTTTGCTTCTTCGACGTTTGCTTTCGCCAGCTCCACGTTTGCGATTGCTGTCTCTACGGCGTTGTTCAAATTGTTCAACGTCAGCACCGATACCGCGCCAGGTGTACGCTTTTCTAGTTCCAGTGCACGTTGTTCTTCATTTTTGGCTTTCGCTAACAACGCAATGGCTTGCTTTTGAGCCGCCTGGGCTTTGTGGTAAGACGCTTTATAAATGCTTGGGTCAATCTCAAACAGTAAGTCGCCCGCATTAACTTGGGAGTTGTCTTCAACATATACCTTGATGACTTGCCCGGTTACACGGGGCGTTATAGACACAATGTACGCGCTGACATGACCATCTCTAGTCCAAGGATTGTTTGAGTATGATTGGTAGTAACTGAAAATCACAGTGCCAGCGGAACACAGTAATAAAAATGTGATTAGATAACGTTTTATCACGGAATTTGCCTCAAAAGATGGTTATGAATCGACCAATAACGCCAGTAAAAATCACAATTAGGCTCAGCTCAGCAAGTGCTGGAAACGCAACGTATTTGTGTACCCCTAATTTTGTTGCAACGGTTCCAACCAAAATGGTGAGAATGTAAGCCAATGCAATAACCAGCAACAAGGGTGGGAAGTAAACTTCACCCCACACAAGCTCATGTGGCATTGAGTTCATAGTGCTTTTCTCTATTTATTTGATGAATGCAAAGATAAGAGAAATCCTACAAATGTAATAATCGCTTTTGTAGGATCAAATCCATCAATGTATTTTTTTAGAGAGTTCGTAATGAGTTACGTCTGATGTCGAACGTGCTTTAAGGGGAGTGTGAGTGCGATAAGTTTTCGCATTTACGTGCGGAATAACTACGTATCTAATGATGAAGATAAAAGCCTCGAGTCAACCGTCGCTCTTTCGAGCTAGCATTCTCAATAACTTGTGATAGTTTAGCCATGTAGCCCTAAGATATAAGAAAACCTATGAATTTTAGTCTTGAACAACTATTGGCATTCGTTGCTGTTTACGAGGAGCTTTCGTTTAGCAAAGCCGCTGTAAAATTGAATAAGCACAGAACAACCATCGGGCAGGTTATTACGAATTTAGAAGATCTACTTGCTGTGAGCTTGTTTAATAGGGTTGGCCGTTCTGTAGAGTCCACTGAAGATGCTCGCCTTCTTTACCACTATGCAAAGCAAACAATTGAACAAGCCCGTACGTTCGACAAAGTCGCATTGAGCCTTGCTTATGGTGGCTTAGAGAGTGTCAGCATTGCCTATTCTAGTGCTATCCCACATCGTTTGCTGGTGTTACTTCGTGTTCAATTAGCGGCAGATTTTCCGATGATGCGAGTTAACTTTTTTGTTCGTAACCGTAACGAGATCAAAGAAGGTTTAGCGACTGGTGAGTATCAGTTCGGTATTGTAAATGTACATGATAGCCGTGCAATACACAGTCTAGACTCGACGTTTTTAGGTCACTTTGAATTTGTTCCCTTTGTCCAGAAAGGTGGTGAACTGGCTTCTATGGCACCCGACCGAGTGTTAACTGCGTTGAGGAATAGCAAGCAATTTGTGTTGCGATCTTTCATTGAAGAAGGAATGGGTGAAAAAGTTATCGTCAGTTCGAATCATGAAGAAGTCGATCAGCTGGCTCTTGTTGTAAAAATGGTTGAAGCAGGGCTAGGGTGGGCGATTCTTCCTAGAACGCTGGCTCATTCGGAATTTTCTAATAATGATATAGAGCCCGCTGAAGTCTGTGAATTACTAGAAGGCTTTAAGTTTGGTTTTGGCCTTTGGTGTCAACCCTCTAAGCAAATAGGGGATGTAAAAGACTCTATCATGAGGGTTGTTACGGCGTATCGGGAGAAGCTAATCCGCGATTTTAAAGCGACGCCATAACCGTATTCATCCAGACCACATTTATAAACAAGACTCAATTCGAGTCTTGTTTTTTACTTGAAAAATTCTTCTCTTCTGATTGGACGTTAATGTTTATTGGGAGGGAGTAATCTTCTGTATGTGATTATAAAATCGATGCTTTTTTACTTATTCAAGCTTCGTTCAATGAGAAAGCTCATATCGCTCAGCCGCTTTAGTTTAAGAAAGAGAGGCTGCAGTTATTTTACCTCTTGCTCTGATCTAAATAAATTGAGAACCAGTACCCCTAGAACTATAGCGATAGAAATAGAGACGAATCGAGTCATTTGAGCAGAAAATGATTCGATGCCCGTATTGTTAATAATCTGGTAAGTCAGCACAGTGAAGTTAGTAAAAAGCAATTGATAGATGGTTAAGTGTGTCTGTCGACGTATTGCAAAACACGCTAGTTGCAGGCCACAAAAGATGGTAACGCCAAGTACAACGTAAGTAGGTGCACCTGTGGCTACTGCAAGCATGCATGGAATAGTAAACAAGATCCCTAGGCTTGTAGTGATAATTCGATACCGCCCAAAGGAATGACTGTCTTGATTAACTGGGTGCTTAATCATGCTGCCAAATGTTATTGCGATCAATAGCGTTTGAGAGCTTCCAGATGATATTAGCGCGTACAAAACAACACACAATGCGGTTGCTTTAAAGACGATAAGCCCGATATGTTCGTTTGCACCATCAAGAGTGGTTTGGTCTGGTTGTATATCTTTTTCGTCCCCAGGGAATAGCCAAAAGCTAATATATGTGGCAACCAACGCAACAATGAAACTAGTAAATAAGACCCATGGCAACCCCTCAAGCGACAACCCCATTTGTTGGCTTGTGACCACGATAATCAATACAACAATCAAAGTGAGTGTCGAAACGATGTCTTTGGGATCGCGATGACTTCGGTAATAACTCCAACAGAGAAGTGACCAAGTAAACAGTAAGAAGCCACTAGGAGAGCTCATGAGCGCTCCTGCTAAAGTTACGATGCCAAAGCTGAGAAGTGAGAGTATTACCAGCAATTTCACCATCATGTTGAACGGGGGCTTAGATGGCATCAGAGTTAGAAAAATCACAACGAATATTGGCGCGATAAAGGGAGTAGGCGCACCTGAATACTGTAAGTAAAACAGTAAAAGAATCGGAGTGAAAACCAATCTAATGATTGGATTTGCTGAACTATGAAACATAAGTCCAGATACTCAACACTCTCATCCAGAAAGAGGCCAGCCACTCTCCAAAGGTGCTTTGCTCAGTTAAAAAAGCGACCGTTGCTTTCGAACCATAACGTACGTTTTCGGGAATATCTCCGCCTTCAAAAACAATATTTACAGGATAGCGCTGTGCATTTAAGGAGTTATTGTCTGCAACCAAAAAGCCAGTTGTCGGATCGACGTCGTTACTGCCACCAGTACCCCAACCAATGCTTTCTACTCGCCCTTCAAACACTCTGCCAGGTAAAGCATCCAACACAATCTTTGTTTTTTGTCCCGCACGAACATGCTCGAGTGAGTTTTCGCGAACAAGCGCTGATACCCACACGCCTCTCGGATCAATGAAAGTGACAAGAGGTGATCCAGTTGTCGCTTTTTGCCCAACAGTGAGTTGTAAGTTAGAAACGATCCCCTTTGATGGAGCAATCACTTTCGTTCGTTGTAAGTCGAGTTGTGCTTTTTCTAGATTTGCTATAGCTGCGAGAATCTGGGGATTATCTTGCCCTTCGGGACCAAGATTATGCTTGGCTTGAGCTAAGGACGCTTCTGCTGCCTCTAATGTGGCTTGAGCTCGTGCTTTGGCTTCGATGGCGTTGTCTAGCTCAGATTTACTCAATACCCCTTTTGCGGCGAGCTCGGTTACGCGAGCTGCTTGTTCTCTTGCGTTGTCACGAGCTGCGAGTGATTCAATGACCTTAGCTTGTGCCACTTCAACAGCCGCGGTGTTGGCTCCAATGTTTTGACCAGCAATGGCTAAGTTTGCTTCGGCTGAACGCAGATTAATTTGATAGTCTCTTGGATCAATTTCGAAGAGCACATCACCAGCATTGACGACTTGATTATTGCGAACATGGATTTCAGTTAGGTTCCCCGAAACCTCTGGAGTAATACGGACAAGATAAGAATGAATCCGAGCGGTGCCAGTGATTGGTGTTACTCGATCAGCCCACAAGCTATATAGCCAAACCACAAAAACGAGGCCAATAATAATAAAGCTTAACTTTCTGGAAGATGATTCCGCTTTAGACATCCAATTCTCTCTTGTTACAATACGTTAGATAAACAATGTTACAACATGTGACATAAACAATGCTTCCAAAAAATCAACTATTTGTTATCGAGCGCATAGGGTTATTTGGTTATTCCACCTAGAGAAAAGGATTTCTATAGGGATTACGAACTATTTGAAATATGAAAGTAATGAGTCTAAACGAACTTAAGATGAAGCTGGTGGTAAGTGCTCAGGTCTTTGATAAAGGTGGTTTCGTAAGAAAGGACTCTACGGCAGAATGCTTGTTCTTTGCGATAGTAAACTGAACGAATAGTTCTTACTTCAGCAAATATAAGCCAGCAGAACTCTGCTGGCTCAGTAACGCAATCTAGAGTGATTAATTAAATTACTTAACTTTATTCACTTCCTGTTTAATCATTTCTAACTGCTGCATCTTTTCTTGCATCTGCAAAGAGTCGTAATTTAAAGAAGCAGGGTTCATAGTTGTACCGCGTTGCATTGGGTATTCAGGTAACGTTTTAAAGAAGTCGCCAACAACGTCTTGAATTGGTACAAACAACCACATGTTGTCTGCCATCCAACGTAGGTACATTTGTGACTCGCTAGGTCCTTTTTCAAATGGGTCAGCACGTAAGTGAATGATCTTAGGCCAGTTTGGTACAGATCGCACGGCGTCGCTTAGGTTTCCTTCCAGAGTTGCAAAGTGAAGTTTCCAGTCATTCCAGCGTACTGCGTTTAGTTCACCATTTGAGGTGAAGTAGAGCAGAGACTCACGTGGTCCTTTCTCTTCTTTTCCCTCGAAGTATGGCATGAAGTTGTAGCCGTCTATATGGACACGCCAGTCTTTACCATTTGCTTTGTAACCTTCAGCAAGCTTTTCTTTCACGTCAGGAACGCCAGCTGCCGCCAACAATGTTGGCAACCAGTCTTGATGAGCCATCATTTCGTTGATTTTCGTTCCTGGCTTAATGACACCTGGCCAACGCACAAGTTGAGGCACACGCATACCGCCTTCCCAAGTCGTGCCTTTCTCACCGTGGAATGGGGTTGCGCCCCCATCAGGCCAAGTCATGGTCTCTGCGCCGTTATCTGTTGTATAAATAACGATGGTGTTGTCAGCAACGCCTAACTCATCGAGTTTGTCGAGCAATACGCCGACTTGATCGTCATGCTCTAACATGCCATCAGCGTAAATGCTAACACCGGATTTACCTCGGTACTTTTCTTGTAATCGGGTCCACACGTGCATGCGCGTAGAGTTATGCCAGATGAAGAAAGGCTTATCTGCTTTAACAGCTTTCTCCATAAACGATAAAGTGCTTTCGAGGAACTCTTCGTCCGCGTGTTCCATGCGTTTACGCGTCATTGGGCCAGTATCTTCAATCTTACCGTCGGCATAAGATTTAATTACACCACGAGGACCATAGTTTTTACGGAACTCTGGGTCTTTAGGGTAATAGTAGGTTTCGGGCTCTTCTTCTGCATTAAGGTGGTACAAGTTACCAAAGAATTCATCAAAACCATGATTGGTAGGTAAGGTGCTTATCTTGATCGCCCAAGTGGTTTTTACCGAACTGAGCTGTCATATAACCTTGGTCTTTTAGTAAGTCAGCAATAGTTGGTGCCCAATCTGGAATCCCATGGTCGGAACCCGGCATACCAATTGTCAGCAAGCCAGTGCGAAATGGTTCTTCGCCAGTAATGAATGCTGCTCGACCCGCAGTACAAGACTGTTGGCCGTAATGGTCTGTAAACAAAGCACCTTCGTTCGCGATACGATCGATGTTAGGGGTTTTGTAACGCATCATACCTTGGTTATATGCGCTGATGTTCCAGTAACCGACATCGTCACCGAAAATTGCGAGTATGTTGGGTTTGTCTGCCGCCATCGCTGCGCTGGACGTTGCTAACAGTCCGACGCCTACTGCGATTTTTCTCAATTGGTTTGCCATAAAAAACTCCAGGTGGTTGAGAGTAACGAGAAGCACAAGTAAACCTTGTGCTTAGGTGCTGCATAAGTTAATGATGTGTATAGAAAAATCCTCTTATACTCTTTATAACCATAAGTTATTGAGGGTATTTAACTATTTGTTTCTGAATAAAAATACTTGTCGTTTTGATGATTTGGGGAGGTTTTAAAAATAGAGATGGGTCACTAATGAACACCAGAGCAGGTTGCTGGTGAGACGAATAAAGTTTCAGCAAAAACACCGAGATACTCCCTAATCGGGGGACGAAGAATGGAACACTCATTTTGAAGGCCTTTCACTTCTAATTATTTGTATAACCAAGGGGTTAGCGACTATATTGATTCAAGTTGCACCATCTAAATACTAAGGATAGTTATGAGTCAGTGGGCAGGTCGGTTTCGGTGTCTATTTCTGGGTATCGTCATGGTGAGTGGTTCGTTTTTTTCCCAGGCATCAGTGATAGAGAGTCCCCAAAATACCACGAAGCTTGGGTTGGAATATGTTGGCACGCAAACGTGCGCGGAATGTCACCAACAAGAGGTGGAGGCTTGGAAGGGCTCTCATCACGATATGGCAATGAAACATGCAAACTCAGAATCTGTTCAAGGTGATTTTGATAACCGCACAGTGACGCATGATGGGCAACCCAACCGTTTTTTTAGACAAGGCGAGGAGTATTGGGTCAATATTCAAGGCCCTGATGGTCAATGGCATGATTATAAAATTAGCTACACATTTGGCTGGGAACCGTTACAGCAATATATGGTGGAGTTTGAAGACGGTCGTGTACAGCTCATTCCTTTTGCGTGGGATTCAAGGACGAAATCGGAAGGTGGTCAGCGCTGGTTTCACCTCTATCCAGAGACAGCAACGACAGATGAGTTTTACTGGACTAACACTGGGCAAAGTTGGAATTTCATGTGTGCAGACTGTCATTCGACCAATTTAAAGAAGAACTATGACGCAATCAAAAATACCTACAATACGTCTTGGTCCGAGATCAATGTTGGTTGTGAAGCGTGTCATGGCCCTGCAAGTGGACACATCGAGTTGGCGAAAAAGTCCGCATCTACAGGAGGCTCTTTCGATACAGGTAGTCACTATGGTTTTGACCGAAATTTATCTAAAGCGGTAACCGAGTGGGTATTTGAGAAGGGCCACAGAACGTTACAACCAAAAGCAATCGCAGAAACAAATCAAGTTCAGACGTGTGCACAATGTCACAGCCGTCGAACGCAGTTAAATGAGACAGGTGATCACATTCAAGGCTCATTTTTCGATAAATATCGGTTAAGCCTGATCACTCCAGAACTCTACTACCATGATGGCCAAATTTACGATGAAGACTATGTTTACGGTTCATTTCTTCAGTCTGAAATGGCTGAAAAAGGCGTAACATGCACCAATTGCCACGATCCTCATTCGGCAAAACTAAACATCCCAGAAGAGGCGGTATGTTCACAATGTCATATTGCGTCAGAATATACCCCAGAAAACCACACCTTCCATGAAGTGGGATCCAAAGCGTCACAATGTACGACTTGTCACATGCCAGAAACGACATATATGCAAGTCGATCCTCGTAGAGACCACAGTTGGCACGTACCTAGACCTGACTTGAGCAAACACATCGATACGCCCAATGTATGTACGTCTTGTCATGAGGATAAGAGTAACCAGTGGGCGGATGCGCAGATAGCCGAATGGTTTCCTCACTCTCAATACCGCAATCAACAACACTTTGCTGTCGCGTTTTATGCCGATGCAATTGGGCACAAAGGGGCGGCGAATGCTCTGGCTTACTCTGCTCAGGATTCATCATTAAAAGACATCATACGAGCTTCTGCATTAGAGCGAATGGGCGGCAATACTGACCAAAATACGACTGTTTCGCTCGCAAGGGCCGTTAAAAATGAGAATGAAATGATTCGGCTCGGCGCAGTCGCGGGCTCGTCTGGTTATGAGTTTCATGATCGATGGCGAATTTTAGAACCACTGCTGGATGATCCCGTACTTTCAGTGAGGGCGGAGGCGGCTTCGGTATTAGTGACCAGCTATGCGCAAATGACGCCGTTACAAAAAGATAGGATTCAACCACCGCTTGAAGAGTACATGGACATTCAAATGTTTAACGCCGATCGTGGTTTTGGTAGAACCAATTTGGCAAATGTATACCGCAGCTTAGGCGAAATCGATAAGGCAATTGCGTTATACCAAGAAGCGATAAGTATCGAGCCTTATTTCGAAAATAGTTACGTGAATTTATCGGACCTGTATCGACGCCTTGGGAAAGAAAAAGCTGCGCTCTCGGTGTTACAACAAGGGATGAAAGCTCAGCCTAAATCCAGCTCATTACCTTACAGTGCCGGTCTTTCTTTGTTACGCCAAGGCAAGGAAGATGAGGCCAAAGCTCTACTTAAACATGCCGCAGAACTAGGAAAGACAAACGCTCACTACTGGTATGTTTATGGTCTAGCTTTAGAAAAAAGTGAAGTTCTGGAAGCCAGTAAGGCATTGCAGACTGCGTTTAAAGTTGGTGGGAACCCTCAACATTTATATGCTCAATGCGAAGTTCTAGCGAGAAATCATAAAAAAGGTGCTGTCGCTTTTGCTTTCGATAGGTGTCTAAAAGAGCTGAGTAATTATGCTCCTAAGCAGGCTATTGATCAGCTGAAAGCATCTATTGCGAATCTGTAGAGATTAAACACCAATAGTAAAAAGTGGAGCCTTTATCGCGCCACTTTCTCTACTTAGTTTAGTCTACGTCTTTCGCTAGTCTAAGGCCCATGTCAGACATAATGACGGATTGGCTGGCAAAATCGCGGCGATAGTTTTCAGATTCGTCTGCGTCATAAGCAAAGCTGCCGCCACGTACAGACTTGTGTGCAAGGCTTTCTTTTTCCTCTTTTGCGTTTACCGGATTATCACTGGGCGCTGTTTTGTAATAACCTTCGTCAAAAGCATCAATAACAAACTCGCCTACGTTACCTGTCATATCGTACAACCCGAGCTCGTTTGGTTGCTTTTGACCTACCTTATGAGCCTTATTGTGCGAGTTATTCGCATACCAAGCCACCTCGTCAATATTGTTTGATCCAGAAAAAGTGAAGCCTTTACTTAAAATTCCGCCTTTAGCGGCAAACTCCCATTCTGCTTCTGTTGGTAGACGGTAATGCTCTCCCGTTTTTTCATTCAATTTCTTAATGAAATAATTGGCTTGTTGCCAACTAATATTATTGACGGGTGTATTTGGATCTCGAAAGTAGCTCAGAGAGGAGCCAGTGATAGCTTCAAAGAGCGATTGAGTTACCTCGAATTTTGACAAATAGAATCCATCAACGTTAACAGTGCGAGCTGGGCCCTCTGACTTTTTGGCTGATGGATTATCTGCGCCCATCGTAAACTGCCCACCTTCGACAAGAACCATATCTTGATCGATTTTCTGAGCGAGAGAGTTTGGTGGGGTTGTTGCACACCCATTAATTATCAGCGTGACCGATATGGCTGAGACAAAGGAAATAATCTTACTTTTGGGATGCTTCATTCGGCGACTCCGTCAACGACTTTGGTCAGAAAGTCTAGCAAGCAAAACCATAACAAACGGTTATACACACTATAACAAGCGCCGAGAATAATTGAACATTATCATCACCCTAGGTGATTAACTCGATGATTAGGTTTGACATCATTGGGGACAGGTTAGCAACTAAGAAGGTGATGAATGCACATAACTCAAGGGCCTCAGTTCAACGGAAAAGCATCTAAGCGTTTACATGTGATGGCAAAGCCCATTGGTGCTGCCTGCAACATCGATTGCACTTATTGTTATTACTTAAGCAAACAAGATTTGTTGGAATATAAGCAAGGGTGCTCGCCAATAATGGATGATGAAACCTTAGAGAGCTATATCCGCCAATACATAGAAGGGCAGAACACACCTGAAGTTATCTTCTCTTGGCAAGGTGGAGAGCCAACCATGCTTGGGTTGGATTACTTCAAAAGAATTGTTGAATTACAAGATAAATACCGCCCTCATGGTATTACGATCTCTAATGATCTTCAGACTAATGGCACGCTTCTTAATGATGAGTGGTGCGAGTTTCTAAAAGCGAACCACTTTCTCGTCGGTTTAAGCATCGATGGCCCTGAGATGATGCACAACGCTTACCGAACAAACCGAGCGGGAAGAGGTACATTTAAACAAGTAATGAACGCCGTTGAGCTATTGCATAAGCATGAAGTGAAGTTTGCAACGCTCACGTGTGTGAACAACTTGACCAGTCGTAACCCTTTGGAAGTGTATCGCTTCTTACGAGATGAAGTATGTTCGCCTCAAATGCAGTTTATTCCAATTGTTGAGCAGAAAACTTTCAGAACAACAGCGCCACAAACTTGGAAGCCCAATGAGCAACTAATGCAAGGTGATAAACGTCTGATTCCCGGCCATAAGGATTCGGTTGTCGAGCCATTTTGTGTGGCGGATGAAGCATGGGGTAACTTCCTTATCGCGATATTCAATGAGTGGGTCGTGCATGATATTGGTAACGTTTTTGTACAGTATTTTGAAGCAAGTTTGGAAACATGGATGGGAAGCAAAAACCCACTATGCACGCTAGGTGAAATCTGTGGCAAAGGTTTAGCAATGGAACCAAACGGTGATGTCTTTGCGTGTGACCACTATGTTTACCCGGAATACAAGATCGGAAATATTCACCGCGAAAAACTCGATACTCTCGCTTATAGCCCTGACCAGCAGAAATTCGGGTTTGCTAAAAGTCGTACACTGCCTCAGCAGTGTGTTAATTGCGATTATCAGTTTGCATGCTTTGGAGAATGCCCTAAAAACCGCTTTATTCGCACCAGAGAAGGTGAGCCCGGCCTTAACTATCTATGTGCAGGTTGGAAGAAGTTTTTTGCGCATGCCGATAAATCAATGGCGTACATTTTACGAGCGATGGGCAACCCTGTGGTACACGGCAAATACAGTGATAAGGCTTTGCACCTGAAAGCGTCTAATCAACCTGTTTTTGACACTAAGTTCTAAGATTCAACTGGTCCAGTTTTATAAAAGTAAGGTCTAATCAATGCAAAAGATAACGCATTTTACGAAGTCACTCTTAACTTTCGCGATGAGTGTAGCGTTAAGCCAAGGCGTTTGGGCTCAAGATAAACCTCTGCTCAATTCAGATAAAGTTTCACCCGTTGAGATAGCATCTCAAGAAGCTCCAATTACACCAACACAGCAAGTCGAAAAGCTGTCTTATGATGCACAAAACAAAAAGTTGTCTTCAGAAAAGCGTATTGATGCTTTACGTGAACTGGCCAACTACCCCAGCCAAAACGCTTTGGTTGCCGTCGCTCGTGGTTTGAAAGATGCAGATGCTGGAATTCGTGAAGCGGCAATTGTAGGAGCTCAACCTTATATGATAGAGCATCGCTGGCGTCTGGTTTCCCCGTTGCTAAGTGATGACGATGCAATGGTTCGAATTACCGCAGCGATAAACTTGGTTCGAGATTACGCTAGTTTAAGTTCGGAGCAGCAACAGTCACTCGAAGGCGCGGTGACTGATTTAACATCCTACTTGTCGCAGAAAACTGACAACGTTTCTAGATTACTCCTTGCCGATGTATATCGTTGGCATCGAGAGTGGGACAAAGCGGCATTGATTTATCCAGAGCTAACCAAGCTGATGCCAAGTAACCCGCAAGTCTGGTTAAGCTATGCGGACAATTTTCGAGCGCAACAAAAAGATCGACAAGCTATCCAAGTACTTGATGATGCAATCACATTTTTTCCTCATAACGCGGCTTTGCATTACTCGAAGTCATTGGCGCTAGTAAGACTTGGTGAGAAGCATGATGCCGCTAGCGAAATTGAAAAGGCCGCTAACATCGCAAAGAACAACAGTTATTTTTGGTACTTAAATGGTGTTCTGCAAGAAGAGTTCGATCTTAAAAAATCTGTGGACGCTTTTGAAAAAGCTTATTTGATCTCTGGCGCGCCGGAGCAGCTTTATGCAGTGTGTGATATCTACATTCGGTACGATAACCCCAAGTCTGAACAGTGTTTAGCGGAACTTAAGAAAGTAGCTCCGGATTACGTGATTGATGAGCTTAATCAGAAAAAGGGACGTCAAAGTACTTCAGAGCAGGTTGACGCCAGCTAACTCAACACTTTATCAGTAAGCTTCTTTTAATTAAAGCATGTTTCTAGTTACAAGGTCACTTTCTGGTGTCGTTACATATGTTGCTCTGAATTGCGCTTGTTAATCGTGAACTATACTTTCATTTGGATTTGCATCCCGTACCTCAATATAAGGAATTAAAATGGCTATAAAGTTAAAGGTGATTGTCCTTGCGACAAGTTTTGCTCTGTCTAGCTATAGCATTGCTGCTGATGTGCAAGATCCTCTGCCGTCATGGAACAACACTGGTGCGAAGCAAGCTATTGTGGCGTTTGTTACTAAAACGACGACTCAAGGCTCGGACGCTTATGTTCCTGAAAGCCAAAGGATCGCTACGTTTGATAATGACGGGACGCTGTGGGCAGAAAAACCCGTTTATCTACAGCTGTTTTTTGCGATCGATAAAGTGAAAGAGATGGCCTCTGAGCATCCTGATTGGAAAACAACAGAACCTTTTGCTTCGGCAATAAAAGGTGACTTGGAGGGGGTTGGCAAGCAAGGCCTTGAAGGTGTGATGCAGCTTGTTATGGCGACTCACTCTGGAATGTCGACTGATCAGTTCCATCAAGAAGTGAAGGAGTGGATGAAAACGGCCGTTCATCCTACGACGGGAAAGCCATACACTGAAATGGTTTATCAACCGATGCTTGAGTTACTCGACTACTTGAGAGCAAATGACTACCAGACCTATATAATTTCTGGAGGTGGCATTGATTTCATGCGTGTTTGGGCACCAGAAGTGTACGGGATCCCAACGCAAAATATCGTTGGGACGACATTAAAAGCGGAGTATCAGGTCGTTGATGGAAAGCCAACGATTCAACGCTTGCCAGAAATTGATTTTGTGAATGATAAAGCGGTGAAGCCTGTCACGATCCAGAACTTCATTGGTAAGCGCCCGGTGATGGCATTTGGTAATTCTGACGGTGACTTACAAATGCTAGAGTGGACTAAAGCGGGGTCTGGCCCACGATTTTCAGCGGTTATCCATCACACGGATGACAAGCGAGAATGGGCGTATGATAAAGACTCTCACGTGGGGAAATTAGACAAATCATTTAAAGTGGGTGAAGAGCAAGGTTGGCTGTTTGTCGATATGAAACAAGATTGGAATCAAGTTTTTAAAGAAGCGATGAAAAAGTAGCGACCCAGCTAACGTAAACATTACACCAAAAAATTTTGTGATAGGGGGTGATGAGCAAAACGCTCTTCATCTCCTCAACTTAACAATTCTGTTTGGTATCAGCATAAGCAAATATTGCGTGCGTCCGTATTGGTTATTTGATTGCTGTGTGGCATTATTGCTTAAAACCACTTAAGTGAATTTAAGTAATGACGCAAGAAGAGCGATTGATAGAGCTCAGAGCCAAGCTAGAGCTACAAAACAAAATAACGTTATCGGAAGTTTGCGAGTATTTTGGCATATCGAGAGATTCAGCGCGTCGAGACTTAGTTAAGTTGAGCCAACTACCGGGATTACAAAGAATCCGAGGTGGCGTCATGCTTGCCCCGATATCTTCCTCTACAGAGGCGTACTCCAGTCGAGCAATTAGCGACACTAAACATCGCCTTGCTCAAGCGGCTGTTAAGCTTTTGGATGAGCGTGACCACCTTGTTATTGATACCAGTACTATCTTATCTCTGCTCCCACTTTACGTAGAAAAAGCACGTTATGAAGAAGATAAGCTCAACGTGGTCACCAACAGTATTGACGTACTGATCGCTGCTGAAAAAAGTGAATCAATGGACGTCCATTTCTTAGGTGGACACTTTGACCCTTACGCCAGAGCGATCTTGGGTGCACAAGCAGAACAGCAAATGAAGCAATATCATGTGAATAAGGCGTTTATTGGTGTGTGCGCGTTGTCACCCCGAGGGTTGACGACAAATAATGAGCTAGAAGCAACCATGAAACAAACCATGATAGAGCAAGCTCAACAAGTCATTGTCGTTTGTGAATCCCGCAAAATTGGAAGCGACAATTTTCACCATGTATGTGATTTGTCAAAGATCGACATCGTTATTACCGATCATGCTCCTCAATCAGATTTTCAACAACTTCTCGACCACAATGATATTGAATGTATTGTT
This sequence comes from Vibrio sp. Y51_MX_L26, assembly GCF_024181935.1. Taxonomy (NCBI): domain Bacteria; kingdom Pseudomonadati; phylum Pseudomonadota; class Gammaproteobacteria; order Vibrionales; family Vibrionaceae; genus Vibrio; species Vibrio sp. Y51_MX_L26. Next base: position 31,831 of record NZ_JAMZAS010000010.1, read on the forward strand.
GTTTCACCGAAATAAGGAATCTTAGTATGGCTTACGATCCCGTAAAGACCGCCGTGATTGGTTACGGATATTCAGCAAAAACTTTCCACTTACCCTTCATTAAAGCACTGCCAAACTTGACGTTGAGCGCAATAAGTTCTCGTCAACAGGAAGCGGTCCAAAATGATTGGCCAGATGCTCAGTGGTTTGCTGATGCCAATACTTTACTCGATGACAGTGACGCTGAGCTTGTGATCATCACTGCGCCAAATGACGTGCACTACGAGCTCGCAAAGCGCGCGTTGAACAATGGGAAACATGTCATTGTTGAAAAACCGTTTGTAACGCGCATAGAAGATGGGAATGAGTTGATCGCCTTAGCAGAAGAAAAAGGATTGGTTCTGAGCGTTTTTCATAATAGGCGTTGGGACGGCGACTTTCTCACCGTTAAATCGCTTATCGAACAAGGTAAGTTAGGTGGTGTGAGGTTGTTTGAGTCGCACTTTGATCGTTACCGTCCTGAAGTTCGTCAACGCTGGCGAGAGCAGGCTCAAGATGGCGGTGGTATTTTATTCGATCTTGCTCCCCATCTTCTCGATCAGGCCTTGGTGTTATTTGGTTTGCCAGATGCGATAGACGCACAGTGTCGAATGATGCGTCCGGGCGCGACGACGATTGATTACTACAACTTAGTGCTTCATTACCCAGACCATATTGTGCATTTACATTCAAACTTATACAGCCCAGAACCAAACCTGCGTTATAAAGTATTGGGTACTGAGGCTAAATATGAAAAATACGGATTAGATCCTCAAGAAGGTTACTTAAAAGAAGGCCGATTACCGGAGAACGATGCTTGGTCGGAAGAGGACGAGGCGTTATACGGTGTCCGCTACGACGAAGACGGTGCGCAAACTATCAAAACGGAGAGAGGTGCATATCAAGCTTATTTTGTTGGTGTGGCGGACGCAATTCGCCTGGGTGCTGATAACCCGGTTCCTGCCGTTCAAGCAGTACAGAATATCGCTCTGATTGAGATGGCATTGGAAAGCAGTAAAACGGGTAAAACGATTCAGGTGAAATCATGAGCTTAACGCTTGAGCTCGTCGCTCAACAAGAGCATGAGCTTCAATTGAAAGAGTTTAACCACCAAGTAGCGTGGTCTATTGGTTTAGCTTTAAAAGAAGCGGCGGAAGCCTGTGACGCGGCTGTGGCTATTGAGGTCTACGGTTTTGGACAAACGCTATTTCAATACGCGATGACAGGAACGTGCGCTGACCATTTGGATTGGGTTCGTAGAAAGCGAAACTCAGTATTGAGATATGGTCGCAGCTCTTACTACCTCTCGCTATACAATAAGCAAAAGCAGCGTGATTTTGAAAATCAGCCACATCTCGATGCGCGTGAGTATTGTGCTCATGGTGGCGCGTTCCCAATTCGAATCATGGGTTCTGGTTTAATTGGGGTTGTGACGGTATCGGGTTTACCGCAGTTAGATGATCATCAGCTTGTTGTCGATGTATTAAAGACAATGGTAATGACCAGCACAGAGCTTGCTTAAAGTTGTGCGATATTACAGTGGCACGGCATTTATTTTGTGTCACTGAATTCTCTTATTAGCTCATTTTACGTCCTATTATGTGAGAAAATATTTAATATTGCTCCCAACTTCCTACCTGAAAATTAAATCGATTTCATATAACCTATACGCTCATTCATACAAAAAGCCATCGAAGCTGGCAGTTGGCAAATGTCCTTTAGAAGAAAAGAAAAACTTAATCTTAGAAACCTTATTGTAATCTTGTGTGTTTTCAGTGTGCTTGTCACTTTGATCAATGCGTTTTATTCGATCTATCGAGTGCAACGAGATCTCATCATCAATAACACGTTAGAGTCCAACCGCGTTTATGCGCAAAAAATGTCAGAAATGACGGACTCTTTCATAGAAAGCTCAATGTCGCAGCTAAAATACAGTGCGAACTTGCTAAAAGATAAGATGCACGATGCTCAGTTTCTTGACGAAGAGGCGGAGAGGCTGAGAAAGCAAACCAAATCATTCAACTCTGTGGTTGTCGTTAATGCGAAAGGCGTCATTATTTCTGTATCACCAGAGACACTTCAGGTGAAAGGTGTAAAGCTCGTTGGTGAAAGAAAACGTCAATCTTTAAATGCTCAAGCGCCCGTTGTCACTGAGCCATTCATCTCACCCGCAGGAAATTATCTGTTAACGATCTCATACCCTATATTTTCTCAGTCCAATGAATATTTAGGCTATATCGGCGGTACTATCTATTTAGAGAAGGATAATATTCTTGCGGAATTACTTAGCCAGCATGCTTACAAAGATGGCTCTTTCCTTTACGTTGTGGACGAAAGCAATACGCTGATCTACCACCCAGATAAATCGCGGGTTGGTGAAGTGATCAACGATAATATGGCAATTAACGCCGTGACAATGGGTCAGCGTGGTAACAAAGAAATTGTGAACTCTCGCGGTGTTGAAATGCTTGCAGGGTATGCACCAGTTGAATCATCAGGGTGGGGAATTGTCGCTCAGCGCCCGAAATCAATGACGTTAATGGTGCTAGATGAGCAGATGTGGAGTGTATTTTTCAAATCGATTCCAATTGGTTTATTAACTCTGCTGTTAATCTGGTTCTTCTCTCTACTTATTTCAAGACCATTATGGCAACTGGCTGGCGCTGTTCGAGGAGTGGAAGAACACTCTTCATCCATCGATGATTTGAAGCTGGTTAAGTCTTGGTATTTTGAGGCCTCACATTTGAAGCTCAGTTTCCTCAAAGCGTTTGGTATCGTTTCAAAAACCATTGATAAGCTGCAACTGGATACGCTAACAGACGCGATGACTGGGTTGTTAAATCGACGCGGCTTAGACAAAGTTCTAGGCTTGTTTAAGCAAGAAAACACCGCTTTTTCTATTTTAGCTTTGGATATTGATCACTTTAAGAGCGTCAATGATAACTATGGTCATGATGTGGGTGACAATCTACTCAAAGAATTCGCTCAGTTGATGAAAGAGCAAGCCCGAGCGAATGATCATCTTTGCCGTTCCGGTGGTGAAGAGTTCATGATGTTCCTTGAAGCGACGGATGTTCATCACGCGGTTGATGTCGCAGAGCGGATTAGGCATAACGTAGAAAAACACGATTTCCTGGTCGTTGGTAAGGTAACGGTATCACTTGGAGTTTCTCACTGGAAAGGCAACGATATGCCAATTGAAGCGGTAATGAAAGACGCTGACAACGCTCTGTATAAAGCAAAGCGCAACGGAAGAAACAGAACCGAGTTAGGTGAAGACGCACAATAGGTATAGTGCTATGCGCTGAACGTAAAACGCGCCAGTTACCAAGCTTTTGTTTTACTCGTTGGCGTAGCCGCTACCAATTGCTCTAAATGGCAAGTCGAGTTCTAACTCCGGAATTTGCTTGCCCACCCAAGCCGGGAATGTATTGCTATTTGGTCCTGGAAACAACGTGTATTCTTCAGCCCAAGGGTATTGGTTGATAACGCTTTGTATTTTGGGGATAAGTTTATCGGCTTTTTCACCTTGTATTGAGAGTGTTTTTTCTGGCTTCGCACCATACCAGTAGCGATCTGGTGTGCCCGTTTGGTATTGATACAGAGCGGGTTGTCCACGATTCACGCGCCACCCGACCACTTCATACACGGTATATTCGTTCGCATTTTCAGGCTTTATCGCAAACCAAGTGTGCACCGCAAACCAGCCTCGCCAACCAAATGCATCTGCGGCATAAAACTCAATTACGGCATGTTTCACATTGGAAGGGTCAGGCGCGATACCGGCAGGTTCTCTGCTTGCGGTACGCCAATCTCCTTGAGTGCATCCACCCATCAAAGCTGCGATTGATATCAAGCCAACTTTTAATAGATGAGTAAAACTGAGAGAGTTTTTCATTGATCGCTCCTAGACCAACCGATGTTGGAAATGCTTTATTGATCTTAGCTATAAAATAGGTGCAAGCCTTATTGTTAAAACTTACCTTCGTTAAAAAGAAGGGAAGGCTAGCGCTACAATATCGGATCATACGTAATAATGAGGTAAGCAGATTTGTAACATGTGGCATAGAAAATATTGTCTCTCTCTATTAACTTGCTTAGTTGCGTATGAAAAAGTAAGAGCTTGTACGTATATTGCTTACACTATTTATTACTTTTAAATTCAATAAAAACAATTGCTTGGGTGTTGTTGGGGGCAATTAAATAGGCTGGTTTATCCTCAGCTGCATTGTGATTTCCCCATTTTTAGCGGAATTTCATCGTACATCCTTTTACTGTATTTAGAGACTTGCGTACACCTGTGGCACAATGGGCGATTACGGAAGGAGTGCTGTTTGGTAATGCAAATGGCAGAAAAATAACTAGAAATTGAATAACCAATGTTTAAATCAAAAAGTATACTTGCATTATGCACGTTCGCATTTGGCTGTTTTGCCAATCAAGATAGTGAACCAACGTCCGTTGTACTGAACTATGGTGACTCTTCACTCAGCGCTGATATTCAAGCAAATCGAAAATTTCATGTGGTTCAAGATAATGAAAGTGAACATGTGGAGTTTTCTGGAGGAGTCACGAAGGAATATTCCGATTACATTGTGAATATACATATCATCAGAAAAAGCAAAATACGCAGATCAAGTCGAGAGCTAAATACCACCGTATTGATGAACAGCGATCAGCTTGAAAAGCCTTTAGTGGTTGGTATTGAAAATGATGAATTCACCAGTATTACTTTGCGTTAATACTTGGTATTTATCGAATAGGAATGGTTGAACCGATGCTCTCAATACGTCGCTATCGTACAGAGGATGCTCCAATATTGTGGACACTTTTTTACCACACTGTACGAGTCATTAATCGTCGCGATTATACCGAATCACAAGTTTCAGCTTGGGCCCCATCAGATTTTGATCTCAATTCATGGCAACGCACAATGGATGCTATTCAACCCTATATCGCGGAAATAGAAGGGCAGGTCGTTGGCTATTGTGATTTGCAAAGTGACGGCTTGATTGACCATTTCTTTTGTCACCATGAATATCAAGGCCAAGGTATTGGTCGTGATTTGATGTCTTTTCTATTTTCACAGGCGAAAGTACAGGGGATAGAGCGACTGTACTCTGAAGTGAGTATCACTGCCCGGCCTTTCTACGAGAAAATGGGGTTCACAGTTAAGGTTCAGCAACGTGCTGAAGTTAGGGGAGAAACCTTAACTAACTTTATGATGGAAAAGTATATTTCATTGAAATCGTGAGCATTTAGTGAGCTGGAACACAGATATAAAATGTTTTCCAATGTGAAAACAAGTTCATTGATCTCGCACCAAAGTTTTGTTTGAAAACAGTGTGCATAATCTTCTCTGGAACAAGCCATTACTGCATTTTTCGTCTCTGAAGGCTTAGTCAGAGCCTAAAAGCTTCGGTATTGCGGTGGGTAATGGCGTTCCAAACGCCAAACGTATCTGGCTAACCATCTCAGGAAGAGAAGTAGTACTATGCGCCCTTATCTCAAATACATTATTCCAACATTGATACCATTGCTTATTTGGTTAATGCCCCTCTCTGCATTCCCATTTGATGGCATTACTATCGTCCAGCAGAGAGTGATCGCAATCTTCTTGCTTGCTGCACTCTGTTGGGTGTTTGAACCCATTCCAATCTACGCCACTTCGGTCGTTATCATTGTGCTCGAACTATTGCTTGTTTCGAATAAAAGCATCGTACTTTTTCGCTTGCAAGAAGGGCAGCCACATTTTGGTGAGCTGTTGCAATATAACGAGATAATGGCGACTTTCGCTAGCCCGATTATTATGCTGTTCCTCGGTGGGTTCTTCTTAGCTATGGCGGCGACAAAGTACAGGCTGGATGTCAACTTAGCGTGCGTGTTGCTAAAACCATTTGGGCAAAACCCAAAGTTCGTTATGTTGGGTTTGATGTTGATCACCGCGGTCTTTTCCATGTTCATGTCAAACACCGCAACAACAGCGATGATGTTGTCGATTCTAACCCCTGTGATTGCGGTATTTGGGCCTAAAGATCCCGGTCGAATTGCGTTTGCCTTGTGTATTCCTGTTGCCGCCAACATTGGTGGTATTGGTACACCAATCGGCACGCCCCCGAATGCTATCGCGCTGAAATATTTGGTTGGTGACAACTTAATTACCTTTGGTGAATGGATGGTATTTGGCGTGCCATTCGTCATTGTAATGATGGCACTAGCGTGGTTTCTGATTGGCTTTTTGTATAAAGCCGAGCAAACCACCATTGATCTGAATATTAAGAGCAAGTTTTTGAAAACACCAAAAGCGATGATTGTCTATGTCACCTTCGCAGGTACGATTATTCTCTGGTTGATGGGGTCAGCACATGGGATGAACTCTTACACAGTGGCATTAATTCCGGTCGCGGTATTCTCATTGACGGGCATTATCAACAAGGAAGATTTGAAGAAAATTTCTTGGGACGTGCTTTGGTTGGTGTCAGGTGGTATCGCTCTGGGTCTTGCTCTGGATAAAACAGGGCTTGCGAAGCTGGTGGTACACAGTATTCCGTTTGATCAGTTCTCGCCATATGTGGTCTTGTTTGGTGCGGCGTTCTTGTGCTTGTTAATGGCAAACTTTATGTCGCATACGGCCACTGCAAACTTACTTATGCCGATTATGGCTGCGCTAGGTACCTCGATGACTTCGTTAACGCCATTGGGTGGAGAAGTGACGCTGATCTTAGTCGTGACATTTGCCGCGTCACTCGGTATGTCGTTACCAATCAGTACGCCACCAAACGCGTTAGCTCATGCTACTGGGCATGTCGAAAGCAGCCAAATGGCTCGTATCGGTGCAGTACTGGGCGTGATTGGTGTATTACTTAGTTTTGTTATGGTTTGGATTTTACATACCGTTGGGCATATTGGGTAACCCATGTACGAAACGAAACTAGATGCGTTAGTACAACGCTATTTTAACCATCTTGAACGCCGATTAACGGTTTTATCCGGATCGGTGCTGATCGAGCAAGCTGGCTACAACGATCGGTTGTACTACGTGCTTTCAGGAGAGTTGGCTGGCTATTATGCGGAAGACGACAAGAAGCCAATTCAGGTATTTTCTGCGTCTCAAGGTGCGTTTATTGGCGTACATAGTTTCTTTTCTGGTACATGGACGGCCTCTTCGACAGTTATTGCTCAAACCGACGTTGAACTGGCTTGGATACAGCGTGATACGCCCGCGGTGGAAGAGGCGACATACGGACCATTGACGACACAATTTATGCCTGTGATGGTGAACGAATTATCTCGGCGTCAACGGCGTGCAATGCAAGAGGCCTTAGCTAAAGAAAAAGCGTTGCAAAAGCTTCATACCGCAGAGCAAATGACAACGTTAGGACAGCTTGCCGCGGGTATTGCTCATGAGTTGAACAATGCTATTGGTGTGGTAAGCAGTAAATCTGAGCGACTCGAGTCGGTCATCATGGAATTGCTTGAAGAAGTTCATCCGGAAGCGAGTCAGTTTTTTGATTTTGGTTTGATGCAAGGACAGAAAGTCTCTTCCAGCGAAGCGAGAAAGCGGGGGCGTCACTTCGAAAAATATTACGGCTTACCTAAGGATCTCGCGCGTGATCTCGCTCGTGCCGTTCCAAATAATTTCCTGTCGGAGCATTGGTTAAAAAGACCCGAAGAAGCGATACGTTTCTGGCAAATGGGGCGAGACCTTCATGATTTGCGTATTGCCTCTAAACATACTGTTGGCATTGTACGTTCAGTGAAACAATTGGGGCGTACGGATATCGACTTGGATGAAGCTTTTAATATTAATGACTCAATCAATCGAGCGCTGGCCCTATTGCAAAGTGACTTAAGACGCGTGAGCGTACGTTTTAGCCCAGCGGAGTTGCCGGACTTTGTTGGCTCTCAAACCGAACTCGTCCAAGTTTGGGTCAATATTTTAAAGAATGCGTGTGATGCACTTGGTCAAACCGAAGATCCGGGGATCGAAATACATACTCGAGAGAGTAAGGGGAAAATTTTGGTCACGATTGCTAACAACGGACCAGAAATCGATGAAGCGACACGCAGAAAAATTTTCCGGCCAAACTTCACCACTAAAAAGGGTGGGTTGTCGTTTGGTTTAGGATTAGGGCTGTCGATTGTGAAACGCATTATCGCCGGATATAACGGCTCTATTGTGGTAAAGAGCGACAGTGAAAAAACAATTTTTAGAATCAAGTTACCAGTAGAGGGTGAACATGGAGAAGCTTAATGTAATTTGCGTTGATGACCAACGAGAGGTATTAAGCGCGGTTCTACAAGATTTAGAGCCGTTACATCAGTGGTTGAATATCGAAGACTGCGAATCCGCAGGTGAAGTTCTAGAACTGATGGATGAGCTTGATGCAGAAGGCGAGATGATCGCATTAATAATTTCTGATCATGTCATGCCAGGTAAAACAGGAGTGGAACTACTGACAGAGGTATCACAAGACAGTCGTTTTGTTCGCACACGTAAAGTGCTTCTGACGGGGCAGGCGACGCACACGGATACCATTAATGCGATTAACTCCGCAGGTATTGACCGCTACTTTGAGAAGCCATGGCAAGCGAGCCAATTGATTGAGTGCGTTAGAAACTTGGTGACTCAATATATCTTTGATATGGGCTTAGATTACACTCAATATCACGAACACTTAGATCAGAGTGTTGTTTTTGAGCGCCTACGTTAATCAAGGCTCTCTAGGGTTGTTTTCGTCACGGCCAGTTAGTGTCTGAAATTTACTGTGAGTAGTTCAGCATGCTTAACGTGGCCGTGCGGAATAGCGTTAATTCTGGGATTATTTCGCCGAAGAACGGTTTAGCTCAATGAATAGCGACTGGCACTGGCAACAGAGAGTGGTTTAGAGAACCAATAACCTTGCAAATAATCGACGCCCATCTCGGAAAAGAAGTCACACATTTTTGCGTCTTCGATGCCTTCTATCACCACTTCAATATTATTTTCCTGACACATAGTGATAAGAAACTTCAAATACTCTTGAGAAGAGCGATTGGTCAGTGTCTTCCATGCCATCGACTTATCAATTTTGATTTGTGTCATCGGCAAGTCGAAGAAGCTATTTAATGAACTGTAACCAGAGCCAAAGTCATCGAGCGAGAGTGCAAAACCTAACTCCCTGAGCGTGCTTAGGGGGGCAATAGCCGTCTGGTTATTATCCAAAATAAACGTTTCTGTCAGTTCCAAAACAATAGACTCGGGGTCAACGCCTGCTTCATCCGCCATGGCTTTAATTCGCGTAGGGAATTCGCTGTTCATCAACTGAAGTACAGAAACGTTCACGTTAACACGAACTTGGTTTTGGTAACGTTCACGGTAGTTTTTGATGAATTCACACGCTTTGGCAAATACTTGATATCCCAGTTCGACGATCAATCCTTTGTTCTCTGCTACAGGGATAAACTCGTCGGGATAAATTTCGCCAAACTCTTTGCTACGCCAGCGCACTAGTGATTCGAAGCTCACCACTTTTGAGCTTTTGGCGTCAATAATTGGCTGGAACTTAACACTTAATGTCTGTTTTTCTAGCGCACTTTTAAGACCTTGCTCAATAAAGAAGTAGCGATCAACGGCATGCTGCGTCTTCTCACTGTAGACCGCGACGCGGTCTCTATTTTGTTCGCTCGCGTACTGACAAGTTCTTGCCGCTTTACGTAAAATTTCCTCTGCGGAGTGACTAGGGTCAATACAAGGATACAAACCAATGCTAATGTTGCTACCTAGGTATTGGCCTTCTTCAATCACCGCTTCATGGTAGGTTTGTTTTAAACTTTCAGCGTAACTCTGTAGCGCTTCTATTGAGCACTCATCGTGAATCAAAATCGCAAAGTCATCATCATGCACGCGATACACCGAGCTGTTTGGAGAGGGCAAGTGACTGAGAGTTTGTAGCAACTTCTCTACTAACCCATCGACCAGTTCACTGCCATATTGATTCAAGTAAGATTTGATGTCTTCGATCTGAATATAACAAATAGACGCGCAAGAATCGGTGGTACGTACACTGTCCTCGATATCCAGCAAGAGATGGGCGCGGTTAGCCATGCCTGACGCGTTGTCATGAAATGCAACTTGATGGATGTAACTTTCCATCAGCTTACGCTCAGAAATATCGCGATGGCTGCCAACCATGTAATGGCCATGTTCTGTTTCTTTGGTCATGGCTACGCCTTCTATCCAGACGTATTGTCCATTGGGTTTACGAACTCGGTAAGTGGTTGTAACCCTCTTATTGTTGGTCGTGATGTGCGCATCGACCCTTGTGGACAGCCTTTCTCGATCAAGAGGATGAACAAGCTCTAACCATTGCTCTAAACTGATTCGGCCAGCGTTAATACCGAGCTGTTCATAGAAGCCTTTGTTGTAAAATACCATGGTACCAAACTCATCCATGTAGAAGAGGCCTTCGTTAAATACGTCGAAGATATGAATGAATCGTTCTTCAACGATTTTCAGGAACTCTCGGTCACTATCTGAGGCTTGTTGGTCAAATATGGTGGTCAAGATATTTCCTCCTCGAGCGTGTTAGCATCAGAGATGAGTGTGTGGGGGTGATAACATAGAGTTGATCTGTTGGCGTACATTACAATCACAAAAGTATCAGTTCAAATTGTTTGGCTATCATTTTATGCGCTACTAGGTTAATAACATACTAAGATTAGGCGGCTAATCATCGACATTTATAAAAAATAGTCAACAGTAAAAATCATTTATAAAATACAGTTATTGATGCTGTCCGCAATCTATAAATATTTATGAATAATTATCCTCAAGTTATTTTAAGACGTGTCGGTTAGAGGTTCTGCTCTTGAGTGTCATATCTGTATATTTGCTAGGCTAAAGACCATAATAACAAAAAGGGCTTAGTGATCGCGATGGGTTATTAATTGACAGGATGCTCATTAATAGTAATCAATTCTAATTTATTATCACGCCAATTAATCAAATCTCTTATAATACTGTCGTTAATATCGAGTAAGCTTTCTTTTTATGCAGTACGATCCAAAAAATTCAATCAAAATTGCGCTCGCTGATGTCGGCGTTGGTATGTTTGTTACCGCGATAGAGCACAACAAGCGTGTAAATTTAGCCAATGCAGGGCGGATATCTAGCCCAGAGGGCATTAAGAAGCTTACCGCGAGTGGCGTGAAGTATGTTTGGGTAGATCAAACATTATCTTCTCAGAAGTGTGTCTTTAAGCCTGTGGATGAATCCATTGTTGCCGTAGAAGAGGAGCGAGAGCCCAAGTCCTCTGACTTTTCGAAGGTGCAACGCGCTTATCGCTCGAGAGATGTTCAACATAAACGAGCCAAAAAGCTAATTGCGGAAGCAAAAGATCTGGCGCAGAAACTATTGAATCAAACTTTTGAAGGCAAAATTATTGAAGTTGATGAGGTAGAAGCTTGGGCCGATGATGTCATTGAAAGCGTTTTTATCGACTCAGATGCGTTGCAATGTGTTTCTGCACTCCGAAAAAAAGACTCCTACTTGTTGGAACACTCTGTCAATGTGGCTTGTCTTTTAGTGTCATTTGGTAAGTACTTGGGGTTAGATAAGCAGACATTAAAGCAGCTCGCTATTGGTGGCATCATTCATGATGTAGGTAAAATCAAAGTTGATGACAAGATTTTGCATAAACCAGCAAAGCTAACACCTGAAGAGTTTGAACACATGAAGCTACATCAAGTGTTCGCTGGTGAAATTATCCTCCATGTAAAGGGCCTTAGTGATGTGAGTCGCGATGTCTGTTTGATGCATCATGAGAAGTTAGATGGCAAGGGCTACCCTAGAGGCTTGAAAGGCGATGAGATTCCGATTCACGGCCGCATGAGTTGTATTGTTGATATTTACGATGCATTGACGGCCGATCGTTGCTACAAAAAAGGCATGAGCTCAGCAGAAGCGTTTAAAATCTTGTTGAGTTTAACGCCATTTCATTTAGATGCAGACCTAGTCTACAAGTTCATTAATTGCGTTGGGATGTACCCAGTGGGCTCTATTGTTGAGTTGAGTGATGGGCGTGTTGGTATTGTTTGGTCCTCAAATGACTCTCAAGCTTTAAAGCCAGAAGTGAAGTGTTTTTACTCACGCAAATATCAGCGTTATATCGATGTGGCGATGGTCGATTTGAAAAATAGCCTACACAAAATAGAAAGAGCAGTCGCTCCGTCATCGTTAGAAATCGATCCCAAGCCTTTTTATGATTAAGAAAAATAAACATGCTTTACAACCTTGCATGCAGAGCGTATTTTGATTGCATAACTATCTATTAATGGTTTCTAAATTATGTAGGGATTAGGTGGTTATTAAAGAATCGAGTTTCATGGATGGAAACTGAGCTAGGAATATCTCAATAAAGATTGAGATATAACCCTCTACTTTTTGCGGGAAGGGATGCCAATGCAAATTGATACATGGATTTTTTACACTCTAGCCGTTTTGGTGCTTACTGCATCGCCTGGGCCAAGCTCGTTGCTGTGTTTAAGTAAAGGTGTGAGTAGTGGGTTTCGTATTGCCCTCATGACTGCGCTAGGCAGTTTATCAGCGATCACTATTATACTAACGCTTTCTTTTACCGGGCTAGGGGTTGTGATTGCCTCATCTGAGCTGGTCTTCAATATCATCAAATGGTGTGGTGCCGCTTATTTAATCTGGTTAGGCACTCAAGCGCTGCGCTCTTCTCAAACGGATTTTGACAAAACGGCAGCCGTCCAAAGCTCCTCGAATGCGCTCAGCGCGTTCACCAGTGGTTTTATTGTTGGCGCTAGTAACCCGAAAGCGATTGTCTTTTTTACCGCTTTGTTTCCTCAGTTCATTGATCCCTCTGCGACTTTGCTGGCTCAATACGCGATTTTTGCATCTACATTTGTGGTGTTTGAGCTAAGTTGGCTAACATTTTATGCATTATTAGGTGTAAAAGCTTCAGACTGGCTGTTTGTCGCTGGAAGAGCCAAGTTGTTCAATCGCCTGACTGGCGGAGTATTTATTAGCGCGGGCGTCATGTTGTCGACGGCAAACCGATGAGAAAGCGCGTGTTCGGTGCATGGTTGGATTATTTCAATAGCGTAAGTTGCAATAACCTAATTTAGCGTTAGCTTATTTCCATTATGGAAATAGACGTTTTGTTTATTTTCATTAGTGGCAACAGGTAAGCCGGAGTAAAATCACGTTACTCTTTAGGGGTAGAATCCATGTTTTATCTTGTGGGTTTGTGGTTACTTTTTCAGGGACATCTCAGATGAAAAGCCTTTCTGAACTACAACAACGTTTTCTAGACATTGCGACTGATGTTCGTCTTTCTCCAAAACAAAAGTCGAACTTTTTGGCCTTGGAGGCGGAAGCATGTATTCCTTACATGTCGATTTCCCCATCGCTAAGACAAGCAATGGATGAAGGAATCATCTGTGATATGTTTGAAGGCCATGCACCTTTCAAACCACGCTATGTGCTGCCTGATTACGCTAAGTTCCTATCGCAAGGCTCTGAGTATCTAGAGTTGCTTCCAGCTGACGATTTCGATGATGCGCTGAATATGCTCACCATCATTTACCATCATGTTCCATCGGTAACGAATATTCCGGTGTATTTAGGTCAGTTGGATGATGTCTTACTGCCTTACATAGGCGACCTGACAGAGAATCAAATTTACAAAAAGTTAAAACATTTTTGGATCATGTTGGATCGCACATTGCCAGATGCGTTTATGCACGTGAATGTCGGACCGACAGACAATATTATTTGTCGCACTATTTTAAAAGTGGACGCCGAGCTCAAGCAGATTGCGCCAAATCTTACTTTCATGTACGACGAGTCGGTCACGCCTGATGATTTACTTCGTCAAGCGACGCAGAATATTTGCGAGTGTAGCAAGCCTCATATTGCCAATTACCCTGTGCACTCGAAAGCCTACAGCGGTTCACGTTTTGGTATTGTAAGTTGCTACAATTCGCTGCCACTGGCTGGTGGTTCAAACACGCTGGTGCGCATGAACCTAAAAGAAGTCGCAGAACGAGCATCGGATTGTAACGACTTCTTAAACAGTATTTTACCTCTATATCATCAATTAATGGTTGAGTTGATGGACGCTAGAAGTACGCACTTGCATGAAAAGTCCAATTTCTTTCAAGGGTTTTTGACGCAAGAAGGGTTGATTGAAGAGTCCCGTTTCGCACCAATGTATGGCATTTATGGTATGGCAGAAGCGGTTAATCTTCTGTTCGAAAAAGAAGGCCAAACGGGGCAGTACGGACAAGATGAGCGTGCGAATGCCTTTGCTCATGATGTTTCAGCCACACTGGCGAAACTAGTGGAGTCAACCCCAGTGAAATATGGTTTGGATGGCAAAGCGCTCTTACATGCTCAAGGTGGTATTAGCTTAGATCTTGGCGTTACGCCAGGTGTGCGTCTTCCTTATGGCACGGAGCCAGACCCTGTCACTTATGTACAAGCAACAGCTGAGCATCACCAGTATTATCGTGCAGGTATCAGCGATATTTTGACGATTGATGAAACGGTGAAATCAAACCCAGAAGCGATGTTCAATTTGTGCAAAGGGGCGTTAAATGCTGGTTATCGTGAGTTTACCGCGAATGTGGCCTCAAATGATTTGATTCGCGTTACGGGATACATGGTTAAACTTTCTGATATCGCAAAATATGATGCAGAAGGTTCGAGAACCAATACGACGTTTCTGGGAGCAGAGGCGGCAAAAAATACTGGGATTTTAGATCGCTCACCACGTGTGGTGAGTCATGAAATGACACCGACCTACACGCAGGCGTAAAGGTCGGTTTAGGAAAGAACAAGATGTCTAGACGAAGTGGAAGCCTTTTGGCAAAAGTCACTCGTATCCTTCCTTTCTCTTGTGTTGATGGGCCAGGAAATCGTCTAGTCATCTTTCTACAGGGTTGTAACTATCAGTGTTTGAACTGTCATAACCCTCATACAATAAACCATTGTAATCACTGTGGTGATTGTGTGAGTGAATGTCCGGCAGACGCACTGAAGTTCGACGAAAACAACAACGTTGTTTGGCTTAAAGAGGAGTGCACCCACTGCGATCATTGTATAGAGATATGTCAGAACCAATCTAATCCAAAAATTACTGACTACTCTGTGGTAACAATGCTCGATTTGATACGCAAGCATCGCTTTTTCATCAGTGGTGTTACAGTATCCTGTGGGGAATCTACCTTACAACTTCCTTTCATTATTGAGCTGTTTAAAGGGATCAAGCAAGATCCTGAGTTACAGCACCTTTCTTGTTTCATCGACAGCAATGGCTCTTTATCAGTGACAGATTGGCAGCGTGTGCTTCCTTTTCTGGACGGTGCGATGATCGATTTGAAATCGTGGCAGACAGAGACGCACCAGTGGCTAACTGGGCGTGATAATCATCGTGTATTCAAAACGCTTCAGTACCTCGCAAAGCATGAAAAATTGTATGAAGTTCGGTTACTGCATATTCCAGGGAAAAGTGATTTAGATATAGAAATCGTAGCGATTGGGCGCTATTTGAGTACTTTACCTGAATCGGTGCTTATCCGTTTAAATGCATTTCAACATCACGGAGTCATGGGGGAGGCGCTAACTTGGAATGCGTGCTCTCGCCATGATATCGAACGCTTAAAATCAGAACTTTTACGTTACGTGAGTAACCCCATCGCAGTGCCGACTGTACTCACGTAATGCAGTTTTGATTCGTTATCTTACTCACGCATCGCACGCGTCTAGCATGGCACAGGCATCGAGCAATTGTTTTTGTAGCCATTTTAAAGCCGGATCGTTCAAGCTCGCTTTGTTCCAAACGAGGCTGTAGGCTACCTGTCCATAATCGAATGGAAGGGATTGTTCAACCAAGCCTTTTGCTTGCATGGCCGCCCTTGCCCAAAGTTTGGAACAGGTGAACAAGTAATCTGAGTGCTGACACATCACCGCAGCTGAACCAAAATCCGCTACACGCATAGCCATATTTCGCTTCGAGTGCCTTTGTGTGAGGTTCTGCTCGAAATAAGGTTGTGAGAGATCTTTATCATGAATCCCAATGTGTCTTGCACAGAGGTAGCTTTCAATAGACAAAGGCTGTTTAGAGAGTGGATTTGATGGTCCCATTAAACAAACCATTTCGTCTTTCAGAATGGTTTGCCATACCAAGTCTTTGTTTTGCGTGGGCGGCTGACTAAGATCGTGTGGAAGCAGCAAAAAGTCCACTTGGCCTCTTACCAACGCATCAAAACTCATTTCCTCTTTTGCATGCACATTCAAATGTGCGTGATTACCGAGTTGCTGAGATAAATGCTGTAGAACTGGGGCAAAAAGCTCAAACGAACTTTCGCGCATAGCTAATGAGAAACTGCCCTGATAGTAAGCTGGATTAAATGAGCCCTGATGTAATAATCCATTCATGCTAGAGAGTATGCCATGGATTGAGGGGCCAATGTGCAGCGCAAATGCTGTTGGTACCAAGCGAGTACCATCGCGATAGAAAAGGTCATCTTTCAGCGTTTCACGTAATTGCCCAAGTGTTTTACTGACGCTCGAAGGTGTTACACACAGGCGCTCTGCGGCAAGCGTAACACTGTGAGTGGTTAACAACATATGCAATACAGTGAGATGTTTTAGGCTAATGCGTGAAAGAGCAATGTAGTCCATAAATAGCATGGTTTCTTATGATTTTTGGCAGTATATCAGGATGAAACAAATTTTTACTATTGTTTATCTCGTAAATGAGCATCTTTCGCTTTGAGCTCAATGTATTTAACGTGTTGCGTAAAAATAATTTGAGCTTTGTAAGATTAAAGAACTCTCTTGGATTTGTTAGGTCTTTGGCGTTTTCCTTTCTTCAATTTTAGAATTTCTATTTTATTTATCTTTCTAGTGCGAGGGCTGAATAGTTTGTGTACGAATGAAAAGCCGTCATTACCTATTAAAAATAGCCATTGTGTTGTTGATTGTTTGGTGATTTACTCAAGATCCTTAAGTAACAGAGGTATAAATAATTAATGGACGACCCCTTTAGTCGACAGAACCCTTCACCGTATGTCTTCCCATCACTGGAGGCGTACTCATGTTAGAACTTTTCATGCAACCAGAGGCTTGGGCGATTTTTGCCACTTTGTTTGCGCTTGAAGTTGTCTTAGGCGTTGATAACGTCGTTTTTATCTCCGTCCTATGTGAAAGATTGCCACAGCACCAACGTAAACTGGCAAGAAACCTTGGCATCGGCCTTGCCGTTATTGCTCGTATTGCATTGGTTTTTTCTATCTCTTGGATTATGCAGTTGACTCAACCACTGTTTTCCTTCGTAAACCAAGCGTTTACCGGAAGAGACGTGATCATGATCGCGGGTGGTGCATTCTTATTGGCAAAAAGCCTGAAAGAGTTGTGGAGCTGGCTAAATCACAATGAATCTGGCCACTCGACTCATGCTCGTACTGGATTAGCGGTAGTGCTGCTGCAGATTGTTGCTGTGGATGCGGTATTCTCAATGGACTCGGTGATTACCGCCGTCGGTTTGACAAGTGATGTCCCGCTTATGGTCGCGGCGATTGTCTCGTCTGCAATCGTGATGGTAATGACTGCTGAAAAAATCAATAATCTGGTGACGCGCTATCCCGGCTTTAAAACGTTGGCATTGCTGTTCCTCGTTTTATTGGGTGGCTTATTGATGGCAGAAGGCTTCGCAATTCATATCAATAAAGGTTATGTGTACTTTGCGATGGCATTTGGTTTGATTCTGGAACTTTGTCATATCCAGCTAAAAAACAAACAGCGTCCTAGCATTAAGCGTCTTCGTCCGTTGCGAATTCGAGCAACGAGATTAGAAGCTCGTCAATAATAAACGACATTGCCGCTCACATGAGCGGCATTTTTGTATCTTGTATCATCTATTTTAATTCTCGTTTTGCTTAGTTGTCGTCTCGATAAAAAATCGCATTTGTTGTTGTGTCGCAGATTTTTTATATAGAGCGCCCAACTAACACGAGTGAACGAAAATAATGAATAAAATGATCGATGCGTTAGCAACCAATGGCTACTACATCTGGGATGACTTTCTTTCTGAACAAGAGGTGGCTCAACTGCGAGATTGCATTCCAAGCAATTGGAAAAAAGCACGTATTGGTCGTAACGATGATGTTACTCGTATTGAATCTATTCGTAGTGACAAGATTCAATGGTTATCGCCAAATATGGGGCATGCTGTTACTTCTTACTTGGATAAAATGGAAGAGATCCGCCAAGAAGTGAACCGTCACTTGTTTCTTGGACTTTTTGAGTACGAAGCTCATTTTGCCAAGTACGAGAAAGGGGACTTCTACCAAAAACATTTAGATTGCTTCAAAGGTAACGAAAACCGTCGATTGACGACCGTTTTTTATATGAACAAATCCTGGACGGAAGAAGACGCGGGTGAATTAGTAGTATACGATTTGAATGACAATAAAATTGCAACCATTCCCCCACGCTCAGGGCGTTTGTTCGTATTCTTATCAGAGCAGTTCCCACATGAGGTGTTACCAACCAATGCCGAGCGTTTTAGTATCGCTGGTTGGTTCAGAATCAATGGTGTGCGAGATAATTTACTTGATATTGCTAGGTAGCTATTTGTCTGCCTAGTCTTATCATCCTAAAAAAGGGGGCGTGTGTTCGCCCCTGTTTTGATTAAACGTCGGTTGAGAGTTCGTAACACTCTGTCATGTTTAGTTCTAATACCTCATAAACGTTAGAGCAAAGCTCCTCTTTGGCTATTTGCTCACCCATAATATCGGCGATCTGTGTTTGAGTCATTCGTTCTCGATAGGGGCGATCTTGAGACAGGGCTTGGAAGACATCCGCGACAGCAATGATACGCGATGGTACATCGAGCTCGTCGCCTGTTTTGTGATAGGGATAGCCCGAGCCGTCTAAACGCTCATGATGATTGGAAGCCCACTCCGCTATTTTCGCGTTAGGGAAGACCTTATGCAATGCGAGCTGAGTATCAATGGTATGGCGTTTAATGCGTGTGTACTCTTGTTTGTTTAGAGAGCCTTCTTTGTGAAGGATTTCATCTGGTGTTTTTAACTTTCCAATATCATGCACCAGCCCTGCAATATATAACATTTCTTGGTCGTGCTCGTTTAGCCCAAGCTTAATTGCTAGATAACGAGATAATTCCGCTACTTTTTGTGAATGTTGATAAGTGAACGGGCTCTTTGCATCGACAATTTGAGCGATAAACATTCCCAAACTGTTCATATCTTGGATGGTTAATTGCTTTTGAAGCCAATCAATGCTTTTAAAATTTAGGCCTATGGTTTCAATATTTTCCGACTCCATCGCGAACCAAAACGCGTCGGTCATGACGAGTTTAACCATTGCTTCGGCCATACTTGGATTAAACAAGGTTCCAACGTTTGCCATGATGCACTCAGCAATCAATTCTTCATGAAGCGTGACAATGTCACAGTGGCAGTTCATGACGTATTTTGAGCGCATAAAATCAAGGCGGTCCGATAAGTAGAGCAGGGCGGCCACCTCTTTTTCAAAAGGCGGTAAATCGAGCTCTTTTAGTTCGCTCCAATGTGTATGGTGGTAAAGAACGGGTGTCGCAAATTGGCGCAACAAACGACACTGCTTGAGGCTTCGGTACCCTCTTAAGCAGTGTGTTTTCACGTCTTGTGGCACGAGCTCTTCAAGTAACATTTTATGTTCTTGTGTTTCGGAGACTCCACAGTCGTGGATCATACCTGCGAAGTAACAAAACTCCGCTTTTTCTGGCTCCCAACCCATGACGCGAGCACATTGGTAAGCGATATAAGCGACACGATGGCTGTGGTGAGTATCGTCAACACCGACATAATCGAGTGCTCGAGCAACCCAGATAAGTGCTTGTTTTAGATCGACTTCAAAGCCCGTGTCCGTATGGGAATGGCAAGAATGATTCATGGTTTATACCGACATTGCTAATTAGCCCACGCGAAACCCAAATCAGAAGGTGATAGGAAAATTGGGTACGACAGCGAATAGACCCCCAAAAAGGTGGGCGTTTAGACGTAGTTTTAATTATGGGGCGGATAATAATCCTAGTTGCATAACAATATCACCTGAAGCTCATGATTAAGAGTCAGTTATTTGAACTAAGTATTAGTTTTGAAAGATTATTGTTGCTTTTATTGACTTATTTGAAAACGACAATAAATCATGATGTAACGCATTCTTATTTGTATTTTTATAAGTGATGTTCGGATTAGATTACTGATATACCGTACCGTTATGTGATTAAGTAGAATCCATATTTTTGAGTTTGTATGAATGATAAGGCACCTTCAATAACCACTTTATGATCGGCAAAGCCGAAGAGCGGTGAGTTATTAAGGTAACGCTAATGGAAAATCATAAAAAATAATTTTCTCTACAGCTCATGTGGTGTGGGGAGATCAAGATAACGGTATTGCTCCCTCAGCAGCATTTATGTGTTGATGAAATGACCTAATTAAAAAATGTGTGATTGCAAAGTAAGCATCGGTGATAAAAGTAGCTAGAATGATAGCTCTAAATGAAAAGGATTTCGTATGTTGAAGCATCGCTTATATCGGACTTACACCGCAGGGCTAAAAATAGCAGCTCTTATCCTTCCTATGCCGAGACCAACCTTGTTTTCCGGCCCTGGTTCGATGAATGAGCTATTAGAATCGATGACCGAACTGGGATTTAAACGCGTCTTATTAGTTACCGACGAAGGGTTAGTCCAAGTCGGTATTGTCGATAAGGTGCTCAAGGCGGCAGCACAACTCGATTTACAGTTAGATGTTTTCTCGAAAGTGCAGCCCGATCCTACCTATGATCAGGTAGAAAGCGGTCTAGAGGCTTACCATCGTTTTCATTGTGAGGGCATAATAGCTTTGGGTGGTGGCTCGGCAATGGACTGCGCAAAGGTCATTGCTACGAAAGTTACCAATAAACGGCCAATAAAAAAGTTAGCTGGACTATTGAAAGTATGGCGAATGCCAGCGCCTCTGTTTGCTATTCCAACGACCGCAGGAACAGGAAGTGAGGTCACCATCGCCGCGGTCGTATCAGATCCCTCCTCACACATTAAAACCCCTTTGATGGATCCAAAGTTGGTGCCACTAATGGCAGCTTTAGATGCGAACTTAATGATTGGTTTACCTCCTAAGATCACGGCTGATACTGGCGTTGATGCATTAACTCACGCTATTGAGGCGTATGTGTCGAGAAATGCTACTCAAGAAACTAGGGCTTACTCTGTTGCCGCCATTAAGTTAATTTTTAAGCATCTTCCTCGGGTCGTAGCACAAGGGGATGATGTTGAAGCTCGACATAAAATGGCCATGGCATCCTATTACGCAGGTTTAGCATTTACGAAAGCGAGTTTGGGTTATGTTCATGCGTTTGCTCATACATTCGGTGCGAAATATGGAATACCTCATGGCATGGCAAACGGATTAGCCTTGTTACCTGTGCTGCGCTTTTCATTATCAGAGATAGAGCCTCAACTAAGAAAACTCGATGCGTTGACGGCCGAAGGGCAGTCAGGTGAGGCGAGTGCTCAACACTTTTTGACGCACGTGGAGTCTTTGTTTGCAAGCATTGATATTAAGCAGACAAGTGCACTCATTCAGCGCGAAGATGCTGATGCGCTTGTAGATTTAATTCTGAAAGAGGCGCACTGGAATTATCCTGTCCCTAAGTTCATGAGCAGGGAAGAATGTACTCAGCTATTGTTGGATATTAGTGGTGTGTAAATTTTTATTTACACTTGTGGTTTTTTATCCTTACACTTTGCTTGATATTCTGCTGAAGATCCTACAATATCGACAGCATTACAAATATGGTATTGGTTTCGGTACGCCGTTGCCCGATCTAATACCGATAATCCCTAATAAAGTGTAAAGATAAATATACGATGAGTCGTTCTAAAGTATTCGGTAGTACTCTAATTATCGCGGGAACTACAATAGGTGCTGGCATGCTAGCCCTTCCACTTGCCTCTGCCGGCATTGGTTTTTCAACTTCAATCATCATCATGCTCAGTTTATGGGCTCTGATGGCTTTCACTGCCTTACTCATGCTAGAGCTTCATCAGCATGCAGAAAGTAGTGCAACTCTTCATACTTTAGCGAAACAGATCCTGGGCCAAAAAGGCAAGTGGGTGGCAAGTTTTGCGATGCTGTTTCTGTTCTACTCATTGTGTGCAGCGTACATCGCTGGCGGTGGTGCTCAGTTCGGAGACCGCCTTGCACAATGGTTTGACCTTGATATTTCAGGGCCTACATCAACGATAATCTTTACCTTGATTGTGACTTTGGTTGTGACAGTTGGTACAGGTACGGTCGATAAAGTTAACCGCGTGTTGTTCGCGATGAAACTTGTTGCGATGGTTGCTGTGCTTTCTTTTCTTGCTCCAAACGTTACGGAATCTTACTTATTGAGTATGCCGATTGAGCAAGGTCTTATTGTAGCGGCGATTCCTGTTATCTTTACTTCATTTGGTTTCCACGGAAGTATTCCGGCAATTGTGAATTACTTAGATGGCGATACTTCTTCTTTGCGCAAAGCCGTTATTATTGGCTCGACGATTCCGCTCGTGATTTACATCTTTTGGCAGATCGTGACGTTGGGTGTGGTTAGCCAAAATACACTTATTGAAAACGGTGGGTTGAGCGCGCTTATTGGTCAACTATCGCAGACGGTGCACCAATCAAACTTAGGCAACATTGTCGGTGTATTTGCTGATTTGGCACTGTTAACGTCATTTCTTGGTGTGAGTTTAGGTCTGTTCGAGTTTTTGGGTGACACCATCAAAGGGAGCAACGATAAGCCTAATCGCTTGGTTGCGGCACTCGTGACGTTTACCCCACCGCTGGGCTTCGCACTTTTTTACCCTCAAGGCTTTATTATGGCTTTGGGCTATGCAGCGATTGCCTTAGCGATTTTAGCCATCTTTTTACCTCTGGTTATGGTGATCAAGGTTCGTAAATCGGATGATTTTACAGGAGAGTACCGAGTAGCTGGTGGCCAAGGCGCATTAGTGATAACGGGTATCGCTGGCACAGGTATCGTATTAGCTCAGGTGTTAATTACTTTGGGTGTGCTTCCTGCTTTGGGCTAGTTGTTTAGAACGTTCTCTGAATAACCTCTAGTTACTGAATCCATCGTAATCAATCAGTATTGTTAAGCCAACGAGTTTCGCTCGTTGGCTTTTTTAATCTGGATCAAATTACCGTAAGATATTCGGTGAAAGAATTGGTAGAAATGTGCTTTTATTTCGTACACTTAAGTTGTGGTATATCGATAATTTAAGTGGAGAAAACCGCTCAAAATACCATTGAATTTGCAACACAATGAGCTTCTCTTGTTTCTCTGCTTGGGTGTGGAGGTGAAGTATGGCGCACCGGAGTTTTTACCCGTTTGCAAAACCGCTTAATGAGCAACTGCAAACGCTAAAGGGCAGGATGCAGGCGCACTTGCCGTGTATTGATAGGGTGTCATTTGCTAAATATCACCCAAACCAAGATGTGCTCAAATCATTTGCAGAAAGTGAGTTCGACACTTGGTGTTTAGCCCACCATGAGTCAGCATTCCGTAAACTCCACCACCTCAATATTGCCTCCAAAAACGCGATTCCTCGCATCGTCGAAGACCTTCACGATATTAATCATTGTCCTCGGGTTCAAACCTTACTCAAACACGGATACCAGTCGTCGGTTGCGATTCCTTGTTACGACAATAAAGCATTTACAGGCTTTGTGTTTTTAAATTCCACTCAGCCCAATGCGTTTAGCTTAGAAGCGTTGAATAGTCTCAAACCTTATTTCGAAATGATTCAATTTGCGGTTGAATCAGAAGACCACGTCGTTAGCGCGATAGAAACGTTGGCGAACCGAATGCAATGTATGATGCCAGGCTACTCCCCTGAGTTTTATGCGCATACCAAACGAATGAAGTACTACAGCCAAGTCATCGCAACGCAGTTAGCGGATCGTTATCACCTGAATGATGAAATGGTCGAAGATATTGGTATTTTTGCTCAATTCCATGCGCTCAGTGATGTTCAGCTGCCAGTTGAAATTGCTAGTCGCCGAACAAATTATACTCAAGAACAAGAGGCGATATTGATGCAACATATTGAGCGTTGCATCGACTCGGCCGATGACATAGTGGCTCGCATCGGAAATCCGGTTCACCCGAGTGTGACTTTGTTTTTGCAGATGGTTACTTATCAATACGAAAACTTAAATGGTACTGGTTATCCGTATGGTTTAACCAGTGACGATATACCAATCGCCGCGCAAATTACGGCTGTCGCGAATGCCTTTGATTTTATGACGACGCACCATCCGTACAGACAAGCGTGGTCCATCCCATACGCATTGTTAGAACTTGAAAAATGGGTATATCAGGGATGGTTATCTCGAGAATGTGTTAATGCTCTGCGAGAGCATCAAGGTTATATAAAGAAAATCATCCACAAATATCCGGAGCACTATACAGGCTTGGGGTTAATGTGAAGAGCAGTAACGAAGTTGAAATGTTGACGAGGAGGAATATTTAAACAATACTGTTTTTATATACAGCAATAGGTTTGGAGGTGAAGTATGTTGTGGGAAACCCTTGAAAGAGTAAACCGCTTACGCCAACAAGCACTTGCAAATCCTGAGTTTGTTGAGTCAGCAAAAGAGCACGAACAAGCACTTCAGGAGCAAGAATACCATTATCAAACGAAGAAAAAGCGTTCAGCCAAAGACAAACAAGGTAAAAAGTCGCTGGCCGATATCTATAAAGAAGTAGAGTTTGGCGCTGACGCTCGTCATTAATTTATTCACTGCGGCATTTCTCATTTCTTCATGCGCCGCAGTATTCATTCAAATTTATGCGAGGGCAGTGGTAGACCGCTGCTCTCGTTGACCTGCGACAATCCACTAATGAAGTCATCCGCAACAAATAATCATTAACGCTTAGTAATTCTCTCAATGATCTTGATGATGTAATGATAATGACAACGGTTTGCATTTGTATCTTTGTTGTTATATAAAACCTCCCTTATTAATCGTTCTGTTGAATAAGAACGGCAAACGTGATGAACGAATGAAAGCGATTGATTAGCTTTCATTTGTGAATGGCTATTAGGTGAAGTAGGGATGTTGGAAGCTAAAGCACTCCAGTTTGAGATT
This sequence comes from Vibrio sp. Y51_MX_L26, assembly GCF_024181935.1. Lineage (NCBI taxonomy): Bacteria > Pseudomonadati > Pseudomonadota > Gammaproteobacteria > Vibrionales > Vibrionaceae > Vibrio > Vibrio sp. Y51_MX_L26. The sequence goes on from NZ_JAMZAS010000010.1 coordinate 57,067, forward strand.
GAAGGCAAGTCATTGCTAAAAGCGTTTGATGTGACATTTGAACCTGGGAAAACATACGCTCTTGTTGGGCACAATGGTTCAGGAAAATCCACATTGTTAAAGTTGCTGGCACAGCAACAGCCATACACCGCTGGTGACGTGGTTCTGCATGGAACGAGCATTAACGATCTCTCAGCGAAAAAATTCGCCCAACACATTGCCTACTTGCCTCAGCATCTTCCGGTGACCGACAGTATTTTAGGTCGAGATTTAGTCGGTTTTGGTCGTTACCCATGGCATGGTTTACTTGGTCGTTTGAGCAAGAAAGATCATGACATTGTTGAAGAATCAATGGCGATGACAGGAACACTAAAATACGCAGATCGCTTAGTTGATACGCTATCTGGAGGGGAGCGCCAACGAGTGTGGCTAGCCATGCTATTAGCGCAAAAAACTGAGTATTTGCTTCTTGATGAGCCTTTGTCTGCGTTAGATATTAGCCATCAAGTCGATATGTTGAAGCTCATCTCTAAACTCAGTAAAGAGTTGGGTTTGGGCGTTATTATCGTATTGCACGACATCAACTTAGCGGCGCGCTTTTGCGATCATATCGTTGCATTACATCAAGGTGATTTGATTGCACAAGGCAATGTTGAACAGGTGTTTACTGAACCTAAGCTAAGGGACATATACGGGATAGAGATGAAGATCTCTGACCACCCTGCGGGTTATCCGGTGGCGATGCCAAGCTAGAGGTTGAATAATGAGCAGTACAAACACTCGACTTAAGCATTTCTCTTTCGCTCTCTCACTTAGTGCGCTTTTGGTCAGTTCCTTTCAAGCAGTAGCTGAGGCGTCACCTCGGGTGATGTCGGTTGATTGGACACAAACTGAAACGATGTTGGCGTTAGGGGTCGTGCCCGTAGGCGTCGCTCAAGGGCAAGATTACGATGCTTGGGTAAAATCGCCACCGTTACCTCCTCAAACTAAGGATGTAGGGTTAAGAACTCAACCCAATATAGAGCGTATTTACGAGCTCAGACCTGACCGTATTTTTATTGCCCCGTACTTCTCCTCAATGAAGCATCGCTTAGTCGATATTGCCCCCGTTACCACCATTGACTTATATGAAAGTGGGATTACAGATTGGTCGGTACTTACTCGTTTCACTCGGAGGTTTGGTGAAGAGCTAGGAAGAGAAGCGGAAGCTGAGGCACTTATACAAAAATATGAAGAACGTTTCTCTTTATTAAAACAGCGCATAAACAAAGACCAGCCGCCGCTTTTAATGATTCAGTTTATGGATACGAAGCACGTTCGTGTTTTTGGTCAGAATAGTCTTTACTCTCAGGCTATCGAAAAGATTGGGCTGAGTAATGCGTGGAACGAAGAGACGAATAGCTGGGGCTTCAGCTTGGTCGGCATCGATAAGTTAGCAGGTATAAGAGCCCAAATTGTTATCGTTGAGCCATTGCCTCACGGTGGCGAAAAGCGGCTCTCTCAAGATCCGTTTTGGCAATACGTTGTTCAACAGTCTGGTGAGAAGGTCATGCAAGTCGCGCCTGTTTGGAGTTTTGGTTCTATGCCTTCAGCGCTTCGGTTCGCGGAGTTAGTTACGGCGAGTAAGGTCGAGGAGTTAGAACAATGAAAACCATGCCTTTAAGCCTTGTGGTGTTACTTTCGGCATTTACCTTTTCTATTGGTGCTTTCCAATTGTATCAAGCAAGTTCATTCTCACTGGCTCTTAGCAGTTTATGGAAACCTAACTTTCAATCTATCGATTCCGTCTTACTTCACTTTAGCTGGTGGCCTCGAGTCTTCACCACGATTATTTCTGGCGCCGGATTAGCGGTTGCTGGGGTATTAATGCAACAAGTTCTGCGCAATCCTCTTGCTTCGCCAACAACATTAGGTGTGGCGAGCGGTTCAAGTTTTGCTTTGATGTTAGCTACGCTATTTGCCCCTTGGATGTTGGATATAGCACCTAATTTGGTTGCTCTCATCGGCGGTGTGACATCGATGGGGTTGGTGATGCTGTTGTCATGGCGACGAGCGTTATCTCCAACGGTTGTCGTCGTTTCTGGGTTAGTGATAAACCTGTACTTTGCATCATTAAGTACGGTTATTCTGATGATGAATACCGAAAAGCTGAATGGATTAATGATATGGGGAGCGGGCTCGCTTGTTCAGAGCGGATGGGGTGATTTCTCGTATCTTGCACCTCGAATCGCACTTGCTACGGTTATCGCATTTGTGTTTGCAAAGCCGTTAAGTCTGTTAGAACTCTCCGAGCAAGGTGCCAAGAGTTTAGGTGTCTCGCTAGCCAAACTGCGCTTTGTCTGTCTTGGGCTTGCGGTGTTAATCACTTCTTGGGTCGTTTCTGCAGTAGGAATCATCGGTTTCATCGGATTAGCAGCGCCAGCGATTACTCGATTGATAGGTATCAATAAAATCCAGCATAAGCTTTGGGTATCAATGCTGATTGGTGCCATGTTATTGACTTTAACCGATTTGGTTATTCAGCAACTGCCGGGGCTAATGGCGAGTTTTATACCAACGGGAGCAGCAACGGCTGCATTGGGCGCTCCGCTACTGTTATGGTTGTTACCTCGCTTATCACAAAAGACGCAGGGCCATACTCAAACAGTGTTAACTCGACACCGTCAACATGTTTACAAGCTAAACCCTAAAGCGATCTCATTGGCGTTGATCGGCACGTTAATTTCCGTTGTTCTTTTTGCCACGGTTGCTGTGCAAAATGAAGGGTGGACAAACTTATTTTCTAGCCAAAATTGGATTTTTTTGGAATGGCGCGCACCTAGATTATTTGCAGCAGCAATTGCGGGGGCAATGTTGGCGATTGCTGGGACCATGATTCAACGCCTAAGTGGAAACCCAATGGCCAGTCCTGAAGTGATCGGTATCAGCTCAGGGACAGCGATGGGATTGATCATCGCGATGTTTACTGGGTTTGGTTCGTCAATTTTCACTCTTTCTCTAGGCGGGCTCGTAGGCGCATTAGCGACGGTATTGGTCATTGTGCTGCTAAACCGTAAATCAGGTTTTCAGCCGGAGCGCATTTTGTTGACTGGTATTGCTATTACCGCACTGATGAATGCAATACAGAGCTTTATTCTAGCCACTGGTGACCCAAGAAGTTATCAAGCATTGGCTTGGTTGTCTGGGTCTACCTACTATGTTTCGGTTGAAACGTTACTCCCATTGTCTTTATCTGCGCTTGTTTTTATAGGGTTGAGTTTTCTCTGCGTAAGATGGCTAGATATTCTTCCTGTTGGCGCCGCTTCCTCTAAAGCACTTGGGATTCGCGTTGATCGTTCACGCTCGATACTGCTGCTTTTAGTTGCTTGTCTCACGGTCAGTGCGACATTGGTTGTTGGTCCTATTAGCTTTGTTGGGTTACTGGCTCCGCATTTAGCTCGCTTATTTGGCTTTAACAAAGCGTCACAACACATGTTATGCGCCGCGATATTGGGTTCCGGCGTGATGTTGTTGGCCGATTGGTTGGGACGACAAGTTCTTTACCCGCAAGAAGTACCAACAGGGCTTATGGCGTCTCTCATTGGCGGTTTGTATCTGATGTGGGGATTACGTCGTTTGTAGATACGAGCTACGCCTCAACCAAGAAAGTAATTATACAAACAAGCACTCGCAGTGGCATTCGCAACCTATGCGAGTGCTTTATGCAAAACCTCTGGTTTGTTGGTTTGTCTTTTATGGAAACAACTGGCGATGCCGTAACTCGCTTTTCTTTCAGCGATCGCTGAAGTCATGAAGGGTTGGTTTGGCTGCCGACAAAAAAGGAGAATAATATGACTCGGCAGTTTATGCTGACACCAACGTCAATGGCGGTTGTATTAGCGTTATCAACGCCAAATGTCTTGGCTCAGGAAGATGAAAATATAGTTGTGATTGGACAGCAGCAAGACAGTGCAGTTGGTCCTGATTTTAGTTATCTTGGAGCGAAGAGTCGGGCAGCGACGAAAACTGATATTGCCATCAATGAAACCCCAAGAGCGGTATCTGTTGTTACGCGAGAACAAATGGATGATCGTGCCTCTATTAGCATTTCTGACGCGCTACAGTACACACCAAGTATTCAAACTAATTATTTCGGCGAAGATAACAAGCAAGATTGGTTTATTATTCGTGGTTTTAAACAGGCGAACAGCGGGCTGTATCAAGATGGTACCCGTTTATATTCTTCTGGTTTCTATAGTTGGCAAATAGATCCGTTTGCGTTAGAAAGGGTTGAAGTGTTACGTGGTGCAGCGTCTGTTCTTTATGGGCAAAACCCTCCTGGTGGGGTTATCAATGTCGTCAGTAAGCGACCTCAATTTGATGGAGGCTCAGGGCTTGTATCTTTGGAGTACGGTTCTGAAGACCGTAAACAACTTTCTCTTGACGTAAACTCTGAGGTGAGTGAGCAGTTAGCTTTCCGCTTTCAAGGGTTAGCGAGAAAAAATGGGACGAGAATTAGTGGGGTAGAAGCAGAGCGCATTCTTCTCTCTCCATCAATGACGTACAAATTTAATGAGACGTCTGAAATTACCTTTCTAACGAGCTATCAAAAAGACGACTCAGATCCTTATCTGCAATTTTTGCCAGTTGAAGGAACGTTAACGCCAAACAAAAATGGAAAGATCAGTGATAGTTTAGCGATAGGCAATCCCAACTGGGAGACGTTTGAGCGTGAGCAGGTGTCTTTAGGCTATGAGTTTTCTCATGCGTTTAATGATACCACTTCGTTTGTTCAAGCTGCTCGTTACAGTGAAATGGATGTTAAGTTGAGACAAATGTATTCGTACGTTTACTCGGCTGATGTACCTGGGTTGGGGCCGATTTTAGATCCATCAAATGAACGCAAGACTATACTTCGGGGCGCTTCAACAGAAGATGGATCATCTGATGCTTTTAATATCGATAATCGTTTGATGCACCAAGTAAATTGGGGATGCGTAGAGCATAACTTGATGTTGGGTTTAGATTTTCAAATGATCAGTATCGATGGTAAGGACTTTGCTAATGATCCTATCGTTGCTGATGGTAATGCATTCTTAACCACACCTATGGGAGCTTTGCCTGACCCTAGGTTTAATGTATTTAATCCGACTTATTCGGATAATATAATGTTACTCGATCCGAATACGCTACAGCCATTAAGCGAAACCGATAAGCAAAGAACGAAAATCGAGAACCGACAGCTCGGTGTCTACTTTCAAGATCATATGCTGATTAACGATAAATGGACAATGTTATTGGGTGCTCGTTACGACGATGCAAGTAACGAAGTACATAATGTTACCACGGGTGCTCGCACGAAAGTCGATAATGGAGAGTGGACGTTTAGCGTGGGAACGGCTTATATTTCTGATTCTGGCTTCACACCATACTTTAGTTACTCTCAGTACTTTGATCCAATCATTCAAGAAGATAACAATGGTAAGCCAGCGAAGCCGGAAAGCGGTGATCAATTTGAAATCGGTATGAAGTACCAACCGGACTCATTCGATGGCTATTTCAATATCGCAACGTATCGGGCAACAAAAGAAAATTTGGCTCGTATCTACTTGAGTGAATTGACGCAAATAGGAAAAATAGAAAATAACGGCGTTGAGTTTGAAGCTGTAGCCAATGTGACACCTTCTTTAACATTAATCGGAAACATAGCCTATGTTGATGCAGAGATAAAAGAAGACGTCAATAAGACATGGGTCGGCAAAACACCGTCTCAAGTCGCGAATACCGTATCATCAGCTTGGGCACATTATCGTTTCTTTGATGGACCTCTTGATGGCTTTTCGGTTGGCTTAGGTGCGCGCTATACAGGTGAGTCATACGGAGATAATGAAGAGAGACTAAAAGTACCAAGTTACTTTTTAATGGATGCGACGGTCAGCTATCGCATTGGAGATTACAAGCTACAAGTCGCAGCCAAAAATATCACTGATAAAGAGTACATAGCGACATGTGATGGTTTTTGTTGGTATGGCGATCGACAAAATATTATTGCCAGTTTAACTTACGATTGGTGATTTAACGGATAAATAAACACCCCTAGTGTAGGGGTGTTTATTTAGAAATCGGCTTTGCGGACAAAATGTGGGTTTTTGTACTTTTTCTGCGGACCAAACGATGATACGACGAGCTTGTTCCATAACGTTTTGTCAAACTCACCCTTTGGAATCGAAGGGTAGAGGGTTTCCTCTTCTTCTCTTGCAAAGTTCATATACTGTTTTTTCTTGATTTGATTGTACTTTTTGGCGATCTGGTTATGTTTTCTTACCCACTCCAGTTTGTAATTGTGGAGCACTTTTTCACCTTCTTCCGCACTCATTCGAGATAGGAACAGTCGCTTGTACGAGACCTTTCTGTCCAACATTGTGCGCATGACGGTTTGGATATATTTACCGTGGTGCGTGACAGTAATATCTTTTTCGTCAATAGGAGTGACGCACCAGCCTTTAGGTAAAAAGTCTGGCTTCTTAAACTGCTTATTACGCTCCATTAGCGCCTGATGTAAAATCAAATCAGAGGTACCGCGGAACGTTTTTTGCCATTTACCGATACGAATTTGAATCGAACCAGGCAAGCGATAGATGTTAGTAAACTTATCTTTGTCCATGGACTTGTGTCATGAGATTAATATGCATTATTAGAAAGTGAAAAACAGTCTAGTGCAAAGGGCGCCAGACTGAAGTACCGTACGATTTTACAACGACCTTGCGTGATATAGCGAGGGGTTATGTCAATAATAGGTAAGAAATAGAAAATTAGTTCACATTATGAAGAAATTGGAAGCTAATCAGGCTAACTTTTGAAGTTGGGCCGATTATGCCCATGCCTACCAAATAAAAAGAAGGCATGGGTATAAACATCACACCGCTTCTTCGAGTTGCTTGGTTTCTTCTTCAATCTGCTGTAAATGTCGGTTTGCTTGCTGTAACTGATACATTTGGGCATAACGACCATTTTGTTTCAACAGTGTTTTGTGTGTGCCTTTCTCTACTAACTCCCCATGATGAAGAACAATGATTTGGTCCGCATCCAAAATAGTTGAAAGTCGATGAGCGATAACGACTAGTGTCATGTCTTGTCTGAGTACTGCCAAGCTCTTTTGTATTAAAGCTTCTGTTCCTGAGTCAATATTGGCCGTTGCTTCATCTAATATCAATATCTTAGGTTTTACCACAAGCACACGTGCTAACGCCAAAAGCTGTTTCTGACCCGCAGATAGATTGGTTTCACCTTGACCTAACTGCGTGTCTAGCCCATTAGGATAACGGTGAATTTGCTCTGCCAAACCTATCTTGTCTAACGCATCCCATATTTGAGTATCGTCAACCGCTCGACCAAGAGAGATGTTTTCTCTGACTGAAGCAGGGAGAATATGTGGATCTTGTTGAACCATTGCCACATCTTTGCGAAGGACGTCTTTCCCTAGTGTTTTAAGTGGACGACCATCGATGAGCAGTTCACCACATTGCGTTGGATAAAAGCCCATCAATAGTGACGCTAATGTGCTTTTACCGCTTCCGGTATGCCCGACAAGCGCGATAAAGTCTTGGTGGTTGGCCTTCAACGAAATGTCTTTTAGGACGTCCTGTTTACCATCGTAGCTAAATGTGAGGTCTTTAAGTTCGATAGCACCTGACCTTAATTGCAGATGATCGTCCCCATAAGTTTGTTCTTTTGCATCAATCAATTCAAACACACGTTCGCTTGATACTAACGCTTGCTGAAGTAGAGCAAGCTGCTGAGTCATTTCAATTAATGGCTCAGTAACGCGCGCAAGATAACTGATAAACGCATACAGTACCCCCACACCAATCAACTCAATACCGTTAAAGCCAAAGATCGCAACCAAGCAAAGTAACGCGAGGCCAGCGAGCAAGTCCATCAATGGTCTTAGCAGATAGCCGTTTAGCCGAATCACTCGTTTAGATGCCACCAAATGCTCTGCGGTTAGCTCGTTGAACTGTTTATTAAAACGCTCTTCTTGTTGCATTAATTGAATGACACTCATCCCTTGAATGGATTCACTCAGATTCGCATTTATGTCAGTCAATAGGTCGCGCATCCTTCGGTAGCTTTCTGTACTTAGCTGCTTAAACAAGTACATAAAGCCGATGACGATCGGTAGTAATACGAGCACAACGAGTGTGAGCTTCCAACTCATGAAAAACATAACGCCAAGCATCACCACAATCATGACCACGTTTTTCACCACGGTCGCAATCAAGAGCTCATAAAATTGCTGTAAAGATTCCGTATCGTTGGTGATTCGCGATACCAATTTCCCCGCAGGAGTGTAATCAAACGCAGATAACGGCTGCTTAATCACGCCAGAAAATACTTGCTTACGAATCGTTTTGATCGTGTTAGCCGCGACAATGCTAAATTGCAATGACTGAAAATACTGGAATGCTGCCGATACAATCTGAAGAACGATATAACCTACTGCTAGCGAAATTAGAACATTCTGTGAATAGTCACCTTTAGCAATGTGCTCATCAATGAAATATTGAATCAACCAAGGGCCGCCAGCACTGGCTAACGCTGCAATAAACAGCAAGGCGAGTCCTTTAATCATTGGCTTTGGTTGAGATAATGGGTAAGACATTAACCGTTTAAACGTACTGGTCTGGTTCATTCATTATTCCTCCATCGCCTGTTCTAGTTTTTGGTACTCGAACATTTCGGCGTACCATCCCTGATGCGCTAATAAAACGCTATGTTGCCCACGTTCAGTAATGTGGCCGTGATTCAAGACAATGATCTCGTCTGCTGCTTCCAATGCGGTGAGGCGGTGTGCAATAACGATTAGGGCTTGATCACGGTAGTGTGTTTCCAAATTCTTAAGGATTTGATGTTCGGTTCGGCCATCAACAGCCGAAAGCGCATCATCCAATACCAACACTTGGGCATTCAACAGCATAGCGCGTGCTATCGCAATACGTTGTTTTTGCCCGCCGGAGAGTGTAATGCCTTTTTCACCGACTTCTGTTTGGTAGCCTTCAGGAAACTTCTCAATATCGTCATGTATACAGGCTAACTTTGCAGCTCTATAGACTTCTTCTTTCTCTGCATTAGGGTTACCTAAGGCAATATTATCGAAGATAGATTTGGAGAATAGAAACGGGCTTTGATTAACCACGGCAAAGCGGTTGCGCCATTGAGGAAGTAGGGCATCTTTAATCTCAACATCCCCGAATGTAATTGAACCGTTTGTTAGGTCGTGCTGACGCAAAAGCAGCGTTAGCAGGGTTGATTTTCCGCTTCCGACAGGGCCAGCTACTCCCAACATTTTACCGGGCTTGAGCTCGATTTTTATTTCGGCCAAAGCTGGTGGTAAATCACTGGACCAGTGGAAAGCATCGATATCAATTTTTAATGGCAGTGGTTTATTTTCTAATGGTTTATTACCACTGACAATTTCTGGTGTTTCATCAAAGATCTCTTGTAGGCGATTCCATGCTGCGGAGCCTCGCTCTAAAATATTAAATAAGAAAGCGAAGGCCAGCATAGGCCATATCATCAACCCTAAATACATCGTAAAGGCTGTTAGATCACCAAGCGTGATCTCTCCCTTATCGACAAGGTAAGCACCGGCAGCAACACTGAGAAGGAAAGAGAGGCCGATGGTGAGTTGGATAGCTGGATCAAATCTCGCGTCGACTCTAGCGACGGCGATATTTTTCTGACCAGTATCATCGACTACATCTTCAAAGCGCTGTTGTTCTTGATTCTCTAACCCAAAAGCTCGCAACATTCGCACGCCGTTAAGTGACTCTTGCGTCATGTCTGACATGGTAGAAAAGGCCTCCTGAGCAATGCGGAAACGTTGATGCAGTATACGGACGATAAAAAAGATGATGATTGCAAGAAACGGCATTGGAAGAAGTGCCATAACAGTGAGCTTCCAGCTAACTTGCGTTACCATGATGATTAAAACTGCAATACCCGTGATCAAGGAATCGGCTGCCGTTAAAACCCCTTCGCCGGCTGTCATTACGATGTTACGTACATCATTAGTACCACGCGCCATCAGATCACCGGTCTTATAACGTTCGAAAAATCGGGGTGGTTGTGTCGATAAGTGCCTATAGAGACGATTACGTAGAATGGTTCCGAGTTCCCAGCTTGCGCCGAAAAGCCAAATTCGCCATAAGATACGGCATCCATAAATGGCAAAGATCAGTGCAGTGAGTCCCAGGAGCCACAGAATCAGCGTATTTGTATCTAACGTGTTATCTACGACCCCATCAACGATGATACCGACCGCTTTAGGAGGAACAAGTTGTAGAGTTGATATCACAGCGAAAAGCAAAATCGATCCGACATAATGCTTCCACTTTTGTTGGAAATACCAACGTAACTGCCAGAATATTCTCATCACGCCTCCCGCTTTAAATTATTGAATTTGTTATAGAACTATTATTGAGCGAAATGATGAGTTTACAAGCACAAATTATTGGCGGTCGGAAAAACGATAGATTGTTTCGATTACGGGCGTGTGCGGTCGCGAATTACTTGTTTTCTCGCTGCAAGCTAACTATGAAACAACATTATGTGAAATAGTTGTTAATAATGGGTTTTGGGGCCAGTATTCTGCTAAAAGCGATGAAAGCACCAAAAGTGCAACTGTTACTTTCACTCACTAGGGGAACTAGCAGTCGTCAGTTTGTATTTTGTAGCTGACTTGGCCACCTGGAGTTTCTGGGTAGTAAACTTCGACATAACACATATGGTCTGGACCAACAGGTTTGTTTGCAAAGCCGATAAGGAAATAGGGTTCGTCCGGGCTGTCTACCCCGTACCAAGTATTGATAGTGAGCTGAGGGTCGAAACCTGCCAGCTCTTTTGCGGGAATGACATTCTTAATAAATCCAAAGTAACCAATTAGGTCGTTATTGCCGTCATTATCTAGATCAATGTTACGTTGTTCGCCGCCATCTACCGTCTCTTGAGATTGAATAACGGCTTTGGTGTACACAAAGTTGTTTGCAGTCATGAGCGCTTCCCTCGCGCCATATAGAACCGCCACTCGGGCATCTTTTTGCAGACCAAGAAATTTAGGAAGGGCAATAACACTAACGACACCAAGGATAATGATGCACACAATGAGTTCAATGAGGGTAAATCCTTGAGAGCGATGCACTGCCTTTTCTCCTTGAGTCATGAATAGTTTGGCGGCTATTTTGATATAAAAATGCGTAGGTCAAGTATTAAAAAAGGATGGGAAGGGGTGACCAAGCTTGCAGATCTTAAATATAAAACAAGTTGCTTATTTGTTGCATGCTGTTGGGAGGCGGTTATCGAATAAGGGGAGAGAGTTAAATTCGGGAGGATAAAATACCTCCCGAAATGAGCAATTAAGACTCGTTTGCGACGGCTTGACCGCTGCGCTTAAATACAAATCGCCAAATGAATAAGACAACGGCAATATAGGTTAGACCAACACCTAACGCTTGCCAGTGCATGCCGTTATACATTGCGATTGGCATAAGCGAGATGATGAAAATGTCCGTAATTGAGCCTGGAACATAAGCGATAGCATAGTCGTCTAACACTTTACTGCGCATTTTGGGGTCGACAATGCGTAATAACGCGATACCCATAGCGACTGTACCTGTTAACCATCCCCAAGAGAAAATGCCTTTCTCAAACCAGTCATCTCCCATGATGCGAGGTGCAACCCAAAAGATAAGCCATAGCGTGAACGCGATACCACCAATTGCGAGCACTACCATTGGCATTAAATACTGCGCTAGAACCGTGATCTTAATCGCTGAGATACCAAAGATGATCAAGTAATCCGTACTAATACCCGCTGCGTGTTTGAATGCGCCGTCACATAGGTAATGAGATGCCTTGGTTTGCTTAGCGATGATTCGAACTAACATACCGCCCAGAAAGCCAGTAACGAAAGTCGGAATTTGTACCTTATCGTGGAAAGAAGATAAGTAGTTGGCTGCTACATAAGAGAAAGCGGTTACCACTACAACCAGCGCCGCGTGAATCGCGAAAGAATCGACTGACAATGATGACATCGTATCTTTCATCACAGGCTCTTGATCGTCAGGTTTCACTAAGCCTTTGCGTTCGTGTTCGTCCATGCTGTCGAATGTCGTAAAGCTACGAATCCAGCCCATTTTCAACGCAAATTGAAGCATTAACATGCCCACAGAGATTGAAATAAAGATCCCAACCGTGGCGAACGTTAAACCGAGCGTGAAGCCATCTTCCCAACCAAGTCCCGTGAAGATTTCACCGACTACAGATGCTGAACCATGTCCGCCCATGAATCCAGCGGACATGGTTACGCCAAACCCAGGATTAATCTCAGGCCAAAAGAAGGTGGTAAGTACTAAACCAAACATTGCTGCAAACAGCCATTGCGACACGGATGCAATTTGGTTAAACGCCCACAATGAGCCTGCTCGTTGAGCAACCACTTTTGGTGACGGGACATCTGTTGCTAAACCCAACGCAGAAAAAAGTGCAGCAGTTAAGAGGCTTGCGTTTGCGGTAAAAGTATCTGTCCAAGGTAATACGTTAAGCAGAGCTGGGCCAAAAATAAGACCAAATAACCCAGCCAATACAGCTGATGGAATGTACATGCGTTGTAGTAAAGGCATATGTACACGAATTACTTTTGCTGCAATTAATAGTAAGCCAGCGATGGCTAAGTCAGTCAGCATTAGACCTTTTGGCATTTCTTGTCCTCCAGTAAATGCGTTCAAGGGGCTCATCCTTTTAACCAGCCTTGATGTAATAAATAACTTCCAGCACAAAACCACGAAAATAGTCACTCATGTGACATCGCGTCATGGTTGTTCTAGTCAGCACTCTATTGCGCTGTCGAATTTGTATTAACGGATCTGTTGATCCTTAAATCTATAAAGTGAGTGCAATTGTTGTGAGTGCTCACGAAGTGTTGAGAAATTTGAATAAATTCCTCGATCAAGTTTCTGATAGTTCACTCAGGAAGGGCGTGTATCCTAGTCAGTTTGTCAGCGCAATGCAATTGAGCGTCATCAATATTTAGTGCCTAAAAACTGGGCACTTGTAATTAAATATTTGATAAATAAAAATATTGAACAAGAAAAATAATTTGTCGATATGATAACTTTTTGTGATTTGAAGGGGGATTTTGCCACTTTAAGGAGGGATTTTTTGGAGGAATCGAGAAAGTAGTAATATCAGTAAGAGCTAAAGTAGAGTGATTCGCGCAAATATCATGCGTTATAGGGGGCCGGAATTTCGCCCCCAGAGCTACAAAGTGCTTGTTTAAATTCGGTTGCCACCAGTACTAAACGCGATAATTTGACTGATTTCGGTCAAGCTTCTTCCACTTTCTTGCTGCCACTGAATAAAGGCTTTATTAGCAGAGTCCAAGGACTTTTTCGTGTCTTTGCCGCCTTCAATGATCTTGCAGTTGCGTAAATAAGCTTCGACATCGTTAGACAGAATAAAAGTGTCCACGCCCATTTGGCGTAAAGTGTAAGGGCCTGTATTTCCACCCAAACGACTACCATGCTTCTTCAAGTAGCCCCATAGTTCCGTGATCTTTTCCCGAGGCCATTCAGCAATCATGTTACTGAACGAGCCATATTCGATTCTTGCTTCATGGATCATGCGAGCGTTGGCCGGAATCGACATGACTTTAGTGAGGTGGCGAATGATGCGTTTGTCGGTCGCTTTGGTTTCCCATTGCTCGTCTGACAGCATCAACAACGGCTCAATCTTAAATCCGAAGAACACTTCTTCGAAGTTCGGCCACTTGTTGCGAACCACGCTCCACGAAATCCCACTTTGGAACACCTTCATCGAAAAAGCGGCGAGCCAACGGTCATCGGGAATCGCTGCTAATTCCTCTTTACTTAATGGGTGAGACAATAGCGCTTCAAGCTGATCTTTTCCGCCTTTTCGCTTAGCAGCACGTTGATAAATCGCGTCAAATTTTTCGATACTCATAAAAGAAGTTAGTCCTAGTTTATGTCGATATTTGCGAAACATACTACGCTTAAGTGGCTGAATCGTAAATTGATGGAGTGTCACAAATGAAGAAGGTCACATTAACGTTTGTCGGGGAAGGTTCGGAGCGTATCGCGGATAAATTTTATACTTGGCTGGCTGATGGCGGATTAGAAGACAGCTTAATTGAAACTCTATCGGACAGAGAAGTGTCGGTGGTCGGTATTAGCGATATGGATAACGAAACGCGCGATGTAGTGATTACGACAGAAATGAATTAGCGCGTTGTACACGATAAAAACCAAAAGAATGCGATACAACAAAGCCCTTCGTCGGAAGGGCTTTGTACGTCTAACTCGTGTTCTTGTGTAGAGTGGATTTAATGATGAACCAGCGTTAAACCGCTTGGTAAAGCATCACCGAAGACGCGTTTTGATTCGCTTTCTGAAAGCTCTTTCACTTCTTTAACTAGTGATACCCAAGATTCGGGCACTTTACTTTGTTTCAGCTTCGTTAGAACTTGCTCTCGGTAATCGTCAGAAATATCAAACAGGCGGTCACCCGTCTTACGACAAATCATTACGGCTGCGAAAGCGATCATTGGCTCTTTCTGCCAGTTCTGCTCTAACAGCTTAGGCAACCACTGTTCTGCTTGTTCACGAGGAATGACGTTGTGCTGGCTGCCATAAAGTGGTGTGCGAGAAGCCAAACGTCCCATCGCCCACCAGTGCGCTTGTTCAAACTGGTTTTGGTTGATCGCTTTACTCAAGAACCACGTTGCCAATAGAACTTTATCTTCCACTTCTAGATGCTCTAGAGAGGCTGAAAGACGCACCATGGATTCGTAACCCATGTCTTGTGCCGCTTTGGCGGATTGTGGGTTTTTCATCGCACCAGGGTGTAAGTATTTCGCGATGTCTGCCAAAATGGTTTCTTGCTGTTCTTGGCTTAGACCGCCCGCGATACGTCGCCAGAATACCCACCAGTCTGTCCAGCCTTGATGGTTTTTGAACTGAATATTTTGTTGATACAGTCCCCAAACTTGCTCAATACGCCAAGAGTCTGTTGGATCGCCAAAGCCCGGACGCAGTGCAAAGCCCGCCAAACGAAGCCAGTTTTTCTCGTGCTGTTCAGAACGACGGCGACGTTTACGACCTTGTGCAAAGGTATCAAACAGTTGACGTAGGGTAGTGAAATCCCACTCGTCACGTTTGCCGAGCTTCTTCTCAAGATCTTTGGCTAAGGTTTTGATCTCTTTGCCTTCTGCGCTTTTTTTGTTACCGCTGTATAGGCGAGCGATCAGCTCCTTACATTCGTTCAGTTTAGGGTGAAGCTTAACTTGTTCACTGTTGTCGGTTTGCTTGTTACGGACTTCGAATTCCAGCTCCCAACGTTTGTTGTCGTCTTCTGCGCTGACACATTCCATCTTAAGTGTGCCGACTTCAGTCAACTGACACGCCAGTTGTACTTCTACGCGCTCTTTCTGGTTGGCTTGCAGTTCGGCACCTTCACCTTCAAGGGTGGTGATATAAGGCGGCAGAGGAGCAAACAAGTCTGGGTCAACATCAACCATCACGCCATTTTGAATGGCGGTGTTATTGGTTAAGGTATCGTGGGTAGAAGTCAGCAGGTTAAAGCGGACTGGCTCTCCAAGAGTGAGCGAGAAACGACGACCGCTTAAACGGATCTCATGGCCTTCTTCTGTTCCTTTTGCAAGTAAACAGAGGGCTTTACCCATTTTGTTTTTTTCTTGAAGATGCAAGAAGTAAGAACGCGCTGCACCGCCACCAATTTTAAGCTGCGCACCACGACGTGCTTTACCAAACGCAACAGCACCCAGTGCAACAGACCAATCTGGATGTGGGTTATCTAATACCCTAACTGGTGCGCCGCGCCAGTCAGAAAGTAGGGCGGTGACACGTTCAGTCACCAGACCACTGTTAAACACGCCTCCGTTCAACAACACGCCAACTGGAATCGCGTTTTGTTTATCGTCTTCAATGCCAAGAGCGGCACGAGCGACTTGCTGGTGCTGAGTTAAGAACTCGGCAACGTGCTTGCTCACCGCTGGGTCAGCAACGTATGGAAGGCCAAACTCGACAACCGCGCTACGACGTTTGTCTGGTACGTCACTGAAATCAGAAAGCGGGAAGAAGCCATCTAATGCGATTTGGTGCACTTCTTGTTTGCTTAGAGCAATACTCTTTGTGCCCCCAAGTAGCTTAGAGCCGCTACCTAACATGGTGATCTTCACTTCGTCAGGTGCGCTCGCTGAAAGCAGGTTCTCTTTCGCTTTACGCGTTTGCTGAATTAGCTTTGTTAGGCTTGCTGCAGTGAGCTTCTTACTTTGATTGAAGCGGCTTTCTGCAAGGTGTGCTAATGCTAAGTCGAGGTTATCACCACCCAGCATCAAGTGTTCGCCAACGCCAATACGATCAAGGGCTAGCTCATCTTGAGAAGAGAAACTTGCTTCAATCAAGCTTAAGTCGGTGGTACCACCGCCCACATCGCACACCAGAATCAGCGGTAACTCTTTGAGTTCATCAGCTGCGGTTTTCTGATGGCGTGCGTACCAGTCGTAACATACGGCTTGTGGCTCTTCGAGCAGGACTATTTTCTTTAAACCTGCCAACTCTGCGGCTTCAAGCGTGAGCTTACGAGCGGTTTCATCGAACGACGCTGGAACGGTCACAACCACATCTTGGTCTTCTAGCTTGTTACTAGGATGTCGGTAGTTCCATGCTTGACGAATGTGGTTAAGGTAGCTTGCGCTGGCAATGACGGGCGAGACTTTATCTACGTCTTGCGCGCCAGCCCAAGGGAGAATGTCTGAGCTACGATCAACTGCTTGGTGCGATAGCCAGCTTTTTGCACTGGATACCTGACGTCCTTCCACCTTCGCGCCTAATTCACGAGCCCATTCACCAACGATGAGATTGTTAATGTCGCCAGCAACAGGTTCGTTGTCCCAAGGAAGAGTGAGGTCAGAAGGGGAGATTTGACCTACAGCTGGATGATAGCGGAAAGAGGGCAGAAGTGGTTTACGAACGACTTCGCCCGGACCAATCAGTTGGTCGATGTCAAATAGGGATACTTCGGATTGTTCAAGGTTGTCGGTGATTTCACAGTAGGCCACCACAGTGTTTGTGGTGCCGAGGTCAATACCAACAAGGAAACGAGGAGATGCCATACAAAACCAAACCTTCGTGTATTTAAAAACGGCACCCGATTGGATGCCGTTTGACTTCTAATTATTGTTCTTCGTTTGAGTCACTTTTCGCGTCTTCGCGCACATCGAACTCAACATGCCATTTTTGCCCGTTATCAGCGGCAATGGCTTCTAAGTAAAGCGTACCAAGCTCTGTGACGCGAGAGGCTAGGGTAACTGGAACCACTTCACCTTCACGACGACCTTCAGATACAGGCAGCGTTACTTGAATTTCTGGAAGCTCTTCAAGCTCTTCTGGTGCCCAGTAGTCAAGGTGAGTACCTGCTAGGTCGTCACGACGAACGGTTGAGCCGAAGAATTGGAAGTTAACTGGCTGGCCGATGATCAAACCAAACTCTTGGCTTGGTACGTCAACGCTTGAGCCTTCTTCCATACCAAATGGTGCTACACACAGTGCTTCCATTGGAGGCGCCATACCCGGAATCGCAGGCATCGCACTTTCGATACCCACGTAGTACGCCGAAGCAATACCGCCGCGGATACGAACGCCTTGACCACGACGCACAGAGCCGTAGTAAGCCGCACCGCTAGCAACTGCAAGGTCTAGATCCACACCTGTTAGGCGTTTCGCCATTTCTGCGTCTGCTTCAATTAGCCATTCGTTGATCGTGTCTTCTAGACGAGTGGCTAGAAGTTTTGATTTCAGCACACCACCGTTGAATAGGATTGCTGTTGGCTTGATGAAGTCAGCCGATTGCGCTGCATCCGCGCCAGGCATACCTGGCATGTTTGCAAATGGGTTGAAATCTTGAGCTTGCGCTGATTCACCACCGCTTTGCGCGTGTGCTTGCTTAGACAAGAATGCTGCAATGTGGCGAGTAATACCCGCATCTTGTGCGTAAGGCAGACCCATTTGTGTTAGTGCACCACGGTTACGTTGAACAGGGTGGTCGGTAATCGCAACTTGAGGGAAGAAACCGTCAACTAATGTCTGTTGTACTTCTTCTTGAGTCAGTTCAGTTTTCAGCGTTGCCCCTAGCAGTTTAGAACCGCGGCTTGGTACAACGATTGGCACTGACTGAAGCTCGCTGTCGTTCAATAGCGCTTCTTTAGCATCACGACATGCGTGCGTCATCGCCTGAACTTGCCATGGCTGTAGCTCTTTGCCTTCTTGCGCGAGCTTCATCTTCAAGCGGTACGCAAGTGCAAGGTCCATGTTGTCACCGCCAAGTAGGATGTGTTCACCTACCGCGATACGGTTCAGAGTTAGGTTGCCGTCGTCTTCAGTTACTTCAACCAAAGAAAGGTCAGTTGTACCACCACCGATATCGACCACAAGTACGATGTCGCCAACTTCAACTTCGTCGCGCCATTTGTCGTTGCTGTTATCAATCCAGTTGTAAAGTGCAGCTTGTGGCTCTTCTAGAAGCGTTAGGTGCACAAAACCAACGTTGCGTGCAGCTTCTGCAGTTAGATCACGAGCCGCAGGATCGAAAGAAGCCGGAACCGTAATGGTAACGTCTTGATCGGCAAGGTTGTGATTTGGGTTCGCGTGATTCCAAGCATCTTTTAGGTGCTCTAGGTAAAGCTCTGTCGCGCGAAGAGGGGATACTTTTTCCACTTCTTCAGGGCTACCTGCTGGCAGGAAGGAATCACGACGATTCACACCTGCATGGCAAAGCCAAGATTTCGCACTTGCAACAAGGCGAATCGGTGTTTTTGAACCTAGGTTACGCGCGATAGCACCAACCAGAGCTTTTGGCTCACTCGACCACGGAAGAACGCGTGATTGCGGGTTCATTTCGTGTTCGTGTGGTTGGTATAGGAAAGAGCCTAATTGGCTACGAGTCTCTACCGTACCCGGCGCAGTCAGCTGCGGGATAGGCATTACTTCTACGCGAGCGTCTTCGTCGTGCGTATCAACAAAAGACATGACACAGTGTGTTGTACCTAAGTCGATACCAACACTGAATTTAGGCGTCTGTTGAGTTTCAACAGACGCTTCTTGAGAATGGTTTTCTTGGTTCATGTGTTCCATTACAGCTCAACCTCGGCTGGAGCAATCACAGATGCATCGTAGTTTTCAGCCAGTTTAGGCAGGTTCATAGACGTTGCCTTCCAACCTTTGTGAACTAGAGTGCCGTGGAACGGCGCGCTGCCTGTCACGTTACCAGTTAGGCGGATTTCTTGTGGGTTGAAGCCTTCTTCAACCGTAATACGAGTTTCTTCTTCTTCGTTACGAACGTGCGCAAGTGTCACGTAATCGTTCAATACTTTTTGACCGCCAGTGTGAATAACACGAGCCGCAGCGCCTACTTCTTCATCAGAGAACGAAGTTAGGTCTTCTTGTAGGAAGTCGATCAGACGAGCTTCTTGCTGCATGATAGAAAGTAGCTGCATTGCAGAATCAGTAGAAGCTGTTGCGAGTTTCGATTCAACTTCAACGACTTTTTCTACGACCTTCTCAACTTCAACGACTTTTTCTACTTCGACGATCTTCTCAACTGGCTTCTCAACTTCGACGATTTTCTCGACCGGTTTTTCTACGACTTTCTCAACCACTTTTGATTTGCGAGAGACCGCGACTAAAAGAAGCAAAACGCTCGATGCGGTTAGGCCAGCGTGAAGCATATCGAACGTTTGAGGAATTAGGTTCAAATCAATGTTCATGACGTTTTTTCTCTTTCTATTGATTATTGGTGCTCAGTATTGGCTCATATGTGTTCACTAAAACGATCGTCTTTGCGATCTTGCACCAAGTTTAGACATTAAAATGATGACGGATGGTAGCATATTCAAGGCTTAAGGCTGTAATAATTCGTGACTATACCGTACGAACAGCGTGAAAAATCGACGATCGGACTGCCCAGCATAGGTTGTTGCTTGATGTTTGTGCGTTGCTAACGCAGTATTTCAATAGATCCCGAAGTTTAACTTACGGAAGTATCAAAATTACGATATGACACAAAGCACCGCTCACAAGAGCGTTATCAAACGACATTCAGACTCTATTCTAGCTTTTGCAGCGACGTTGTGTGTCACTGCTGGTGTGGTCGGTGCTGCTTATACGATGCAGCAACGGTATACGCAGACGACGTTTGATACTTTAGCTGACCGACAAGCAGAATCACTGAAAGCGAACGTCGAAAATGATTTAAAGTTTATTGGTGCAGGTGCAAACTTTTTTCATTCGATTGAACGCACCTATTGGTCTTCGTTCCCAATGTATGCGGAACAAGTAATCAATAGCTCGCGAAGTCTAATCGGACTTCAATGGATGCAAAAGGTCGAATTCGAAGACCTTGATGAGCATATTTTAAAGACCCGTCAAACATTTCCTGATTTCCAACCGTTTACCGTTCCTAAAGATGGCCCCAAAACCTACGGGTACATTTTTGAACACAAAGAGCCAATTTTTATCGCATCGGATATTTATCCAAGAACACCAGAAAACCTTTCTCTATTAGGTTTCTATTTTTCACGTAAACGCTTCGATCTCATCTTGGATGATATATCCACAAATGGGAGAGCAAATGTCTCGGATAAAGTTCGCTTACTGCAAGATGGGTATGACAAGTCCATTCCTAAAACTGGGCTGCTAGTGTTCCATCCAGTGTTTGACTTCGAGAACAAACATTTATTAGGTGTAGTGACAGGGGTGATTCGAAGTACGGTTTACTTTGAGGATTTGATCACGAAAACCGCGACTGAGCTAGATATGTCGGTGCGCGTAGAAGATTTAGGCTTTGACGCAGCAGATGACCCCGTTCTCTTCCAAAGTTCAAACTGGGATAACATTCGAGGAACGGTTATAAGCCGTACCATTCAACTGCCTAATCGTGAGTGGCGGATTGATTTTAAACTTTCTGATGCCGTCTCTGCTTGGGAGCGTTCTATTTTAGCGGGCACGACATTAGCCGGGTTGGTAATCGCCTTTTTGATTAGTTGGATTGTGAATTTGCAGTCACGAGAAAAAGAGCGCTTGGCGGTTATGTTAGAGCTTAAAACCGTCGAATTAAAAAGGATGGCTGAGCGTGACCCTCTAACTCAGTTACTCAATCGCCGAGCGTTTAACGATCATTTGCTTAGCCAGATAAACAAAGGTGTTAGCTTCGCATTGGTTGGTTTTGATATCGATCACTTCAAAGTTATCAATGACAAGCACGGTCATTTAGGGGGAGATGAAGCATTGCAGCATGTGACTAAGCTAGTCAGTGCGAATCTAAAGCCTGGAGACCGATTTTATCGTGCTGGTGGTGATGAGTTCTGTATTATTTCTAAAGTCATTGATAAAGAAGCACTGGAAGCTTATCTGGAAAAGTTGCGGAGCATCGTGGCAAGTACGGCTTTTGACTATGGCGATGCTTCAATCATTTGCACGTTAAGTATCGGCGCGGCTGTCCATAAAGATGAAGATCCTGAAAGCTTGTATCACAAAATGGATAATCAACTTTATTTGAGTAAAAAAAACGGTCGTAATAATGTGTCGATTGGCGATTAAATGGGCGTGCAAATTCGAGTTTTACACCGTGTTACGGTAGAATCCCACGCTTTAAAATTTTATGTTAGGAATCAAGACAAACTATGAACCATAACCGTATTGTATGCTTCGATTTAGAAATGTGTTGCTGGAACGAAAATGGCGTCGGCAGCACGGGTGAAATTATCGAAGTTGGGTTGGCTGAAATAGATTTGTCTAGAGGCGAGATAGTCAAGCGAGCTCAATACTACGTAAAACCTGAACATGATGAAGTTTCGCTGTTTTGTGCCGAGCTAACAGGTATTACGCCACGTAAAATTGAAAAACAAGGACGCCCATTAGAAGAAGTGCTTAAATCCATGGTTAAGAACTTCGGTGGTCGTAACAAGATTTATGCATCATGGGGCCGAGATGACCTCATCCTGCTTGAAGAGTGTAAGCAAAAAGGTATTGAAGCGCCATTTACGGAGTTCATCAACTTAGCGACGCTTTATCGCATTCAAAATCGTCTTAAGGATAAGCGTATTGGTCACCGAGCAGCTCAAGAAGCAAAAGGCATTGATTGGGAAGGGCGCCAACATTCTGGTTATGTGGATGCGTACAATTTAGCGAAGCTTGCTCTGACTATGCTTTAATAGTCCTTTATAGATAGGCAAACTTGTAATCAAATCGTCATTCAACCATTGTTGTTTTGTCATGGAATCTGTTTAGTGTAGAGCTCGTCAAACATATTCATATCTTGACCAGTATTTTAATAACAATGTCGTTGGCTTATCGAAAAACGTGCGTAATGCGCGTTTTTTGTGGCTATAGAACTCAATCTTCGCCATCATTTCACGGTAGACTTGAAATAGCTTGCGCGACTTACATGTTTACCTTGTTTCCTTACTGAGATTGCAACTTTGCTCGAATGAACTCACTGTGATCAATGTAGAGTAGTTCTGCTGTTTTGCGGATCACTGCATCTTCTAGTGGATCAATTTCGCCATCGGCATACGCCACTTCCCACATGCTTTTGATTAAGTTGTAGCGTGTTTCTTGAGTCAATTCTCTCAGTTGAGAAGTAAAATCGTACAGAGACGCGGAGTCTTTTATTTTCTGTTGCGCTTGCTCTAACAAAGCATTTGATTCTTCTTCATTTAATGACAGAAGCTTCATCAATAATGAACGCTTTGTTTCTTGCTCTTTATCATCGACGTTATGGTCTGCGCCAGATACTTCACACAGCAAGCACGCGATAGCCATATTCGGAGAGAGTGTGTTGGTTTGGCTTAAATCAGAGCCTTCAATGAGCTGTTTAAATAATGAGGTAAGAGAGTTAAACATATTGAACACCGAGCTATTGTTTATTTGGTTAACATGGTCATAAATACGGTAGATCTCAAGGTGTGGTATCAAATTTAGCACGCCGTTGACAGTCAAGAGCTTTGCTCATCTACCCAAATCCCTCGTACTTTTAAGTTCAGCCAAAATGACTTGCCTTCAAGAAAGGGCAAGTCATTTTGGGAGCGAGATTTAGCCTTCTGCACGAGTTGGTGGAAAATGTACCTCTTCACCATCGCTCGTTAGAATGCTAATTTGACTCGGCTTTCCTTCGTCATCAAGACGTAGCTCACCAATGGCGCTGTGGTTAACTAAGCGATAAAAATTGTGCGAACTTGGTGCGCGTTTGTAGATCTTTAGCCGCTTACGTTTTGTGAACCAGTTTAAAGGCGAACGAGGGCTATATAGAAGCCTATCTAGACCATCACAAATATTGAGCAATTGGGTTGGGAACTGATTTTTAATCCCGCTACAGGTGATTTGATAGATATTCGGACTATTTTTTCGGTAGCGAAGTTTAATGTCGTATGCAAAAGAGTAGTGCACGTCGCCAGAGAGAATAACGAAATTGGTCGGCGTCTTAGTATGTGTAAAAATACTAATAAGCGTATTCGCACTTCCGGGGTGCGCCATCCAGTTTTCAGCATCGACCATCAACGGTTTACCAAGGATTGTCACTACTCGCTGCAGTGCTTCGATAAACTTCACCCCGAACATTGGCGCGGCAGAAACAATGATAACTTTGTCTTGATGAACAAGTTCTTGGTGGAACTCAATCATTGCTTCCCAGTCCATTAACCCAGAGGGCTTGTTCATTTTAGACTCAGAACGCCAGCGTCTGGTTCGTGTATCTAGCACGACAACTTTTGGCGTCGTCGGAATGGTGTAATGCCAATTCTCAAAGCGATACAAATATTGAATAAATGCATCTTGAGTTTGTGAGGAACGCTCGTTGAAAAAGCGTTGAGCGATACTCATAAACTCATCATTGAATTTTTCTGGCGCGTTTCCCCACCCTTGGCAGAGCCAGTAGGCAACCAGGCTGTTCCCGATAATACGTTTCGCAAAGGCGTTGCTGTACGCGGCTTGTTCCCAGCCTATGGTAAGGTTCCAATCGTCGGTGACATCGTGATCATCAAAGATCATGTAGGTTGGAATGTGAGCAAGTAGGCGTTGAACCTTATCCAGACCTGAGACGAATTTATCTATTTGAGCTTTTTCTTCGCGCCATTGCTGCTGCCATTTGGGATCGAGAGTTGCTCCGCCGACAGTAAACTCATTTTCTAATAAGCGATCTGTCCGAATGAGCTTCCATAAGGTTGGAGACCAAACCAATAAGTACATTGCAAAGCATTCGGCAAAGCTTATTAGATGGTTTTCACACTCTTTGGCGCTGAATATTGGCGTCCCTCTGTGCGGGAAAAACGTACTCAGTAAACTGCCATCATTCACATAATGAGGCAACAATTTGTCCCGACCATAATAACAAGCTGAGTGCTGGTAGAGGGCATTGGTATTTTTTATCGGCGCTTGCTCGAATTCTTCGCCCGGTAAACCGAGTAGGGCAATGACTTGTTCGATGGCGTCCAGAGTAGGGCCTGCAACATGGTCTGCGTAGATTTGGTCACCACTCATGATGAGCATATCTGGTCTTTCTTCGATGGTTTGAGATGCGATTTTATGATCCGCAGCGACCAATGTATCTTTACTGAAGTGGTGGGGATTCCGGCACGAGCCATGCAGAACATAATCTGCTTTTTCGCTGATTAGGAACTCAACGCCCAAATTTGGACAGTTATCTCGTTCATAAGTCAGATGAGGAAGCAGTTCCGTTACTAAACCGTGTTGCGTTTGTATTTGATAGCGTAACGTTTGATGGGGCGGAAACTCGCCCTTTAATTGCAACAAACAGCACCACGCATTGAGACCGATTTGAAGCTGTTCTTTTTGCTCACTTAAGGGGGCTTGATGAAGGACGGAGGCGTTTTCATCCGTAATTTGCACCATACCCTCCAAGCGTTGGGTGGTGACTAGCCAAATATTGATTTCAGTTGCGGTCACTTTGCGCAAAATCGGACCTGCAACGATAAGAGGAAGTGAAGATGTTTCAGTCGTATTCATCAATGCTGGCAAAACGGCTCCTTATGTGTCAGCTTCTTCTTCTAATATTTCGATAACTTGTGAACTGCTAAGTTCATGTCCCATAAGGAATAAACCTAGCATGGCATTGGCTTTTGACGCGTTATCACTGTCTTCATCCAAAATCTGCTGAAGTCGCGTTCTGATTAGATCTATTTCGTGCTCGACGAAGCCGCGTCCCTCTTCGTCTCCCTGACCATCTTCTGGAGCATTATCAAAGTGCAAAAATAACATGTCACCATCAAGTTGAGTCCCTATCAACCTTTCAGGCAGCCATGCTTCTCCCATCACAATGTCTGGGTCCGTGTCTGCGGGTAAATGATTCAAGGTAGAGATGAGTTCTGATGCTTTCACTTTTTACTTCATTATGTTTGATTTAGAACTAAGCTAGAGTTTTAAGAGCTTGTTACGATAGTAAAAATATTCACAAATAAGCTCATCTAGTCGTGCAATATTAATATAATCTTGGGACTCAAACTGTCACGAGGATGACAACATTTGTCATTGTAACGGCTATCATCAGAAGAACATAAGCTTTAAATGGCAAATCATTGATGTTTGCCTGCTTCTCAACCAACATTTTTCGAACTCATGAAGAGATTAATTCTAACAACACTCACTTTGCCTTTAGCTGCGATGGCTTCTTCTGCGTATGGTGTAGAAGAGCAAACGTGGGGAATTGCAGCGATGTATCGCACCGCATCGATCCCGTTTTATACCGCCGATAATGACTCGACGGTGAGTACATTTGTACCAATGATGTTCTTTGAAAACGAGCATTTGTATATCAATGGCATTGAAGGCGGCGTTTTTCTGTATGACGAGAGTGATTCTGACTGGCGCGCGAGTGCGATCATGCGATTGAGATTTGTTGATATTCCCATGTCGCTACAAAATGCCAATGAAGGGGACAGAGTCGACTTTGGTGGTCAAGTTCGTTATAGCATTAACGACAACTGGCGCGCAGAAGTAGAACTAATGACGGACGATGAACTCCAGTTTCACTCTCATTATCGCCTTGCCGCTAATTATGCGTTTGGTGATTGGGAGTTAGAGCCATCTATCACGATTCGATACAAAGACGCCGACTTCAACAGTGAATACTATGCGTTTAAAGATGTTACTGGGGAAAGAGTTGGAGCAGGACTTGATGCCAACCTCGGCATCAAAGCGCGTTATCATGTGACTTCCAACTTGTATTTATTGGGGGAGACGAGTGTCACTAGCTTAGATGATAATGCCTACAACAGCCAGCTTGTAGAAGACCGATATCAAGGTGAAGTGTTTGTCGGTTTTGGCTTTTTCAACGATAAAGGCAAAGCTCCGAAATCAGCACTGAGCAATAAACCATACCTACGTATCGCGCATGGTTGGGCGACGCCTTCAAATATTGGTGAAATATTTAGCTTTGAGAGAGAAAAAGACCCATACAACAATCAACTTACTTCATTGTTTTATGGGCACCCGCTAACGGACGAGTTGTTTGGCTTTCCTCTTGATATTTATTTAACGCCAGGTTTGGTTCATCACTGGTCGTCCAGTGTTCAGTCCGCGAGCACAGAATACGTGATGGCGATTAAGGCTTATTATACAGTTAATTGGCCAACGACTTGGCGATTTGGTGTTGCGGAAGGTATGTCATACGTCGACAACATTACCTACATCGAAGGAACCGAAATGGAAGACAAGGGTTATACACCAAGTAAGCTACTGAACTACTTAGACTTCTCGTTTGATGTAAATATAGGTGACTTATTCAACCAAAAAAACTGGGAAAATATGTGGGTGGGTTATTCATTGCATCACCGCTCAGCAATTTTCGAAAGTGCGTCCCAGTTTGGGCGCATTAAAGGCGGGAGCAACTACAATACCATTTACTTCCAGTTCGAGTTTTAGAGTATCGTAAGATGCATATAGGTCGGATTTGCAACTGACTTCTTTATCGCCCATTATGAGTAATGATGAATAATACAATGCTGCTTTCAACGCGAACCTTCGTGTATCGTGCCAAAGTTAAGGCTGTTTGTGATGCATCTGATGAATCGGATGGCATGAGCACCATGAGTATCGACTCCTCATTCAATATTCAAATTGAGGCGATAAACTGTACCAACGATGAATTTGCCAAGCGCTTTTTTGTCGTCCACGGGGAAGGACATTTAGAGGGTGACGAATGGTTAGTGTTGTACGTCAATTCTCTTGAGGTTGACGTTGGAGACGATCTCGAAATTCCGAGTGATGTCGCGTTTGATGCGATGATTGAGAATATGATAAACGAAGCCGAGCAGTCTTTGGAAAAGCTCTATCACGAAGCGCTACACAACTTAGAGAAAGTGAATCGCTCTGGGAGAAATAAGATAATTTCTAAACACGATTAGGGTATTTTGATCGACAAGGGATTGGCGCGAACCAATCCCTTGTTATTTACATTCTTCTATCTAGCTTGGCCAATTTACGCTATCGCTGCAAGTTGGCTCTGCGCTTCAGAAATGCCTTTCGCAGCGAAATCTTCACCCATGTTTAGCGCTTCCGCATAAACAAATTCCACATCAGTGATACCAACGAAACCTAGCACGGTACGCAGGTATGGTGTGACGTTGTCTGTTGGTGAATCTTTATGGATACCACCGCGAGTCGTGATAACAATCGCTTTCTTACCTTCGATCAGGCCTTGAACGCCGTTTTCAGTGTATTTGAATGTCACGCCAGCACGAGCAATCAAATCAATCCAGTTTTTAAGCTGAGTTGGAATTGTAAAGTTATACATTGGTGCGGCAATAACCAAAGTGTCTGCGGCTTTTACTTCTTCAATAAGGGTATCCGACAGTTCGACAACCGCTTGTTGTTCTTGTGAAAGATCTTCCGTTGCGCGAAGTGCAGTGGCAACGGCGAAGTCCAAAACTGGTAATGGGTTGGCAGCCAAATCACGAACAGTTAGCTTGTCTTGGTCTACATTTTTGATGAAGTCTTCAACCAGTTTGTTTGATTGAGAGTAATCGCCAAGGATGCTTGATTTTAGAGCTAGTACACGAGACATAATGGTTATTCCTTAAATAAGTACTTTTGACTATGGGAGCCATTATAAGCGAGGCACGTTGGTTAAAAAGTATAGGGATTCGCTGAACATGTTCGAAAAATTTGAATATGGTTTAGGTTATCTTGTTGCAGATCTTGTGTGATACAATCCGCGCAGTTTTTGTAATGAAAAGAATAGGAAACGCTTTGACTTCGTCACAGCCCCCAAAAAAGAATCCCGCTGAAGAGCAAGCGACACCGTCAAATGGTGTGCAAAAGGCGACAGCGAAACAAGATAAAGCACCTCAGGCTCAAGTGAATAGCGCGGCGTCTCTACGCAAAGCGTTAAGCCAGTGCATGATGCGTGACCGCTTCCGTTTAAGTAAACGCATTTCTGGTGCGAGCAAAATTAAGAAAGATGCAGCACGTAATGCTGTGTTTGATGAAATTGCACTCGACATTGCTAAATCGATGATGGTTGCGGAACAACGCAGCAACTACAAACCAACGATTGAATACCCAGAAATTCTGCCCGTCAGCCAAAAGCGTGACGACATCGCTAAAGCTATTGAAGAAAACCAAGTGGTTATCGTCGCGGGTGAAACCGGTTCTGGTAAAACCACTCAGCTGCCAAAAATCTGCGCTGAGCTTGGTCGCGGTAAGTTCGGTCTGATTGGTCATACTCAGCCTCGTCGTCTTGCAGCGCGTTCGGTTGCTAACCGTATTGCCGAAGAGATGGAAACTAAGCTTGGTGAGTTTGTTGGTTACAAGGTTCGATTCAACGATCAGATCTCTGAAAATACCCAAATCAAATTGATGACGGACGGTATCTTGTTGGCTGAAATTCAGCATGACCGTTTCTTGAATCAATACGACACCATTATTATCGATGAAGCGCACGAGCGCAGCCTTAACATCGATTTCATCTTGGGTTACTTGAAAGAGTTGCTACCACGCCGTCCTGATTTGAAAGTAATTATCACGTCGGCAACCATCGACCCAGAGCGTTTTTCAAAACACTTCAACAATGCACCAATTATTGAAGTGTCAGGTCGTACTTACCCAGTAGAAACCCGTTACCGCCCACTAAGCGGTGATGACGACAATGATCGTGACCAACTTGAAGGCATCTTCGAAGCGGTAGACGAATTGTGCGATGAAGGTTTAGGTGACATCCTGATCTTCATGAACGGTGAGCGTGAAATTCGTGATACCGCAGATGCATTGTCCAAACGTAATCTGAAGAGCACGGAAATTGTGCCGCTTTACGCGCGTTTGTCGGCGGGCGAGCAGAACAAGATTTTCCAACCTCATGCTGGTCGCCGAATTGTACTGGCAACCAACGTGGCAGAAACCTCGCTAACCGTTCCGGGCATCAAGTATGTTATCGACCCGGGCACGGCGCGCATTAGCCGCTACAGTTACCGAACTAAGGTTCAGCGTCTTCCAATTGAGCCAGTTTCTCAGGCGAGTGCGAACCAACGTAAAGGTCGTTGTGGTCGTGTGGAAGAGGGTATCTGTATCCGTCTGTACTCAGAGGAAGATTTTGAGTCGCGCCCAGAGTTTACCGATCCCGAGATCCTGCGTACCAACCTAGCATCGGTTATCTTACAGATGACCGCACTTGGCTTGGGCGACATTCAAGCCTTCCCATTTGTGGAAGCGCCGGACAAACGTAACATCCAAGATGGTGTTCGTTTGCTGGAAGAGCTTGGCGCGATTAATTCTGAGGTAAAAGACCCGAAAAAACGCCTGACTTCCATCGGTCGCCAATTAGCTCGTTTGCCAATCGACCCACGCTTGGCGCGTATGGTTTTGGAAGCGCCAAAATATGGTGCGCTTAAAGAAGTGATGAGCATTGCAGCGGCCTTGTCGATTCAAGATCCACGCGAGCGTCCTTCAGACAAACAACAATCATCAGATGATAAGCACCGTCGTTTCTTCCATGAAGAGTCGGACTTCCTGACGTTTGTGAATTTGTGGGAATATATCCAAAAGCAGCAAAAAGCGTTGTCTAGCAACCAGTTCCGCAAGCAGTGTAAGCAAGATTATTTGAACTACTTGCGCGTTCGCGAGTGGCAAGACGTTTACTTCCAAATTCATCAGTCGATGCGTGAAATGGAATTCAAACTTAACGATGAGCCTGCTTCTTACCATGGTGTACACAGTGCGATCTTGGTTGGTTTGCTGTCGCACATCGGTATGAAAGACCAAGAAAAGAATGAATATCAAGGCGCGCGCAACGCTCGTTTCCATATCTTCCCAGCATCGGGTCTATTTAAGAAACAACCTAAGTGGATAATGTCAGCCGAGTTGGTGGAAACCTCGAAACTTTGGGGCCGTATCATTGCCAAGATTCAGCCGGAGTGGATTGAGCCATTAGCCAAACACCTTATCAAGCGCAGTTACAGCGAACCGCATTGGTCGAAGAAACGCGCGGCGGTGATGGCGCACGAAAAAGTCATGCTTTACGGCGTGCCAATCGTACCGAAACGTTTGGTGAACTACGGCAGTATCGATCCGACCGTTAGCCGCGAAATCTTTATTCGTAGTGCGCTGGTGGAAGGCGAGTGGGAAACCAAACACGCGTTCTTTAAACAAAACCGTAAGCTTCTGCAAGAAGTGGAAGAGCTTGAACACAAATCTCGTCGTCGTGATATCTTGGTGGATGATGATGAGCTGTTTGATTTCTATGACCAACGTGTTGGTACCGAAGTAGTGTCTGGTAAACATTTCGATACGTGGTGGAAAAAAGCATCGAAAGAAGATCCTGAACTGCTGAACTTTGAAAAAGAGATGCTGTTCAAGGGTGATGCTAGCCATGTGACCGATTTGGATTACCCGAACTTCTGGCATCAAAATGGTTTGAAGCTCAAGTTGAGTTACCAATTTGAACCGGGCGATGATAGTGACGGTGTCACAGTGCATTTGCCGTTGCCGATTTTAAACCAAGTTGAGCCAGCGGGCTTTGACTGGCAGATCCCTGGTCTGCGTCATGAGCTTATTGTTAGTTTGATTAAATCGCTGCCGAAGACGATTCGTAAGAACTTTGTGCCTGCGCCGAACTATGCAGATGCATTCTTAGCACGTG
This sequence comes from Vibrio sp. Y51_MX_L26, assembly GCF_024181935.1. Lineage (NCBI taxonomy): Bacteria > Pseudomonadati > Pseudomonadota > Gammaproteobacteria > Vibrionales > Vibrionaceae > Vibrio > Vibrio sp. Y51_MX_L26. Next base: position 88,261 of record NZ_JAMZAS010000010.1, read on the forward strand.
TAACACCAATGGAAGCACCGCTGCTAGACTCGCTAGAAAAAGAACTGCGCCGTATGACGGGTGTAGAAGTATTGCGTGAAGACTGGAACTTGGAACAGGTGCCTGAGCACTTGAAAGTCACGTTCCGAGCGGTTGATCATCGAAATCGCAAACTGAAGGAACATAAAGACCTTCACGAATTGAAAGAGAGCTTGAAAGACAAAGTTCAAGAAACGCTTTCCAAAGTGGCAGATGACGATATTGAGCAGAAAGGTCTGCATACGTGGAGCTTCGGTGAATTGCCGAAAGTGTATCAACAAAAACGTGGTGGCTACGATGTAAAAGCCTATCCAGCACTTGTTGATAGCAAAGACAGCGTTGAAATCAAACTCTACGAAACGGAGTACGAGCAGATAACGGCAATGCGTGCTGGTCAGCGTCGTTTGATTTTGTTGAATGTGCCGTCTCCAATTAAATATCTGCACGCTAACTTACCGAACAAATCGAAGTTGGGTTTGTATTTTAACCCTTACGGCAAAGTGCTTGATCTGATTGATGACTGTATCGCCTGTGGTGTCGATAAGCTTATTGAAGAGCAGGGTGGCTTAGTTTGGGAGCCAGAGAAGTTCGAAGCGTTGAAAGAACACGTTCGTGCTGAACTGGGTGATACCGTCGTAGAGATCGCGAAACAGGTTGAGACTATTCTGACAACGGCGTTCAGCATCAATAAGAAGCTAAAAGGCAAAATCGACTTCACAATGGCGTTTGCTCTGTCGGATATCAAAGCACAAATTGAAGGCTTGATCTTCAAAGGTTTTGCGACGGAATGTGGCTGGAAACGCTTGCCGGATATTCTTCGCTACATGCGTGCGATAGAGCGTCGTATGGAGAAGTTGCCAATCGATCCAAACAAAGATCGTTTACACATGCTGAAGATTGAATCTGTGACTCAAGACTATAAAGAGTTGCTGAACAAGATCCCGAAAGGTGTGGCCATTCCTGAAAACGTAAAGGAAGTGCGTTGGATGATTGAAGAGCTTCGCGTGAGTTACTTTGCTCAACAATTAGGCACTCCTTATCCTGTTTCTGATAAACGAGTCAAAAACGCGATTGATGCTTGCTAATCAACCAGTAAAATAGCGTCAGATTTGTAATTATCGCGTATGAGGTTACTGGTACACTAATTGCTAGTAACTCAATAAGCGTAATTTTTTAGTTCTGGGAGGCAATGGTTCGCCTCCCTTTATTTGTAGTACCAACGACTGAGTTATGCAGACGTGGGAATAATAAAGAGTAAAGGTAGATGATGAAAAAAACTCTATTAGCAGTGGCGCTACTTGGCGCATCTTCTGCGGCAATGGCAGATTCTTGGATTTACGGTGGTGCAACAGTAGGTCAGTCTGACTACAAAGGTGAGACGGATACATCATACTCTGTTCACGTTGGTACAGGCATCCTACCTATCATTGGTATTGAAGCAGGTGTGACGCAACACGGTGAATTTAACGTAAATGGTCAAGACACTAAGCTAACGTCTTACTACGCAGCACTTAAGCCAAGCATCGACTTTGGTCCACTGCATGTGTATGCAAAAGGTGGTTTCCACCAGTGGGACAAAGAAGTGAAAGGCGGCAAAGACGATGACGATTTGGATCTAATGTACGGTGTAGGTGCTGAGTACTTCATTTTTGGTCCGATGTCTGTTGGTGCTAGCTACATGAACTACACGGCGGGTAAAGACGATATCGGCACGTTCTCTGTTAACGCAACACTGCATTTCCTATAAGCGTCTAGCTTTCTAACACCCATATGAAAAACACCGACTTTATGTCGGTGTTTTTTTGTCTGGAAGTCACAAAACAAAAGTTGAACATAAATTATTCACTTTTGGATCTTAAAATGCTCATGCTTTCCAATATATAGTGGCGATTAAATGCGCATATTTGCGTAATGTTTCGCTTAGGAATCGCTCAGGAAGGGATAGTATGAAAAAAACACTCTCGTTATTAGCTCTAACGTTGTGCTCAACATCAGCAATGGCTGACTCATGGATTTACGCTGGCGGTCAAATTGGTCAATCTGATATCGATAGCGAAAACGATACAACCTACGGTATTCATGTAGGTACTGGTATTTTGCCATTCATTGGCATTGAGGCAGGTTACTTTAACCACGGCAAAGTGGATTTATCACTGAGTGGCAGCAGGGGTAGTGCTGATTTTGATTCATTCTATTTAGCAGCGAAACCAAGCATCGACTTTGGGCCGCTTCATGTCTATGCCAAAGGTGGCATCAATGCATTCAATATTGATTATGACGGCGGACTGAGAAATTTAGATAAAGATGATGGTGTCTCCTACATGTATGGTGTCGGTGCCGAATACTTCTTGCTCGATAATGTTTCTATTGGGGCAAGCTATCAAGCGTTTGGCGTGGATATTGACAGCGATAGTGACACCGTGAGCAGTGTGACGGGGAATATTACCTTCCATTTCCTATAATACTCAGTCTATATGAAAACTTTACTGACTTGGTTTCATCGCTAGCTTAGAAACCAAGTCAGTGTTACTTATCTCAATTTACGCGTCCATCAATGATAAAGCCACAGAGCGCAAGTATTTCCAGTCCTTTTCGAACGATCAAATTACGATAGAATCAATCGTTAGACCTCATAATTTTTGTGTTGATATTACTTTGTTCTCATCTGCCTTTAACTGAGCCAAAAATGCAATAAATGGCGATTTTTTGCAAAAATATGTGATTACTGCTAAACTTCGCCCCGCTTTAAAACTTTAGAGTTCAAATTAATGGAGGGCGGTATTGGAGTTCTTCTCACCTGAGGGGCGTTTCAAATTCACGTTAAATTTGTATTTATGGATAATGCATTTAAAAAATATAGTATCGACACAACAGACTATCAGGTTGGACAGGACAACGTTCAAAAGTGGGGATTCGACATACATAACCCCGTTTTTGGCATCAGTGCGGGTCTCGTTGTTTTCTGTCTAATTTCACTTCTTCTTGTTGAGCCAACCACTGCTCGTGATGTATTAAACGGTCTGAAAAACGGAATTATCGAACAGTTTGATGCGTTCTTTATGTGGTCGACAAACTTCTTCTTATTATTCGCTGTTGCTCTTCTTTTTTCTCCGCTGGGTAAAATCCGCTTAGGTGGCAAAGAAGCAACGCCGGATCACTCAACCGTTTCTTGGTTGTCGATGCTCTTTGCTGCTGGTATGGGTATTGGCCTTCTGTTCTGGAGTGTGGCGGAGCCGACCGCGTACTTCACTGATTGGTGGGGAATGCCACTGAACGCAGTGCCATACACAGAAGAAGCGAAATCTCTCGCGATGGGTGCCACCATGTTCCACTGGGGTGTGCATGGTTGGAGTATTTACGCACTCGTTGCACTAGCACTTGCGTTTTTTGCTTTTAACAAAGGTTTACCGCTTTCATTGCGCGCGGCGTTTTATCCAATTTTTGGTGACCGAGCATGGGGTTGGTTAGGGCATGTTATCGACATTCTTGCCGTTTTATCCACGCTGTTTGGTCTTGCAACGTCGCTGGGTCTCGGTGCTCAGCAGGCGACCAGTGGTATTAACCATGTCTTTGGTCTAGAAGGCGGCATTGGTACACAAATGATTGTGATCACCTTTGTTACCTTTATCGCGGTGCTATCAGTAATTCGTGGTATTGATGGTGGTGTTAAGCTACTGAGTAACGTCAATATGGTGGTTGCGTTTGCCCTGCTTATTTTCATTACCTTTATAACGTTTGATACGGCGTGGGGTTCGCTACGCGACACAACAATGGCTTACATTGAAAATATTATTCCGTTGAGCAACCCCCACGGTCGTGAAGATGAAACTTGGATGCACGGCTGGACGGTATTCTACTGGGCTTGGTGGGTATCTTGGTCACCGTTTGTTGGTATGTTTATCGCGCGTGTGTCTAAAGGTCGTACGGTTCGAGAATTCCTGTTCGCAGTGATCGTTATTCCTACTGTCGTTACCTTGATTTGGATGTCTGTATTCGGTGGTATCGCGCTTGACCAAGTGGTGAATAAAGTCGGTGAGCTAGGTGCAAATGGTCTAACTGATATTTCACTGACTCTGTTCCATGTTTACGATGCGCTACCGTATAGCTCAGTGATTTCAATGCTTTCTATCGTGCTGATTCTGGTGTTCTTTATTACATCATCAGACTCTGGCTCACTGGTTATCGATAGTATCACTGCGGGTGGTAAGATTGATGCACCAATTCCACAGCGTATTTTCTGGGCTTGTATTGAAGGTGCAATTGCAGCCGTTATGCTTTGGGTTGGTGGCAAAGAAGCCTTGCAAGCATTGCAGTCCGGTGTGGTTGCAACGGGATTACCGTTTACCTTTGTTCTGTTGTTGATGTGTGTAAGCTTGGTTAAAGGGTTAAGAACCGAACTGTCAGCTTACAAATAAACACTATCCACTATTGAATTTAAATGCCGAGCCTAATGCGTTCGGCATTTTTTATTTCTACTTTTCTTTTTCAATAATTCCGTTACAGTTTGGGCTTATTCCCACCTCATTTAACAGCATTATGTCACTGGCGAAACTCATTCTTATTCGTGGACTTCCAGGTTCAGGTAAAACAACCTTAGCAAAGCAACTGGCGATAGAGCTTGGTGCTAAGCATTTTGAAGCTGACATGTATTTTGAAAATGATGAAGGTGATTATCACTTTAACCCAACTGAATTAACCCAAGCGCACGAATGGTGTTTTCAGCAAACTCGAGAGTGGTTGAACAAAGGGAAAGTCGTGATTGTGAGTAATACGTTTGTTCGGCACTGGGAGATGAAGCGTTACTTGGACTACTGCGTGAAGAAGCGCATTGAGGTGGAAGTTAAGGTGTGTCGCGGAGCGTATCAAAGCATTCATGATGTACCACCAGCGACCATCGAAAAGATGCGACGCCAGTGGCAAGAGTGACCGTTACCAGAACCAGGGGTTACTGACCTCGTCCGTCAATCATCACAACGAATGTTTTGCTCATGATTGAAAGGTCCATTGAAATCCAAGAGTAGAACGAACCTAAGCTTAGTGCGTAACTGTGGTCAAAACCAACTTTACGTCGTACATCTTCAATGCAAGCATCATAGCCTTGGTTAACTTGCGCTAGGCCCGTAATTCCCGGTAATACGCCATATGTGCGTTCTACAAAATAAGGGATTTCATCTTCCAACTTTTGGTAGAAAGCAGGGCGCTCTGGACGTGGCCCGATCATCGACATTTCACCTCTCAACACATTAAACAGCTGTGGTAACTCATCTAAACGCGTCTTACGTAAAAAACGTCCTACTGGTGTGATTCGAGGATCATTCTCGGTTGCCCAAACTGCACCGGAGCGTTGCTCCGCATCAATATACATGGTGCGAAACTTCATGATCTGAAAAAGATCCATTTTTTCTGGTGTACAGCGCCCAACACGCAGTTGACGATAGATCACTGGGCCTTTGGATGTGATTTTTATAGCTAGCGCGATAAATGGGAATAGTGGTGCAGTGACGAGCAAAATAAACATTGCAACCAGTACATCAAACGTTCTTTTCGCGTGGCATACATTTGAATCGTAGCGTGAGTTTTTCATGATGCTTTCCTTATTGGTTGACGCGTTTCCAACGCCCATTTTCCATTCCTAGCAAATACTTCATACCGCCGATGAAATTGGCGAGATGACCAATGACGATGTAGCTAATCAGTTTAAAAGGCTTGACTGTGTTAAGTGCAGGCACCAAGTAAGTGACAAGTGCGATACCATAAACACAGGCTTGAGCGAGCAGCATTATTTGAAACAGCGGGTTGTGTGCCAGTAGCAGTGAACAAACCAAGCAAACAATCATCAAATAGGGTGTTGCTAAGCGCAGAACCTTTCCCGATAGAAATGCAAAGGCAGTGCCACGATAGCGAGGTAGCAGTAATTTCTTTAATTGCATGAGCTGCTGCATGTTACCCGCTGAAATTCTTAGGCGTCGCTTGAAGTCTGCGTCGTCTGAGCTTTGTTCGAGTTCAAGAGCCAGCATGTTAGGTTCGTAGATAGCGTTATAGCCTCGCAAAACGATTCTCATAGGGAGAATAAAATCGTCATTGATGGTGCTGACTTCAAGTGGTTCAAATAGGTGGGTTCTGAATGTATAAAACGCACCGTGAGAACCAATCGTTGAACCTAGCAAGGATTCTTGGTGCTTCACTCGAGACTGGTATTGCCAGTACGCTGCTTCACCTTGGTTATCGGTACTCATTATTTGATATGTCGCGTTAACCACTCCAACCTTCTCATTTTGATAATGCTGACTAGCTAGCAACAGAGAATCGCAAGAAATCAATGCCGATGTATCACTCAGTGCGGTAATGTCCGAGCTAACATGACGCATTTCTTCGTTGAGTAGGGCAACTTTACCGCGATTGACTTGGTGGTCATTAATGATGAACAGTGTATCGGAGCAGATTGCTTCTTGAATCGTCGCTTGAGCAATCTCGGCTGTGTTATCTGTGCAGCCATCACATGCGATCACCACTTTCAATTTATCTCTTGGGTAATCTAAGCTCGCAAGGTTGCGGATCTTTTCTGCTATCCATTGTTCTTCATTGTAGGCGGGCACGATGACAGTAATAGATGGTAACTGACTGTCTGTTTGAGAGGCTTTGTAAGCTCGCTCTACAAATGGTGCTGTGGTTTTTTGCTGTTTTAAAGGAAGCCATTTAAGTAGCAATGGATAACCAACATGATGATAGACAATCAAAAATGCGGATAAACCAAAACCTGTAATCCAAAGTAAATCATTCATAGCTAGCCTCCTTGGCCAAACGTGAGTAGCGACTCACCATGTCTCTGATATCAAAATGTTTGAGAATAAAAGTTCGAGGAGAACCATGGGTTGATTTCAATTGCAGCGACAAAGCTTCCGCCAAAGAGAATACTCGGTTGGCTTCAACCAATGTGCTGTTAATCGGGCAGAGCGTCTCTTTCACGCCACCAACATCGGTTGCGACACAAGGAATGTCACATGCTTGAGCTTCTAGTGTTGAGAGGGGGAAACCCTCTTGAAGCGACGGTAAACAAAATAAATCGAGGCTTTGGTAAAAGCTGGGCATATCGTCGACCAAGCCTAAAAAGGTAACGCGATCCTCAAGTTTTAACGTTCTAACTTGTGCTTCCAATTGAGCTCTCTGAGAACCATCTCCAGCAATGGCTAGGTGTGTGTTTGGCGTAAGATGAGAGAAGGCTTCGATAAGCTCTTTATGGCCTTTAACTGCTTCTAAACGTCCAGCCACTCCAATCACGGTTTTGTTGGCTGGAAGCCCAAACAAGTTTCTCTTGGTTGCTTGATTACCGCTTTGAAATTTCTGGCAATCGATTCCATTGTGAATGATGCAGACTTTGCGGTAATTCAGTTTTGTCTGGATTTGTTCGGCGACAAAGTTCGCATCGGCAACCACATGTGGACGAATCATTTTTAGCAGTAGGGACTGCAGTCGAGCTGACTTTCTGTTATTCAGATGCCAGGCGTCGTGCTCAGTATGGATAATTACTGGCACCTGCGCTAAGCGTGCCGCAATCCCACCATATAAGAGTGGACCGATATGGTGAGTGTGGACCACATCAGGCTTAAGTCCTTTGAGCATGGAAGTCAGCGTACTGATGGTTGTCCCGCTGAATCCAGGTTTCTTATTGAGAAAGTGCAGTTGGCCTTGGTAGGCCGAGAGTTTTGACCAGCATTGCAGTGCTTGCGCTTTGCTTCCCTCTAAACTTACGACAAACACGGAATGATTCGGTTGCGCAAAACGAAGCATCTCTAATACGAGCGTTTCCAAACCGCCAGGAGCTAAGTGCTGCACGACGTGTAATATCACTTTTTTATTGCGTTGAGTGCTATTTTGTTTTTGTCTGAATTCCATTCTCAAACCCTCGTTGAGTTCTTTGTTTATTTAGGAATTGCAGACTGCGTGCCAATAAATTAAGTGTTTAAAAACATGGGGTTAATGGAAATGCATATGAGGGGCGATGTTTATTCTCAATTTGAGATTCATATTAGTGGAAATCTTACACGGAGTTAGAATAAGCACAAAAAAAAAAGCACTCGCTGAACGAGTGCTTGTAATGGAGTGTTAACGGCTGTTAGCTTCCGTATACCACTTTAGGTAGAGTGGTGATCACAGGAACGCCAAGGTGCTTTTCTAATGCTCTTTTAGAGCGGATAGAGTTATCGGCTAACTCAAGTATCGTCGCTAATCCAATGCCCAAACCCGCGCCACCGATAAACCCTAAAATGACAAACACAAAACTAGGTAAGTTAGACGGAATGGTTGGTGTGAAAGGTTCATCAATGATTTTCACGCGTTTATTCTCTTCAAATACGCCAAGTGAACCAGTTAATTGAGCCATTTCATAACGCTCCACAAGGTCATCATACATTTCTCTTTTTACCGCTACATCACGAGCTAGGCGGTTGATTTCTGTTGCTGTGCTACCAAATCGATGCGCATTACTTTCTAACTCTTGAATCATTGTTCGTAAGCTATTTGTTTCTTCTGTGAGGGCTTCAAAGCGTCCGCGCATAATTTGCAGTTGGTGAAGCTGAGAGACCAGAAGAGGCTGAGCTTCTCCAAGACTGTTTACGGTGGTATTGCTTGCGATATCCCAAAGTTGGGCGCTGTTTAATTCCGGTTGTTTAGAGTTCAATAGTACTGAGCGCTCTTGCTCCAAGCGGTTTAACTCTCGTAGCTTGCCTTGAACCATGCTATGCGCCTCAGTGTACTTGGCGCGAAGCAAAGTGAGCTCACTACGAATGTCGATGATTTGTTCTTCAAGCTTACCGATAACCGGGTTGGTTTTAGAAAGCTGTTGGTCCAAACTACCTAGGCTTCGGGTAACACCAGCAAGCTCCGCTTCTTTTTCTGCCAAGGTTTGTTTAAGGCTTGCCAGACGAGTCAGGCTTTGTGCTTGCATTTCAGGCGTCGCGTGAGAGTAAGTATTCTTGTATTCCGCGAACGCTTGCTCTGCTTTATCCAGCTCTTCTCTGCGTTTATTAATATGGATGGTTAAAAAGTGACTTGACTCTTTAATTGAAGATCGTTCAGGAGCTAAAAGCTGTTCGACAAAATGTTCGCTGACGGAGAGTAACATCGACTCCATGCCATTCGGTTTGCCACTTCGTAGTTGGATTTGAATGAAGTCCTTACCGAGCTGCTGAACAGACAAACGCGACGCGAGATCTTTAATGATGAACTCTTGCTCTTTGGCACTCATTTCGTCACTAATCAGCGCTTGTTCTTTGGCAACTGAGTACAAAACATGTCGGCTTTTTAGCAAGGTACTGAGTGCGCTCAATCGATCTTTCAGCATGGTTGAGACGGCAAGATCTTGAAGGAATGGGTTCATTTTCGCTGTCTCTTGGATAAGCATACTTGTATGAGCGACATAAGTCGTCGGAACCAGTTTACTTACGATGAAACCCAGCACAGGCAATACAAGCATAGGAATAACGATCATGTAGCGACGTTTCCAAGCACCATGTAACAGTACGCTGAGGTTTTCTCTTAAATCGTTCATAGCGCCCTCACTAATTTATCAACTTGGTTGGCTCTTGCTTCCCAGCTTTGCTGTTGAACAAATGACTTTGAATCTGTCGGTGGCGGTAGGAGGTGATCGAGACTGGCACGCACGTCTTCGACATCTTGAACCACATGGAGCATATGTTTGTAGGGCATTAATGCGGGAAAGGGTGTGCTGATAACAGGGGTTCCTGTTGCCAAGTACTCAAGAAGTTTAAGCGGATTACATGCCTTGATTTGAGCGTTATCAACAAAGGGCAACCAACTGGCATCCCAGTGTTGAGAGTAACGTGGCAGAGTGTGATGCGCTCTCGGGCCTAGGTAGTATATGTTGCTTCTTTGTGGAAGTGGATTGTCACTGAACTCGTTGGGGCCGATGAACACGAGATCCCAGTCAGGCGCTTGATCTGCGACTTGGGCAATTAAGTCGCAGTCTAACCATTCAGACAAACTGCCATAAAAGCCCAGCACTTTGCGACCATTATTAGGTAAATCTTCAGCCTTAGGTGCTGGCTCAGAAAACAGACTAAAGTCGACACCGTGAGGCAAAGTGACGGTTTTACCAGATGGAAATTGAGTGGCGAGTTTGTCACTTGCTGTAAAAATCACATCAGCCGCGTTAACCAGTGTACGTTCATGCTTGGCAACCGTGTCGTGGTCAACACCAGCTAAAGCGCTAAAGTCATCGCCACAATAGTAAATTAGCCCACGTGAATTCATTTCCGCACAAACATCTGCGGCCGTCGGGAGCGATGTCCAAAATATAGGCTTATCAAAACCAAGAGCGTGTAACTGTTTATTGAGCTGGTATTTCATCATCTTAGCCGCTACTTTTCTTGCCAGCGCAGAACTTGGAGCAGGAATAGTGAGTAGGTTAATGGTGTGAATATTTGGGTTTATTTCAGACTCTAACGTTGGCTTATGCGATCCAGCGTTATTAAACACACGAGCGAGCTTGTTTAACGCACGTTGCATGTCTTTAGCAGTCAGCCTAGGTTGACGCAGACCAATTGAGTTAACCCAAAGGATGCGGTGGCTCGTTGCTAGTCGTTTGACAATGTGTTGAGTGGAGGAGGGTAGCCCGCCAAAATCTTCTCCAAATACTACGATATCTGTCATGTGGCTCTCCTTGAGTCTTCGTTATTTGATTACTAATCTAGAGAGTAATCACAATACGTGCCAAGGATTTACTTCTTATAAAACAGGTAATTGGACTTTCTGTTGGTATTTGAAATTAGGGTTTCTCATTTTGACAATCACTTTGAACGATTCGGCTAACGACAACCGTTAATGCTGCCAGAATGTAAATTGGCCAAGTGAAACCTTGAGTGAGGAAAGTACCTGATACGATGGTCCCGATAAGCCCACTTAAGACTGCGTTTGCTCCAACAGAGAGGGTGTAATCTGATGTTGGCGTCAGTAGTGAAATAGAATGCAAAGAGGTTCGAATCAATGACACAATCAATGTAATGAACACGGCGAGTCCAACAAACCCCGTTTCTGCTAATACGCCAAACCAAGTACTGTGTACGGCGTGATTGATGCCATCCCAGTGAGGGCTATAGAAATAGTAATTGAAGTAGAAATTATCAAGCCCAACCCCAGTTAACGGATGGTGGAGAGCCATTTTAAATGCGGCTTCCCACGCGTAAAGTCGTCCCATCGCAGAGGCATCTATACCATCCTCGGCTGCGCCACCAGATTCTCGCCCTGAGATACCAGCAAATGCGTAGAGTACGATGGCTGCGACGGCGCCTAGTACTAAGACTAACGTTTTGCTTTTGATATGCTTAAAGGCAAAGTACGCAAATACCGATAGAGAGCCTAACAAGCCCCCGCGGCTTTGTGTCTCAATAATCGCAAAAAACAATACCAAACAGGTAACAAGTGCGAAGAGCCGGAGATGCTTAGGTGAACGTTTCTCCATCAACTGACTAACGGTAAAGGCGAGGGGAAACATTAATACCAGCGCCAAGTCGTTCGGATCGCCGAGTACTGAACCTATGGAGCGTCCAATCGATACGCGCGTCCCTTCCACTAAATCAATGCCATTCGCTGCGTTTTGTAATGCGACTAAACCAATCAACAATCCGGCGAAAATTATCGCTTTCGACATTTGTGCTAACTGAGCAGGCTTGGTAATAAGCCAGGTGATCGCCAATGTCATAATGATGATTTTCCAATAGGTATTTTTGAAAACTGTAATGGCAATGTCACGACTGGAGGCGAAGACGATGCCGATGATCACCAGCCCCCAAAATATGCACAACCATTTTAATGAAGGGTGCCAAAAAGCCGTAAGCTGGCGACTTATCAAAAGGTGGAAAGCAAGTGCGGCCAGTGCCCCCAATGATAGTAGCAATGGGATCTTAAAGTTATAGATAACGGGAAACGCTTCATGAATACGAAAGAATGAAAAAATAACGAACAGCGTGACAAGCCAAAACGTTTGGTTGAGAACGAACAGTAAAGCCAGCGGGGCGAAACATAGTGCGACAATCAAAATAGGGTGAGGCATAACAATCCAAAGCAGGCCGATACAGACGGTAATCGTCAGCGCTGCGATGGACTGTTTTCTTCTCACCTTGGTTTCAGTCATAACGAGTATCTCTTCACCTGTCCACGCCATTTCACCATGTATCGAGTGAGCGCATTTAGCGTCTCTTTACTCATATAGCGAGTGGCTATCCCTGCCAGCAAAGTGCATGTCAAAATGCAAATTGCGATGGCGATGCCTATTGATTGTGAAGAGTGAAGCAGGAACAGTGCCACACCGGAGATAATCTGCAATAAAACCATCAGACTTAGGTGAAAAGGCAACGGCATGCATTGTTGGCCTACCACATAAGTAAGGCCAAGCTTACACAGTTGAGCGTAATAAAGCGCAATGAAAACTCCATAGATACCCAGGGACGATAGGCCAAACAGCAAAGCAATTGCAACGCATGCTGAGACGACATTAATACCCAGTAACCAGCGAGTACGACGCTTGTACAAAATGGAAATATTAATGAGCTCGCTCCACTCTTTTAGCATAGCGATAGGCAGTAAGAACAAGCTGAACAGTACCGCCTCATGATAGGTTTCTGGTAACAGGTAAGTGATCATCACCATTGCTAATGTGCCGACTGCAACACTTAAACCGGTAATGTAAATCATGCCTAGATGAGTGATGCGCACAGCTTCTGTACTCTTACGACCTTCTAGGTAATTAAATCGACGTGGCATCCACCACATGCCAAATGGCTGAACTAAAATACACATGCCAACCGCAAATTTTACGGCTATTGCGTAAATCCCTAAGGTCGCAAGTGAGGCGTTCGCGCCGATGAACCAGCGTTCAGCGCCATTGAGACAAAACGCAACCAATCCAGCCATCATCATTGGAAGACAGTAATTTAGGTATTGTTTCGCCACTGTCAGATTTGGCAGAGTCATGCTGTAGCGGTTAATGATGTGCAGCCAGACAAACTGAGTAATAGCAGCCAACAAGCCACCCCATAAAACAGAAATAACATGTGGGTGAACAGACAGCGCCGTGATGATGAAAATAACCTGAAAAACAGTGGTAGTCACCATGACGTTAAGTAGGGTTCTTGCTTTGTCGTCCTGTGTTCTCAACCAAGCTGTGCCGATTGCGATACTGCCTTCTAGAACGATAGCAAACATAACAATAGCAAACTCGACTCGCGTAAAAGGAGCAGGAATAGGCGCGAGCATAATGATAGCGAGTAGGCATAAAGCCACTATGCCAGCGATGAATAAAGCAAGTGAGTACAGCTGGTTTAGTAGGCTTGTGCGCGTATTTTGATCCTTCTCAACCCCGACGAATCGATACAGCGCTTCATGCAAAGCGAAACTGACGAATAAGGTTGTGACAACGCCAAAGGTGGTAAGCAGTTCAAGCTTGCCCATTTGTTCTGGTGAGAGAAAGTGGGGCAATACAGGCAGCATGATTAAGCTGATGCTTTTGTTTATCACTAACGCGATAGCGAACAGCGACATATTGGTCATTGCTTTAGACATGGTCATATCCTTTGATGTATCGCGGTGTTTTGAGTTTACAATCGCCATTCGGTGCGGATTCTGCTGCAAGGTGCTGAGCGATTGGCAGATAACAACGTTCGGCCGTATAAAGTTGAGAAACGTTGAGTGCTTCGATACCCATTGTCACTTTCATCCATGGAGACTCATTCAAAAGGCGAATTGCGTTATGTAACGACGCCACATTGTTTGGTGTGTACTTGATGCAATTGCGGCCGTGCGTTAATACGCGATCCCAGTAGCTATCATCATGTGGGATGACGATGCACATGCCTGCTGCGAGAGCTTCTAAAATGGATAACCCAAAAGGTTCGTTAACACTGGTGGAAACAAACACACCACACTGAGAGCGTAGGTCATCTAGGTTATCTGGGCACTCATGCCATTCAACACCTTTTGTGGTGAAGTCTGGTGTTGAATATTCCACACCTGCCACACTTGGTTTGATGTAACACACGGTAGATTTGATCTCTTTTGTCTTATCAAGTGTTAAAGCATCAAGAAAAAGATCGATGTTCTTCCATTTTAGTAAGCTGGCCGCCCAGAAGACGCGGTTTGAAATCGGATTTGCTTGTTTTGGCCAGCGGTCTCTCGATAGTCCGTTAACAAACGTAGAAGCATTCAAACCACACCAATAGCGTTCAGTGGCTGGCTTCTCGGTTTTGAGGTAAACCTGTAAGGCCTCTAGCATCGATTCTCGGGTGTTTGCCAAGTAATAAATTGCGGATGCTTTTACCAAGCAGTAGCCGGAAGATCTTGAACGACCAATTGGACCATGAACCATTTGTACCACAGGCTTTTTGCTGATTAATCTTAGTAAGTACAAAGGCATATCATTACTTGGGCAAGATAAACCTAAAAAGCTATCTATCTTTGGTAGTTTCATGCACGCAAAAATCAGTTGGATAAAGTAATACGCGTTCATTAACCAGTAAGTGAGGCCATGAGTGGAGCTCAGTGGTGATGGTTTGATTTTGATAATCTGCACACGAGGCGTATCGCTAAGTAGTGACTCCCAATGCTCTGGATTCGTGGTCAGCAGATAACCAATTACGTTCAGTTTATCGCACTGTTTGAGGAGTTCTGCATTCGCAATTTTAGAACCACCTTGCATTGGGATTGCGTCGAACATTAATACACGTTTCATGACTGGCCTCCTCAATTGATGCTCAACCAGCGTGAAAGAGGCTTCATGCAGTGAGTCATTGGCATTGGTGTAATACTGTTGTTCTCAAGCTCACCTTCATAAATACGTTCAATGGCGCTTATGGATGCTGCAGTCGTGAGGTTTTGGCTAGCATGAAGATAGGCGTTTTCAGCTAGCTTGTTTCTTAGCGCTGCATCTTGCATGACTTGTTGGATAGCGTTTAATAAGCCTGCCATTCCGCGATTCTGGTACAGTAGCGCAGAGTGATTATGCTCGAACAACTCAGGGATGCCTCCTGTTTTAGGAGCCACGATAGGCAGCTGAGCTAAAGCCGCTTCCCCGAGCACGAGACCAAAGGCCTCTTCATAGGCGCCGCTAATAAAAGCGTCTGCATTCCCAGACATCCATGCACCAGCATTGCTTTTTTCCCCGACAAAGTGGACTCTGTCTTGGATACCGAGATCCGAAGCAAGTTGTTGCAATGTTTCTCTTTCCTCGCCATCGCCAACGATAACAAGATGAGGATTATCGTGATGGTAATTGTGCATGCGCATAGCGCGAATAAGGCGGTCGAATCCTTTTCTTTTAATCAACGAACCTACCGAGAGAAAGGTAAACGCTTGTGGAGGTATTCCGAGGTGAGCCTTGATATCAATGGGCGTATCAGAGTCTTGAAGCGATACACCGTTGTGCACAACATAAAGCTGGTCTTCTGGGTAACCGTCCTGAATAATTTCACGACCGACATCTTTACTAACGCAAATCAATTTTGGGGAGAGGTGTAGCCCAAGAGAGAAGCGATCTCGCAATGTATAGTGACAATGAAGTTGGGTGACAAGTGGGATGTGATTCATGCGTGCAGCCAAACACATCCATTGACAAGGGCCACCGCTATTAACGTGTACCAAGTCGATATTGTGTTTTTCGATCAGTGCTGAGCCTTGTTTGATAAGGCTATTCCATCCGCTAATATCCCAGCGAGGCGCACTCCAGCCACCAACGAGATTGAAAACAGAATGTTCCGCTTCAATTCCGAGCGATTGACACTTATCGATTAGTGGCTGGCAGTTTGACCACACGAATGGCTCAAACTTATCACGGTCAATCCCTGAGATGAGATCCAGAAGTACCACTTCACTGCCGCGAATCCAGTTATCACCATAATGAACATATAGAATGCGTTTTGGAGTAGTCATAAGTCACCTCTGTCTCATCATTAACTTGTGTTAACTGCTGAGTTGCAACAGAGATGCCAAAATATGCCATTAGTTTATGTGTTTGAATATTATTAGATATTTGTGCTTGGCCTTAAGGGGGTAAGCAATATTCTCATATTGAGAACCAATATGGCTTATTGCTCCGTTTCAATTTGATATTTTCGTAGCAATACAGGAATAACGCTTTGCGCCGAGAAATCATCAATAATGGTCTGCCGAGCGTTTTGACGAATGTGAGATTGCTGCACTTCATCAAGAGACATCCAATGTTTAAGGCATTGAGCGAGAGATGGGACGTCATCGACAATAAAGCCATTTTCGCCAGTTTGGATAATATCGGGCAAGCGACCCACGCGTAGGCTCATCACTACTATTCCTCTAGCCATTGCTTCAAGCGCCGCCATAGGCAGGCCTTCATAGCGAGAAGAAATTACCAGCACGCTAATGTTTTTCCAAACGGTCTCCATTTCAGTTTGATGACCGAAAAATATCACATTTGAAGGGGCAATGTGGGCGAGTGATTCTCTTTCGGGTCCATCACCGTAAACACTAAAATGCAGTGTTGGGCAGAGCTTTGCTACTTCGATAAATTGGTCGGCACCTTTTTCTTTGCTCAATCGGCCGACGAAAGCGATTTCTTGATAGTTGAGATTACGATCGGGAATCGAAACAAAGTTATTCAGCAGTTCCGAAGGGAAAATGACTTTACGCTGAATGCTTGGGCTGACGGAAAAGCAGTGGTTAGAGAGGTAGCCTGAACTTCTATCAAGCCAATCATAGAGCCACAGTTTGCCCGAGGATGATTCTCCTGCATGATAAGTTGAAATCAAGCGAGGAAATGTGCGCGTGAGTAGCTTGGCACAGCGCGCTAAGATTGACGCTTTGTAACCGTGGGAGTGAATGACCGATGGTTGGTGATTGGCGACCGCGCTTGTTAGGTGTTTGATCTTTAATGCCTTATGTGGCTCACCAGACAAATGGTTCAAGTAACTCACAGGGATGGTGGATTCTTCTGCTTTCTCTACAATCTGTGCTGGTGGCGAGTACTCAGTCGTTAAGACAACACGTGCTTTGTGCCCAAATGTCATTAATCCACGAGCAAGCTCTATGACGTGACTTTCGATACCGCCAAACAGGCGGCTATCAAGAAAAATCCAAATTTCACCAACGGCAAGTTTCTCAAGATTGTTCGAGATTAATTTCATCCGCTTCCCACGCTTGTTTTTTTCGGTAAACCGTAGATGGGCTTAGCTCCAGCATTACGGCGGCATTGAGTACGTTGCCATCACAGTATGCGATTGCGTTTTGAATCGCCTCACGCTCCACCTGCCACATAGGGCGAATGGTTCCATCAGAGTTAAAGTACGGCGAGGCAGCCGCTGATGATTGTATGTTAGGTTCCGGTGTCGGTATTGACGGTTCTCTAGCGGGGGCCGATTGTTCCTCAACATACACTGGTCGGGATGTTATTGTTGGAGGGGGTGCTGGCTCTTGAGTTACATGCGCGGGAGTGGATGTTCTCACCGTTTTAGACTTTCTAGTCAGTTGAGCGGGTAGGTGATTCAGCGTGACTTTTTCGTCATTATTAAGCACCACAATGTTACGTATGATGTTTTGCAATTGCCTTACATTACCCGGCCATTCGTAGTGCTTGATGATATGTTGAGCTTCGCTGTCGATTGTTGAGAATTTCTTTTTGTCCTGTTTAGCATAAGTGGTCAAAAAGTGCTTGGCTAACGTGACGATGTCACTTCCTCGCTCACGTAGGGGGGGCATATCGATAGGTATTACGTGTACGCGGTAATACAAATCTTCACGAAAACGACCTTCTTCCACTTCTGTTAATGGATCTCGGTTGGTGGCACAAATGATTCGGACATCCACCTTCATCTCTCGAGTGCCACCAAGCGGTGTGTAGGTTCCTGTTTGAAGAAAACGGAGCAACTTCTTTTGCATCTCAAGTTCCATTTCACACAGTTCATCGAGAAAAAGCGTCCCACCGTGAGCCAGCGTCGCAGCACCTTTTCGGTCTGTTGTGGCCCCGGTAAATGCGCCTTTAACATGGCCAAAAATCTCACTTTCCATTAAATCTCGTGGGATAGCCCCGCAGTTTATAGCAATAAAAGGTTTGTCTTTACGGTCGCTCTGACGGTGCACGGCTTCAGCACAGACTTCTTTACCTGTGCCGCTTTCACCCACAATAAAGACACTGGCAGATGTTGGAGCAACGGCATCAATGGTTTTATATACCGCCTGCATTGGGAGACTTGAACCGATAAATCCGTGATAGTTATGGCGATCAAACTTGGACTGAATGTTTTCTACTAAATCTTCCAGTTTGGCGCGTTTGAGGTGTAATGCAACAGAAGTTTTTAGGCGATCGGCGTTAATAGGTTTTTCTAAGAAATCTTCCGCACCTTTTTGAATTAGGTTAACGGCTAAGTCTACGCTGCCGTGCGCTGTAGCAATAATAACGGATGTCGGAATGTCATTCTGGTTGATCCAATCCAATACGTCTTCACCAGACATATCGGGCAGTTTCAAATCGAGAATGATGAGTTGAGGTTTGCTTCTTTCAATAAATTGAATGGCTTCGCGACCTGTTTCGACATGAAAAATGTCATAAGGTTCGTCTTTGACATACTGCTTATAAAGTATGGCTAGTGAAGTAGAGTCTTCTACCAGTAACACCCTTGGTCTCATAGTCCTATCCCAACGTAGTTCGTTTCACTTTTATGATTTTTGTCAGCACTATTATTTGTATTTGGCGTGATGAGCGAGTTATATGACTTAGTGCTCTCTAGTGCTGAATATTCTCAATTTGAGAAAAGCGTTATCTAAGTATTAGCACAAGGTGGGAAATTTGCGAAAAATCCATACTTTTTAATTGATTAAGTTAAATTGTAAATGTCTTAGATGATATCGGCATCGCACTTTAATAAGTGCGATGATTCATAAGATGATTTATCAATGAAACTGTTACTCGAATCCTTGATCTTTTCGCTTTTCTAGCGCGTCAAACGATTCATTTGCCAGCTGGGAAAGAGACTCACAGAGAGCCAATGCTTTTAGTGTTTTTCCTTCCACACAATATTTCTCAATCATTCTTGCTTGTCTGGAAAGCGTTCGGTTACCTAAAGCAAGGGCAGAGCTGCCGAGTGTATGAACTTCGAACTCTAATGTTTGGAGGTCTTTCGCGCTTAATGCTTGCTCTATTTTCTCCATGCGCTCTCGTGACTCTTCAATATAGTGTTCAATCAGCGTAGGGATGATTTCGGCGCACGTATCTTTGATCATTTGCTGGAGAATGTGTTCATCCACCAATTCTTGTTCGATAGTCGGTGTGTTATTTGCAGTCATATTGGCGCTCCCTATAACATAAACAGTTCACTTTTCTTAATTTGTTGAGATATCTTTTCTTTCCACTTTTTGGGTAAAAAGCGTAGCTTGGAAACTTGGCGGATCAACTCATCTTTCAGGCTAGGTGTATGCTTCATATTCAGCACAGAACCAATCAAATTCGCATCGCTAGCATCAAGTAGTTTTTTGGCTTGTTCGAGTTGGGTTGCCGTCGTAGAGCCATAATGTGCGACTAATAAGGTGGCATCACATACGCCCGCAATCACTTGAGGGGCAATATTGCTTCGGTTGACACTCAGAAGTGGAGATGTGTCTATCACGACTCGCTCGTACTGCGTTAACCACTCTGCAATATTGCGCTTCAGCATCGTCGGGTCTCGGTACGCCAATTGAGTGCTGGCGAGAGATGGAGCAGGGAGACCGACTAAGGTTTGATGCGTATTTTCTCTTGTGATCAGGTGGCCAACTTTTTCGGCATCATCAAACTCGTGAATGGTGCGATACGCGGGCTTGAACAGGTTAAGATCCACATACAAAGTATTGTGTCCAGCTAAAACCAGACGCTCTGCTAGAGATGAAGCAACGGAAGTGACGCCGTCTTCAGACTTACAACCCACAACACAAATCGTTTTGTGGCCTTTCTGTTCACTCTGAAGATAAATTTGCTCAATCTCAGCGTGAGTGGCAGGAATAGTCATTACAACGCTCCTATTAACACGATGGTTGTGGTGATTTGTAAAATATCTCTTAATCCGGCTCTTGCTTTTTCAGCAAAGCTTTCGTCTTTATGTGGAATGTAAATAGTGTCGCCTGCACGGATGACTGGTAAATCATAAATGTTAGCGGTTTTGCTAAAGTTCACCAAATCAAATGTTCGAGCTTGGCCCTGACAGCAAGACATGTTGACCACACTGATTTTTTCAAGATACGCATTGTTTGTCGGGCCTCCTGCTTCTGCCAGCAAGTCAAGTACCGTCATGTTGTCATTAAATACATAGCGCCCAGGGTCTCTTACTTCACCTAATACACGCACGGTGGATTCTTTGGAGCGATCCAACCAGTTTTTGTTTTTTTCCGGAATGTAAATGGTATCGCCGGGACGAACGTGGGGAAGAATAGACTCATCGCCCGTTTCAAAGTACATCGACAAATTCAATTTACTCACTTTGGCATAGCCTAGGCCACGGTGCGTCACACGAATATTGTGAATATCGGCATCCATTGTTGGTCCATCGGCGGCAGATAAAATATCCAGAAAGTGCATCTCTTCGGTAAAGCGATAGCGGCCTGGGGCATTGATTTGACCGAAAACATATATCGAGGCATCAGAGCTCTGGCTTACCCATTGCGATTTGTTGTCTGATGGATCGTCAGGTAATGCATGGACTCTTACGACCGTACCAGCAGCAACTCGGGGCAGATTCGATGTTGGTGAGCCATCTAAAATGTATTGATCTAAATCGAACTGTGTCATTTGACCATTATTGGCGACTTCAATTTTGGTGGTGTCAGCTCTACGTGTTGGGCCGCCAACATGCGCAAGCAGATCAATTAAATCCATTTCGTCTGACCATTCAATACGTCCCGGGCGGACGACTTCTCCCATCACAGCGACCGCTCGACTTGGCGCCACTTTTAGCCATGACTTCTCGTTGAAATCGGTTTTCTCAGGCACGAAAATCGCGTCTCCAGGTCCGACATTCGGTGGTCTAACCGAAGACAGCCCCTCGGTATGCGCGGTTAGGTCGAATTTGATGACCTTACCATCGGCTTTTATGACACGAATTTGGCGAGATTCTGCATAGCGAGTAGGCCCGCCTGCATTGGCGAGAATATCCATGAAGCTAGCGTCTTGCTTTCCCTCATACGCGCCAGGGTGGGCAACTTCACCCATGACATAAACCACATTTGCACCCGCTTTGATTTCTTCTTCCTGTTTTGGAACAAAGATGGTGGCACCCGGTAGGATTTCTGGTAGTAAGCTTTGATCACCCGTATCCAGATATTTTTTTAGATTAAACATGGTTGGGTTGTTATTTGTGATCACGCGAATTTGCTCAACACTGGCATATCGTGTTACGCCGCCAGCTCTCATCACGACATCAACGAGCGTGGTGTTCGGTTTGTAAGAGAATGAGCCGGGTGCATTCACTTCACCAAAGACTTTGATGGCACGAGCGGAGTCTGCGCTGTCGCCTGAATTCGCGAGTTTTGCTGCATCAAATTCTTGCTCAATATTTCCAACGAGTGGAGATGCTGGAACAAACAGTACGTCCAGTGATTCCAATTTCGGGAGCTGGCTATTGTCACCAGTATCAAGGAAACGTTTGTAGTCAAACTCGATGTTTTTTTCGTCGCGTTTAACGATCATTTTATCGAGCTGAGCACCAGCGCGAAGGCCGCCAGCTTCGTATACAAACATTTGAATGTTGGAACCTGAAGGTAAGGTATATTCCCCGGGTTTGACCACGTAGCCTTGGACTGACACTAATAACTGTTGTTGTTTGATAAAGACTCGAGCGTTGTTTACGTCACGATACACGGTTTTTAGCGTTTCGATAATCACGTCTTGGAGCTGTTGTTCATTATATCCAGCAACAAATACAGGGCCGACTTCCGGTAAGTTAATACGCCCACGGCGATCGACTTGAAACCCTTTATTTAAAGACGCTTCTCCAGGTAGGTTAATCTGAATTAAATCGCCAACCTTAACAGTATTGTTTCCATCTGCTGACGAAGTAGGTACCCAAGCAACCAAGCACAAAAGAACTAAGGTGATAAATGGTTTCATCGTGTTCATAGCGCACCTCCTACAGATAGATTGCGATTTACTGAGGTATCGCTATCTGAATTAGGGCTAATAACCTCGATGCTTACGCGGCGATTGGTTAAACGCACGGCAGGTGTTTCACCCTCGTAAAGCGGCAGGCTATCTCCCACAGATTTGGTGGTTACGCGTTCTGAAATGATGCCAAATACAGTCAGGTAACGCTTCACTTGTTCTGCACGCGCTTGAGCGAGTTTCTGGTTGTAATCTGGTGAGCCAGTGACATCGGCATGCCCAGTCACCACAAGAGTTAGGTTAGGGTGGTCACGTAAAATGTAGGCAGCTTCTGCCAAATGTCCCATGTACTTTGGATTAATTTCTGCTGAATCGACAGCAAATTGATTATCAATATTGAGGAGTGCATAAATTTCAGCGACGACGTTCAAATCGCTACGCAATGCTTCAATATCATCGGGTGGCGTACAAGTGGTTTGGCTTAATACATAGTCGAGTTGCTGTTCAAGTTGGTTTAAACGTCGACGTTGAATCACCAGATCGTTAGCAGCATCGAGTAGAAGTCCGCCTTCTAGCTCACGTGCGATTCTGTTTTGCTTCTCAAGCGCTTGCACTACTGCTGCAGGAAAGCACCAGCGTGCGCCTTCTTGAATCAACGCGTCTAGGTGTAGCTTGGTGAGTTGCCAATCAAACCTCAACCCATGCTCTGGACCTAACGGCTCATCGGGCATGACTGGGGAAAACTGATAATTTTCAATTGAGATATCTTGATAGTTTTCCGCCAAGCCTCCTTTTCCGTGGTCTGGGTAGTCAAACGACGAACAACCAAACATGCCGACAACAAGACCGCTTACTAGATATCGTCGTATAAGATTTACCATGCCAACCTCCGTTTAAACCGGTATTTTTAGTGTCCTTTTGAGTTAACGGGAATAGCATGGTTAATACGAAGCAAGCTCATGATTTCTAAAGGTTGGCCTGATACGTTTTCAATACTCATGCTTCTTTCACGTTCAACTAGACGCTTATATAAGTAAACAATGGCACCAATCCCTGAAGAATCAAGAAATTGGACGTGCTGTAGGTTAATTTCGACTTCTTTGTGATGATTGTCGTGAATTACTTCATCAATGTGATGTTGTGCTTGTCGACAGCCACTTGCGTCTAAGTCACCAAAAAACTCAATGGCTAATTTGTCTTGATTAATTTCTAGTTTGCGTAATTCCATGACTCTATCTCCGTTTGTTTTCTCTACTTGGATATAGAGCAGGTAACGTGCCAGATTTAAATGCGTATAAAATCAGATGGTTATGATTTTTTGGTGGTGTCATTCAAATTGAGAAGGAATAGGTTCTCAATTTGAGAATCAAAAACGCATAGACAAACGGCTTGTTCAGGAGAGATGTCGAATTAATATCGAGCGCTAAAGCAAGAGTCTCACCGAGATTAGATTGTGACTTGATTTGAGATTCACCCATCTTATTGTGAACAATGTGTAAATATTAAATGCAAAATCTGTCTAAAGTTTATGATTATCCTTGCAAATCATTACTTAAGTTGATTGTTCTGAGTCGAAGAATGACTAGTAACAAATAGGTCATCGAGAGGAGTTACGGTTCAATAAAGGCGCTTTTTTGTACAAGGTCTTCTTATGCCATTAAAAATGACATTAATCGCGCTGGCTGTTATGACAGCGTCTTCACAGCTTCAAGCTGATACTTCTCTCACGCCTCCAGTTTCTCTTGCGCAAAGCTATCAAGATGGTATCGATGTATCTGAATACTGGTATAGCGAAAAACTCGACGGCATTCGCGCCTATTGGACAGGACAACATCTCGTGACGAGAAATGGTAACCGAATCTACGCTCCAGATTGGTTTATAGATTCACTACCTGACTATCCGTTAGATGGTGAGCTATGGGCGGGACGAGGCAATTTTCATCTCGTACAACAAACGGTTTTGGATAAAACGCCTGTGGAGTCAGCTTGGCGAAACATTGATTTTATGATCTTTGATATGCCGTATTCTGCTGGTGATTACCGGAAGCGTTATTACAACATCAAAGACTTAGTGCTCGAAGTAGACCAACCTCATATCAAATATGTCGAACACCGAGCGATCCAAAATGAAGCTCACCTGTTTGCGCAATTGGATAAGATTTCAATATCCGATGGTGAAGGGGTGATGCTACGTAAGGTATCAAGCCGTTATCAAGCTGGACGTGGTAGTGATTTACTTAAACTGAAACGATACGCGGATGATGAAGCGCTAGTCGTGGGCTATAAGCCAGGCACGGGGCGTTTATTGGGTATGATGGGGGCGATGTTAGTTCGCTTACCAGATGGTACAGAGTTTTACATTGGTAGTGGGTTTACCGATGAAGTGCGTCGTCAGCCTCCGAAAATAGGTTCAACCATCACGTTCAGGTACAATGGTTTTACTCATAACGGTAAGCCACGTTTTGCCCGATTCTTGCGTGAGAGGCTGAAGGAATAGAACGCTCTGCACTTACTAGTTGCCAACGGTTACGCCGCACCGCTTGAAGAGACCCTGCCAAAACTGAACGTGGTTTAGGGTTTCTTGTCTAAAGGTTTTGTGTGCTTCTTTTATCCCATATTGATGACCATGAAGTTGCATACGCTTTTCTATCAAGGTGGCGCCATCATGAAGTTGCTGATAGGTACTGTCTAAATAGGCTAAGTAAGGTTGCACTTCTTCAACGTAAATAGATTGGAAGACATTTCTTAGGTAGCGGAACTGGGTGGTGTCTCGGTTTGGCCCGCACAATACATTATTCTGATGTTGTTCAAGTAACTGAGTCGTAGCTTTTAGCCAGTGAGAAGCGTTTATCATCGAATAGTAAAGCCGTCCGATTAAACGAGATTTCTCTAGCTCTTCTTGATACTGCACAATCTCAATATCGGGCAGACGTGAAATGGCGCGATGAGGCAAGCCGTACATTTCACTGAAAAGGCGATAGACGTCGTTAAGACGTGCAATATCATTCGTCGTTTCTTGAGATAGCCAATCCGACGCCGTTAGCTGCTTTTGCATTGCATCACTCGCGAGTAGCAAGTTGTCAAGATGAGTACCTAAATGTTGCCACTTAGTCGAATAAAGCTCTGTTAATGTGGTACGTTCTTCATCGCTGAGCTGAAATTCGGATAGACATCGATTCATGACTCGTAACAGTGAAGTTTGGTAATCAAAATCATGAAATGCATCCTGCACCTTACCAAGTTGCGAGTTTTTCTCGGCAAGTAGATTGAATAATCCACACTGGCGTAATTGGTAGCTTTCTAGTAAACCAATCGATAGCCTGGGAAGTGGCTCGAATAAGTCGCGTTTTGCAGGTATGGTCACCGTAGGTTGCGATTCGATTGGAAGAGTAGGAGCGTCCAACACATTGGCGACACGTTGGTGATACTTGTCAAACATTGCTCTTTCTGGGTTGAACCAGTTATCGCAACCGTTAAGAAACAAGACTAAAAACAATAAAATAGACCGCACAAATATCCTTTTTATAACTTCGTATTCGTCACCAAAAGAGCAGGCTGAACTGGCTCACAAGCTTGTTATAAGTATACTCAACAGCGTTATTATTCGATCAAAAAAGCCAGCGTGTGCTGGCTTTTTCTTATTATCACTGAACTGAAAAGTTCAATTGCACCTCTGGTTCTTGGCGGTGCATCCAGCGCATTCTTACCCCTAACATAAGTGCGGCAGAAGAAAGGCCGATGATAAAGCCTAGCCAGAAACCTTGCGCACCCATTGGCTCGACGATCCAGTCTGTGCGGCCAAGGACGTAACCCATTGGTAAACCAAGAATCCAGTAGGCGATAAAAGTACGGTTGAAGATGGCTCGCATATCTTTATAGCCACGCAGTGCACCTGCCGCGATTACCTGAACTGCGTCCGTACATTGATAAACAGCAGCAAATACGAGCAGTTGCATCGCTAGAGTGATGACCTCTGGGTTGCTAGTGTAAAGTTCGGCAATCCATTCACGAGATAATACGGTTAATATCGCTGTAAGAACAGATAAACCTAGACCAACCATTATGCCCACTCGTGAAGCAACGCGAGCGCCATCAACGTTTTCTTCGCCAAGTCGGTGTCCAACACGAATACTTACTGCCGCACCGATACTCATTGGAAGCATAAATACTAGCGACGAGAAGTTAATCGCAACCTGGTGCGCCGCAACGATGATTGGTCCTAGTGGTGAGACCAATAGTGCAACGACAGCAAATAGTGTTACTTCAAAAAACAGCGCTGCTGCAACAGGAAAGCCGAGCCTGAACAGACGAACTTGCGCTTTCCATTGTGGTCGATGCCATTCACCAAATAAGTTGATGCTTTTAAGTCGATCTGATGTCATTACATAAAGCAATAGTAGGGCAAACATAACCCAGTAAACAATCGTGGTTGCAACACCACAGCCAACACCGCCTAATTCAGGTGCGCCAAACTTGCCATACACGAAAATCCAGTTTAGTGGAATGTTGAGCAGTAAACCGATAAAGCCAATGACCATTGCTGGTTTCGTCAATGACATACCATCCGTAAAGCTTCTAAGCGTTTGAAAAAGCAAGAAAGCAGGCACTGCTAAGATAACAGCATGAATGTATCCCACTGTTTTTTCTGCCATCAACGTTTCAACATCCATAAATCCGAGAATAAATTGGGTTTGAAGCAGCACTGCAATAATCGGCACACTGATCAACAATGCCAAAACGACGCCTTGTTGAATTTCAAACGGGATTCTTACTCGACGACCAGAGCCATTTAACTGTGCGACAACAGGGACTAACGCCATTAACAAACCCACACCAAATAAAATGGATGGAAGCCAAATACTTGAAGCGACAGAAACCGCAGCCATGTCGGTGGCACTAACGCCTCCGGCCATAACGGTATCAACAAACCCCATACCAGTTTGAGCAACAGATGCGATCAATACCGGGGTCGCCAATTTGATGAGACTTGATGCTTCTTCTTTATAGCGATGCACGAAAAATACTCCAGAGCGGAACAATAAGTTGAAAGAATGAGAGCGCTCGAGGACAAAAGATGTGGTGAACTGATCTGATGGTTGATTTTAGTCACGATAAGGTGAAAAAATGCCTCGGAGAAACTCCGCGCAAATGATAAACAATTGTATGTTTATATTCCATAGTTAGGTTGCGAATAGTGGATAACACTAACTTAATGCTCGCTAATCTCAGGATACGCTAATACTGAGAGCTGTAATAAATCATGTTAATGTTAGAAGCATGTATGAGAACAAGGCTCCATTTTTCAATAGGTCGTTGCTCTATAATCTACAGGTTTTATCTCGATACACAGTGCTGTGCTTAAGGCTCTGTCATCGATTGCAGCTTGTATGAAATCAATAGGTAAAAAGAATGTTTACAGGAATAGTTCAGGGTACGGCGAAGGTCGTTAAAATTGATAAAAAAGAACGCTTTCAAACGCATGTTGTCGAGTTAAGCGAAGAGCTTTGTAAAGGATTAGAAATAGGTGCATCTGTCGCTCACAATGGCTGCTGCCTGACCGTGACCAAAATTAATGGCAACCTTATCAGCTTTGATTTAATGCAAGCGACATTGGCTCTCACCAACTTAGGCGAGCTAGTTGAAGGTGACAGCGTAAACATTGAGCGAGCTGCCAAGTTTGGTGATGAAATTGGCGGACACAGCATGTCTGGCCATATTAGTTTGATGTCTGATATTGTCGAGATCATCGATACGCCTAATAACCGCACTATTTGGTTCCAACTGCCGCAAGAATCAATGAAATATGTGTTAGCGAAAGGCTATATCGGCTTGGATGGTTGTTCTTTGACGATTGGTGAGGTTGAAGCGTGTCGTTTTTCAGTACATCTAATTCCAGAAACCTTGCAACGAACACTCTTTGGAGTAAGACAAGTAGGGGACCGCGTTAATATCGAGTTTGACCCTCAGACTCAGGCCATAGTTGATACTGTTGAGCGAGTTCTCGCAGCAAAACAGCTTTAGAATGATAAAAAGGAGCCAAGCGCTCCTTTTTAATTCAAGTGACTTTGTGTTTCCAACGCTTACATGCTCGAGTTGTTATTCGTAATTGTCATCGATAAACAGTTCGACTTTATCTTGCAGCTCATCTACTCGCATATTTAAGTGAATGGCATGGCAACAAGCTGGGCAATCATCATAGAACTCTTGGTCACCATTACTTGCATCTAGTGTAATGCCGATTGAATGTCCACAATGGGGGCATTTGACATGCCTTTCGGTATAATTTTTCATACAACAACTCCTAATATCGCAGGGCTTTTAAACACTCTATTCTTTAAGGAAGTACAGCCCTTCACTTACTTTGCCTACAAGGAAAATAGGCACAATCCAAAGTTAAGTCTCCTTTGATATTAGGTGGAGTTGTTGCTAATTGAGTCGAAATAAGTATAAAACTTGACCCCAAACTCAACCTTGAGCTTAGGGTCATTTTCTGTAGTGATGTGCCTCGAGGTTTTACATCTTGAAATATGCAGTGGCTTCCAAATTAATAAGAAATAATTTTATTAATAACTTGTTGAGCCTGCTCCAAGTAATGGCCGCCAAATAAATTGCAATGGTTGAGAACATGGTAAAGGTTATAGATATTTTTACGCTCTTGATAACCAGCAGAAATTGGCATAACAGATTCATAACCTTGATAAAATTCCGGCTGAAATCCACCAAAAAGCTCAGTCATCGCAATATCACACTCCCTGTCACCCCAGTAGCAGGCGGGGTCGTAACAGATAGGGCCACATGCCGTGAGAGCCGCATTCCCATTCCATAAATCGCCATGCAGCAAGGAAGGCTCTGGAGCATGGTTTGCTAGCAGTTGTTTTACGACATCTATAAAGTCGTCGATATCAACTAAAGTGACGCCTTTTTCTTTAAGGAGCTGTAATTGCCATCCTATGCGTTGTTCAGCAAAGAAGACACACCACTTTTTGTGCCACTTATTGGGTTGTAGAGTGGATCCGAGATAGTTATCCGTATCAAAACCAAATTCCTTTTGCTCGCCCCATTGATGAAGGTGAGCTAATTGCTGTCCTAATTTAAAGCTGTTTGGGCCATCTTCTAATGGCTTTGTTGGAAGGTAGTTAAGAATTAGGAATGAGGCATTTTTGGTTTTACCAACCAACACAACCTCTGGAACAAATAGGGTAGATGTCTCACGCAAAAGATGCAGACTTTCTGCCTCAACTTCAAACTTAGACAAAAACTCGCGATCGTTAATTTTCACGAAATAGCGCTGTTCGCCGTCATTGATCATGTAGCTTTCACTGATATCCCCACCAGACAGTCTTACTTTTTCCGTGATCTGGTACTCGAATAATAAAGTATCAGAAAGCTGTTGCGATATTGCTTGCCACATACAAAACCTCGCGAATCTATTTGACCACCAACAGTTTAGGATAAAAAGCAAGGTGTTGGCGCTACGTTGAGCATACTTCGTAAAGAAACCTTCCTCTCAGTGTAGTCAATTTGTATAAATGTGAATCAAATCGCTTATAAGCCTCTGATTTGTTGGCATAGCATATGGAGATGAACGTATACAACAGGTATTATTATTTTTTTGACATTAGTTCCATTGGTGACATGAAAATACTGATATGTGATGACTCAGCGGTTGCAAGAAAGCTCATTGCGCGCTCCATCGTACAAGATACATCATTGCACCTGATCGAAGCTCAAGATGGGTATGAGGCGCTAAATATTCTTGCGGAGCAAAATATCGATATTTTGTTTCTCGATTTAACGATGCCGATCATGGACGGTTTTGAAGTCCTCGAGTCATTACCTGTTAGTCACTACCAGACTAAAATCGTCATTATTTCTGGAGATGTTCAACAAGAGGCAAAACAGCGCTGCATAGAGCTAGGTGCTCAAGCTTTTATCGCTAAGCCTCTGACAGAAGAGCAGGTGATACCGCTCTATGAACAATTGGGGCTGCACTATGCGTTCAAGCCTAGCCATTCGATTGATCCTAAAATCCAGATTTGCGAGGAGTTCTCCTCATTAGCCAAATTCCGCGAGATTGCAAACATTGCCCTTGGTAAAGGGGCTGCGATTATGGCAGACCACTTACACGAGTTCATCCAACTTCCTGTTCCACATGTTGGTCCGTTATCCTATGGCGAACTTCATATGACGCTTGTCGACGTTGTTGGGCGTGATGGCTCCGTCGCGGTTGCGCAGAGGTTTGTTGGTGGCGGTATTCATGGTGAAGCTCTGGTGTGTTTACGTGGTAGAGACATCAATCAAATTGGTGAGAAGTTAGGCTATCTGCTTGAGTTTACACCTCATAATGAAATCATTTTGAATATCTCGAACTTACTGGTTTCTTCATTTCTCACATCGTTAGGGGATCAGCTCGACAAGCAATTCTCACTTCGTCAGCCAGGCATTGTGGATACGTTAACGCCTTACTGTGAAGAGCAGGGTGAATTAGGTGAGCTGTTTACTATCGAATACACCTACATGGCAGAAGCGCTCGATTTTGAGTGTGAGGTACTGTTTTTAATTGATAAACCATCCGTAGAAATTATTTATGAAATCATGGAGCTAATCTAATGTCCGATATTACGCTGGACATAGCAGACTTTCATTGGGTCACACAAATTCTCGATACGATGGATTCAGGGCTTATCGTGTTGGATCAAGAGTATAAGGTCTGTGTGTGGAACAGTTTTATGCAGTCATACAGTGGCGTTCTGTCACAAGAAATCCTTGGCCAATGTTTATTTGATCATTTTGAAGAATTGCCAAAAACTTGGCTAGAAACCAAGATAAAAACCGCCGCCGATCTGGAAACTCGTTCCTTCTCTAGCTGGGAAAACCGACCGTACCTTTTTAAATTCAACAATTTTTCTCCGGTTTCAAACAGCAGTGATTTCATGTATCAAGACATCGTAATCACCCCGTTAATCGGGCTCTCAGGAGAGGTCAGCCACATTGCTATTCAAGTGAATGATGTCTCTGAAACGGCAAGAAATCGCATTCATTTGAAAGAAACAAATCAACATTTGTCTGAAATCAGTCGCAAAGATGGTTTAACAGGTTTATTTAATCGTGCTTATTGGGAGCAATCGCTGAAAGAAGAGTTTGCTCACCTAAAAGTTATCGACGGACCATGCTCATTAGTAATATTTGATATCGACCACTTTAAAAAAGTGAATGATACCTATGGTCACCCGACGGGAGATGAAGTCATTCGTCGTACTTCTTCGTTATTAAGAAAGACAGCAAGAAGCAGTGATGTGTGCGGTCGTTTTGGCGGAGAAGAGTTTACGGTATTGCTTCCTCATACGAATCAAGAACAAGCTTGCTATTTCGCGGAGCGTTTACGTAAAAGAATTGAGCAAGAGATCGTGAAAGTGGAAGATTTTTTGATTAATTACACGATAAGTATTGGTGTTTGCGAGTATAAACCTTATTTTGAAACTCACACTCAATGGTTAAAGAGTGCCGATGCTGCGTTGTATCGTGCAAAAGAAAACGGTCGTAACCAAACTTGTTTGCATGAAAATGACTGAAATACAAAAAGGTTTGAAGAAACCCTGTATCCGAACGCAGTGAGGCAAAGCGCAATTGTTTGAAAAACATCCAGTTGGTTCGTGAATGTTTGTTAATATGAAATAAGTTAATGAAATTTTCTCGGCATGTCTTACTATTGAAACTATTCCGCTTTCAGCTTCGAAGGCTTGCAATAAACGGAGAAAAACAGTGGTTTTAGAAACCGATGGATATCTCGCTCTTATCGAGCACTTGTCGCTAAATTTAGATATTTTCACGACTGAAATTGGCGATACTGGATCCGAAAGCATCGAAGATGTCGTCACCGATATGGTGGCTTCAAACATCATGGCGATCTTTGAGCAAAACCCAGAGCTTCACTCAAGCGTACGCTTCAAATTACTAAAAGAGGCGGATGCGGTTGTTGAAGATCTTGGCGAGATATTGGCTGGTGTATGGCATAAAAAAGCGACTAATGAACAGATAACGTTCCTTGATGAATACATCGCTTTGGTTAAAAACCTATTCGATACTGCCGTTGCTACTTATGATTGATATTGTTTGATACCAGTCATCTCCAATTCTAAAAGTAAGAAGAGTTACATTGTAACTCTTCTTACTTGCCAAAACTTAGATGCCCAGTATGGGTTGTCGATTCTTGAAATGATCACACCTTTAGACGCTGACGCATGCATGAACTGCTTGTTACCCAAGTAAATCCCTACATGATAGGTCGTCCGTCTTGTCTTAAAAAACACCAAATCTCCTTGTTTGGCGTCCGTCCAATGTAATTCCACACCTTGTTTCGATTGTTGTCTCGTTGTCCTGGGTAACGATAGCTGATAAGCCTCGACAAAGGCTTTTTGCACAAATGCCGAGCAATCAATACCAGATTTTTGTGTGCCGCCTAAGCGATAAGGTGTGCCATGCCATTCTGTATAAAACTGGAACAAGTCAGGGTTATTGTCCAATAACTGATTTGTAGGTGTTGTCACTTGCACTTGCTCGCTAGGTTCAGGCCCAGAAGAGCAGGCGCTTAGTAGCACACTGATTATCAAAGGAAAATATACTCGACGCAAATCACCACCTGTCATCTCTACGACTCACAACTGAAATATTAGTGTCATAACCAATCCATAGTATGGGCTGCAAATCACGGTTTTGTCTCACAAATGTGACGGAATCACTGCAAAACCGATTCAACCTTAAGAAAGAATAAAAATTGATTATGGCAAAGCGAAAACGCTCACGCACATCACTTTCACTGATTCAGGCTGTTAGTGCAACATTTTTAACTATCATAGCTCTTGTTATAGCCCTTTCTGTCTCAAGTTTCAAAGGAATGGAACAGGTAGGAGAGCAATTTGAAGACTTGTCGCAAAAAGCGTTACCAATCGCGATGGCGAACGCAAAGTTAACCAGGAATGTATTGGAGATGGTTAAGCTACTCAACCATGGTATGCAAATTACTGAGCCAAAAGAGTTGCCTCTAATAAAAGAGCAAATCGATTCACTTGCGACTCAAAGTAAAAGTTTGGTTGGAGAAGCTTCTGGTGTTGCTGAGCAACTCTCTGAGGAGTTAGATACAAATTTAGCGCGTTTACATAACATCACGCAGTCCATTTTACTGAAGCAATCTTCAGTGATAAAAATTCAAATGGATATTGATGCAGGAGTTGGTGGGTTCCGCTATGGACTCAGCTCTATCGGCCCGGAAATGAATCGAATCAGCTCGTTTCTTAGTGCCGAAAATCCTGAATCGAGTGATGCCGCCAACCGATTTATTGCCTCAGCGAGCTCAATGGAAAGCACGTTCTTAGTAATGATGATGCATTCTGAGCTGAGCAAAGCCGAAAAAGAATACCGAGAAATGCGTAACCGTATTGCAGGTATTAATCTCGCCTATGAAGATTTCCAGTCTTTACATCCAGAAGTAAGCGAATACGCAAGCCTAACGGCACCGTACGAGATGGTGAAGCAAGGCTTTAGTGAAAAGGGCGTGCTGCGTTTGATCCTCGCCAAACTAGAACAAGGGGAATTGCAACGTTCAGAGTTTAAACAGGCTTCGATTCTTGCGGATGAAACCATGCGGTTGCTTGATCAAATATCACAAGCTGCTGGTGAGTTGATTGCGGATAAAGAGAGTGTGGTCAATGAGACCATTGAGTCGGTGAGTGTTATGATCGTTTTTGCGGCGTGCGTGATATCTTTCATTATTCTGGTTACTTGGTTTAGCCTTAAGTCATGGACAAACCGAGGGTTAAGGAATGTACTAACGCGTCTTTCAGCACTTACCGAGCATGACTTTCGTGACAATGCAGATGAGGTCGGCCCTTATGAGCTGAAAGAAGTAGCACGAAAGTTGAATCAAGTGATCGATTCCACACACGATTCCATTCAAACGGTGACGCGCAATTGTGAAATGCTTTATCAGACGGCTGAAGTAAGCCACAGTGCAGCTGAACAAACGAGCGATGGGCTGACGACACAAAATGAAGCGTTGGCGAGCATGATCACGACCATTACGCAACTTGAAGCCTCCATTCGTGAAATAGCAACAGTGACAAATGCCTCGTCACAGGACTCGATGCTTGCTACCAAGCACACTGAAAAAGGCGTTCAAGTTGTGGAACAAAACCGTGAACGTTTGGAATCACTTGAAAGCTCTTTGGATATGAATGAGCAATCTATGTTAGAGCTAAACCAACGTGTTAAGCAGATTCGTGAAATGGTCGATATGATCAGTGGTATTGCTGACAACACAAACTTGCTTGCTCTCAACGCAGCAATAGAAGCCGCTCGAGCTGGTGAACAAGGGCGTGGGTTTGCAGTTGTCGCGGATGAAGTCCGCAAACTAGCAAGTGATACTTCTCAACAAACAACGAACATCCGAGCAATGATGAGCGAGCTTATTACTGCCGCAGAGCGTTCGCGCCAAGCAGTCAATGATTCAAGAGAAGAAATGGCCCACGCGCTGCAGTCCAGCAATGAAGTGAAATCGACATTCTCTGATATCAACCTCGCGGTTAAGCACATTCAAGAGCGTGTTGAGCAGATCTCTGTTGCCACGGAAGAGCAAGAACGTGCGACGGCGGATGTATCTCAATCCATTACCCATATTTCTGATCTTGGCGAACGTACAAAGCTGCAGCTTGAGTCTATGGTTGAGAGCTCTGAGCAAGTGGCGGAAATTGCAGGGCGTCAACAAGCGATGTTGCATAAATACGAGCTACATCAGTCCGCATAAGTGACATATTTTCATCTTCTAAAAGCAGAACTTCGGTTCTGCTTTTTGTTGCTTCTACGCACCCTCTGATTGCTATTCAAATCGCAAAAGTGAGTTATATCGCATCTTGCTCATTTCTTAAGGGCTGAGTTATCACTACGTGGTGTTAATGGTATCTCGGTGAAACAAGATGACTAGAATGTTGTCCGAATTCAAAGGAATGAATCATGCAATTATTACAAAGAGCTAGCCTTATACTGGTTAATCATCAGCAAGAACTTTTGCTTATTCAGCGTTTTCAAAACGATAGACACTATTGGGTTTTCCCCGGTGGCAGTGTTGAGGTAGGAGAGCAGCCTGTTGAAGCCGCGAAAAGAGAAGCGCTGGAAGAAACCTCATTGAAACTCAATTGGGTTGAGAAGGTTTTTGAACTCGAAAATCAAGGGCGCTTAGAAACCTATTTTCTCTCTTATGTCGGGAACTCAAAAGTGAAACTGGGGGCTGGGCCAGAGCAAATCAGAAAATCAGATGTTAATCAGTACCATTTAAAGTGGGTGCGTGTAGAGCAACTTCATGCGATTCCTTTATATCCAGAACAAGCCAAAGCTTTCTGCTTAAACAACGAGGAGTGGTTTTGTGATCGATAAAGTTTGTCCCGTCGTTCTGCGTAAGCAAAACCAAGAGCTCCTACTTTTTAAACATCCGTTGGCGGGTATTCAGCTCGTTAAGGGCACTATTGAGACGTTTGATGAAAGTTACATCACGGCTGCAAAGCGGGAGCTTGCTGAAGAATATGGAATTACGCACGTTATCTCCGCTCGGTATTTATGCTCATGGGACAGTGGCTTTCAAAATCAAGTATGGCACTTTGTTTCGTGCGAGTGTGCTGACCTAGCGGATTCATGGACGTTTCATACGCAAGACGATGGCGGACATGATTTTGCGTTCTTTTGGCACGATATAGGGAGCGATATTTCCTCACAAGCGCATACCGTTTTTCAGAACGCGCTGGAAAAAGTTCGAAAACTGATAGACCAAGGGGTGGTGTAAGTGAGGTTGCAAGTTGGAGGTTTAACAAAGAAGAACTTGTTAAAGCACCTGAGTAAAAAAGGTGTTCAATTGAATGCCTTCGCCCAACAACTATTCGATGATGACAAAGTCGAGTGCTCAGATGAGATTCAATCGTTCTTTTTAACGATAAAAACACCGTTTGACTTCGGACTTTATTTTGGCGCGACCCTTGGAGAAATGATTGAAGCGGCGTCGACACAAAATCTATCACCTTGCCCTTTAGTTGTTGCGCCATACCTCCGTTTACAAGAAATTGACTTGGCGAAGGGAGAGTACCTTACTGTGGTGTCTTCCCCGCTTTCGAATGACAAAGCTTATCCACGTGGTTTGTATCTACGGGATCTCGACGACGGATTCTGGCTACGAGGCTTTAGATGTTCGGAAGATTGTATCTTTCCGCCGTCGAAAAAATTTGTTTTTGTGTCTGAGATCGCGAAGGAGTGTTGAGTGTGACATATCTTTATCATCGCGAGCCCGACAACCTTTCTCACCTAATCTCGAGGGAAAACTAGCGGATTTGAGCGAAGTGCCAAAGCAAACACTATGCTTCTATCAGAAGCGAATAGATAAGGAAGAGCATCCGTTACTCTTCTTTCGCACGCCTCGTGTACGGTTTAAAGGCACTGTCGATCTCAAAAATGGCTATGAGATTACAAATGTTTAACTGACTTCTATATGCTTTGCGCATTCATTCAGATAAGGAAACGATAATGGATAAATTCGTCGTGTTTCTCTTATGCCTTTTTATGACAGTTGGCGGTGTGGTTCATCTTTATGACAACATTGCTAACGGTTTTTTGCCTTATGATTTTGCGCCACGCTGGTTGAATATTTATTGGAGCGCATTGGGGCTGTTAGACTTACTAGCGGTGTATCTGTTGGTGAAGCACCGTCGTTCCGGATTAGTGCTTATGCTATTGATTCTGACGACCAATGTTATTTTTAGCTCGCACGCTCACTATACATTAGAAATATTGGACAACAATGCCGCACTTCAAATGAAAACACTCTTTTTAGGTTTTTCATTCGGCGTATCTATCTGGTTATGGAACGCGCGTAAACATCGACAATCACGCCAGATATTTCGTTAACTTTCACTTTTCATCACTCAATTAAGGATAGTAAACAGGGATTCGTTATGAACGATTTTAAAGACTTGGCCAGTTTCGCTGGTTTCAGCGTACTGACAGGTTTAAGCTTTGGTACCACTTTCTTCAGTCTGGCTTTTCTATACAGCTCAATAGAAGCACAACAAGCAATGAATACTAATGCTTTGGTGTGCACGGTGCTTGGTGTGGTTGGTTTATTTGTTGGTATTACTCAGTTAAACAAAAAACGTCAACTAACGGAGAGTGAATCCATTAGCTAGCATCGTGAGGATGAAGTGGTGTTTAACTGGTTGGTGTTTAGGTTTAGTCTATTCGCTTTGTTTACGCACTTCATCCACAAAAACTTTTCTTCAACTGTTGCGTCTTCTTCGGTTATAGCGAAAAGGTTGCGTTAACAGCTTGTCTAATCGTTGTTCTGCTTCATTCCTAATTTCCGGTATACCAATTACGACATCATCATGGCCAAGTTCAGGCTGAGCTCGATATGTCCCAAAAAGTCGGTCCCAAACAGAAAGGAAGAAACCGAAATTCGAGTTGGTTTCTTTTGCTATCACGGAATGATGAACGCGATGCATGTCTGGCGTCACTATGACGTTTCGCAGTTTCTGATCCGCTGATAAAGCCAGTTTTGCATTACTGTGATTAAACATCGCACTGGCATTGAGCACTATTTCGAATACCACGATAGCGATAGGAGAAACGCCTAAGATAAATACAGTGGCAATTTTGACACCCATCGAGATGATGATTTCGATGGGATGAAAACGTGCGCCTGTGGTGACGTCTATGTCGAGATCGGCATGGTGCATTCGATGAAGCTTCCACAGTGGCTTTACATAGTGAAAGACCACATGCTGAACGTAAATGACGAAATCAAGCAGAATAACCGCTAGAAGCACGTTTAACCAAGCGGGCAGGGAGAGCAAATTAAATAGTCCCCATTGTTGCTCCTGAGCGATAATTGCAGCTTGAAAGGCCGCGATAGGCATGACTAACGCAACAATCAAGCTATTCACAGCAACCAGTGATAAGTTATTGACCCAGCGAAACCCACGTGAAGCGGTAAGTGTTTTTCTCGGCAGTTTGTTTTCCCAAAGGGCACAAAGTAATAATACGCCGAGAAAAAAGCCTAATCTTATCCACGAGGGATCTTGAAACGTCGTTTCTGTCACTGTCATTTCCTTATTTATTACTTTATCTATGACCGAGATAAGGGTGAAATTATTTCAACAAACAGTAAGGTGCTTTGAAGGGCTTATCTTGAGGCGGAACCATAATGTCAGTAGAATCGCGCTCTACTTTTTACTTGGCATTACTTACCATGAGAATTCACGCTTTCCACCGTTTATATCAGTACCGACAATCTATCTCAACCAAGCCTTTCAACGCGCGTGGATGTAAAGTGGTTCGTTGCCAATATTGCAAGGTTTCTGAGCAACACTGTTTGTGCGATCTTCAGCCAAACATCAAGGCTAATATTGCATGTATGTTGATTGTTTCTGAAAACGAAGTATTTAAGCCAAGTAATACCGGTCGTCTAATTGCTGATACGATTCAAGAGACTTACGTTTATCAATGGAGCCGAACAGAACCGTCTGAGGAGATGCTGGAGCTACTGCAGGATGACAACTACCAACCAGTGATTGTATTTCCTGCAGACTATGTGGATGACCCCTCTCGTTTAATTGAAGATCTAGAGCCTGCGCGATTAGTAAAAGAAGATGTCGAGAACAAAAAATGGTTGCTGATCTTTATTGATGGTAGTTGGCGTGAGGCACGAAAGATATTCCGTCGGTCTGATTTTCTTAAATCTTTGCCTGTGCTTTCTATTGAGCCAGAATCTCTGTCTGAATACTTTATGCGCCGCTCCGAGAATGAGCAGCATCTTTCAACCGCCGAAGTCGCGACGTTAGTTTTGAAACAAGCCGGTGAGAATAAAGCATCGGAATGCCTTCAGTTGTGGTTTGAAGCCTTTAGAGAAACCTACATGTTGACCAAGACCCGAGTCAAAAACGATCCCAACCGACCGCATTTAAAACGTTTCAAAGAGTGGGTGAAAACCGAGAGCTGACTCTAAGGAATGAACTTTTGTTGATGGCATGTTGTTCAACTGGCTGCGGTGAGGGGATAAATCTGCATTCGGTCACGGTTTGCAGGCGTACAGATATGGATAATGCCACTAGTTTATACTTTTGACTCCAGCCATTTTTGGAGTCGTTTAAGCATTTTTTAGGAGAGAAATACATGTATTACGGCTTTGATGTCGGTGGCACTAAAATTGAATTTGGTGCATTTAACGAGAAGCTTGAGCGTGTAGCGACGGAACGTGTACCTACACCAACAGACAACTACGAGCTGCTGGTTGATACCATTGCGGAATTGGTTAACAAATACGATGCAGAGTTTGGTTGCGAAGGCACAATTGGTCTTGGCCTACCAGGTATGGAAGACGCAGACGATGCAACGGTATTAACAGTTAACGTTCCTGCGGCGAAAGGCAAACCACTGCGCGCGGATCTTGAAGCGAAAATCGGTCGCAGCGTAAAGATTGAAAACGATGCGAACTGT
Source organism: Vibrio sp. Y51_MX_L26 (assembly GCF_024181935.1). Taxonomy (NCBI): domain Bacteria; kingdom Pseudomonadati; phylum Pseudomonadota; class Gammaproteobacteria; order Vibrionales; family Vibrionaceae; genus Vibrio; species Vibrio sp. Y51_MX_L26. The sequence continues at coordinate 127,904 of NZ_JAMZAS010000010.1, forward strand.
TTTGCGCTATCAGAAGCATGGGACGAAGAGCTTCAAGATGAGCCTTCTGTACTTGGTTTGATCCTAGGCACTGGTTTTGGAGGCGGTTTTATCTACGATGGTAAAGTTTTCTCTGGTCGTAACCACGTAGCAGGTGAGGTGGGCCATACTCGTTTACCTATCGATGCTTGGTTCCACTTAGGCGAAAACGCACCTCTATTGGGCTGTGGCTGTGACAAGAAGGGGTGTTTAGACAGTTACCTTTCTGGTCGAGGCTTCGAGCTGCTCTACGCCCATTACTACGGTGAAGAGAAGAAAGCGATCGACATCATTAAAGCGCACGCAGAAGGTGAGGCGAAAGCTGTTGAGCACGTTGAGCGTTTTATGGAGTTGCTGGCTATCTGTTTTGCAAACATCTTTACAGCGACTGACCCACATGTTGTTGTGCTGGGTGGTGGTCTTTCCAACTTCGAATTGATTTACGAAGAGATGCCAAAACGTATTCCTAAGTACCTGCTTTCTGTCGCGAAGTGTCCGAAGATCATCAAAGCAAAACACGGTGATTCAGGTGGTGTACGTGGCGCTGCGTTCCTAAACATCAAGTAGTGACTGAAACCTTACTCGATATAAAGTAAGAAGAAATCTACGCCCCGTTTAGACCATCAAGGTAAAACGGGGCTTTTTACTTATATAGAAGTAACTCATATACCCAAGTAACTTCTGTATGTTCGGGTATAGAGCACGAACAAAAATAGCATGCATAAAAAACTCGCGACGAATCGCGAGTTTTCTGTTTACAGCTAAGCTTATTTGTTCTTTTTGCCTACGCCTAGGTTTTCTTTTTGAGCTAGGGTGATTTTACTAAAGCCTAATTTTCTGAAGTAGTTATCGCGGTAGTTGCGTACCGCTTTAGTGTCAGACACTGCTTCAATTTGTTGCTCCATCTTTAGGAACTCAGTGATATCGATACCTTCTGCTTCTGCAACCGCTTCTTGAATGTTGCGGTGCTGCTGGTATGAGAACGTCAGTTCTTTGTCTTGGTCTTTGTAAGTGTAAAGAATGGTGCGAGCCATAGCTGTCTCTCTGAAAAGGTTTCTGTATTAAACAAAAAGGTCAGACTCGCTGACCTTTGAATTTCTAGTTTGGGCTAGATTCTGCCTTGAAGTGGGATAATTGTCACGCTTTCTCCCGCTTTTACTGTATCAATAGCTGGGGAGATTTCGATCAAACAGTTCGCCTCACTCATTGAGCGCAAAATACCAGAGCCTTGCTTGCCTGTTGTACGAACGGTTAAACGGCCAGTGTTATCCAGTTCATAGATTCCTCGACTAAACTCGGTACGACCTTGGCGAGAGCGAAGATTCTCAGTCGCGATGGCATTCACTTTCAGAGCCTTCCAGCCTTGTTCGCCTTGCATCTTACGCAGTGCAGGCTCGACAAAGTTAATGAAAGAGACCATCACGGCAACAGGGTTGCCCGGCAGACCAAAGAACGGCTTGTTGTTGATTTGACCAAACGCTAGTGGACGTCCCGGACGCATGTTGATTCGCCAAAAATCGATTTGACCAAGTTTATCCAAGGCAAGTTTGATGTAATCCGCATCACCAACAGATACGCCACCAGAAGTCATAACCACGTCTGCTTGCGCCGATGCGTTTTCCAACGCTTCGATCATTAACTGTTCATTGTCTTCCAGAATACCGAAGTCCAAGATCTCGCAGCCGAGCTTTTCAAGCATGCCCATGATGGTAAAACGGTTGGAATCGTAGATAGAATTCGCTTTTTGCTCTGTTCCCGGCGCTTGTACTTCGTCACCGGTGGAGAACACGGCAACTTTCAATTTGCGGAACACATTCGCTTCACCAAAACCAAGCGAAGCGATCATGCCCATTTCTGGAGAGGCTAGGCGAGTGCCTGCGGTAAAGACGTCACTGCCGATAGCGAGATCTTCACCTGCTTGACGAACGTTTTGGCCTGCTTTGATATTCGCACCGTTAAAGGTGACCTTGTCACCTTCTTGAGAGGCTTGCTCACGCATGACCACTGTGTCGCCGTTACGTGGTGTTGGTGCGCCAGTCATGATCTTCACCGCTTGACCAACTTCCAGAGGCTGATCGTAAGCATGGCCCGCCATCACTTCAGCAACCACTTGGTAGCTATCGCGCTCAATATCATCACTGCGGATGGCATAACCGTCCATCGCGGAGTTGGTGTATTGCGGCACACTTACTGGTGAAATGATATGTTCCGCGAGAACGCGGCCATAGGCGTTTTCAATCTTGCATTCTTCTATTTCCGAAACCGTGTTCACCAAAGAAAGGATTTTTTCTTGGCCTTGAACCACAGAAAGGAAAGCAGGAGAAAGTGTGTCGCAACATGCGGCGTCTTTCTCTTTAGATTTTGGTGCTTTTGCATCTTGAACGTATTGGAGAACAAATTGAGCGATGGCATTCAAATCATTGATGTTCATTTGTGGCAGTTCAGAGTCCAACTCCGCACTGTCGGAAGCGATAGCAATGATGTTTTCATCGTGAGGGTAAAGCCAAGGCTTACCCACTTCTTCACGGTGCAATTCAATTTTAGGAAACGCGATGTTTTTACAGCCTTCGACCAAAACTACATCGAGGTTGTCTTCATCAAAACGTGTTAATAGGTATTCAAACTCTGCTTCGGCTTCTGGCGTTTCTGTCATTAACGCAAAACGGTTGCGAGAAGCAATCAGCATTTGAGAGGCGCCAGCTTTGCGTAAACGGTAGCTGTCTTTACCTGGCTTATCGACATCGAAGTTGTGGTGCGCATGTTTTAGCATGCCAATGCGTAAACCTGCTTCAGTCAGCTTTGGCAATAGCGCTTCAAGTAGCGTGGTTTTGCCTGTGCCTGAATAAGCTGCAAAACCAAGAATAGGAATATTTAGCGTGTGTTTCATGATTCTAATTGTCCAAATTGCGCCAGTTCTTCCGGAGTGTTCAAGTTGACGAAACAGTTTGGTGAGTCGCTAAAGTCAACGTAACTGGTGTTGCACTCTTTGTAGAGCAGAATGATTTTTCGGTCGCCACGTTCTAAAAATGCAGTGAGTTTTGGCAGTACGCGCTTGTGGTAGAGCGTAAAAACAGGTTGCTGATGGTCACCATCATGAGCGACCAAAATATCACTGTCTTCTTTGGCGGCTTGGCAGAAACGCTCGACAAGGTCGGTGTTAATTTGTGGGCTATCGCAAGGTACAAATCCAACCCAGTCAGTTTCAGCATGCATCAAACCCGCGTGAATACCGCCCATAGGCCCAGGGAAATCTTTGAATTGATCACTAAATACGAAACCAAATTTGCTGTACGCATCTTGGTTTCGGTTGGCATTAATTAAAATGCGTGGTGTTTGTGGAGATAAACGTTCAATAACGTGTTCGATGAGTGGCTTCTGATTTAATTCAATCAGACCTTTATCTTTTCCACCCATACGGCTGGCTTGGCCACCAGCCAAAATGACCCAACTAGTTTGTGTTGGTTGAAGCATATGCATTCTCTTGGGATATTTCTTTTGGTATGACATACAACAGAGGAGACTCTATCAAAGTCTTGTCTTTAATCCACCACTGTTTTTTACATAAGTCGGTCAGTGCGTTGGTTTGATGGCTTGTCACCACGATACTGGAACCACGATCCAAAAGATCTTTCGCCATCACCACCAATCGTTCAATGGACTCTTGGTCTAAAGACGCACTTGGCTCGTCCATCAATAAAATCGACGGTTTTAAAATCCAAGCTCTTGCCATGGCAACACGCTGTTTTTCACCGCCGGACAACACGGAGATATGTTCGTCCGCTAATGTTTCTAAACCTACCATGCGTAGTGCGTGAATAACTTGAGCTCGCTTATCTTTTGGTGTGTCTTGTTGATATTTCACTCCATAGACTACGTTCTCATAAACAGTGCCGTCAAAAAGGTAAGGAGATTGATGGAGATAAATCACATCGACACGGCCGTTGCGGCGCGTCAGTCTTTTCAGCCACGTATCTTTTGGCGCAACAACATCGCCAGTAGAAGGTTTTAGCAAGCCAGCAAGGATTTTGAGTAGGGTAGTTTTGCCCACACCATTGTCACCCTTGAGATAAATGGCATCATTTGGGCCGATGGCTAACTCAGGGATGTGGAAAAGCACACGCTCTTTAAAGCGCATGGATAACTGCTCGGCGGTGATTTTTATAGTCATAATGCGCCTCTACATGGGGTTAATGGTGAGTCGTTTGTTTGCTTCATATTCTATGTTCTGAGGTAGCCTTTGCCTCTCATGCTTGATAAGAAGAAGTTTAGTGCCAACGCTAAAGATAGTAATACAATTCCTAATGCAACTCCTTGCGCAAAAGCACCTTTGCTGCTTTCCATTGCGATAGCGGTCGGAATATTGCGCGTCACGCCCATAATGTTTCCGCCTACCATCATTGAGCAGCCCACCTCGGTTACGATACGTGAGAACCCTGCAATGATAGCTGCGAGTAGAGGAAAGCGGGTTTCCCAAATCATCGTAGCGGCCACGCGCGGAATGGAGACGCCTAGGGTGATGGCGGTTTCCACAGCGCGACGGTCGCTAGATTGCAATGCACCATGCATCATCGATACCAAAACAGGGAAACAGATCACCATTTGGCCGAAAATCATCGCCTTCTGAGTGAACAGCATTTGCCAGTCTCCCCAAGGGCCAGCGCGCGACAGCAACATGTACAGCAACAGGCCAATCACGACGGTAGGGACCGCTTGCAGCGTATTCACGATCGACAACAAAAACCATTTACCGCGAAAGTCGGTATACGCCAGTACAAAGGACATCAAAATAGCCGGCAATACCACTAAAGATATTGCCGTGATAGAAACACTAAAGGAGACCGCAACGATCTCCCATAGGTCTGCATCAAAATTCACCAGTAAGCGAAGCGCTTCCAGTGTTGTATCAGCAAGATTCATATTGCGTTATTTGCTCTCAGCATTCGCAACAAACAGTTGTTTACCGTTTAGGCGGAAACCATTGATAAGTTCCTGTCCGCGAGGGTTCACCAACCAATCACTGAATGCTTTCGCGCCTTGGTAGTTGATTGTTGGGTAACGCTCAGGATTTACAAGAATAACTTGGTACGGGTTAAACAGTTTTTCATCGCCTTGGAACAGAATTTCTAGATCCAATTTGTTTTGATAAGCCAACCATGTGCCGCGGTCTGTCATGGTGTAGCCTTGCATTTCAGACGCCATGTTCAGAGTTGGGCCCATACCTTGACCTACGCTGCGGTAACCGCCAAAGTTTGGTTCGATTTTAGTTTGAGCCCAGAAGCCCATTTCTTTTTTGTGCGTACCAGAATCATCGCCGCGAGAGATGAACGTTGCGTTTTTGTTTGCGATCTCTTTGAATACATCTAACACGCCTTCGTCATTTTTGATTTTTGCTGGGTCAGCTTTCGGGCCAACAATTACAAAGTCGTTATACATCAGTTTACGAGGTAGAACGCCGTAGCCTTTCTCAACGAATGTGCCTTCGGCTTTTGGTGCGTGTGTCATCACCAAATCTACGTCACCGTTTTCGCCCATTTTTAAGGCCTTGCCAGTACCCGCAGCGATAACATCGACTTTGTAGCCCGTGTCTTTCTCAAATTTTGGAAGCAGGTAATCAAGTAACCCTGAATGGTAAGTACTGGTAGTGGTTGCTAGGCGAACGTGCTCGCCATCTTGAGCGGAAAACGCAGAGTAACTTACAAGCGTGATTGACGTCGCAGCCAGAGTTAGCGCAATTTTTTTCATTTTTATGTGTTCCTTTCCAATGATTCTTTGGCTTTTCTCCCGATGTATTGGGAAAGGCCTCTTGGGCGAGAGCGATTCGTTCAAAGTGCAAGTTGTCTTAGGGTGTTGGAATAACAAACACCAACATCCTGAGATCACTTGAATACGCCCTGTAGCCACCTTATAGCAAACAAGATGCCAACTTTTTACAAGCGAAAAGTGTTCGATTTATGCACTAAATCATGGGGTTATTTGCACAAAAGTTTGCGTTGGTACAAAATGTCGCACTTTTTGTAGGGTATCTCTGTTTAAACTTGGTACACTCTGTCCCATCCGAAGCCATCTGGGGTAAATATGTCTACTCAATCCCATATTAGTACAAACCAACAATATAACGCCTTTTCCGTACTGGTCGTTGATGATGAATTGGGCATGCAAGCCATTTTGAAAAAGGCATTGGGGAAGCTTTTCTCACATGTCGACACTGCTGGCAGCATCGAAGAAGCAGAGCAACTGCGTAATTCTCGACATTATGATCTGATTTTACTGGATATTAATCTGCCGGGGCGCTCTGGGATTGAGTGGGAAGAAGCGTTTGAAGATGACGACAAACGTGCCGATGTGATCTTCATGACGGGCTATGCGGATTTAGAGATTGCTATTCGCGCACTTCAACTTGGTGCTTCTGACTTTATCCTCAAGCCCTTCAACCTTGAGCAGATGCTAAAAGCGGTCAGCCGCTGTATGGATCGCCGTTTGAACGAGCGCATGCAGTACGCCATGAAGCGCGATTACCAACGTCACAATACCTCCGAGATCATCGGTGGTTCAGAAAAAACGCGTCAGCTTAAGCAGCTTATTAACCAGTTTGCACCGTCGCGTGCTTCTGTTTTGGTCGAAGGTGAGTCGGGTACGGGTAAAGAGCTGGTTGCGCGAGGTATTCACCAAGCGAGTGGGCGAACGGGCCCATTTGTGCCAATCAACTGTGGCGCCATTGCGCCAGAACTACTTGAAAGTGAGTTATTTGGTCATACATCGGGCGCGTTTACCGGTGCGAAAAAATCTCGTGAAGGTTTGTTCCGCGTAGCAAATGGCGGCACCTTGTTCCTCGATGAAATTGGGGAAATGCCACTTGCAATGCAAGCCTCGCTGTTACGCGTTTTGGAGCAGCGTACTATCCGCCCTGTTGGTTCAGAAAAAGAAATCAGCATTGATGTCCGTATCGTTGCTGCCACCAACCGAAACCTGCAAGAAGAGGTCAACCAAGGCAACTTCCGCAGTGACCTGTATTACCGTTTGAATGTGCTCAAAATCGAAGTGTGTCCGCTGCGAGAGCGCAAAACCGACTTATTTGAGTTAGTGCCATTTTTCAGCAACATGCTGACGCGGGAGCTTGGTATGCCTGCGCCAAAATGGGCGCACGAAGATATGGAAGCGATGAGCGAGTACGATTGGCCAGGCAATATTCGTGAACTGAAAAACTTGATTGAGCGATGCATTTTGCTTGGCAAACCGCCTGCGCATTATTGGCGGGAGCTAAATGGTGGACACTCATTGCCTAATGTGTCGATTACTGTTTCTCATTCTGCTGAACTACCGACGTTTAAAGAAGGTAGAGAGTTCACAGGTGAGGGGTATCCAAACAACTGGACACTGAAAGAAGTCGAAAAAGCGCATATAAAACAGGTCGTTAATTTGCACGAAGGCAACAAATCAGCCGCTGCTCGTGACTTAGGCGTTGCGCGTAAGACCTTAGAACGTAAGTATAAAGAATGGGATTCTGAGGATGAGGAATATGCCGACTAACGGCCCACAGCACAAAGGATTGTCGAAATGGACGCACCGTTTTAAAACCATGGTGCGTTATCGCTTATTATTTTTAACCTCCGCACCTATCTTCCTCACTTTGATAGCCCTGATCGGGATTACCATTTATTGGTCCATCCATTATACGTGGCAGAATGCACTGCTGGATGTCTCTGAACGTCTTGGTGTTGCGAATAACAGCGTAACGTTGTTACAGCAAAAGCAATCGAATTACGTACGTGCGTTTGCTGACTCATACGATTTTCGTATTCGCATCAATCAAGGGATACCGCAAGATGAGCTGCAAAAGTGGGTCACTGAGCAGAAGAAAAGATATGCTTTAGATTTTATCTCTTTCCAACGCGTCAACTCGATGGAAAACAAATTCCGCTTTATGGATCTCACTAAGCGAGAATCGTTTTTTGATGTACTCAATAAAGAAGAACTCGAACGCCTCGATCCTGAACTCGCTAAACGAGCGGAAGTGCCTATTCTTGCTGATGGTGGCATGGAAGCGCGTGGGTTAGTCAGTCGAACCGTGATTCCTGTGTATAGCCAAACGAATGATTTGATCGGCTTTCTTGATGGTGGTTTGCTTCTCAATAACAGCACTGTATTGGTAGATCAAATTCGCGACTTAATCTATCTCAGCGATAATGATCGCCTTCGTCCGGTTGGCACGTTGACGGTATTTCTTGATGATTTGCGTGTAAGTACCAACGTTCCTCTAGACAGCGAGCATAGGCTAGGGCGCGCCATAGGCACTCGCGTGAGCGCAGAAGTGTATAACCAAGTACTTTCAAAAGGTGAGCAGTGGGTTGACCGAGCCTATGTGTATGACGCTTGGTATATTACGGCGTATCAACCGATCAAAGACCAATACGACAACGTCATTGGTATGCTTTATACCGGTTACCTAATGTGGCCATTCGTTAAAGCCTACATGACCAACATTGCAGAAATTAGCTTGATTACGGTTATGTTATTGCTGGTTTCCGGCGTGATGGTATATCGCGGTTCTTATGATCTGTTTCGACCGATCGAACGCATCCATAAAGTGGTGAAGCAGGTCCAACAAGGAAAAGAAAAACGGATTGGTCCGTTGGGATTGGATGCCGATCATGAACTCGCACAATTAGCCAGACAGTTTGATGATATGTTAGACGCGCTAGAAGAGCGCAAAATTGAACTGAAGAACTCCGCAGCGCAACTTGAATGCAAAGTTCAAGAGCGTACAGCGAGCCTTAGAGAAAAAACCCAAGATCTAGAGCTGCATATTCAATTGCTTAACCAAACCCGCGACAAACTCGTTGTTCATGAAAAACTGGCAGCACTGGGAGAACTCACCGCGGGGATTGCTCACGAAATTAATAACCCAACCGCCGTGATTCTTGGCAATGTAGAATTGATCCATTTTGAGTTGGGTGACGATGCAAGTCGAGTACAAGAAGAGATTGATGCGATTCACGCGCAAATCGACCGTATTCGCAATATCACGCGCAGTTTATTGCAATACAGTCGCCAAGGTGGTGTTCAAGATGAAATCACTTGGCAACATGTCAATCCTATCATTGATGAAAGCATCACCTTGGTTAAAACGGGCACCAAGAAACGCGACGTCGAGTTTGTGACTGATCTACAAGCGCATACGTCCGTTGAGATAAACCGTCACCACTTGCTACAAATCTTAGTTAATTTGCAAATGAATGCCATTCACGCAATGAACGGCAAAGGCACGTTAACCGTAGTCAGTGAAGACTGGATTGAAGAGGGCGACGTGAAAGGAGCCGCGATTCATGTTATTGACGAGGGTTGCGGTATTAAGCCAGAAAACTTGAATCGAATCTTCTCACCATTTTACACGACGAAGCGAGAGGGTACTGGATTGGGACTGTCGGTATCCCAAAGTATTCTTAGCCAAACGGGGGGGGAGCTAAAAGCCGAGTCGGAATGGGGAAAGGGCAGTAAATTCAGTATTTATTTACCTAAAAAAGCCGAGCTGATCCTAGAGGTGACGAATATCGCTTAGCCACTTGTTGTAAGCATTACGGAAGAAAGAGCCAGTTATAATACTGGCTCTTTTTTGTATTCAATGACGCATTTGTGCTTGAGCTTTTTGCTTTGAAGAAGCACTGCGATGGTTTCACTAGCGATGAATTAATAAAAACAACACTTGCAGTATGTAGCATGAACAAGTACCGTTGCCCGGTTTTTCTAAATACACCCCAATTGCTAAGGTAAAGGTTTTGATCTCCACAGCGAATATTACTCAACAATTCGGCGCTAAGCCGCTATTCGAAAACATTTCAGTTAAGTTCGGCGAAGGTAATCGCTACGGCTTAATTGGAGCTAACGGTTGTGGTAAATCAACCTTTATGAAGATCCTCAGCGGCGAGCTTGAGCAAACCAGCGGTAACGTGAGTTACGATCCAAACGAGCGCGTTGCAAAACTAAACCAGGACCAGTTCGCTTACGAAGAATTTACGGTAATCGATACCGTTATCATGGGTCATAAAGAGCTATGGGAAGTGAAGAAAGAGCGTGACCGTATCTACTCACTTGCTGAAATGAGTGAAGAAGACGGCATGAAAGTGGCTGACCTAGAAGTTCAGTTTGCGGAAATGGACGGCTACATGGCAGAAGCAAAAGCGGGCGAGCTTCTTCTTGCGGTGGGTATTCCAATGGAACAACACTTCGGTTTGATGAGCGAAGTGGCGCCGGGCTGGAAACTTCGTGTGCTTCTAGCGCAAGTTCTATTCGCAGACCCAGACGTTATGCTGCTTGACGAACCTACCAACAACTTGGACATGGATACGATCCGTTGGTTGGAAGACACGCTAAACGCGCGTAACTGCACCATGATCATCATCTCGCACGACCGCCACTTCCTAAACTCAGTATGTACGCACATGGCTGACTTGGATTACGGTGAACTGCGCATTTACCCAGGTAACTACGATGAGTACATGACAGCAGCTTCTCAAGCTCGTGAACGTCTATTAAACGACAATGCGAAGAAGAAAGCACAAATTGCAGAGCTACAAACGTTCGTTGCACGTTTCTCAGCAAACGCATCGAAAGCAAAACAAGCGACATCTCGTGCGAAGCAAATCGACAAGATCAAACTGGATGAAGTTAAAGCGTCTAGCCGTCAAAACCCATTCATTCGTTTCGAACAGTCGAAAGAGCTGTTCCGTAACGCTCTGATTGTTGAAAACCTAAGCCAAGGTTTCGAAGAGGACTTGTTCTCAGACTTCAATGCAATTTTTGAAGTGGGTGAGCGCGTTGCGATCATCGGTGAGAACGGTGTGGGTAAAACAACACTTCTAAACACGCTTGCTGGTGTGCTTGAACCGCGTGCGGGTGAGTACAAATGGTCTGAAAACTCAAACATCGGTTACTACGCGCAAGACCACGCGCATGACTTTGCAGAAGACATGAACCTAACGGATTGGATGGGTCAATGGCGTCAAGAAGGTGATGACGAGCAAGTCGTTCGTGGTTTCCTTGGTCGTATGCTGTTTGGTCAAGACGACATTAAGAAGTCAGTAAAAGTACTGTCTGGTGGTGAGCAAGGTCGTATGCTGCTTGGTAAGCTGATGATGCACAAGCCAAACATGCTGCTAATGGACGAACCAACCAACCACATGGACATGGAATCGATTGAATCTTTGAACACCGCGCTTGAGCAATACAAAGGCACGTTGTTCTTCGTATCTCACGACCGTGTATTCGTAGACTCGCTAGCAACGCGTATTATCGAAATCCGCGATGGCAAGATCACGGACTTCAAAGGCACGTACTCTGAGTTCCTAAAATCTCGTGGCGTTGACGCGTAATTACTCGCGAAGCGTTTAAAAAGCAAAAGCCTCGCTATTTAGCGAGGCTTTTTATATTGGTCTTAATCCTTAAATTGACCGGTTATATACGCATATATGCCGACGACACCAAATGTAATGATCATTGAGAGCATGATGCCACTGGGCGTGAGCAAAAAATTCCACAGTTGGTCATTGTCCATAGTTCACATCCTTTGTGAATGAGCTGTAGTTAGCATCAATTAAAGCAAGCGTTGTATTGCTACAACACATGTTGCTATTTCTGACTTATATCGTTTAATTAAGCCTTCATAACGTGATGATTTACTTATCCCAATTGTTATAAGTTTACACGAATCGACGGTTTTGTATTATTTTCTCGTTAACGAGATGCACTTTCGCCTTTCACATCAAACTCAATCTTGTCGGCTCCGGTAAATACTTGGAAGCGTAAACCTTTTGCTCGCGCAATCGTCGTAATGCCAAATTGTTTCGCAAGATCTAACCCCATTTGAGTAACGCCAGAGCGAGAAAGCAGAACAGGAATGCCCATTTGGGCCACTTTAATCACCATCTCTGAAGTAAGGCGACCAGTTGTGTAGAAAATTTTATCTTCACCTGTTTCTTCTTTGAGCCACATCTCACCTGCAAGCGTATCCACTGCGTTGTGACGGCCGACATCTTCCACAAATGACAATACCTCATTGCCTTTGCAAACCGCACAGCCATGCACCGCGCCCGCTTTTTTGTAGGTGTCGTTGTAATGAGTCAACGCTTCTAGTGCGGAGTAGATTTCTGATTGCTTAAGCGGAACTTGAGGCACTTGGTAGTTCTCAAGTTGTTTCATCACATTGCCATACATGGTGCCTTGACCACAGCCAGATGTGACGGTTTTCTTTTTCAGAGCGCCTTCTAAATGTTCGGTATTTTCTTTAGTAATCACTGCTGCGGAATGCGTTTCCCAGTCAATAATGACGGATTCAATCGCTGCTGGATCGGACAGGAAGCTTTGGTTTTTCAAATAACCTAGTACTAACGCTTCTGGACGCGAACCTAGCGTCATGAGCGTGACTACTTCTTTCCAGTTCAGCATGACCGTAAGAGGGCGCTCGCACGCGATTTGCTTTGTCAGTTTTTCGCCGTACTCGTCGTACACGTCGACTTCAATGGTTTGCAGGGGATTTTCACTGGTTTTAATAATATTTGGTTTCAGCACAGTCGTGTCCTAGTGATTAAGAGCGTTAGGTTGCTACGCATTTAGCTTGCTAAGTGGTTAGCAAAGCAAATCTCGTTCCAAAATAGCGGTTCCCACAAAAATTGCGAGGTTTTATGTCAACAATGCATTAAAACTGCGAGTTCGCAGTAATGACACATCAGTACATTTGAGTTTCGGCTAGTTTGGTACTTATAGCCAGAGGACATGAATAGGCTAATCTTTATCAGTGTGGCTCGTTTATTGCTTATAAGTCAATAAAATGGTCGAAAGTAAGGTCAAAGTGTCCTGATTGCTTTCAGACCAAAATAGAAAAACTGGGTGAGTTATGTCGGATAAGAAAGATTTCGAGAACAATTACGAGAAGACCGAAGACGCATGGCCAATTGGCGTAGAGCTTGTTGAGCATGAGATCAGTACAGGGATTTGGGTAACAACCCAATGGCAGTTGACGGGATTTGCGCTAAATCCGACGGAAGAGACTCCAGATGTTTGTCTGTTGCAATTGCACAAAGACGAGCGTACAGACTACCGCTTTAACTTAAGCTCTCAGCAACCTAAACTTTTTTTAGTGATGGATAACGTCGAGTCTGGTGAAAAACCAGCGATACAGCTACTAACGGCTTCACAATCTGTCGCGGCGCAATATATGGATGGCGACAACCTTGTACTATCCAACGATATGCCGCTAGCCGTTCAGGCTTGGATGGAAGCCTTCATCGGTCGCCACGGTGAGTTGTTAGAAGTAAGACGTAAGAAACGCAAAGGAGCGGGCAGAGCAAATGGCAACTAGTTTTTTAAGCCGTTGGTCGAAACGTAAATTAGCAGAATCTTCCCAACATGATGAAGAGATCACGCCGATAGCAGAGACGGAGCAATCCGAAGATTGTGTCACAGCGCTTTCAAACGCTGACGAAAGCTCAGACGCTTTGAACGTCAACGAGGTTAGTCAGTCACCAGACATTACCGCGAGTGTAGAGACTGAAAAGCCCGAAGAAATGTCTGTGGCGCAACTGCTGGTTTCCGAAGCTTCAGAAAGTGTTAAGAAAGCCGCGCTGCGCAAAATGTTCTTGTCCGAAGAATTTAACGTGCGTGATGGCCTAGACGATTACGATGATGATTACAGTAACTTAAAGTCACTTTCTAAAGACGTCGCAGAGACGCTGCGTGATTGGGTTAAAGAAAAAGTGGAAGAAGAACCAGACGCTGAAACGGCGCAAGGATCTGAACTTAACGCTGACGATATCGCATCTGAGGTGGTTGAAGACTCAGAACTAAACGCCGAAAAAAGTGCCGGAATTACCCAAGATGAAAGTGAACTGTATATAAACACAGTGTCCGGTGAAGGTGATACTTTTGCTGAGGAATCACCGCCTAACGAGGTGAGACAAAATATACCACACAAAGAATAGGTACATTTTGACTAAACACTCAATGAACCGGCTGGGACAAAATGTCTCAACCGGTTTTTTTATCCCTACTATTTGTCGGTAAAATATCTAAGCTGTTGAATTTTAAATGACATTTTATTGGCATGACATTTGCTATTTGTTGCTCAATACCAATCTGGTTGAAGTTAGCACGGACGCACTGCGTAGTATTCATCGCCTATAGATGGCGGAATAAGAATGCTCATTGATAAGTTAATCAGCAGAATCTCCGGCGCTAACTACACTAAGAGATGGAAAAGACTATCCATGTTCATAAATGGAATTGAGCAATGCTGAAACAATTATTAGAACAAGCAACTTCCAATAACGGTAAAGCGAGGCTGTACGCTTTCGAAAATACCGTAGAGTTGACCAATCTTATTCCACCAACCGTAAGCTATGAAAGCGGCGGTAATACTTTGATTGTGGGTCCAACGGCAATCATCGAAAGTGCGGCAGCGCAATTGTCGCAAATGAACAGCCTAACGCTGCTTTCTACCGATGGCGAAAAGGGAACAAATCCCGAGCTTTACTACGCCAATTCGGTTCAGGTTTCAGGGTTCTTAGGTACGTTTGAAGTTCTGATTGAAAATCATGGTTCGACCAACAATCTTGCCAAGGTCGCGATCAATAGCGATTGTTTCGATATCGTACTCGATCTTTGCCTAAACAGCTGCATGTCGGAAGAAGTACCAGTACCGGGCTACTACCCAGTTGGCCGTGGCTATCCGAAACTGGCTGAGGCGTTGGAAGAAATTCCAACCTTGATGGGGACGTTCGATAAACCGAAATTCTTCCGTTTAGATACCGATCTATGTGCACACAGCTCTCGTGGCGTAAAAGGTTGCGAACGTTGTGTGGATGCTTGCCCGGCAGGTGCACTATCGAGTGAAGGCAGCGACAAAACGGGCCATCGCATCGAGATCAATCCATACCTATGTCAAGGCGTGGGTACTTGTGCTACAGCGTGTCCGACAGAAGCTATTCATTACGCATTGCCAACCCCCGAAGATACGCAAAAGTTTATTGAACGTACGCTAGCCAACTATGAGCAAGCGGGTGGTTTAGATCCTATCGTATTGATTTGTAGTTCTCGCCACGAGAGCTACAACGTGATGGCACTAAAAGCACTGCCAGATAACGTGATTCCAATTGTGGTGGAAGAACTGCCTTCGGTTGGTATTGATACTTGGTTCGCCGCGCTTGTGAACGGTGCCACTCAGGTGCTGTTTGCGGCTTCGCGTTTTATGCCTCAAACCATTATTCGTGTACTTAATAGCGAAGTAGGTATTGCTCAAGAACTGCTCGACCAACTTGGTATCGCCAAAGAAACCATCGACATTCTGTATCTAGAATCACTACGTGAAGGTGCTCCGACACTTTGTACCGAGTCTTTTGATTTGGCATTAGGTGATTTGCAAGGTAACAAACGTCAGCGTCTATTTACGGCGTTGGATGCGTTGTCAGCATCGCGTATTCCAGTTGAGAACATTGTTGAACTGCCAGCGAATGCACCTTACGGCACGGTTTCTTGTGAAAGCAAAGATTGTACGTTGTGCATGAGCTGTGTGGCGGTGTGTCCAACACGTGCATTGCATACGGACGGCCAATCTCCGTCGCTTAAATTCGTCGAGCAAGACTGCATTCAATGTGGGCTGTGCGAGAAAGCGTGTCCAGAGAAAGTGCTGACGCTTACTCCTCGTATGAACTGGGTGAAAGAAGAACGCCAGAAAGCGGTTGTGATTCATGAAGAAAAGGCAGCCGAGTGCATTCGCTGTCACAAGCCTTTTGCTCCGCAATCGATGATCGACATGCTGCAAAACAAGCTTCGTGGTCATTCTCATTTCTCTGATGAAGCTGCCATTAATCGCATCGCCATGTGTGAAGACTGTCGTGTGATCGACATGTTTGAATCGATGGCTGCAGATCCAATGAATCAATTGAAATACTAGGAGCTCGCAGTGGATACACAACAAGAACAAACACTGAGAACAGACATTTATCTCGTTCTATCCGCACTTTTTCGTAGTGCGCCAAGTGATGAAATGCTGGCGTTCCTGAAATCGCTAGAAATTGAACCGTCTGAGAGCGCGATGCAAAAAGCTTGGCTCGCACTGCAACAAGCCGCGAACGAAGCGCAGCGAGAAGCGTTAGAAGAAGAATATCAAGATCTGTTTATTGGCATTGGACGTGGTGAAGTTGTGCCATTCGGGTCTTGGCATCGCACTGGCTCGATGATGGAAAAACCGTTAGCGGAAATTCGTCGCGATTTGGATCTTTTAGGCATCGAACGAGAAGAGAACGTGAAAGAGCCTGAAGACCATATTTCTGCACTGTGCGAAGTGATGGCAATGCTGACGGGTGAAGAGGAAGAACTTCAACAAGCGGTGTTTAACAAACACATCGCCCCTTGGTTCCAATCTTTTACGCGCCAACTAGAGAACGCAGAAAGCGTGAACTTCTACAAGCCAGCTGCACAGCTTTGCGATGCGTTTTTAACGTTAGAGCAAGTGCGCTTTAGCGTGAACACCAAAAGCAGTAAGAGCAAATTAAAAATTGATGTGAAAAACGTCACTGATTACGAGTAATCGAGCAGTACTTGGTCATATCGATAGAGAGGCATGAGTCTCCAAAGATCTACCGTAAGGTAAGGAAGCAATGATGAAAGATAATAAAGAAATAAACACAAGCCGTAGGGATCTCCTAAAAGGCTTCACAACCGCTGCCGTTGCTGGTGCTGTTGTTGCGGGAACCACGAAAGTGGCCGTTGCTTCAGAAACGGTTGAGCCTTCTGAAAAAGACGTGAAGAAGAAAGGGTATCGTGAAACTCAACACATTCGCGATTACTACGACACACTTTAGGAGATAACGGATGAAACTTGTCAAACGCTCCGACAGTGTGAGCAAAGAAACGAACCAGCTTGGCGTATCTCGTCGTGCATTCATGAAAAACACTTCGCTTGCCGCTGGTGGCGCAGTGGTTGGTGCTAGTCTATTCGCACCGGGAATGATGAAAAAAGCGCAAGCAAAATCAGTCGATCCAGAAGCGAAAACAGAAGTGAAACGTACTATCTGTTCTCACTGTTCAGTGGGTTGTGGTATTTATGCAGAAGTTCAAAATGGTGTTTGGACGGGGCAAGAGCCTGCATTCGATCACCCATTTAACGCTGGTGGTCACTGTGCAAAAGGCGCAGCACTACGTGAACATGGCCACGGTGAGCGCCGTCTTAAATACCCAATGAAGCTTGAAAACGGTAAGTGGAAAAAGCTTTCTTGGGATCAAGCGATCGAAGAAATCGGTAACAAGGTGATGGACATCCGTAAAGAGTCCGGCCCTGATTCGGTTTACTTCTTGGGAAGCGCAAAGCACAGCAACGAACAAGCGTACTTGTTCCGCAAAATGGCATCACTTTGGGGCACTAACAACGTTGACCACCAAGCGCGTATTTGTCACTCAACAACCGTGGCGGGTGTAGCAAACACTTGGGGTTACGGTGCGATGACCAACTCTTTCAATGACATGCACAACTGTAAGTCGATGCTGTTCATTGGTTCAAACCCAGCTGAAGCACACCCAGTAGCGATGCAGCACATTCTGATCGCAAAAGAGAAGAACAACTGTAAGATTGTCGTAGCGGATCCTCGTCGTACACGTACGGCAGCAAAATCGGATCACTATGTATCACTTCGTCCTGGTTCTGACGTAGCATTCATTTGGGGTGTGTTGTGGCACATCTTCGAAAACCAATGGGAAGATAAAGAGTTCATCCGTCAACGTGTATTCGGTATGGATGAAATCCGTGCTGAAGTGGCGAAGTGGACGCCAGCAGAAGTAGAGCGCGTAACAGGCGTAAGCGAAGAAGACGTTTACCAAACAGCAAAACTGCTTTCTGAAAATCGCCCGGGCTGTATTGTTTGGTGTATGGGTGGTACTCAGCATACTACTGGTAACAACAACACACGTGCTTACTGTGTACTTGAGCTAGCGCTTGGTAACATTGGTAAATCAGGCGGCGGCGCAAACATCTTCCGTGGTCACGATAACGTACAAGGCGCAACCGACCTTGGCGTACTTTCTGACACGCTACCGGGCTACTACGGCCTTTCTGAAGGTGCTTGGCGTCACTGGTCAAAAGTGTGGGAAATCGATTACGAATGGATTAAAGGTCGTTTCGATGACAACGCTTACGGTGGTCAAAAACCAATGAACAGTGCAGGTATTCCTGTATCTCGTTGGGTGGATGGCGTACTGGAAAACAAAGACAACATTCGTCAACGCGAAAACATCCGTGCAATGTTCTACTGGGGTCACGCAGTGAACTCTCAAACACGTGGTGTTGAGATGAAAAAAGCGATGCAGAAGTTGGACATGATGGTGATTGTGGACCCATACCCAACGGTTGCTGCGGTAATGAACGACCGTACCGACGGCGTTTACTTGCTTCCTGCAACAACGCAGTTTGAAACATACGGCAGTGTTACCGCTTCTAACCGCTCTCTACAATGGCGTGATCAGGTGATTGAACCTTTGTTCGAATCAAAACCTGACCATGAAATCATGTACCTGCTTTCGAAGAAACTGGGCTATTCAGATCTTCTGTTCAAAAATATCCGTGTTGAAAACAACCAGCCGGTGATTGAAGACCTAACGCGTGAATTCAACAAAGGCATGTGGACGATTGGTTATACAGGCCAAAGCCCAGAGCGTTTGAAAGCGCACCAACAAAACTGGCATACGTTCCACAAAACCACATTGGAAGCGGAAGGTGGCCCTGTAAACGGTGAAACCTACGGTCTACCTTGGCCATGTTGGGGTACACCGGAAATGAAACACCCAGGCACACACATTCTGTACGATACGTCTAAGACGGTTGCAGAAGGTGGCGGTAACTTCCGTACGCGCTTTGGTGTGGAATTTGAAGGCAAGAGCCTTCTTGCAGAAGACAGTTACTCGAAAGGCTGTGAAATCAAAGATGGTTACCCAGAGTTCACTGACAAGTTATTGAAACAACTTGGTTGGTGGGACGATCTAACTGCTGAAGAGAAAGCGGCAGCAGAGGGTAAAAACTGGAAGACTGACCTTTCTGGCGGTATTCAGCGTGTCGCGATCAAGCACGGCTGTATTCCATTTGGTAACGCGAAAGCGCGTGCGATTGTTTGGACGTTCCCAGACCGCGTACCACTGCATCGTGAACCACTATACACACCGCGCCGTGACCTTGTAACGGATTACCCAACTTGGGACGACAAAGATGCCATCTTCCGTGTTCCTACGTTGTATAAATCCATTCAAGAGCAAGACAAATCGGGCGAGTACCCAATCGTTCTGACTTCGGGCCGTCTGGTTGAATACGAAGGTGGTGGTGAAGAGACGCGTTCAAACCCATGGCTTGCCGAGCTTCAACAAGAAATGTTTGTTGAAGTGAATCCGAAAGACGCGAACGACCTTGGTTTCAGAGATGGTGATGATGTTTGGGTTGAAGGTGCAGAGAAGGGACGAATCAAGGTGAAAGCGATGGTAACACGCCGTGTGAAACCTGGCTTGGCGTTCATTCCGTTCCACTTTGGCGGTAAGTTCGAAGGTGAAGACCTACGTCCTAAATACCCAGAAGGTACACAGCCTTACGTTGTTGGCGAATCGGCCAACACGGCAACCACTTACGGTTACGACCCGGTTACCTTGATGCAGGAAACCAAAGTAACCCTATGTAACATTCGTAAAGCGTAAGGAGTCTGACAATGGCACGAATGAAATTTCTATGTGACACCAAGCGCTGTATCGAGTGTAACGGCTGTGTTACTGCATGTAAGAACGAAAACGACGATGCGCTTGAATGGGGCATTCAACGTCGCCGCGTGGTAACACTAAACGATGGTGAAGCCGGTGAAAACTCCATCTCTGTTGCTTGTATGCACTGTACCGATGCGCCTTGTATGGCAGTTTGTCCAGCTGATTGTTTCGAACATACCGAAGACGGTATCGTACTTCACAATAAAGATCTGTGTATCGGTTGTGGTTACTGTTTGTTTGCTTGTCCGTTTGGCGCACCTCAGTTCCCTAAACAAGAAGCGTTTGGTGAACGTGGCAAAATGGATAAATGTACTTTCTGTGCGGGCGGCCCAGAAACAGAGCCTGGCTCTGAGGAAGAGCGCCAAAAATACGGTGCGAACCGTATCGCAGAAGGCAAGTTACCAATGTGTGCATCGCTTTGTTCAACAAAAGCGCTGCTTGCGGGTGACGCAGAGAAAGTCTCTGACATTTTCCGTCAACGTGTGGTAGAACGCGGCGCGAAAAACGCAGGTTGGACAGACGGAAACGATCTTTCTTACGATGCGACGAAAAGCTAAGTAAGGAGAGGCACATGTTAAACACGCTTAAACGTGCGTCTCTAGCAATGCTGTCAATGATGACGGCATTGCTGCTGACTTTCGCAATGCCTGCTTCAGCAGAGGAACAATCTTCTAAAGTTATTCAACAGGAGATCACGCAACTCGCCGGGGCAGACTATTGGCGCGAGGTCAGAGAGGGGCAAGAAGGCTACACCACGTCTCAATCGCCAGAACATGGCGTATTGATCAGTAAACCTGGTGAGACTTGGTACATTCTAAAAGAGAAATGGATGTCTCCAGCTGGTGCTGTCGCGATTTTCGGCAGTATTGCAATGGTAATCATGGCTTACGTACTCGTTGGCCCTTTAATGCTTAGCAAGCCGCGTACTGGCAGAAAGATGAAACGTTGGTCTCGTTTAGACCGCGCGCTTCACTGGAGTATGGCGTTTACATTCTTAACGTTGGCATTCAGTGGTTTGATGCTGGTTTACGGTAAGCACTTCTTAAAACCGTATGTTCCTACCGAGTTTTGGGGCTTTATCGTCATGTTGGCGAAGCAGTACCATAACTACATGGGACCACTGTTCTTCATTTTGCTGATGTTTGTACTCTTGAAATGGTGGCGCAAGTCGATTCCAAACATGACAGATATTCGTTGGTTCATGAAAATGGGCGGTATGGTTGGTAAACACAAAGGCACACATCCGTCAGCTGGTTTCTCAAACGGTGGCGAGAAGGCAATCTATTGGTTATTGATCTTCTTTGGTGCTATCGCGGCAGTGAGTGGCTTAGTTCTAGATTTTCCTATCTTTGGCCAAACTCGCCGTGACATGGAGCTTTCTAACTTAGTTCACGCGATTTCGGCACTGATTCTAATCTGTGGCTTTATCTTCCACATCTATATTGGTCTATTCGGTATGGAAGGTGCGTTAGAAGGCATGGTGACTGGTGAAGTTGACGAGACATGGGCGAAAGAACACCACGATCTTTGGTATGAGGAAGTGAAGTCCAAAGAAGCAATGGGCGAATCAAATACGGCACAAACGGAAGCAAAAGGAGCGAAAGCGAATGAACAAACCTCATAACGGGATTTGGGTTGCGTACATCCTGAGCTGTCTGACCCCGTTTACGTTTCTGATCTCAGGCGTTATCGCAATTATCTATGCGGGTTACCGATTAGATAAGGGAGAAGACAGCGACGTAGTGATTTCTCATTACTACGGTTTAATTCGCACCTTCTTCCTCTACCTGACGTTTTTTGTTGTGTTGATCGTCACCGTCGCGACTTCTAACGGTGTACTCGTTGGCGTGAGTGATTATTGGTTGCATAGTACTTTGCTTGAAACCATCGCTTACTTTATTCCTTGGGTAGGGATGGTGTTTGCTGCATTAGCCATCTTGGTGTGGTTTATGCGAATGTTTCAAGGGATGCAGCAACTGAGCAATAACCAACCACACAGACCATCGACAGGTCCAAACCTTTAATCAGTATTCTTTAAGCAAAACCGCCGTAATAGGCGGTTTTTTTGTTGCTGTCATGTCTCAAATATGAAGCACTGAGTCCCACAGGTGATACTTGATGCAACTTATTGAGTGAATTTACGTAACTGGGCAGAAAATCATAGTTAAGTAAGAAACATGTAAAAAAATCGCGTCGCGATGAGACATTAGTCTCACTCACGCTATTGTTCATTTACTCAGGATTCATCGTCCCGTTAAAGTACGCTGCGCTCAGAAATTCAAAGAGTTGCATACGTGAAAATTGCCATCAATACATTCAGTCTACGCATACAGAGGAATCTCTATCGGAGGATGTTTGATTAAGGCATCTTGCTCTCACAAATAAAAAGAGCGAAACGAGCATTAAATGATGCGGCAAGGTAAGAAAAGGACAAACACGTTACGGCTATGATCCCTCAATTCGTCATTCCTATCACGAATCGCTTTGGCGAAAGTTATCACTTCTCTGGTCAGTTACTTACTAGCGGCGAACCTAAAACATTCGTGACCAAACAAGAGGCACTAGAGTTTCTTGAGAGCTTTGGTGAGCTTGACCTTCGCTCTGTCGAAGACTTGTTCTATTTGATTGGTCAATTCAAGCCAAACATACCTGACGGTGAGCTTACTTCCCAACACTATAATTCAACGTTTGCCAATGCTTTGGTGAACGGTGACTTGCATGTCGCTCGAATTGTACCGACCGGAGAAAACTACGCACTCTCGTCAGCGGTTACGCCTCCACCGACTCAAAATACCGTCAATGCAAAACCATCGAAGGGAAAGGGGAAGTCGAATAAAAAGAGTGGCAGAAGTGCCGCATCCGCCAAGCCTCAGCAACAAAGCAGCGAAAAACATGAGAAAGCCGGTGATCCTGTATCACTTGTGACGGGTGAAGAAATTCTCGAACTCTATGATATCGAGCTACAACAAGGCACTACTTGGCAGCGTACTTATCGCTCTTCGCAGTCGGATGTAAATCATGGAATGGGCTTTGGTTGGCGACATGCATTTCAGTTTGAATTGCACGAGAAGACGGACGAGAAAGACAACGTTATCGCTTGGGAGTTTGTTGACGATAAGGTAGATATCACAGAATTTGAGCCAGTAGATATTGGAGCAACAAGTTACCAGATATACGCTGGTGCGAGCTGTTATTTCCTAAATTCAGCAACTCGGATCGTGACGCTCGCGAATGGGCATCAATATCGATTTGAACAGAAAGATGAACGTTGGCTTGTTAAACAAGTCAGAAATGGCACGTTTTCAACGTTTCAACTGCAGTATTCTCGAAACCATCGATTGATCGAGATTGCATATAACAAGCGTCCGGTTCTTGAATGTCAATATGATAAGCAAGGACGCCTTGTAGAACTGCTTAATGCAAAGTCCCAAAAAGTTCTGACAACTTATACCTATGATGAGCACGATGATTTGGTCAGTGCAACTAATCATTTGGGCTTAAAGGAACAGTATCAGTATCGCGGCCATTTAATTGTTAAGCGTGTACGACCGACTGGCTTTACTCATTACTTCGAATGGGATGGCGAAGGTGCAAAAGCGAAATGCATCAGAAACGTTGGGGACGCAGGAATTTATGACTATCGCTTCCATTATCAAGGAAATCACTCTTCTTATTCTGACTCGTTAGATCATCAATGGTCTTTCTTGCATGACGAGCAGGGTAACTTACTCGAGAAAATAAGCCCCACAGGTAAAACTTGGCGATGGCAATATGATGAATTAGGGCGAAAAGCACAAGCTATCTATCCTGATCAGTCAACGGTCAATTATCAATATAATCAGCATGGTCAATTAGTTTCTAAGTTTCATTCCTCTGGCAAAGAAATTCAATATGGTTATGACGGCTTAGGTAAGTTAGTTAAAACGGTTTCACCTGACGGGGATATCGAGAAGGCTTACTACAATAGCCTCGGGCAAAGAGTTTGGGATACCGATCAGTTCGGCTGTGTCACGGAATATGATTACGATAAACACGGTCAAGTCGTCAAAAAAGAGTCTGAAGATGGTAAGAAAAGTCAGTGGTGGTGGGATGAACAACAAAGACTTATCGCGAATGAAATAGACGGTACATTACTTCGTTACAGCTATAACGAAGAAGATCTAGTGAATGGCGTCGCTTATCCCGATGGGTGTATTGCTCAACTCGCTTATGATCAATTTGGCAGGCGTACATCAGTTCGTTATTTTAACGACGAAGACAAAGTCGGTTATAGCGAAGAATATTCTTACGATGAGCACAGCCGTGTTGCTCAGATTCGAACGCCAGCAGGCATTACCTCGTATCAATGGGGAGCACTCGCACAACAAGAAGCAGTCATCTTTCCCGATGGCAGCTATATTTCTTACGAATACGATCAACAACGTAACCTGACTAAATTAGTTCGGAGTGACGGCTTAGAATTCGAATTCCTGTATGACGATGAAGGCCAGCTATCAGGAACTGTTGGGTTTGATAATCTACAAAGCCAATTTGATTATGACGATATGGGGCGGATCCATCGTAAGCAAGTCGCCGATAGGACTGTGCTGTACCGCTATGACGCTGCGGGTTATCTCAAGCACGTCAAAGCAGGAAATGGTAGCAGTATTGTAGAGAACCACTTCAATTATACGCTTGGTGGTCGACTTACTTTCGCCTCCAATCGCCATCAAACATTGCAATACCAATACTCTTCATTCGGGCATTTAACAAAGCGCATTCAAGGTCAGTTTGAGATAGCGCAGGAGTTTAACAGAGTTGGCCAACGCGTATCTCAGGTACTGCCAGATAATACGGAGCTGAACTTCTCTTACGATCGATATGGGCGTTTTTCAGCGATTCGGTTTGGAAACCTAGATTTACCTCAAATCAAATTTCATTACGATGAAATGGGACGAGTTTCCCAAATTGAAACGGCACATTTTAATGAGCGCATCATTTATGATGGTGTTGGTCGTTTGGTCGAACAACATTGGCCTGATAGAGAGAAAAAGTACGTTTACAATGCGCAAAACCGTATTTCATCAATCATTGATAATACGGCAGGAGCAACACACTATCAGTACGATGCCTTAGGGCAACTGAAACGAGTCAATGCTTCCGGAGAAGTGACTAAGTTTGAATACGATAGTTTTGGCAATCCTACTTTGCCATCTTCAGAGGTATTCGCTGATCGTATTGAAGTGCACGATAATGTCCGGTTCAAATATGACGCGCAAGGAAATCAGACAAAACGTGAGGGGCAAGGACACGTTCAGACTCGCGTATTTGATGCGTTAAATCAGCTCATTGAAGTTCACACCGACGATGGCATCAGTCAATATGAATATGATGCTCTAGGGCGCAGAACGAAGAAAATTACACAAAAAGGCGTTACAGAGTTCTTGTGGGAAGGTGAACGTTTAATTGGTGAACGCTCTTCAGGTGCTTTCCGCTGGTACCTATATCAACCTGAAACCTACACGCCAGTGGCACTGCTAGAAAATGACGTTATTTATTGGTACCAGTGCGATCAAGTTGGTAAACCAGAGCGACTGATCGATTGCGAAGGGAATGTTGTATGGAGTGCAAGTTACGATGCTCACGGTTTTGCTCATGTACATATTGAAAATGTAGCAAATCCATTGCGTTTTCAAGGGCAGTACTTCGATCGAGAAACCAACTTACATTACAACCTCGCTCGGTATTACGACCCTAAGCTAGGACGTTTTATCCAACAAGACCCGATATCTATTGCTGGTGGCATTAACCATTACCAATATGCAGTCAATCCTATCCAGTGGATTGACCCAACAGGTTTCCTTTGTGAAGAAGGGCTAAAACGCTTACAGCAAATGCTGACTGAGTATCAGGCGCAAAGCGATGTTCCCCAAGAGGTTTGCGATCAGATTTTAGAAGCAGCAAAAGAGTCATCTGTCGGAGAAGGTGGCGTTCGCTCGCAAGTCAAAATCCGAAAACCCAATGGTAAAAACAATATTCGATATGAATACGATTTAGACCATATTGATTGCGAGAAGAACGAGATTACTTTTTATCGCCACATTAATCATTCTGACGGAAGCAAACATGAAGTGCAGTACGTAGTCGGGATAGAAGAGTTTGTTAATGCTCACGTGTTTGATTCAGAGAAGGTCGGTGGCGATAAGACCTGCACCATCTTCACCGAGGACCTAGTGCTGAATAAAGCGGATTACAAGGATAACTCAGAATTCGAATTCAATAATAAGGATGAGGATGAGAATGAGAAATACAAACTTTCTGAAGAATGCAAACAAAAGGTTGATGAGTGTTTAGCAGAACGTCAAAAGGCAATGGATGCGCGTAGCGGCGAAGAAGGGCATAACGCCCAAATTGCTAAAATTAACCAGCAGTCAGCAAAAATTGGTGAGTTGGTCGCGGATGACTTTGTTCGGAATATACGCCCTAATGCTAAGTTGATCCATCCCAAAGACCTTGCAACTTCGGGATCGAAACCAGGTGATTTCGATATGGTGTACCTCTCAGATGATCCTGAAGAAATCATCATCGTCGAGGCTAAGGGTGGCAGCAGCCCGCTCGGCAGTCGTAAAATTGGAAATATGGCATATCAGCAAGGGACAACTGAATATACAGCAGCAATTATTGGTGAGATGTCTAAGCAAGAACAAGGTACAACGGAAAAGATTGCTGCAAATCACATCAAATCCGCTATCAAAGATGATATTCCGATTCGTTATATTCATACACAAGCAGAAATATCTTCAGATGGTAAAGTCTCGAAAATTAAAGCGAAAGAATTTGATATAGACATGGGAGAATTTGGAAATGTTTGATGCCAAGGAATTAAAAAAGATTGAGCGATTGGCTCATATTAGTCTAACTCAAGCGGCAATAGATGCTTACAGAGAAGAAGTAAAAGAGAACTTAGATAAACGAAAAAGGCGCATTGCGATAAAAAGAGAAAACTTGGTTTATTTGAGTGATGATGTGTCTGAGCAAATTCGCCTGTATACATGGTTACCTCCATTAAATGATGATGAGAGAACCGGCACACTATGTCTATATGAAGCATCATTAATGCGTGCATTTTATCATCAGCTCGCCATGAGACCTGACGAGCCTCAAAGTATTCAATTACCTGGATACCCGGAAGTAACCTGGAAAGGTGAAGGTATTTTAAAAACGGGGTGTTTACACCCTAACCGATGGCTTGATGCTTATTTCACTTCGGTGATCGTGCGTGACAGGCCAAGTATGGACGTATTGGCGAGCTTTCCGATTTCTCTGATGAAACAAAGTTCTACGAAGGCTGGTGAGCTTTCTTACATGCTGGTGGATGTGATTCAGTCATTCCACAACCGCACATCGGATTACCCCGATAAGCTAGTCGCAGCAATGGACGCTGCAGTTGCTCAGGGTGATGACTGGGCATTAGAAATCGCCATGGGCATTTTAGAAACCTTTGCCGCCCTGACAACTGATATTGGTTATGACTTTGAAGAGGTACTCATTAAGAACCTGCAGTTCCAGGAGCAATATCAAATGCGCTTGGATGCTCCTAAAAAATTGATTTCAATCGAAACCTTCATCTCTTTCCCTCTGCTTGGCATGGCCTGTATGTGGTACGACAAAGGCAACCGTTTATCTATTAAAACCGGTTGGCTTCCTCCTTATCTCGTCGAGGGGCGTTGGCTAGAAGATGTAAAAGCAGGGAAGATCACTCGATAAACTCCTTTAGCAAATCAATATATAAGCCATCTCTTATGGGGTGGCTTTTATGTTTGAGGTGGGGAGCTTGTTGTTTGTTGAACGCTCCATCATTGGTGGCATTACCAATATGCAGTCCACCATATCCAGTGGATTGACCCAACAGGTTTGGGGTAGCCAATGCTGGCATAGTATAAAAAAGTCTGAACTCAATACGAGTGATGATGAGCTAACAGAAAGAAACAAAGCAAAAATTGATGAATGTTTGAAAGAGCGTCAAGAGGCTATGGAGGCTCGAACTGACGAAGAAGGATATAACGCGCAAATAGGTAAAATCAATAAACAATCGGCAAAAATTGGTGAATTGGCGGCGGATGATTTTGTTCGGAGTAAATGTCCTAATGCTAAGCTAATTCATCCCAAAGATATTGGAACTTCAATTTCGAAGCCGGGCGACTTTGATATGGTTTACAAGGTGGAAGAGCCACCACCTGGTGAAATTATAATTGTTGAGGCTAAAGGTGGCAGCAGTTCGCTGGGTAGCCGTAAGATCGGAAATATGGCATATCAGCAAGGGACCACTGAATATGCGACAGAAATAGTATCTTTGATGGACAGTAAGAAATATGGGACTACAGAAAAGGCAGCTGCTAATAGCATTAACTCTGCTATTCAAGATGGTATACCAATACGTTATGTACATACGCAAGCAGAAATATCTTCTAGTGGTAAGGTTTCCAAGTTCATAGCAAAAGAGTTTGATATAGATATAGGAGAGTTCAGAAATGGTTGATAACTCAAAGGTAAAAAAGGTTGAACGAGTAGCTCATGTTGAACTAAGTGATTTTGAAAGAGAAGCTTATCGAGAAGAGATAAAAGAGAGCTTAGACAAAAGGAAAAGGCGCATATCTATAAAACGAGAAAACTTGGTTTACTTGAGCGATGGTATTTCTTATCAACTCCGTTTGTATACATGGTTACCTCCATTAGATGATGATGAGAGAATAGGCACACTATGTCTATATGAAGCATCATTAATGCGTGCCTTTTATCATCAGCTCGCCATGAGACCTGACGAGCCTCAAAGTATTCAATTACCTGGATACCCGGAAGTAATCTGGAAAGGTGAAGGTATTTTAAAAACGGGGTGTTTACACCCTAACCGATGGCTTGATGCTTATTTCACTTCGGTGATTGTGCGTGACAAACCCAGTATGGACCTGTTGGCGAACTTTCCGATTTCTCTAATGAAGCAAAGCGCCACTAAGGCAGGTGAGCTTTCTTACATGTTAGTGGATGTAATTCAGTCATTCCACAACCGCACATCGGATTACCCTGATAAGCTGGTTGCAGCAATGGACGCAGCGGTAGCTCAAGGGGATAACTGGGCGTTGGAAATTGCGATGGGGCTCCTAGAAACCTTCGCAGCGCTCACTACTGACATTGGTTATGATTTTGAGGAAGTGCTCGTTAAAAACCTACAGTTTCAAGAGAAATATCATCTTAGAGAATTAGGACCAGATAGGATAGGCATCCGAACTTTTATTAACTTCCCTCTGCTTGGCATGGCTTGTATGTGGTACGACAAAGGCAACCGTTTATCTATTGAAACCGGTTGGCTTCCTCCTTATCTCGTCGAGGGGCGTTGGCTAGAAGAAGTAAAAGCAGGGAAGATCACTCGATAAATTATCATTTAGTTAGAAATTCAGCATATAAGCCACCTTTCACGAGGTGGCTTATATGTTTACCGATATTCAATCAACCCCATCTAGTGGATTGACCCAACAGGTTTCCTCTGTGAAGAAGGGTTAAAATGCTTACAGCAAATGCTGGCAGAGTATCAGGCGCAAATAACGTTCCCCAAAAGGTAAAAATCATATCCGATATGAATACGATTTAGACCATATCGATTGCGAGAGAAACGAGATTACTTTTTATCGTCATATTAATCATTCAGATGGCACCAGACACGAAGTGCAGTATGTTGTTGGGATTGAGGAGTTTGTCAATGCGCATGTTTTTGACTCTGAGAAAGTTGGTGGGGAGAAAGGTTGCACGATCTTCACTGAAGATCTTGTGCTGAATAAAGCAGAGTATAAAGAAAACTCAGAACTCAATATGAGTGATTATGAGCTAACAGAAAAAAACAAAGCAAAAATTGATGAATGCTTGAAAGAGCGTCAAGAGGCAATGGACGCCCGAACTGGCGAAGAGGGATATAACGCTCAAATTGGCAATATTAACCAACAGTCTGCAAAAATTGGTGAGTTAGCCGCGGATGACTTTGTTCGGAGTAAACGTCCTAATGCTAAGCTGCTTCATCCCAAAGATATTGGAACCTCAATTTCGAAGCCGGGCGATTTTGATATGGTTTACGAGGTGGAAGAGCCGCCACCAGGTGAAATTATCATTGTTGAGGCCAAAGGGGGTAGCAGCCCGCTAGGCAGCCGTAAGCTCGTAAATATGGCATATCAGCAAGGGACAACTGAATATGCAACTGCAATTACTGATTTAATGGCTCAAAAGGACAAAGATACAACCGAATGGAAAGCGGCCAGAAGTATAAATAAAGCATTGAGAAAAAAAATTCCTGTTAGATATATTCACACCACAGCAGCTATTTCTGATGCTGGAGAGGTTTCTTCAGTTAATGTAAAAGAATTTAACGTAGAGTTAGGATTTGATTAGATGTCTGATAATAAAAAGAAAGTTAGCATAGAGAGAAAGGCGGAACCTCAATTGACACCAAATGATGTCGCTGAATACCAAATGTATATCAATGAAGATTTAGATGAGCGCAAAGAGCTAATAGCAATCCGTAGAGAGAACTTAGTCGCTCTTAGCGACGACGTTTCAGAACAAGTGAGGTGGTATACTTGCTTTCCATCTTCAATAGAAACTGAACAAATCGGAACACTTTGCCTTTATGAGGCGTCATTGATGCGTGCTTTTTACCATCAACTTGCCATTAAACCAAGCGAACCTCAAAGCGTTAAATTACCTGATTATCCAGAAGTGACATGGAAAGGCGAAGGTATTTTGAAAACTGGATGTTTACACCCTAATCGATGGTTGGATGCTTATTTTACTTCGGTGATTGTGCGTGATAAACCTAGTATGGACATATTGGCGAACTTTCCGATTTCTTTGATGAGACAGAGCTCTACCAAAGCGGGTGAGCTGTCTTATATGCTAGTAGACGTCATTCAGTCGTTCCACAACCGCACATCGGACTATCCTGATAAGCTGGTTGCAGCAATGGACGCAGCGGTAGCTCAAGGAGATAACTGGGCGTTGGAAATTGCGATGGGGATCCTAGAAACCTTCGCTGCGCTAACTACTAACATTGGCTATGACTTTGAGGAAGTGCTAGTCAAAAACCTACAGTTCCAAGAGAAATATCATCTTCGAGAATTAGGACCAGATAGGATAGGCATCCGCACTTTCATTAATTTCCCTCTGCTTGGCATGGCTTGTATGTGGTACGACAAAGGCAACCGTTTATCTATTGAAACCGGTTGGCTTCCTCCTTATCTCGTCGAGGGGCGTTGGCTAGAAGAAGTAAAAGCAGGGAAGATCACTCGATAAATTATCATTTAGTTAGAAATTCAGTATATAAGCCACCTTTCACGAGGTGGCTTATATGTTTACCGATATTCAATCAACCCCATCTAGTGGATTGACCCAACAGGTTTCCTCTGTGAAGAAGGGTTAAAATGCTTACAGCAAATGCTGGCAGAGTATCAGGCGCAAATAACGTTCCCCAAAAGGTAAAAATCATATCCGATATGAATACGATTTAGACCATATCGATTGCGACACGAAGTGCAGTATGTTGTTGGGATTGAGGAATTTGTCAATGCGCATGTTTTTGACTCAGAGAAAGTCGGTGGGGAGAAAGGTTGCACGATCTTCACTGAAGATCTTGTGCTGAATAAAGCAGAGTATAAAGAAAACTCAGAACTAAATATGAGTGATTATGAGCTAACAGAAAAAAACAAAGCAAAAATTGATGAATGCTTGAAAGAGCGTCAAGAGGCAATGGACGCTCGAACTGGCGAAGAGGGATATAACGCTCAAATTGGCAATATTAACCAACAGTCTGCAAAAATTGGTGAGTTAGCCGCGGATGACTTTGTCCGGAGTAAACGTCCTAATGCTAAGCTGCTTCATCCCAAAGATATTGGAACCTCAATTTCGAAGCCGGGCGACTTTGATATGGTTTACGAGGTGGAAGAGCCACCACCAGGTGAAATTATCATTGTTGAGGCCAAAGGGGGGAGCAGTCCTTTGGGTAGTAGAAAAATAGGAAACGAAGCATGTCAGCAAGGAACGGCTAAATATGCAGCGGCAATAGTTGGTAAGATGTCTAGGAATGGGCGAAATACAACAGAGTGGGAAGCAGCTAAATCAATAAGAAACGCTTCGAGGAGTGGACGCCCAATCAGATATATACATACTAAAACCCCAATCTCTGAATCAGGGAAAGTTTCAAAGGTTAAAGTAAAAGAATTTAATGTAGATTTAGGGAAGTTTTAAAATGTCTGACAAAATTAAAATAGAAAGAAATGCTGATCCAAAGCTGACCTCGGAGTTAATCAAAGGCTATAGTTCTGATATTGATGAAGACCTTGATACGCGCAAAGAGGTAATCAGTATTCGTAGAGAAAACTTAGTTGCTTTAAGTGATGAATCGTTTTATCTAGTGAGATGGTACTCGTGGTTCCCACACTCCATAGAAAATGAACAAATCGGAACACTTTGCCTGTATGAAGCGTCATTAATGCGCGCGTTTTATCATCAGTTAGCGATGAGGCCTGACGAACCTCAAAGTATTCAATTACCTAGATACCCAGAAGTGACCTGGAAAGGCGAAGGTATTTTAAAAACAGGCTTCATTTGTCCTTCAATGTGGCTAGATGCCTATTTTACCTCTGTCATCGTCCGTGACAAAGCTAGCATGGATGTGTTGGCGAACTTTCCGATTTCTTTGATGAGACAGAGCTCTACCAAAGCGGGTGAGCTGTCTTATATGTTAGTAGACGTCATACAGTCGTTCCATAACCGCACATCGGATTACCCTGATAAACTGGTGGCCGCGATGGACGCGGCAGTTGCTCAGGGTGATGATTGGGCGTTAGAAATCGCCATGGGTATTTTGGAAACTTTTGCTGCCCTGACAACTGACATCGGTTATGACTTTGAAGAAGTACTCATTAAGAACCTTCAGTTCCAAGAGAAATACCAAATGAGGCTCGATAAGCCAGAGGACTTGATTTCTATAGAAACTTTCATCTCTTTCCCTTTGCTTGGTATGGCTTGTATGTGGTACGACAAAGGCAACCGTTTATCTATTGAAACCGGTTGGCTTCCTCCTTATCTCGTCGAGGGGCGCTGGTTAGAGGATGTAAAAGCAGGGAAGATCACTCGATAAACTCCTTTAGTTAGCAATTCAGTATAAAAGCCACCTCTCATGAGGTGACTTATATGTTTACCGATATTCAATCAACCCCATCTAGTGGATTGACCCAACAGGTTTCCTCTGTGAAGAAGGGTTAAAATGCTTACAGCAAATGCTGGCAGAGTATCAGGCGCCAAATAACGTTCCCCAAAAGGTAAAAATCATATCCGATATGAATACGATTTAGACCATATTGATTGCGAGAGAAACGAGATTACTTTTTATCGTCATATTAATCACTCAGATGGCAGTAGACACGAAGTGCAGTATGTTGTTGGGATTGAGGAATTTGTCAATGCGCATGTTTTTGACTCAGAGAAAGTTGGCGGGGAAGAAGGTTGCACGATCTCCACTGAAGATCTTGTGTTGAATAAAGCAGAGTATAAAGAAAACTCTGAACTCAATACGAGTGGTTATGAGCTAACAGAAAGAAACAAAGCCAAAATTGATGAATGTTTGAAAGAGCGTCAAAAGGCTATGGACGCTCGAACTGGCGAAGCGGGATATAACGCTCAAATCGGCAATATTAATCAACAGTCTGCAAAAATTGGTGAGTTGGCCGCGGATGATTTTGTCCGGAGTAAGCGTCCTAATGCTAAGCTGCTTCATCCCAAAGATATTGGAACCTCAATTTCGAAGCCGGGCGACTTTGATATGGTTTACGAGGTGGAAGAGCCACCACCAGGTGAAATTATCATTGTTGAGGCCAAAGGGGGGAGCAGCCCGCTAGGCAGTCGTAAGATTGGAGACGAAGCGTATCAGCAAGGTACAAGTAAGTATGCAAGTGCAATTACGGATTTGATGGCTCAAGAGGGCAAAGATACTACCGAATGGAAAGCGGCCAGAAGTATAAATAAAGCATTGAGAAAGAAAATTCCCGTTAGATATATTCATACTCAAACCGCTATTTCTGATGCTGGAGATGTTTCTTCAGTTAATGTAAAAGAATTTAACGTAGGATTAGGAGTGAAATAAATGCCTGAAAAAAAAGAAAAATCACGTAGAGAGAAAGGCGGAACCTCATCTAACACTAAATGATGTCGCTGACTACCAAATGTATATCAATGAGGATTTAGACGAGCGCAAAGAGCTAATTGTAATCCGTAGAGAGAATTTAGTTGCTCTTAGCGACGATGCTTCAGAACAAGTGAGGTGGTATACTTGCTTTCCATCTGCAATAGAAACTGAAAAAATAGGAACACTCTGCCTTTATGAAGCATCATTAATGCGTGCCTTCTATCATCAACTTGCCATCAAACCAAGCGAGCCCCAACGTATTCAACTACCTGATTATCCAGAAGTAACCTGGAAAGGTGAAGGTATTTTAAAAACAGGCTTCATTTGTCCCTCAATGTGGCTAGATGCCTATTTTACCTCTGTCATCGTCCGTGACAAAGCTAGCATGGATGTGTTGGCGAACTTTCCGATTTCTTTGATGAGACAGAGCTCTACTAAAGCGGGTGAATTGTCTTACATGTTAGTAGATGTCATCCAGTCGTTTCATAATCGCACATCGGACTATCCTGATAAATTCGTCGCAGCAATGGACGCAGCGGTAGCCCAAGGGGATAACTGGGCGTTGGAAATTGCGATGGGGATCCTAGAAACCTTCGCAGCGCTCACTACTAACATTGGTTATGATTTTGAGGAAGTGCTCGTTAAAAACCTACAGTTTCAAGAGAAATATCATCTTCGAGAATTAGGACCCGACAGGATAGGCATCCGAACTTTTAT
This sequence comes from Vibrio sp. Y51_MX_L26, assembly GCF_024181935.1. Taxonomy (NCBI): domain Bacteria; kingdom Pseudomonadati; phylum Pseudomonadota; class Gammaproteobacteria; order Vibrionales; family Vibrionaceae; genus Vibrio; species Vibrio sp. Y51_MX_L26. The sequence continues at coordinate 162,621 of NZ_JAMZAS010000010.1, forward strand.
TAACTTCCCTCTTCTTGGCATGGCCTGTATGTGGTACGACAAAGGCAACCGTTTATCTATTGAAACCGGTTGGCTTCCTCCTTATCTCGTCGAGGGGCGTTGGCTAGAAGAAGTAAAAGCAGGGAAGATCACTCGATAAACTCCTTTAGTTAGCCATTCAGTATATAAGCCACCTCTCATGAGGTGGCTTATATGTTTGAGGTGGGGAGCTTGTTGTTTGTTGAACGCTCCATCATTGGTGGCATTACCAATATGCAATCCACCATATCCAGTGGATTGACTCAACAGGTTTGGGGCTGCCAATGCTGGCATAGTATAAAAAACTCTGAACTCAATACGAGTGATTATGAGCTAACAGAAAAAAACAAAGCAAAAATTGATGAATGCTTGAAAGAGCGTCAAGAGGCAATGGACGCTCGATATGGCGAAGAGGGATAAAACGCTCAAATTGGTAATATTAACCAACAGTCTGCAAAGATAGGTGAGTTGGCCGCGGATGACTTTGTCCGGAGTAAACGTCCTAATGCTAAGCTGCTTCATCCCAAAGATATTGGAACCTCAATTTCGAAGCCGGGCGACTTTGATATGGTCTACGAGGTGGAAGAGCCACCACCAGGTGAAATTATCATTGTTGAGGCTAAAGGGGGTAGCAGCCCGCTGGGTAGCAGAAAAATTGGAAATATGGCATATCAGCAAGGGACAACGGAATACACTGCAGAAATCACCAACCTAATGTCTGAAAAAAGGAAGGGACGACTGAAAAATAACAGCAAGACAAATCCAAGATGCAGCTTTATCCGGCATACCTATTCGATATATACATACTCAAGCAAGCATTCAAGAGAACGGGGATGCATCGGATGTAAAACTAAAAGTGGCAGAGTTTAAAATTAATTCTAAAGGGCTAATTTAAAATGCAAAGTAAAGTTGTAGAACGCAAAGCAACCCCTGAGTTGAGTCAAAGTGGGGTTTCTTCTGAGAAAGAATTTATCAATAAAATATTAGATAAAAGAAAAGAAGGCCTTAAAATCCGGCGGGAAAACCTGGTCAGTCTTGGTGATTTCGCCATTGACCAGGTTCGCTGGTATACCTGGTTTCAAACCTCGCATGAAGACGAACAAATTTGTACATTACGTCTTTACGAAACTTCTCTAATGGGCGCTTGTTATCATCGACTTGCTAGGAATCCCAATGATGAATTAACTATAAAGATTCTCGACTATCCTGAAGTAAAGTGGGACGGGGAAGGTATTTTAAAAACGGGGTGCATAAATCCTAATAGATGGATTGATATGTATTTCATATCGGCAATTGTGCGTGACTGGCCAAGTTTAGACGCATTGGCGAACTTTCCGATTTCTTTGATGAGACAGAGCTCTACTAAAGCGGGTGAGCTGTCTTACATGTTAGTAGATGTCATCCAGTCGTTTCATAATCGCACATCGGACTATCCTGATAAACTCGTCGCAGCAATGGACGCGGCGGTAGCTCAAGGGAATAACTGGGCGTTGGAAATTGCGATGGGGATCCTAGAAACCTTCGCAGCGCTCACTACTAACATTGGTTATGATTTTGAGGAAGTGCTCGTTAAAAACCTACAGTTTCAAGAGAAATATCATCTTCGAGAATTAGGACCAGATAGAATAGGGATCCGCACGTTTATTAATTTCCCTCTGCTTGGCATGGCTTGCATGTGGTACGACAAAGGCAACCGTCTATCTGTTGAAACTGGTTGGCTTCCTCACTATCTCGTCGAAGGGTGTTGGTTAGAGGATGTAAAAGCCGGAAATATAATTCGCTAAGATTCAAAAGGAACTAGGCGATCATTTCTGACGTTTTGTTGTGTTACACTTGGCATTATGTGTCCTTTTTAAAGATACCTAGGCTCTTTTACTCGAATAGCTTGAAGCCCTCAGACGTAGTAGTAGAAGTAGCAGAGTTTAAAATTGATTCAAAAGGATTAAGTCAAAATGCAAAGTAAAGAATCGGTCAAATTTTTAGAGCGAAAAGCAAATCCTGAACTTGACACACAAGCCATTGTGAATCGGAAAAAATTTATAAACAGGGTTTTAGATAACAGAAAAGAAGGCCTTAAAGTCAGGCGAGAAAACTTGGTTAGTCTTGGTGATTTTTCCATTGACCAGGTTCGCTGGTATACCTGGTTTCAAGCCTCTCATGAAGACGAACAAATTTGTACATTACGCCTTTATGAAACTTCTTTAATGGGAGCCTGTTATCATCAACTTGCTATGAATCCCAATGAAGAATTAACTATCAAGATTCTCGACTATCCTGAAGTAAAGTGGGATGGTGAAGGCATTTTAAAAACGGGGTGCATAAATCCTAATAGATGGATTGATATGTATTTTATATCGACAGTTGTGCGTGACAGGCCAAGTTTAGACGCATTGGCGAACTTTCCGATTTCTTTGATGAGACAGAGCTCTACTAAAGCGGGTGAGCTGTCTTACATGTTAGTAGATGTCATCCAGTCGTTTCA
>NZ_JAMZAS010000011.1:0-150447 GCF_024181935.1 Vibrio sp. Y51_MX_L26
TCCACCATATCCAGTGGATTGACCCAACAGGTTTGGGGTAGCCAATGCTGGCATAGTATAAAAAAGTCTGAACTCAATACGAGTGATGATGAGCTAACAGAAAGAAACAAAGCAAAAATTGGTGAGTTGGTCGCGGATGACTTTGTTCGGAGTAAACGTCCTAATGCTAAGCTGCTTCATCCCAAAGATATTGGAACCTCAATTTCGAAGCCGGGCGAGTTTGATATGATTTACTAGGTGGAAGAGCCACCACCAGATGAAACTATCATTGTGAGGCTAAGGGTGGTGGAAGTCAGTTAGGTAGCAGAAAAATAGGAAACGAAGCATATCAACAAGGGAAAACTGAGTATGCGGCAGCAATAACAAAGTTAATGCAATGGGGACGAAGGAAAGACGAGCAGGAAATCAAATTAAAAAGGCAATGTACGATGGTATCCCGATCAGATATTTACATGTGCAAACTCCAATCAACAAAAAGGTTGCTAAAGTGCGAGTCAAGGAGTTCTCAATTAACCAAGGAAAATGGAAGCGAGGTCTTGCAACGTGATTATGCAAATTGAGCGAAAGGCTAACCCTAAATTAAATCAGGAGCATGAATTAGAATTGGTGGAAGAGATAAACGATGATTTAGATAAAAGAAAACGAAGACTCTTGATTAGAAGAGAAAACCTTGTGGATATGGTCGATTCCTATGAAGAGATAGTAAGGTGGTATACATGGTTACCTCAATCTATACCAAATGAGCAAATCGGAACTCTTTGTCTCTACGAAGCATCTGTGATGAGATCTTTTTATCATCAGTTAGTGCTGAACCCAAATGAGCCTCAACGTTTAAAATTACCCGATTGTCCAGAAGTAACATGGGATGGTGAAGGTATTTTAAAAACAGGCTTCATTTGTCCTTCAATGTGGCTAGATGCTTATTTTACTTCGGTGATTGTGCGTGATAAACCCAGCATGGATGTATTGGCGAACTTTCCGATTTCTTTGATGAGACAGAGCTCTACCCAAGCGGGTGAGCTGTCTTATATGCTAGTAGACGTCATTCAGTCGTTCCACAATCGCACATCGGATTATCCTGATAAACTCGTCGCAGCAATGGACGCAGCGGTAGCTCAAGGGGATAACTGGGCGTCGGAAATTGCGATGGGGATCCTAGAGACCTTCGCAGCGCTCACTACTAACATTGGTTATGACTTTGAGGAAGTGCTAGTCAAAAACCTACAATTCCAAGAAAAATATCATCTTCGAGAATTAGGACCAGATAGGACAGGCATCCGCACTTTTATTAACTTCCCTCTTCTTGGCATGGCTTGCACGTGGTACGACAAAGGCAACCGTTTATCAGTTGAAACTGGTTGGCTTCCTCCCTATCTCGTCGAAGGACGTTGGCTAGAAGAAGTAAAAGCAGGGAAGATCACTCGATAAACCCCTTTAGTTAGCAATTCAGTATAATAACGTTCAAATCGCCAAGATTAATCGGCAATCTGCAGAAATTGGTGAGTTGGCCGCAGATGACTTTGTCCGGAGTAAGCGTCCTAATGCTAAGCTGCTTTATCCCAAAGATATTGGAACCTCAATTTCGAAGCCGGGCGAGTTTGATATGGTTTACGATGTGGAAGAGTCTCCACCAGGTGAAATTATAATTGTTGAGGCCAAAGGGGATAGCGGCCCGCTGGGCAGCCGTAAGATTGGAAATATGGTATATCAGTAAGGGACAACGGAATACATTGCAGAAATCACCAACCTAATGTCTGAAAAAAGAAGGACTGAAAAATAACAGCAAGCAAAGCTAAGATGCAGCTTTATCCGGCGTACCTCTTCGATATACATACTCAAGCATGCATTCCAGAGAACGGGGATGCATAGGGTGTAAAACTAAAAGTGGCAGAGTTTAAAATTAATTCTAAAGGACTAATTTAAATGCAAAGTAAAGTTGTAGAACGCAAAGCAACCCCTGAGTTGAGTGAAAGTGGGGTTTCTTCTGAGAAAGAATTTATCAATAAAATATTAGATAAAAGAAAAGAAGGCCTTAAAATCCGGCGGGAAAACCTGGTCAGTCTTGGTGATTTCGCCATTGACCAGGTTCGCTGGTATACCTGGTTTCAAACCTCGCATGAAGACGAACAAATTTGTACATTACGTCTTTACGAAACTTCTCTAATGGGCGCTTGTTATCATCGACTTGCTAGGAATCCCAATGATGAATTAACTATAAAGATTCTCGACTATCCTGAAGTAAAGTGGGACGGGGAAGGTATTTTAAAAACGGGGTGCATAAATCCTAATAGATGGATTGATATGTATTTTATATCGGCAATTGTGCGTGACAGGCCAAGTTTAGACGCATTGGCGAACTTTCCGATTTCTTTGATGAGACAGAGCTCTACTAAAGCGGGTGAGCTGTCTTACATGTTAGTAGATGTCATCCAGTCGTTTCATAATCGCACATCGGACTATCCTGATAAACTCGTCGCAGCAATGGACGCAGCGGTAGCTCAAGGGAATAACTGGGCGTTGGAAATCGCCATGGGTATTTTGGAAACTTTTGCTGCCCTGACAACTGACATCGGTTATGACTTTGAAGAGGTATTAGTTAAGAACCTACAGTTCCAAGAGCAATACCAAATGAGGCTTGATAAACCAGAGGACTTGATTTCTATAGAAACTTTCATATCTTTCCCTCTTCTTGGCATAGCCTGTATGTGGTACGACAAAGGCAACCGTTTATCTATTAAAACCGGTTGGCTTCCTCCTTATCTCGTCGAGGGGCGTTGGCTAGAAGATGTAAAAGCAGGGAAGATCACTCGATAAACTCCTTTAGCAAATCAATATATAAGCCATCTCTTATGGGGTGGCTTTTATGTTTGAGGTGGGGAGCTTGTTGTTTGTTGAACCCTCCATCATTGGTGGCATTACCAATATGTAGTCCACCATATCCAGTGGATTGACCCAACAGGTTTGGGGTAGCCAATGCTGGCATAGTATAAAAAAGTCTGAACTCAATACGAGTGATGATGAGCTAACAGAAAGAAACAAAGCAAAAATTGATGAATGCTTGAAAGAGCGTCAAGAGGCAATGGACGTTCGAGCTGGCGAAGAGGGGTATCACGCTCAAATTGGTAATATTAACCAGCAGTCTGCAAAAATTGGTGAGTTGGTCGCGGATGACTTTATTCGGAATATACGCCCTAATGCTAAGTTGAGCCATCCCAAAGACCTTGCAACTTAGGGATCGAAACCAGGTGATTTCAATATGGTGTACCTCTCAGATGATACTGAAGAAATCATCATCGTCGAGGCTAAGGGTGGCAGCAGGCCGCTCGGCAGTCGTAAAATTGGCAATGAAGAATATCAGCAAGGGACAAGCAAATATGCGGCGGAAATCGTTAAATTAATGTCTGAACAAAAAGCTGGTACAACAGAAAGAGCTGCTGCAGACGAAATTACATCAGCAGTGCAAGATGATATTCTAGACAGGTGTTTACATACCCTAGCAGAAATTGATGCTTCAGATGGCGTATCTAAAGTGAATGTAAAAGAGTTTGATATTAGCCTCGAAGAATTAGGTTAAGGGAAGTAAAGTTAGTATGAAAAAGATAAATAGAAAAGCAGCCTACGAGTTGAATACTGAGGAACTTAATTACTATACAAAACAAATAGAAAAAAACTTAGAGAAAAGAAAACATCGTATCACAATAAAGCGCGAAAACTTGATATATCTAACAGACGGGGTTTGGGAGCAAGTTAGGTTATATACTTTGTTTCCAGTGTCTGAACTAAATGACCGAATAGGAACGCTGCGTCTATTTGAAGCCTCGATAATGCAAGCTAGCTATCATCGACTAGCTCAAAAACCTGAAAGCCCTTTGACGGTTAAGGTACCTGATCATCCTGAAATAACTTGGAAAGGCGAAGGTATTTTAAAAACAGGTTTCATTTGTCCTTCAATGTGGCTAGATGCGTATTTTACCTCTGTCATCGTTCGTGATAAACCTAGCTTGGACGTATTGGCGAACTTTCCGATTTCTTTGATGAGACAGAGCTCTACCAAAGCGGGTGAGCTGTCTTATATGCTAGTAGACGTCATTCAGTCGTTCCACAATCGCACATCGGGTTATCCTGACAAGCTGGTTGCAGCAATGGACGCAGCGGTAACTCAAGGGGATAACTGGGCGTCGGAAATTGCGATGGGGATCCTAGAAACCTTCGCAGCGCTCACTACTAACATTGGTTATGACTTTGAGGAAGTGCTAGTCAAAAACCTACAATTCCAAGAAAAATATCATCTTCGAGAATTAGGACCAGATAGGATAGGCATCCGCACTTTTATTAACTTCCCTCTGCTTGGCATGGCTTGTATGTGGTACGACAAAGGCAACCGTTTATCTGTCGAAACTGGTTGGCTTCCTCCCTATCTCGTCGAAGGGTGTTGGTTAGAGGATGTAAAAGCCGGAAATATAATTCGCTAAGCTTCAAAGGGAACTAGGTCATCATTTCTGACGTTTTGTTGCGTTACACTTGGCATTATGTGTCCTTTTTAAAGATACATAAGCCCTTTTACTCGAATAGCTTGAAGCCCTCAGACTTAAGAGTAGAAGTAGCAGAGTTTAAAATTGATTCCAAAGGACTACGTTAAAATGCAAAGTAAAGGAACAATCAAAATTGTAGAACGCAAAGCAGATCCTGAGCTGAGTGAAAGTGGAGTTTATTCTGAGAAAGAATTCATCAATAAGATATTAGAACAGCGAAAAGAAGGTCTTAAAATCAGGCGAGAAAACTTGGTTAGTTTTGGTGATTTTGCCATTGACCAGGTTCGCTGGTATACATGGTTTCAAACCTCACATGAAGACGAACAAATTTGTACATTACGTCTTTATGAAACTTCATTAATGGGGGCTTGTTATCATCGGCTGGCTATGTTTCCTAATGATCCATTAACTGTTCAGATACTCGGTTATCCAGAAGTTACATGGGATGGTGAAGGTATCTTAGAAATGGGCTTCATTTGTCCTTCAATGTGGCTGGATACTTATTTTATATCGGCAATTGTGCGTGACAGGCCAAGTATGGACGTATTGGCTAACTTTCCGATTTCTCTGATGAGACAGAGCTCTACCAAAGTGGGTGAGCTGTCTTATATGTTAGTAGATGTCATTCAGTCGTTCCATAACCGCACATCGGACTACCCTTATAAACTGGTGGCCGCGATGGACGCGGCAGTTGCTCAGGGTAATGACTGGGCGTTAGAAATCGCCATGGGTATTTTGGAAACTTTTGCTGCCCTGACAACTGACATCGGTTATGACTTTGAAGAAGTAGTAGTTAAAAACCTACAGTTCCAAGAGCAATACCAAATGAGGCTCGATAAGCCAGAGGACTTAATTTCTATAGAAACCTTCATCTCTTTCCCTCTGCTTGGCATGGCTTGTATGTGGTACGACAAAGGCAACCGTTTATCTATTGAAACTGGTTGGCTTCCTCCCTATCTCGTCGAAGGACGTTGGTTAGAAGAAGTAAAAGCAGGGAAGATCACACGATAAAACCCTTTAGTTAGCAATTCAGTATAATAACGTTCAAATCGCCAAGATTAATCAGCAATCTGCAAAAATTTGTGAGTTAGCCGCGGATGACTTTGTTCGGAGTAAACGTCCTAATGCTGAGCTGCTTCATCCCAAAGATATTGGAACCTCAATTTCGAAGCCGGGCGATTTTGATATGGTTTACGAGGTGGAAGAGCCGCCACCAGGTGAAATTATAATTGTTGAGGCCAAAGGGGGGTAGCTGTCCGATGGGCAGCCGTAAGATTGGAAACGAAGCGTATCAGCAAGGGTCTAGCAAATATGCTGAAGAAATCACTAAGCTAATGTCTGAAAACGAAGATGAAACGACAGAAAAAATAGCTGCGAAAAAAATCAGAGATGCATCAGATATAAAAGTAGGAATAGCTGAGTTTAAAATTGATTAAGAAGGGTTAGTTCAACAATGCAAGGTAAAAAGCCAGCCAAAATTATAGAGCGTACAGCAAGGCCCAGGTTAGATGATAATAGCATTGCTTCTGAGAAAGATTATATCAATCGAATCTTAGATAAAAGAAAAGAAGGGCTCAAAATTAGGCGAGAGAACTTAATTAGCTTTGGAGATTATGCATTCGAGCAAGTGCGCTGGTTTACGTGGTATCAAGCTTCATGTGAAGACGAAAAAATTTGTACATTACGCCTTTATGAAACTTCGTTGATGAGTGCTTGTTATCATAGCCTTGCAATACATCCCAATGATAAATTAACCATAAAGATCCTCGACTATCCTGAAGTAACATGGAAAGGCGAAGGTATTTTAAAAACAGGCTTCATTTGTCCTTCAATGTGGTTAGATGCCTATTTTACCTCTGTCATCGTTCGTGATAAACCTAGCATGGACGTATTGGCGAACTTTCCGATTTCTTTGATGAGACAGAGCTCTACCAAAGCGGGTGAGCTGTCTTATATGCTAGTAGACGTCATTCAGTCGTTCCACAACCGCACATCGGATTATCCTGATAAGCTGGTTGCAGCAATGGACGCAGCGGTAGCTCAAGGGAATAACTGGGCGTTGGAAATTGCGATGGGGATCCTAGAAACCTTCGCAGCGCTCACTACTAACATTGGTTATGATTTTGAGGAAGTGCTCGTTAAAAACCTACAGTTTCAAGAGAAATATCATCTTAGAGAATTAGGACCAGATAGGATAGGCATCAGAACTTTTATCAACTTCCCTCTGCTTGGCATGGCATGTATGTGGTACGACAAAGGCAACCGTTTATCTATTGAAACTGGTTGGCTTCCTCCTTATCTCGTCGAGGGGCGTTGGCTAGAAGATGTAAAAGCAGGGAAGATCATTCGATAAACTCCTTTAGTTAGTAATTCAGTATAATAACGTTCAAATCGCCAAAATTAACCAGCAGTCTGCAAAAATTGGCAATGAAGCATATCAGCAAGGGACAAGTAAATATGCGGCGGAAATAGTTAAGTTAATGTCAGAGAATAAAGGAGGAACAACTTAAAAATTAGCTGCCGACGAAATCCAATATGCCGCTTTATCCGGTAGACCTATTCGATATATACATACGCAGCATCCCAGAAAGAGGAAAAGCCTCGGACGTAAAACTAGAAGTGTCAGAGTTTAAAATTGATTCAAAAGGATTAAGTCAAAAATGCAAAGTAAAAAATCGGTCAAATTTTTAGAGCGAAAAGCAAATCCTGAACTTGACACACAAGCCATTGTGAATCGGAAAAAATTTATAAACCGGGTTTTAGATAACAGAAAAGAAGGCCTTAAAATCAGGCGGGAAAATTTGGTCAGTCTTGGTGATTTTGCCATTGACCAGGTTCGCTGGTATACCTGGTTTCAAGCCTCACATGAAGATGAGCAAATATGTACCTTGCGTCTTTATGAAACTTCGCTAATGGGCGCTTGTTATCATCGGTTCGCTATGTATCCGAAGGAACCATTAAGTATCCAGATACTCGGCTATCCAGAAGTAACATGGGATGGTGAAGGTATTTTAAAAACAGGCTTCATTTGTCCTTCAATGTGGCTAGATGCGTATTTTACTTCGGTGATTGTGCGTGATAAACCTAGCATGGATGTATTGGCGAACTTTCCGATTTCTTTGATGAGACAGAGCTCTACTAAAGCGGGTGAGCTGTCTTATATGCTAGTAGACGTAATTCAGTCGTTCCACAACCGCACACCGGATTATCCTGACAAGCTGGTTGCAGCAATGGACGCAGCGGTAGCTCAAGGGGATAACTGGGCGTTGGAAATTGCGATGGGGATCCTAGAAACCTTCGCAGCGCTCACTACTGACATTGGTTATGATTTTGAGGAAGTGCTCGTTAAAAACCTACAGTTTCAAGAGAAATATCATCTTAGAGAATTAGGACCAGATAGGATAGGCATCCGCACGTTCATTAATTTCCCTCTGCTTGGCATGGCTAATATGTGGTACGACAAAGGCAACCGTTTATCTGTCGAAACTGGTTGGCTTCCTCCCTATCTCGTCGAAGGGTGTTGGTTAGAGGATGTAAAAGCCGGAAATATAATTCGCTAAGATTCAAGGGAGCTAGGTCATCATTTCTGACGTTTTGTTGCGTTACACTTGGCATTATGTGTCCTTTTTAAAGATACCTAAGCCCTTTTACTCGAATAGCTTGAAGCCCTCAGACGTAGTAGTAGAAGTAGTAGAGTTTAAAATTGATTCAAAAGGATTAAGTCAAAATGCAAAGTAAAGAATCGATCAAGATTGTAGAGCGCAAAGCAAATCCTGAACTTGACACACAAGCCATTGTGAGTAAAAAAAATTTTATAAACCGGGTTTTAGATAACAGAAAAGAAGGTCTTAAGGTCAGGCGAGAAAACTTGGTTAGTCTTGGTGATTTTGCCATCGACCAGGTTCGCTGGTATACCTGGTTTCAAACTACGCATGAAGACGAACAAATTTGTACATTACGTCTTTACGAAACTTCTTTAATGGGAGCCTGTTATCATCAACTTGCTATGAATCCCAATGAAGAATTAAGTATCCAGATACTCGGCTATCCAGAAGTGACATGGGATGGTGAAGGTATTTTTAAAACAGGCTTTATTTGTCCTTCAATGTGGCTTGATGCTTATTTTACTTCTGTGATTGTGCGTGATAAACCTAGCATGGATGTATTGGCGAACTTTCCGATTTCTTTGATGAGACAGAGCTCTACCAAAGCGGGTGAGCTGTCTTATATGCTAGTAGATGTCATTCAGTCGTTCCATAACCGCACGTCGGACTACCCTGATAAACTGGTGGCCGCGATGGACGCGGCAGTTTCTCAGGGTGATGATTGGGCATTAGAAATCGCCATGGGTATTTTGGAAACTTTTGCGGCCCTGACAACTGACATCGGTTATGACTTTGAAGAAGTACTCATTAAGAACCTACAGTTCCAAGAGCAATACCAAATGAGGCTCGATAAGCCAGAGGGCTTAATTTCTATAGAAACCTTCATATCTTTCCCTCTGCTTGGTATGGCATGTATGTGGTATGACAAAGGCAACCGTTTATCTATTGAAACCAGTTGGCTTCCTCCTTATCTCGTCGAAGGACATTGGTTAGAAGATGTAAAAGCAGGGAAGATCACTCGATAACACCCTTTAGTTAGCAATTCAGTCTATAAGCCATCTTTCTCTTGAGATGGCTTTATGTTTATGGTGGGGAGTTTGTTGTTTGCTGAACGAGCCATCATTCGTGGCATTATCAGAAAACCCAAAGTTAAAAATTATATTCGATATGAATACGATTTAGACCATATTGATTGCGAGAAGAACGAAGTTACCTTTCATCGTTATATCAATCATTCAGATGGTAGTAAACGCAAAGTTCAATATGTTGTAGGTATAGAGGAAATTGTCCAAATCATCCCCTTAAATAAAACTCAAAGGGGGGAGTGTTGCGAATTATTATGGCGGTTCTTTAAGCAGAGGTTATGGGCTCAAGTTAAATAACGAAATAGTTGGCGGGTTACCTGAAAACCATGCTGGAAATCACCAAATTAGTATCAATATTGCTCAGGAATATCCGGTCATGCATAGAGCTACCGAACTTGATTACAACATTAACAGAGGTGCAAATGGGATTGCACTTCCAACTAATATTAAAACATCTGTCGAAATAGGCCTTCCCTTACACGTGGGTAGACATCTAAGTGCAAGGCACCAAGGTTCTCAGATGCTTTAGTTCGACGAGAAATGAGAGCGTTGTAAACTAAGTATGGTCGTGGTTTGATCGATGATATGATTTTTGTAGATGAAATTGGAAAAACAGAAAGTAACATTAGGAATGCTCTGGAAAAGAATGAAGCTCGATCGCAATTGGATGATCCGCAATGGAAAAGTAGGAAGTAGTAATGACACTTAAAATTTGGACCAACAAGGTAGATAGAGATTCCGATCTTACTCAAGGCAAAGTAACGCAGTCTAGTGTATTAATAGGATTGAATCTGACGGGAGGCGTTGCCCTAGGAGACAAATGGCCAAAAGTTACTATTGATGTCATATCAGATGACAAGCCTGCGGATAGTTTTCTTAGTGGTCCTTTATTAATCGTGAGTCGACGGTTATCTGATTTAATTTCTAAGCACACACAAACGAGTGAAGTTGAATTCCTACCGATTGAGGTTAATTACCAAGGTAAAAGTTTTGGTGAATACTATTTTTTAAATGTTCTTGCGATTTGCGATTTACTGGATAGAAATCATTCAATATTTAGTGAGTTTGATGGAGAGGTTGATTCAATTGATCGAGTTGTCCTTAAGAAAGATATTGAAATGCAGAAAACTATATTTCAACTGGATGCTATCGAGTGGTTATTATGTGTCGATGAAAAACTGGCTGAATTAATCGAGAACAAAGATTTTTCAGGAGTGGTATTTAAGTCAGAAAGTGAATGGCGTCCTTTTTAGAGCTCCTTGGGTATTTTTTAGCCATCTCTTACGAGGTGGCTTATAAGTTTATGGTGAGGGGGTCGTTGTTACGCGATTACAAAAGGGGCAGCGAAGCGTTTTACTTCAAAGCAATTGTTCAAAATGATTAAATCAGGAAGACTTCTCGACGGATTTAATCATTCACCATAAGACCTCTTTTATTTCGGAGAGGGGATAACTCGTTCAATAACTTCAGGGTAATGAATTCCAAGCCTCATCAGAAGTACAATAAGCGATTGCACTGGTACGATGAAGGCAAAAACATATATCAAAAATAGAGTTTTAAATATGAGAAACTTAGACGTAATGCTCGATCAATTCACCGAAAAAGAAGGGTTTGAGTGCTTTGGAGAGTTGAATGACGTATCAATTCATGAAATGGAAAATCAGCTAGGATTATCCTTTCCGGAGCCATATAAAGTTTTTCTAAGAAAATATGGTTACGTTGAGTGGTTTGGTCATACGATTTATGGATACTCTGAAGATGAGGACTATCTTGCAGTTGAGCGCACTCTTGAACTTCGCGAGGATGAGATACCGAGTGATTTTGAGAAAATACCACAAAGCGGTTGCGTATTAGAGCGCTATGCCGGAGGTGGCTACTACTTTTTATTTTCAAATGAATCAGAAAGATCGGGGCAAGTAGCCCTTTTCATAGATGAATTGTTTGGTAAAGAAGCCCAATCATGGACAACATTTGAGGCATTTTTGGAATATATGCTCAGCCTTTGAACTGTTGTTACAAAGAGCCTCAATTTCGAAGCCAGGCGACTTTGATATGATTTACGAGGCACCAACTGAAATTTTACATACACAAGCAGAAATATCCTCTAGCAGTAAGGTTTCCAAGTTCAAAGCAAAAGAGTTTGATAGAGATATAGGAGAGTTCAGAAGTGGTTGATAACTCAAAGGTAAAAAAGGTTGAACGAGTAGCTCATGTTGAACTAAGTGATTTTGAAATAGAAGCTTATCGAGAAGAAATAAAAGAGAATTTAGACAAAAGGAAAAGGCGCATATCTATAAAAAGAGAAAACTTGGTTTACTTGAGCGATGGTATTTCTTATCAGCTCCGTCTGTATACATGGTTACCTCCATTAGACGATGATGAGAGAATCGGCACGCTATGTCTATATGAATCATCATTGATGCGTGCTTTTTACCATCAACTGGCCATCAAACCAAGCGAGCCTCAAAGCATTAAATTACCTGATTATCCAGAAGTGACATGGAAAGGCGAAGGTATTTTAAAAACAGGCTTCATTTGCCCCTCAATGTGGCTAGATGCGTATTTTACCTCTGTCATCGTTCGTGACAAAGCTAGCATGGATGTGTTAGCGAACTTTTCGATTTCTTTGATGAGACAGAGCTCTACCAAAGCGGGTGAGCTGTCTTACATGTTAGTAGATGTCATTCAGTCGTTCCATAACCGCACATCAGATTATCCTGATAAGCTGGTTGCAGCAATGGACGCAGCGGTAGCTCAAGGGGATAATTGGGCGTTGGAAATTGCGATGGGGATCCTAGAAACCTTCGCAGCGCTTACCACCGACATTGGTTATGATTTTGAGGAAGTGCTCGTTAAAAACCTACAGTTCCAAGAGAAATATCATCTTAGAGAATTAGGACCAGATAGAATAGGGATCCGCACGTTCATTAATTTCCCTCTGCTTGGCATGGCATGTATGTCGTACGACAAAGGCAACCGTTTCTCTGTTGAAACTGGTTGGCTTCCTCCCTATCTCGTCGAAGGACGTTGGTTAGGAGATGTAAAAGCCGGGAAGATCTCTCGATAAACTCCTTTAGTTAGCAATTCAGCATATAAGCCATCTCTATCTTGAGGTGGCTTTTACGTTTAAGGTGGGGAGGTTGTTGTTTGTTGAACGACCTATCATTGGTGGCATTATCTGCAACCCAAAGTTAAAAATCATATTCGATATGTGCACGATTTAAACCATATTGATTGCGAGAAGAACAAAATTATTTTTATCGCTATATCAATTGTTCAGAGGATAGTAGGCCTAAGTCCATTATGTCTTCAAGATAGAGGATTTTGTTAACGCACACGCTATCGCAGAAAATCAAGGACGAAAACATCTTTGGAGCAAAGTGACAGTTTGCGAATTTTACAAGGATTGTTATTGGAGACGAAGAACTCTGATGAAACCTTTGATTTTGGAGCATATTTAAGGTCTGTCGTGGGGCCTCGTCCTAAAGACATGCCGGATCCACATACTCTTTAAGAAGGGCTTGGGGCTGAGCAACAAGCTCTCGTTACTGAGGGCCAAATTCTTTTGAGGAAATATGGCATTGATCCAATATTTGACCACGAGAACTTAGTGTGGGCTCCAAATCGGATTGAAGGTCAGTATGATATTTATGCGTTGCGGCAGGTTGTTGATATTCTTAAAGTGACAGATAAATGTTGGGTAAACGCGGTGATATAGTTAATGCTTTAAAATTACTGGTTAAAACCGCAGCTGAGGAGATAAAGATGGCCTGTGAATACAGCGCAAAAGATGTAATGGCCGCGATTAGATCCGGTGACGTGAGTGAGGTTGAAAGAATTCTCTCAGGAGATGACAAATTACTTCATCTAATTACGCCTCTGGGTTCTTGGTTGCATATTGCAACGGAGCAAGGGCAAGATAAAATTGTAGAGCTTCTGGTGAATCTAGGTATTGATGTAAATATCAAGGGGGGGCCTTCAGGTGTAACTCCCTTAAATACAGCTGCATATGAAGGTCATTTAGACTTACTTACCTATTTTCTAGAAAGAAATGCAGTGATGGATATATCTGAACCAGACCGCAACCCATTGTTTGCTGCGATCCATGCTGGTCATAAAAATATTGTGGAGTTATTACTAAAAGCTGGTATAGATACAACGGTTAAATATACTGGTAAATCTATGAAAGACATGGATGCTATAGCGTTTGCTTATGAGTGGGGACGCAAGGAAATCGCAGAAATGATTAAAGAGCACAATAGGCACGCTTAGTAGAAGTTAATATGGTACGACAAAGGCAACCGTTTATCTATTGAAACCGGTTGGCTTCCTCCTTATCTCGTCGAGGGGCGTTGGCTAGAAGATGTAAAAGCAGGGAAGATCACTCGATAAACCCCTTTAGTTAGCAATTCCGTATATAAGCCACCTCTCATGGGGTGGCTTTTACGTTTATCGTAGAAAGTTTGCTGTTTGTTGAGTTATATGGTGCGCTTTATGTTGGTGCACTAAAACCATATTGGTGCACTTATTAGCGTGTTAAGCGCCATTTTAAGAATGCCTAATTTTATTAAAGTTCATACAAAACAATAAATTAAATCGTAAGTGTTAGAAATATAAATTATGGAATGAGAATTGCTCTGTTAGACGATCTATAAATCAAGTTCACCAAATTGGTGATGAGCCTAACTTAGATGCACAGGATAAGTGCGCTACAGATCAACGGAGACAATTATAATGAGTGTAACTGCCAATCAGGTACACGGCGCTGTACAAACTCTCACGCAAAGTTCCGACACACTTTTCTTACTACTTGGCGCAATCATGGTTTTTTTGATGCATGCTGGTTTTGCTTTTCTTGAAGTAGGAACCGTGCGCCAAAAGAACCAAGTTAATGCTTTAGTTAAAATCTTGGCCGATTTCGGTATTTCCGCCATTGCGTATTTTTTCATTGGATACTGGGTCGCTTATGGCGGCACCTTCTTTGCTGATGCAGAGACATTATCTCAAGGCAATGGTTACGAGTTGGTGAAGTTCTTTTTCTTGCTGACCTTCGCTGCAGCGATTCCCGCTATTGTTTCAGGTGGTATCGCAGAACGAGCTCGTTTTTATCCGATTCTAATCGCAACATTTTTTACTGTCGGCATCGTATACCCGTTATTTGAGGGAATAATCTGGAACGGAAACTTTGGTGTTCAAGCTTGGTTTGAAAGTACCTTTGGTTATGGCTTTCACGACTTTGCAGGTTCAGTCGTTGTACATGGTGTTGGCGGCTGGATAGCGTTGGTTGCCGTTGTGTTTTTGGGCATGAGAAAAGGCAGAGTTCGAGCAGGAAAGCATACCAACTTTGCACCTTCGAATATTCCGTTTTTGGCTTTGGGAGCTTGGATCTTATGTGTGGGGTGGTTTGGCTTCAACGTCATGTCAGCTCAAACCGTGTCAGGCATAAGTGGCTTGGTGGCTATGAACTCATTGATGGCAATGGTCGGAGGCATTGTCGCGTCATTGTTGGCTGGTAAGAATGACCCCGGCTTTATTCATAATGGCCCACTAGCTGGCTTGGTTGCTGTATGTGCGGGTTCAGACTTAATGCATCCTATCGGTGCTTTAGTGACAGGTGCGATTGCTGGCGTTCTATTTGTTTATCTTTTTACCTACCTACAAAACAAAACCAAGATTGATGATGTGCTAGGTGTCTGGCCTTTACACGGTTTATGTGGTGCTTGGGGGGGGATTGCAGCAGGGATCTTTGGTCAAAGCGCGTTAGGTGGGCTAGGTGGCGTGAGCTTTCTCGTTCAGCTTCTAGGAACGCTTTTGGGCATTTCTATCGCAGTGATTGGGGCACTTGCAGTCTACGGCGCGATCAATGCCAGTATGGGACTAAGGCTTTCGGAAGAAGACGAATTCAATGGCGCTGACCTAGCCATTCATAAAATATCTTCTACCAACGAGGATTGAGGCCAATGTGGGAGCGGCGTAAAGCCGCTCTTTTAGCAATTGCCTTTTTTTGCTTGGCCAGGGGGACAGAAATCTCCATTACCACGATGGTTATCGTCATTGGTGCTGACTCTTACTTTTACGTCGTCCACTTCGCCTTCAACATTGGTTAGTTGGCAACCTGCTAAAGTCGTAAGTAATATAAGCGCTAGAGATACTTGTCTCATTGCTGTTCCTCTTAAATTGTAATTCTAATAGTGACCATTACGACCATGGTCTAATCCATATTACTACTGTTGCTATTCTTTCAGTGTTAAGCTAATGAAAAAACAGCAAGGATGAGTTATGAATTTCCCTTATAGAAATATTGTAGTACTTACTGGTGCAGGTATCTCGGCCGAATCTGGTATTCAAACATTTCGTGCGCAAGATGGCCTTTGGGAGAATCACCGTATTGAAGATGTAGCAACACCTGAAGGGTTTGCTCGCGATCCGGACCTTGTTCAAGACTTTTACAACCAACGCCGCAAGAAACTTCAAGACAATGCGATACAGCCGAATGCCGCGCATAAGGCACTGGGTCGTCTAGAGGCTGAGTTAGAAGGTAAAGTGACGGTCATCACTCAAAATATAGACAACCTTCACGAAAGAGGCGGCAGCCATAACGTCATTCATATGCACGGTGAGCTTTTAAAAGCGAGATGCAGTGAATCAAACCAAGTTATAGAACATAGTGAGGACATTAAGACTGGTGAGCTTTGTCATTGCTGTCAGATCCCTTCACAAATGCGACCACATATTGTTTGGTTTGGTGAAATGCCACTGCGAATGGGGGATATCTACGCGGCTTTAGAAGAAGCAGATTTATTTATTTCTATCGGAACTTCTGGCGTCGTATATCCTGCAGCAGGTTTTGTTCATGATGCAAAAATGCATGGCGCACATACTATTGAAATTAACCTCGAGCCTAGTGCGGTAGAAAGTGAATTTGAGGAAAAACGCTACGGAAAAGCAAGCGTCGAGGTTCCAAAATTAGTTGACGAGATACTGGCTCTAGAAGGAAAAGAAAGAGCGTAATAATTCTCACAGAGGAGAGCTTTTGTCTTGTCATTAAGAACAAAAAAAGCGGCTCATGAGCCGCTTTTTCATATCTTTAAAACTAACGAATTAGTTGTTCACTTTTAGCTTTTGGAAGTACTCATCGTACATTACGCTCGCTTCGCCAACTTCATCTTGCCAAGTACCGCTGTCCATCACTTCTTGTGGTGGGAAGATGCTTGGATCGTTAGCAAATTCTTTCGGTAGCAGTTCGTGTGCCGTTTTCACTGGAGTAGGGTAACCAATCTCTAGTGCGATCTTAGCTGCGTTTTCTGGGCGCAGTAAGAAGTCAATCATCTTATGAGCCGCATCAACGTTCTTCGCGCCAGCTGGAATTGCCAGGCTGTCCATCCAGAAGATCGTTCCTTTTTCTGGCCAGATGATGTCGATGTTCGCGCCTTCTTGACGAGCCATGTAAGCAGAACCGTTCCAAAGCATACCAAGTGAAACTTCACCCGCTAGGTAAGGGTTTGCAGGAAAGTCTGAGTTAAATACTAATACGTTTGGCATTAGTTTCTTCAACTCTTCATAAGCCGCTTTGATTTCATCTGGGTTAGTGGTGTTCGGTGAGTAACCAAGTTTAGTCAATGCAATGTGGAATACTTCGCGAGAATCATCCATTAGCATTAGTTGACCTTCCCACTTGCTATCCCAAAAATCATCCCACTTAGTAACAGACGATTTGTCTAGCATGTCAGCATTGATACCAATACCAGTCGCCCCCCAAATGTAAGGGATAGAGTAGTTGTTGTTCGGATCGAACGGTTTGTTAAGGAAGTTAGTATCAAGATCGGCAAAATGAGACAATTTCTCTTTGTCGATCTGTTGCAGCATGCTTTCTTTACGCATTTTAGAGACGAAATAGGTAGACGGTACTACCAAGTCGTAACCAGAACCTTGGGTTTTAAGTTTTGCGTACATACTCTCGTTAGATTCATATGTAGAGTAAATAACTTTGATTCCAGTTTCTTTTGTAAAGTCTTCAAGAACTTCGTTTGGAATGTATTCCGACCAGTTGTAGAAATACAGTTCTTGATCAGCAGCCATTGCAGGGGTAGCGATGAGCGTCGCTGCACATAGAGCGCTTGCGTAGAATTTACTTTTCATTTGTTTTCCGTTTTGTTTCGCGATTGGACAAGTCAATACTAGCTGGAGTTATCAAGTTGATCCAAATCGCAGTAAGCACAAATCTGTTTATTTAGCTCGAGGGCTGTATCTCCGCTTTGTGAGAAGATAAAACTAGACATCGAGCCAGATAAACCTAGCAACGCATAATTATATCAGTCAATTACAAAAATAGGCAGCGTATTGCTGCCTATTTTCTTTTAGTCGATGACTTGTTACACAAGCTCGATTACTGTCCCGCTTTCAGCTTTAGGAAGTAATCTTCGTACTTAACGGTTAGATCACCAACCGCATCTTGCCATTCCACTCGATCAAGATCTTCTTGAGAAGGAAATAGCGGTGCAACATCTTTAAACTTAGCGTTCGATTCCTCTACCGCTGTTAAGTAACCAGTATCACGTGAGATTTGCTCTGCGATTTCTGGACGTAGTAGGAAGTCGATCATCTTGTGAGCTGCTTCTACGTTCTTCGCACCGGAAGAGATAGCGAAGTTATCAACCCAACCGATACCGCCTTCTTTAGGAAATACGAGTTTAAGGTTTAGGCCTTCATTTTGAGCAGCTGCAGCGCTGCCGTTCCAAAGCATACCAACGCCCACTTCACCAGACATGTAAGGTGCGCCTGGGTTGTCAGAGTTGAAAACTAGAACGTTTGGCATCAACTTTTGTAGCTCAGCGTACGCTTCATCTATTTGTTTAGGGTCTTTTGAGTTGCCTGAATAGCCAAGTTTACGTAGAGCGATATGGAAGACTTCACGAGTGTCGTCCATCAGCATTACTTGACCTTCAAGCTCAGGCTTCCATAGATCTGCCCAGCTTTGGAAGTCGTTTGGATCGTACATATCTGCGTTAACCGCTAGACCTGTAATCGCAACAACGTGTGGAATAGAGTAGTCGTTATTTGGATCGTAAGGCTTGTCTAGATAGTTCTTATCTAGGTTGCCGAAGTTTTTAAGCTTAGTCTTATCGATCTTTTGTAGCATACCTTCATCGCGCATTTTTGCTACGAAGTACGTTGAAGGTACAACTAGATCATAACCTTGGTTATGAGTTTTTAGCTTTGCGTACAAAGTTTCATTCGACTCGTAAGTCGAGTAGATCACTTTGATACCAGTTTCTTTGGTAAATTGCTCTAGGATATTACTGTTGATGTAAGGCCCCCAGTTCATAAATACCAATTCTTTATCGTCCGCTGCCGCTGAACCTGAGAACAGAGAAAGCGCACATGCACTACCAGCTAATAGAGTAGCCCATTTTTTCATTGACGTTAGCTCCAAACCAAACGTTGTCCAAATCATTTTGGACGGTAGATAGAAAAACAGAATGGCATGTAACCATTCTGTTTCGTGATGTTAACGGATGTGGATTTTACTTTACTTTTTCTCTTGCGAGCAACTGAGAAATTACGACAAGAATTAAAGAAACTACCAACATGACCGTTGCAAGAGCATTCACTTCCGGTGAAATACCCACCTTAACCATCGAGTAAATTTTCAATGGTAGGATTTCATACGTTGGACCTGTTACGAACGAACTGATAATTACGTCGTCCAGAGACAGGGTAAAGCTAAGCAGCCAGCCTGCCGCAACTGCTGGTTTTGCAAGAGGAAGGATGATCTGCTTTAAGATAACCCATTCACTTGCGCCAAGATCTTTTGCTGCTTCCAACATCTTCACATCGAAGCCATTTAAGCGGCTGTATACGGTTACCACCACAAATGGCAAACAGAAGGTGATGTGGGCAATCAATAGAGTAAAGAAGCCCAGCTGTGCGCCTAATACTAGGAACAGAGCAAGTAATGAAATCGCCATGACAATATCTGGAGACATCATTACGACAAACAGCATGCCGTTTACAGCACCTTTGCCTTTGAACGAGTAACGGAATAGGGCAACAGCTGTTAAGCTCCCAATAATAGTAGCCGCTGTTGCAGAAAATACCGCCACGTTCAATGAGTGCCATGCAGCCTGCATTAGGCTGTCGTTGTTGACTAGGGTTTCATACCATTTCGTGGTGAAACCACCCCATTTCATACCAAACTTGTTGGCATTAAATGAGTTAACAATTAAGACGATGATTGGTAGATACAAAAATGTATATACCAGCGCCATAAAGCTAAATCTAACTGTGCGTCCCATTAGTCTAGCTCCACTTTCTTATTCAATAGTTTGCCTGCTCTATAGTAAGCGTAAAGCATGACCGCCATTGCGAAGGTGAGGGCGATACTGGTCGCGGCACCAAATGGCCAGTCACGAGCGTTCAGTACTTGGCTCTTAATCACGTTACCAATCAGTAGGTTCTTCGCGCCGCCTAGAAGGTCAGAGATATAGAACATACCCAGCGCAGGTAGTAGAACCAACAAACAGCCACCGATAATGCCAGGCATTGTCAGAGGTAGAATTACTTTAGTAATGGTTTGGAGCTTGTTCGCACCGAGGTCTTTTGCTGCCTCGATGTAAGTGTTGTCCAACTTCTCGATTGCCGAGTAAAGCGGCAGAATCATGAAAGGAAGTAGGATGTATACAAGACCAATCATTACAGCCGTTTCGGTATACATAATACGCAACGGCTTGTCGATGATTTCCATTGCCATCAGCGACTTGTTCAAAATGCCCTGTGTACCGAGAACAATCTTCAGTCCGTAAGTTCGAATCAAAGAGTTCGTCCAAAATGGTACGATCACCAAAAACAGCATAAACGGACGCCATTTTTCAGGCATTTTCGCTACGATATAAGCAAACGGGTATCCAATGACTAAACACAACAACGTTGCCACAATTGCCATGTAGAACGAGTGCATCAGCACTTTCGCATACAGTGGGTCCAGCAGACGCAAGTAGTTGTCGAAAGTGAATGTCATTTCGATTAAGTTTGCTTCATCACGCGTTAAGAAACTGGTACCAATAATCATCACGTTTGGTACCAACACAAACAGTGTTAGCCAGCCTACGATTAAGGCAATGATCGCGTTCTGAAGATTAATCTTCTTGCTTATCATTGAGTACTACCTCCCAGCTCTCAACCCAAGTGATAGCGACTTTCTGGCCAAGTGAGTGGTCCACATCAGGATCATCTTCGTTAAAGAATTCGCTTACCATTACACGCATACCTGAATCCAATTGGATAACAGAATCTAACGTCATACCTTTATAAGTACGCTCAGTTACGTGACCAACAATGCCTTTTTCTTCAGACTCTTTGATTTCTTCGATACGTAAGTCTTCAGGTCGAAGTAGTACTTGTAGTTTATCGCCTTTCTGTGCTTCCTTATCGTAGTAAACGACGGATTCAACACCTTCAATTTCTGCGCGGATGCGTTTGTCATCGATGCGCTCTAGCATGGTTGCATTGAATACGTTGATCTCACCAATAAAGCGAGCAACAAACAGGTTCTTAGGCTCTTCGTAAATCTCACGCGGAGAGCCATCTTGTTCGATAACGCCATCACGCATCACGATAATGCGGTCTGACATCGATAGGGCTTCTTCCTGGTCATGTGTTACAAAGATAAAGGTAATACCAAGTTGACGCTGAAGCTGCTTCAACTCAATCTGCATTTGTTTACGCAACTTGTAGTCCAGCGCCGATAGCGATTCATCGAGCAGAAGTACTTTTGGTTTATTAACAACTGCACGAGCAATTGCGATACGCTGTTGCTGGCCACCAGAAAGTTGGTGCGGTTTACGCTGTGCCATTTTTTCTAGACGAACCATGCGTAATGCTTCCATTACTCTTGGTTCAATCTCTGCTGCAGGCGTTTTCTGCATACGAAGACCAAAAGCGACATTGTCAAAAACGGTCATGTGTGGAAACAGTGCGTAACTTTGAAATACCGTGTTGACGTGTCTCTGCTCAGCAGGAACCTGTGTTACATCTTGGTCATCCAAAATGATTTGACCGTT
The DNA here is from genome assembly GCF_024181935.1 of Vibrio sp. Y51_MX_L26. Lineage (NCBI taxonomy): Bacteria > Pseudomonadati > Pseudomonadota > Gammaproteobacteria > Vibrionales > Vibrionaceae > Vibrio > Vibrio sp. Y51_MX_L26. The sequence continues at coordinate 21,282 of NZ_JAMZAS010000011.1, forward strand.
ATCCGCCGCTTCAAAACCAGCGATCATTCGTAAAACTGTCGTTTTACCACAACCAGAAGGCCCAAGAATCGTCAGAAACTCACCATGATTAACATCCAGATTTAAATTACCGATGATTTCCTTACCATCGAAACTTTTACTAATACCAGATAAACGAATAACTGGCTTTCCTGCTTGCGGTTTTGCGTTCAACGTCTGTATTTCCCCCACGTTCAAGCTGGAATAATCCCAGCTGATGTGACACTAGCCATTCACTTTTGAGGCGCGCATCATAATCACCAAAATTGTGAAATTAAAGCATTTTCTTATCTTGAAACAGAAAAAATTTTGCAGGCAAAAGTCATCATTCCTTACCATACTGTTTTTATAAGATTAATTGGCATTTAAACACAGTTTGATAGCACTAAGCTCTGTACAATAATTGTTTTCAATTTCATAACCTTGTGAGTGGTTAATTATCAACCATACAGTTGAGATTGCAAGGATAGTACGTGAGTTGTGATGTTAGATGTGGAAAGATTTCTTTATAATAACGGCCACATTAATTGACTGGAATTCCAGTGAAAATTTTACAAGTTAATCTTGGATAAACTATGAACGACGATTTTGAGAAAGATTTCAATCTTGGGGGGAGTGTAGAGCGAGCTTTGTCTGGCAACTACGAGCTCAAAGCTGGGGCTGTTTTCAATGAAGCTTGGCGAGCAACCATCCAGCACTTTTTATCCTTTTCTCCTGCTATTATTGTATTGCTTTTTGTCCAGTTAGGTATTTTCTATATCGCATTACAACTGCAGTTGGGTGATCTGACCGTTATTCTTGATGCATTTGAGAATCCAGAATCATTCACTAACGATATTGTGTCTTCTATTTATGTCGCGAACTTTAGTTATGAGGTGATCAGCGCCCCAATTTATGCAGGGATCAGCTTGATGGCCATGAGCCATATCGCGGGCTTAAAGACTAAATTGCGCCATGTAGGTAAAGGGCTGCAGTTTACTATTCCCGTGATCCTAGCAACGCTGATGAGCCTAATGCTGCAAGGCGTAGTTGGTATGATCTTCCCTCTACTGTCCCTGTATCTTTCTTTAGCGTTTAGTCACTCTATCTTGTTGATTTGTGAAAAAAGAGTGCCACCAATGCAGGCGCTATTGTTATCACTTCGCGCTATTAACAAGAAGATTTTTGTCGTCGCAGGGCTTTACTTAGGCGTGATGTTGATGTTTATTATCGCTGCGATGTTCTACGGTATTGGCTTGATTTTTGTGTTGCCATTCTTCTTTCATTTGAAAGGCATACTCTACCGAGAAATGTTTGGAATTAAGCTCAAGATCGTTGCAACACAGAAAAACGACAATGATCACGATGGTAACTCACAGGTGTTTGATGCCTAATTCTTTAAAATCAATAAGTTTACGAGTGGCGGCTACCTGTATAGCCGCCACTTTCATTTCTATTGGACCGTATTTACACTACGAGCAACAGTTTAAATATGTTGAGAATCCTGATGTGCTGTCCGGGACAATTAAGCATGTCGATTTGTCTCATTTGCCACACATTGGTGATATCCCTGACTTCAACGCAATAAAAGACACCAAAGAGAAAAAAGCGGCGTTTTTTGATTTTTTAAGGCCTAAAATAGCACTTGAGAATCAACGAATTCGCCATGAACGAGCGTTTCTTACTTCTTTAAAGGTGGGACAAATCACTCAAGAGCAAGAAGAGTACGCTCAGCGACTAGCGGCTCTGTATTCTTTGCCTTTGAGCGACAACAAAGTCGATCACGCGTGGTTGGGTGAAATGCTTGTGCGAGTGAATGTCTTACCAGAAGCGCTGGTTCTAACTCAAGCAGCAAATGAATCTGCGTGGGGCACTTCTCGTTTTGCCACTCAAGCTAACAACTTGTTCGGCCAATGGTGTTATAAAAAGGGTTGTGGAATTGTTCCTGCGCAACGTGGCGCAGGCAAAGTTCATGAAGTTGAAAAATTCGATTCTGTACAGCAGTCGGTTCATGGCTACTTTATGAATGTTAATCGAAACCCAGCGTATGCTGAACTACGTGAAATCAGAGCTTCTCTAGCCGAAAAGAACAAAGACCTGTTATCGGTCGCAACGGCGTCAGAGTTAACTCATGGATTGCTAGCATATTCTGAACGTGGCATTGCTTATGTACACGATCTTCGCGCTATGATTCGTCATAATAACGCCTACTGGACACAATAAAATAACGGATAAAATGAAAAAGTTAAGCCTAAGTCTATTGGGAAGTGCGGCGCTAATTCTTGTATCGCCAATAACCCAAGCTCAAGAGTACATGTTCACGTACTCGAAGTTATACACCCAACTCAAAAACAACAATAAAGAAGGGCATGACGACGTGAAAGTTGGCGTCTTCTTTGTGGATGCGAAAACTAAGCAAATTTGTACAATAGAAAAAGCTTGGATGGAAAAAGAAGAGCACTATGAGGAGTTTGTTATCCCTGCTTCACAAGAGTTGCCTCTGCCAGTCGATAAAAACTTAAAGTCAGCGAATCCGTTGGTTTTTGTCGATACTCCAAAAGATACTCGCTGCGATTACTCACTTGTCGTGATGGCCAAAGAACCATTACAGGGTAACGTTTCTTACGAGCAACTTAAGCCTCTTCTACCTCAAATGCAGACGATGCTGGAAGATTTAGGCGGTATGTTTGCGGGTTGGTTTACACCTGAAGTTCAAGGTGTGACGATGGAGTTTGCAAATCAACTGAATGATAAAGTGATTTTCTCAAACGGAACCGAAAAGCCAATTGTCAATGGCAAGATACAAGTCGCACTAAGTGAAATAGGGCAAGGTGGCACAATGACACTACCAGAACCGACGATGCGAGTGCTACCTTATCTGCCTAACGCAAAGAAGTGAACACTGAGAGTTTAGAAAGAGCTGCAATTGCGGCTCTTTTTTCATTTGTGAGGGTAACTAAGCTACCTTTCGTGTCCTTTTCTTAATGTCTCAATAAGACAAGCATTTAATCCTGCGTAAAAAGCTCGTATAATCCACGCCCCAAAGAAACCCATGTTAGGAAGTCCTAGTCGATTTATCGGCGATGTGAGAGCCCGCAATGAACCAAATAGATACAAGAAAAGAAACCCTAGAATTCAACAAGCTTCAGAAACGCCTGAGAAGACATGTTGGAAATGCCATTACTGATTACAACATGATTGAAGAAGGCGATGTTGTGATGGCATGTATTAGCGGTGGTAAAGATTCATTCGCGATGCTTGATATCCTGTTGAATCTTCAGAAAGCTGCGCCAATCAAATTTGAAGTGGTTGCGGTAAACTTAGACCAAAAACAACCGGGCTTCCCTGAGCATATTCTGCCTGAGTATTTCGAAACACTGAATATCCCTTACTACATCGTAGATAAGGACACGTATTCAGTCGTAAAAGAGAAGGTGCCAGAAGGCAAAACCACTTGTGGTCTGTGTTCACGCCTACGACGTGGTACGTTGTATTCATTTGCAGAGAAGATTGGTGCAACTAAGCTTGCGCTAGGTCATCACATGGATGACATCGTCGAAACAATGTTCTTGAATATGTTCCACGGCTCTCGCCTTAAAGCGATGCCACCAAAGCTGCGCTCTGATGATGGTCGTAACGTGGTCATTCGTCCATTGACTTACTGTCGTGAAAAAGATCTGATCAAATACGCTGAACACAAGGATTTCCCAATTATTCCGTGTAACCTTTGTGGCTCTCAAGAGAACCTTCAGCGTCAATCTATAAAAGCAATGTTGATTGAATGGGATAAGAAGACGCCAGGGCGTGTGGAAGCGATTTTTAAATCAATTCAAAACGTAAGCCCAAGCCAACTAGCAGACCGCGAATTGTTCGACTTTGTTAACTTACCGCTAGATCGTGAAGGTAACCGCGAAGAGTATGAATTTAATGAGGCTGTCGTTTCTTCGACAAATATTGATGAATCGATGTTCATCGATGTTACGAACATCTAACGCGTAAAAAAGGAGGTCAATTAGACCTCCTTTTTTGTATTCAACGCTTTAACTGTCCCCAAACAAAAATCCCCCTTTATTAGGGGGATTTATTAGCGTCTGTTTGAAAGCGCTCATAAAGAGAGATTAGGTTGCTGTGTTTGGATCAAGAGGACTAATGTAGCCTTTTGGTTTTAGAGCCAATACATCGCAATTTATTTTATCGATCACGTGCTCAGCTGTATTACCAATAAAGACAGCAGAAAGCCCGGTTCGCCCTGTGGTGCCTAAAATAACCATTGCAGCATTCAAGCGCTCTGCTGCTGCTGGAATGACATCTTCAGGTAAGCCTTGCTCAACAATCGTTTGCTCTTCATCAAGGCCGTGTTTTTGGCGTAATGCTTTCATCGCAGTTAAGTGATGACCTCGAACGGCATCGGTATAAGTCGTTGGATCAAACTCAGGAAGTTCAATGGTAATGTTCGCCGGTGTAACGGGATACGCATTAACAAGGTATGGTTTGGCATCCAGTCGGGTGGTGACTTCTTTTAGTCGCTCGACCATGGCATCGTTGAGATCAATATGAGTTGGATTTTCAGAGCCTACGTGCACCGAGGCAAGAATGCTTGCTTGTTCTGGCCAATCTGCATTTTTAATCAGAAGTACTGGGATAGGGCATTTACGTAACAAGTGCCAATCGGTCGGAGTGAAAATCACAGATTCTAACACGTCGTGCTTACGTGTGCCTTTAATGACTAGGTCATGGCTGCCTGCATAGACCTCAGCGATAATTGCTTCGTAAGGACGGTTGTGCCAGACGACACATACATCAAAGTCGAAGCCATCGTTTAGATAAGGTTGAGCAATTTTACGCATCCACTGCTCACGTTGATGGATAACACCTCGACGCATAGCATCTCTTTCATCCACTGATAGCATTGACGTCATGTCATAAGAGAAATCGTAAATGGATAAAAAGAAAGTGATTCGGCTTCTAGATACACTTTTTTGAGCTAATTGAACAGCTCTTGCAAGTGCGGGCTGCTCATCATTATTGATGTCAGCTACAACAAGGATCTTACTGTATATACTCATAACTAAGCCCACTTCTATTGCAAAACCAGATACTGAATATAAATTAAATCAGTATTTTGGAGTACTTACCGTACATTTTTACTGTAGCTTAGTTTGGGTAACTTTTTGAGGACTTTCGAAAGGAATTTATGAGAAATATGATGTAGCTCATTTTCGAGCTACATCAATAATTGGGGTGTATTATTCTTTAGTTACACCAGCAAGTTCCATCAATGCATCGTGGTCTAAGATAGTGATATATTTACCTTTTACACTTAGGATCTCGGATTTCTGGAAACGACCCAACAAGCGACTGATTGTTTCCACTGTAAGACCAAGATAGTTACCAATATCACCACGAGTCATCGTTAAACGAAACTCTCTAGGGCTGAAGCCACGTTGAGAAAAACGAGTTGATAGGTTGTATAGGAAAGCCGCTAGACGTTCTTCTGCATTCTTTTTAGAAAGAAGCAAAATCATTTCCTGATCACCTTTAATTTCGTTACTCATCAAACGCATAATTTGCTGGCGAAGCTTAGGCATTTTACCTGATAGGTCGTCTAAAATTTCGTATGGGATTTCACATACCATCGACGTTTCAAGCGCTTGAGCAAAGCTAGGGTGGGAGTCACCTGTAATGGCATCGAAACCAACTAGGTCTCCGGCCAAGTGAAACGCTGTGATTTGCTCATCACCTTGCTCTGTGATCGTATAGCTCTTGATGGTACCAGAGCGGATAGCGTACAGAGATTTTAGCTCGTCACCAGCCTTAAAAAGCTCTTGTCCTTTTTGGATAGGCTTCTTACGTTCGATGATTTGGTCAAGCTGATCAAGTTCTGCCTCATTCAGAGTGAACGGGATACACAGCTGACTAATGCTACAATCTTGGCAATGAATGGCGCAACCGCCTGATTGGATACGCTTTGTTGCAGGTTTTTCAGAAATCATAACAACCTTTCACTATTTGATATACATCAATATTTTAGCATCGCTTAATCCTAAAGGGTAGCAAAAATGTCACCTCAATAGAGTTTAACGTTATATGAAACCGAGTAACTCCATGGCTCCTACAGCAGTGTACGAACCATACCCAATAAGGATTAATGCTGAAATATTTCTAAATATTAACGATTTTTGTAATTTCTGAAAATGGTTGGCACCATATCCAATAATCAGCATTGCCGGAAGTGTTCCGAGGCCAAACGCGAGCATAATAAGACCACCGTTTATTGCGCTGCCTGAAACCGCCGACCAAGTTAGCGCAGAATAAACCAAGCCGCATGGTAACCAGCCCCAAATGAAGCCAAATGGTAAAGCATGAAGAGGGTGCTTTAATGGCAACAAACGCTTACCAGCAGGTGAGATAAAGCGCCAAATGTGCTGTCCTAACTTTTCTATTAACAGTAAACCTTGCCACCATCTAGCAATATAAAGCGCAACCAGAATCATGAACAGTGCGGCAATCAGCCTTAACCAAGCAAGAGAATGCGTTAATCCACTTAGCTCAGATAAACCTGATATTGCTCCGCCTACTAATGCACCGATTACGGCATAGCTGCTCAATCGCCCTAGGTTGTAGAAGAGTGGAATAAGGGGGGAGCTTTTACTTGTAGAAGAGCCCATGGTAAGCAGAGACGCGATACCACCACACATTCCCATGCAATGACCGGCCCCGACGAGGCCGATCATCAAAGCACCAATAAAGTCAGGAGTCATAAAGGTTGCTATTTTTTATCACTATTAGATTTGTCTTCTTCATCAAGAAGAATGTTATGTCCTTGTCGTTCTAGATCTTCAAACTGATCACTTCTTACTGCCCAAAGAAAAACGGCAACAGCAACACAAACGAGAACGATAGCGATGGGAATCAATATATAAAGACTTTCCATGTTTGCTTTCTCTACTTATTTCTCTTTGAGCAGGCGCAAAGAGTTAGATACAACGATAATTGAGCTTGCAGACATGCCAACTACTGCAATGTAGGGAGCCACTAAACCAGCGACAGCTAAAGGCAAAATTAACAGGTTGTAACCCAAAGACCAAGCCAAGTTTTCTCGAATAATCTTTCTTGTACGCAGTGCAAGCAAACGTGCCTCTAGTAGCTTTTCGAGATTATCCCCAAGTAACGTCATATCTGCAGATGCTTTAGCGACATCCGTACCACCGCCCATTGCAACAGAAAGATGAGCTCCGGCGAGAGTAGGTGCGTCATTGATGCCATCGCCAACCATCATTGTGATACTGTCTTCATCAAGACTCTTAAGGTACGCGAGTTTGTCTTCTGGTTTTGCTGACGCAACGACGTGATCGATACCAATTTCATTCGCTACAGGTCGAGCGTTTGAGAGAGAGTCACCTGTTAGCAGCGTTGTCTTAATTCCAGCGTCAGCAAAACGTTGAACAAAGGCTTTGCTTTCTTTTCGGATAGGGTCGCGGTAGTAAAAGCTAGCGACATGCTCGCCATCAACTGAAAGATAGACCGCATGGCTTTCATCGCTTTCCTTGCCTTGAACAAAAATCGCACTGCCTATCTTAACGATTTTGCCATTCCAGATCCCCTCAATCCCTGAACCAATCAAGTTTTGCACTTCATACACAACAAAGTCGTCATTGGCGTAACTTGCAAAAGAGCGAGCGATAGGATGGTTTGCATGAGCTTCTAATGCTGCGGCTAGAGAGAGACAATCTTCTTTTGGAAGATCACTCAACACTTTTGTATCACAGATCTCAATATCGCCTTTCGTCAGAGTACCTGTTTTATCTACAACTAAGTGGTTGATCTTACATAGCGTCTCGAACACATGACCTTTACGAAGCAAAATGCCAAAGTTTCCCATACGAGAGGTAGCACAAGTTAGAGCAGTTGGAGTCGCAAGAGATAGGGCACATGGACAGGTGGCTACCAATACGGATAGCATGATCCAAAACGCATCATCTGGTTTTGTTTGATGCCAGTAAAACCAAGTACCAGCAGAAATAATAAGAATTGCTCCAACAAAGTAACGAGCAACAACGTCTGCAATTTCTGCGATTTTAGGTTTGGAGTGTTGAGCTTCATCTTGTAAACGCACGATATTGGAAATCATTGAGTCGGCTTTGGAACTCATGACCTCTAGCTCAAATGACTCATCACCGTTTAGTGTTCCTGCATAAACCGCATCGCCTTCTCGTTTCACAACATGTACGGATTCACCCGTTAGCATGGATTCATCAATATGAATACGACCCGAAATAACTTTGCCGTCAGCTGGGATATGTTCACCAGGAAGGACGCGAATACGATCACCAACTTTTAGAGTTTTCACTGGTATTTGCTCGCCATCCAGCGTCGTGGCGATCGCTGGGATCAACTTTAATAGGTTACCACTCGCCGCTGCGGCTTTGCGACGCGCTCGCATCTCTAAAAATCGTCCAACCAATAGGAAGAAAGTGAACATTGAAATCGATTCGAAGAAGACTTCGCCCTGTTCTGTAACGGTTGCTATTAAGCTGGCTACATAGGCAAAAATAAGTGCAATCGAGACAGGCACATCCATACCGAGGGTTCGGCCTTTGATGCTTCGCCACGCATTTAAGTAAAACGGAAGAGCAGAGTAGAGTAGGACTGGCGTAGCAAAGATCAAACTTACCCAACGAAAGTAATTTTTAAACTCCGGTTCTAGGTCACCAAAAACTTCTAGGTACAATGCGACGGCTAGCATCATAACTTGCATGGTAGCTAAACCAGCAATACCTAATCTGTATAAGTATTGCTTCATCATTCGATGATAAGAGGCTTCTTGCTTATCAGCTTCAAATGGTGCAGCTTTATAACCCAGTTTATGAATGACAGATAGGAGCTCACTTAATCGCACTTGAGTGTTATCCCAGGCCAGTAACGCGCGGTTAGTGGTTGTATTCACGCGGATAGACACTAACCCAGCCGTATTAGAGACTTGCTTTTCGATTAACCACGCACAAGCTGCACATGAAACGCCTTCTAAAGAAAGAGTTACTTCAGAGACATTTTCACGATTTCGCACAAATTCTGATTGTACATCTTCATTATCATAATGAATTAAAGCTTGGAGTTGCTCTGGAACTAAATCTGCTTTTTCCGCAGGCGCAGTTCTATATTGATAGTAGGATACTAAGCCGCTGTCTACGATGGTTTGAGCAACCGTCTCGCAGCCAGGACAACACATCTTGCGGGATTCACCGAGTATATCAACTTTAAAATCCGTGTTGGCTGGTACATCTTCACCACAGTGATAACAGGATTCACACATATGCTTACTTCATTAACGGTGTTGACGAGGCTGGAAATTCAACTTTACCTTGGATCATCCATTGTTGGTCATGTGGTTGTAGTTCGATAAACCAAGGACCTTGAATAGATTCTTCTGCCGTTAGGCGGTAATTACCAGATGCATCCGCCGTAACGAGCTTTGTAAAGTCACGATCAGGAAGAGTACGATGAGTGAAAGTGGCCGTTAGAGCAGGATAATGAGATAGCTTCCCTTTAGCGAAAACAATCACAACATTGTTATTTTTAGAGGAAATCTCAGCGTTAAGACCTAGGTCACGAGCGACATTCATTTTACTAATGTCGATGTTAATACCTTTGCCTTTTTTATAGTAATCCTCGGCGACTAAAGAAACAGAGTTGTTCGAGAAAACGACCACAGTAATCACAGTCCAAACTACGACAGTAAGAGGAAGGATGATTAGGAACCACGGCCAAAATTGTTTATACCAAGGCTTTACCATAAAAAAGTTCTCAACAGCTAAATGAAAAAATGTAAGGCGTTAAATTTAAAGGAAAGACAGCCCCTATGAAAGGGGCTGTTATTGCTATGTTACTTAATATCTCAGTTACTTACTCTCTGAGTTACTTAAGCTCCAGACATAAGAGGCAACGAGCTGAACTTTATCTTCACCCAAAATGTCTTTCCACGCGGGCATTACACCTGAGCGGCCGTTCATTACGGTTTCGGTTACAGCTGCACGAGAGTCGCCAAATAGCCAATCTTGGTCTGTAAGATCAGGTGCACCGACTGCAGGGTTACCCTTACCATCAGTACCGTGACAAGCTGCACACACGACGAAACGTGCTTTACCTGCCGCTGCTTCACGAGCATTCACTTTACGACCAGATAGGCTAAGTGTGTAGCTTACAACTTCTTGCACACCTTGCTCACCAAGCGCATCTTTCCATGCTGGCATTTGACCAATACGGCCATGCATGATGGTTGTTACGATTGCAGCTGGTTCACCGCCGTATAGCCATGCATCATCAGTTAGGTTAGGGAAACCTTTCTGACCACGAGCATCAGAGCCGTGACATTGAGAACAGTTTTGCAAAAACAAACGTTGGCCAACTTTTAATGCTTCAGGATCTTGCGCAATTTCAGGAATTGGGCGTAGACCACTGTCATTGTGCGCGAGTTTACGGAATGCTTCGCCGAAGTAAGCGTCGGCATCATCCAGTTCTTTTGCATATTGGTTTAGTTGCTTGTTCTCTTGTGCTGCAGCGATGGCTTCTTTTGACTCTTCTAGTGAGCGAACGGTTTGAGCCGAACTCTGCCAGTTTAAAAAGCCCTTGAAGCTACCTAGACCTGGGAATAGAGCAAGGTAAACTGCTGCGAACACAAATGTGCTTACAAACAGGTAAGTCCACCACTTTGGTAGAGGGTTGTTTAGCTCGCGAATACCATCGTACTCGTGGCCCATGTCTTCCCCTTCCTCGACGCCCATTTTATCTTTAGCGCACCAAGTCAGGAGAATCGCACAGCCTACCAGCGTACCGACAGTAATCACGATAATCCAGAGACTCCAGAATGTAGTCATTACTTCTTCACTCCTTGGTTATTTGGGGTCGTTTGTTCTTCGTCAGCAAACACCAAGTTGGCATCTTCTTCAAAGCGTGCTTTACGCTTTTTACTAAATGCCCACCATACGATGCCGATAAAACTAGCGAAGAGTACAACGGTATAAATACTATGAATTGTACCGAAATCCATATGATCCCCTTACTTCATTGCATGACCAAGAGACTGAAGGTAAGCGATGATTGCATCCATCTCTGTTTTACCTTCTACTTCTTTAGCCGAATTCGCGATCTCTTCATCAGTGTATGGAACACCGAACTGATCACGAAATAGCTCAAGTTTCTTCTGAGTTAGCTTACCGTCTAAAACGTTTTCAGCTAACCACGGGAAACCTGGCATGTTTGACTCAGGCACAAGCTCACGAGGATCTAGTAGGTGAACGCGGTGCCATTCATCAGAATAACGACCACCAACACGAGCTAAATCCGGACCTGTACGCTTAGAGCCCCAAAGGAATGGGTGTTCCCAAACACTCTCACCAGCAACAGAGTAGTGACCGTAACGTTCAGTCTCTGAGCGGAAAGGACGAACCATCTGGCTGTGACAAACGTTACAACCTTCACGGATGTAGATGTCACGACCTTCCATCTCCAGAGGAGTGTAAGCACGCAGATTCTCTACAGGTTCAGTCGTTTGCTTTTGGAAAATCAGAGGAGTGATCTCTACAAGAGCACCCCAGCTGATAGCAAACACGATAAAAATAGCCAACAAACCGACATTACGTTCTAAGATTTCATGGCGATTATTAGAATTATTACTCATTCTTAAATCTCCTTATGCCGGATGTGGGATAGCTTTTAGGCTTTCTTTAGGTGCACTTACCGTTTTGTACGTGTTGTATGCCATTAGGAACATACCAGATAGGAAGATAAATCCGCCTAGGAAACGTACAAAGTAGAACGGATAAGACGCTTCTACAGACTCAACAAAGCTGTAAGTTAGCGTACCGTCAGAGTTAACCGCGCGCCACATAAGACCTTGCATTACACCAGAGATCCACATCGCAACGATGTAAAGAACGGTACCGATTGTTGCTAGCCAGAAATGCACATTAACTAGACCAACAGAGTACATACGTTCTTGGCCAAATAGGCGGGGTACCAAGTGATATACAGAGCCGATAGAGACCATCGCAACCCAACCTAACGCACCAGAGTGAACGTGACCAATGGTCCAGTCTGTGTAGTGAGAAAGTGCGTTAACCGTCTTAATCGACATCATCGGGCCTTCAAAGGTAGACATACCGTAGAACGACAGTGAAACGATTAGGAAACGTAGGATAGGGTCATAACGAAGCTTATGCCATGCACCAGATAACGTCATAATACCGTTGATCATACCACCCCAAGAAGGAGCAAATAGAACCAGCGACATAACCATACCTAGAGACTGAGTCCAGTCTGGTAGCGCTGTATAATGAAGGTGGTGAGGGCCTGCCCAAATATATAGAGAAATAAGTGCCCAGAAGTGAACGATAGATAGACGGTAAGAATAAACAGGACGTTCAGCTTGTTTAGGAACGAAGTAGTACATCATACCTAGGAAACCAGCGGTCAGTAGGAAACCTACCGCATTGTGTCCATACCACCACTGAACCATCGCATCCACTGCGCCCGAGTAAATCGAGTAAGATTTACCGAGTGACACAGGAATAGCCATGCTGTTCACGATGTGAAGTACTGCTACTGTGATAATAAAGGCACCGAAGAACCAGTTTGCCACATATATGTGTGACGTGTTTCGTTTCACCAGTGTGCCGAAGAACACCACCGCATATGATACCCATACTAGCGCAATTGCGATATCAATAGGCCATTCTAGCTCAGCATACTCTTTACCCGATGTTAAACCGAGAGGCAAAGTAATGGCTGCTGCCAGGATGATTGCTTGCCAACCCCAAAAGGTGAAGGCAACGAGTGGGCCACCAAAAAGACGTGTTTGACATGTGCGCTGTACAACATAATAAGACGTTGCGAACAGAGCACTGGTACCAAACGCAAAAATTACCGCATTAGTATGCAGTGGACGTAAGCGACTGTACGTCAACCACGGCGTATCAAAGTTTAGCTGTGGCCAAACTAATTGAGCGGCAATCAAAACACCAACAGCCATACCAACTATGCCCCATAAAATGGTCACAAGGGTAAATTGGCGAACGACTGTATAGTTGTAGTTTTGTTCAAGCTGCTTTACTTGGCTCATTTGCATGCTTCCAATTTCTAATTAACTACACTTTTACTTCCAACACGACTTGCGTCGTAACACCACCCAAGTAAACTCTAGAATTCAAGTGTTATCATCACCTTATTTCCATTGCTGACTTTAATAAAAAGTGGCATTTTCAGCGTGACACTATACTTGAATTAACAATTCAATGACAGGGTAGTAACCTTACTGGCCCCCTGGAAATCATTTTTTATTTAAAAAGTTTGAAGTTTGTAACAAGGATATTAGTAATTATGCCTGCACAAAAGTTAACAAAGGCGCGACTTGCACAAATCTTAATCATGCTCAGTGTGTTAATAGGCGCATTTTTCTGGCGTACCTTTACACACGAGAGCGTTACTAGCATTGACTGTTCACAAAAAGAACGATGCGATGTAACAATTGAAGGTGAAATAATCACAATTAATCGTGACTCAACGGGAATTTCGCTCGAAACGATAAAAAGCAGCACTCTAAAAATTGATCCAAATCAATCTGGCGAATTTATCAATCTCGATCGAGAGCATAAGAAAATAGAATGGGACACAATGCCTGAATCAAAAAAAATCACCTTTAAAAAAGGCGAAAACATTGTTGTAGTTCAATTATAAATATGATCTGTCACGAGATAATCGCAACTTCTTAATGAAATTTTCACCTTCTTACCTATAGAAAATTGGTTGGAATGGTATAACAGCAGAGTGATACCCAATTATAAAATCGTATGCATTGCCAATCAGTTTTTACTCATATTAAAGATGAAGACTCAGCGATAGAAACGCTTAGGTCCGAGCTGACACAACAGAACTTGTCTTACGTGATGTGCTACTACACGGAAGAGTACGACTTCGAGTTAATTCGAGAAGCTTTTCTTGAACATTTTCCTGGAGTGCCTTTTCATGGAGCTAGTTCATGCCAAGCAGTAATGACAGACCGGGGGTTTCATACGGGCCCAGTGATTGCGGCGCTCGCAATTTATGATTCAGGCCCTCATGCTTATGGCACTGGTATTTCTAACTATGACTCGGGTGACAGTGTAACTAGAGCCTTAGATATGGCTCTTGAGAACGCTAACCGCGTAGGAGAAGTGCCAAACTTAATACTGCTTCATGCAACTCCAGGGAAAGAGGAATCAATCATTGCATCAATAGATGAAAGGTTTGGTACGCTGATCCCAATTATTGGTGGTTCAGCCGCTGATAATCATATCGCGGGAAAATGGTCTGTTATTACCGCCCAAGGATCTCAAACTGCAGGTTTAAGTCTGACATTATTTTACTCCTCACAGCCTGTTGATATTGCTTTTAGTGCTGGGCACACTCCAACCAATATCAAAGGGGTTGCAACCAAAACTAACGATAGGTGCTTACTAGAAATTGATGACGAACCAGCCCTCAATGTTTATAGAAAGTGGACAAACCATCAAGATAACCAAGTAGGCAAAAACAACCTGCTATTTACAAACTCGAGCGCTTATCCACTAGGGCGTGTCGCTGGCCACCTCTATGAGCGTCCATATTACAAATTGTCCCATCCAATTCGTGAGACGCGAGATGGAGGAATTGAGCTATTTACACGAATAGAAGAGGGTGATGAACTCACTTTAATGAAAGGAAGCAGAGAACACCTCGTTGCACGCGCCGCTAAAGTTGTAAATGCAGCCTTTAATCAAAAATTAGAAGAATCTCGAAAAATTGGGGTGATAAACATCTTTTGCGCAGGTCCTATGTTGCACTTAATGCAAGACATGAATAGCGTTTGTGAACAAATTAACCAAGAACTAGAACAGTTACCTTTTATTTGCCCTTTTACTTTTGGTGAGCAAGGTAGATTTATTGGTGGTGAGAATGGACATGGAAACCTGATGATTTCATCAGCGATATTCCATAAACCTTATGAAAGATAAATACTTAGACATATACCAACAGGAAGCGCTGCAAGAAGCGTTAGTCGAACTAAAACAGGCTAGGCAAAGAGAGCGACTGCTCGCCGATGAGAATAAAGCTATTCTTTCAGCGATATCCGCGATGAGTGAAGCAAAAAACCGGCACGAGATATTTACGGGATTAAATAATGTCCTTAAGAAGTACATCAACTTTGATGATTTTATCGTTCTAACTCGTGATGATGAGAGGTACCCCTTCAAAACGTTGATATCGACAAATAGTGTATTTGATAACATATCTTGGTTACACGGTAACGCATCTGAGAGGGCGCTGAATGGCGAATGTATTCTGCTGTTCGAACCAGATAGGCTTGCTGAATTTATTAACCTAAACAGCTTTATAAAAAGCCATGTAAACTCGGTCGTCCTAACGGGCATACGCTCAGAGGTAACACAAACAGTCATCTTACTCATTGGTGCGAAGAAAGGGCACTTTAGCATAGAAAATAAGGAAACCTTAAGACGCTTTCGGCCTTTAATAGAGAGAGCTGTCATCGATATTGAGACCAAAGAGAAGTTACAACGTATTGTTGAAGTGCGGACAACTCAGCTTGCTAAAGCAAGAGAAGAAGCAGAGCTTGCAAATCGCTCAAAGTCAGAATTCTTAGCGATGATGAGTCATGAAATTAGAACCCCTCTAAATTCCGTCCTTGGAATGCTCGATATTCTGAAACAATCCACCTTATCAGAAGAGCAAATCGATGCCTTGAGCCAAATGGAATGCTCAGCGGAGTTGCTTCTCGCGATTATCAGCGACATCCTTGACCTCTCAAAAATTGAATCAGGTCGCTTTCAACTCAATGAGCAGTGGGTTAATTTAAGAGACACTGTCACTTTTGTTATTTCTCAACAAAAACAAATAGCTAAGAAGAAGAGCCTTCAATTTAAACTCAATTGCATGGTAACTACCGACAAACAGTTTTGGATTGACTCTACGCGATTATCTCAAATCCTGTTTAATCTTATTGGGAATGCAATAAAGTTTACTGATGAAGGAGAAGTAAAAGTTTCAGTATCTGAGCAAGACTCCGAGCTTGTAATTTCAATATCAGACACCGGAATTGGTATATCTAAAGCCAAGCAAGAACATCTATTTACGGCATTTCATCAAGGTGATCGTTCCATCACGAGACGCTTTGGTGGTACAGGACTAGGGCTAGCAATAACCAAGCATTTAGTTGAAATGATGCGCGGCAAGATTATCGTTAAAAGTGACGAGCATGTCGGCTCAACATTTACTATTAAGATTCCCGTTTTAACTCGGTGCAATCAAAATCGTCCAGTTAAAATAGAAAACAACCAACCAATAAAAGCGATGGATCTTCTCGTAGTCGAAGATACCGAGTCGAATCAGTTTGTAATAAAGCTTATTTTAAATAAGCTTGGTCATAATGTTCATATCGCAAGTCATGGAGCAGAAGCATTAACGTTCTTAGAGGAAAATGAGGATTTAATCGACCTGATTCTTATGGATGTCTCGATGCCAGTGATGGATGGGATTACTGCAACAAGGCTTCTCCGAGATAAAGGCTTCAAGACTCCAATCATCGCATTAACCGCTCATGCGCTAGAAAGTGATAGAGATAAATGCCTTGACGCAGGTATGGATGGATTCATTTCCAAACCAGTTCGAAGACAAGATATCTTTGAAGCTATACAGCCATTTCTGTAAGTAGAAAAAGCATTAATATAGATCTTAACAATCGATAGATTATTAAGATCTATATTAAGTATTTTATGGTAAATAGATATTATGTTTAATGGCTATGATAGAGACCTTAAATTTCAAATCTACAGTGGAATAGGAGTGCTCATTGGCAGCATTTGGCGTACGAGCATATGTTATTTAACATAACACATATAATACGCACTGACTTTAGTTTTAGTTACACCGATTTACGCTCTGATACTTCCTGATTTAATTTCGACTCAACAAAATATAAGTCCTTGTTTTGTCAGTCGCATTTTACTTAAGTTTGCTTTTTCTCTCTCTAATGCCTCATTAACATCGTCACCCACGCGTTTTGGCCTAAGTCGTCTTCACGAGTATTAAGCACGGCGCTGAGTTTTTTCACGTAAAACCTGTCACCGTTCGTCGTTGGTTAGATGGCCGCATTTTGATAAATCCAATGGCTGAAAAGCTGCTTTTGATTAAAAGCCTCGGTTTCCTGCCAAATGACAATCGTTGGTCTGGATTTCGGATTGATGAGAAACGCGCTGTGTTGATTTGTCCTGACGGTCGTCAACTCAGTCCGACAGAGTTAAAGGAACAGGCCCTTTGGCGTGATGAATACAAGGAATTGGTCGCTAGATATGGTCACATCGAAGCGCCTAAGATTACAGAGCTGCAATCTACACCGCACCCGTTTCGAGGTGGTCGTAGAAATGCAGCTCCATGGATACCAACTAAATTTAGGGGTAATAAGTAAAATAAGGTGGTGATTTACCACCTTATTTCAATAGACCACCATCACGTAGAATCTGCCACTTATCGGATGGTAAGTAATCATCCCCGACCAACTCTTTGGCCGATAGAGCTAACTTTGAGTATTTAAATGTCCAGCGGTGCTGAAAGCTCAACGTTTGAATACCAGTGTCGTCACCGTAATAATCCGCTAGAGAATCTTTAATATCCTTGATGTAATAAGCGATAAAAACGAGCGGTATTAGTGCCGTTTTAGCATCTTCAACAGAGCCCGTACGTTTATTTACAACAGAATCATAGATAGTTTGACCATTTGAGCTCTTTGGTTTATTTAATAAAGATTCAAACTCCTTCGCGGCGTTTTCTAGAGCTGAACTTTTTAACTCTATTTCAGAAAATTTCCTTTGTCTCTCCGCTTCTTTTTGCTGAGATTCAAGTGTCTTAACCAAAATGACAAACGCCAAAAATGACAAGACTGGCCCAAGAACTCCTCCAAAGTAAGAGCCAAACGTTCCCCAAGCCGACGTGTCATTTGAAAGAGGGTGTCTTTCTATTACACCAAAAAATAGAAAGTATACGAACGCAGTTATCAGTATCGCTCCTAACCCAAATTTATAGTATTTCCGCATGCTATCTTCCTTTACATTGACATCCATACCCCTGCTCCTTTTGCCCATAACTGAACTCCACCATTTATGCATTGAAATTTATGAGTTAAATCTGGGTCAACATAGTACGTAATAACCGGATTACCTTTGTTACTACCAATGTGGCTGAGCCTATCAATCTTGTAAGATGTCTTTCTACTAATCAGTGACTTGCAGGCTGAAACGCTGCTTTCTGATGGTTCTGAATAGTTCGACTCTGTATGGTTCGATTCTGAATTGGCTTGATGCCCATTATTATTCGACGCACTTGCAACGACTAACAAAGCAAAAATAAAAGCGATAGCCCCATAAAGTGATTTATTTTTGTTCGTGATTTTTACTTTTTCCCATGGGTTTTCTTTACTCATAAGTAACCTTTGAATGCCAAATGTATCGGTATAATTCTGCTCGCAGCCATACTTATGAGCAACACCGAGCTAATGAAAATGATGCATATGCAACAAACAAAAAAAAGCCGAACCCCATCGCTAAGGGTTCGGCTTTTTTAGGCTTCTGCTTTGGTGGCATTCATTTGAAGCCTGTCGAGGTCAATCGACCCGCCAAAAGTATCGGCTCCCTACTCGCTGTGTAAATCGTCATTAATGACGTTTCGAACCAGTTCGCAGGGTTTAAGCCTTAGCTTTCATTGTTGCGCGTAGCCGTTAGAACCAAAACACTTTCTCGCACATCTTGAAGCCCTTGGGTAAGCTGCTTATTGATGGCGATTTGGTATTTGAGATTCATGCCGATAAGCACAAACATGACCAGCGACTCAGACGAAAAGCCCAAGCCCGACAAGGCGTTAATTAAGGCGTTTTCCATCCAAGCCCCCTACTTTTTTGCTTGGTTTCCACTTGTCCGGCAGTGATTCATAGGCACCAATCACGGCAGGAATTGCCAAGCCAACCGCACCGCCAAAATTCACGCCTGTGTCGGTCATTTCCACGCTGAATAAATGGCCATAGCCCGTTGCCGCAGCGATAACAGAACCAAGAAGCGTTAAGCCTTTTAATGTTGAACGTTCAAACATAATTTTTTCCTTAATATAGTTAAACGTCATATGACGCTATCAATGACGTTTTCAACGACGTTTTAAACCAGATTGACGCCTTTCAGCACCGTGTGCTTGCTGTAATGACGACCCACTTCCATGATGCTCATGGCGTGAAGTACTTCGACCAACAGCGGCTTGTTGTTCACTAAATCAATGCGCTCATCCATACCGACACCCACACGACCCGCGACAAAGCGTGCATAGTTGGCTGTGTGGTTTTCGTTTGGTGGCGCAAAGCGGTGAATGATTTCGGTTAGCGTGTGCAGTTCATGACGTAGCTGATAGTTACGCAGCAAAATCGCTCCGGCACGAAAGCCCCATTCGGGCGCTTTAAAGGTTTCAAAGGCCTTATCACGTGACGGCGTCACCTTGCCTTTCCACGCATTAGAGGCAATGCGAATGTTAAGCGGGTTATGAATGCGAATCCCGCGAACGCTTGATGTGGTTGAGGTTGTCATAGTGAAGGCTCCAATCCCTAAGAGTATGATGACAAAGATAAATAGCGGCATAACTACACCGCTTGATAGTTGACTGAGTTGAAGTAATTCAAGTGCACGGGCATTTTCGAGTAGTACGCCATTAAATGGCCGTGCGTTTGGCTGCCTACGGTATCCCCGACCACACTCACCGTTTTGTAGTCGGTCTTGGTGATGGTCGATGGACTAATCGGCGCTTTCGTGGCGGTTTCTGTGATTTGGCAGTTACAGAAAATCAGGTGTTTTTCCATGCCATACGGCATTGGATAACGACCCACATCCACGCTGACGCCCGCGATTAAGTCGGCTTTGGTGAAGCGCCCGAACGACTCCACACAACGCGAGGCGCTATTGGCTTTCGCGGCCTTAATCGTGATGGCTTTGCGTGTGGCGTTTTGCGCAATGTTGTGCGGGAACACGCTCACCGCTTCGGTGATGAGGTTTCCACTGACTTGCTCATCCACTTTGACCACTTGCGCAGCTTCGAGCGTGACCGCGGGCAATGCGGACACTTCCACCGATGGTAATGACGTCACCGCCAATTTCTGATTGGCTGCCAGTTCAACAGCAGGCAGCGCAGACACTGCCAGTTGTTGATTTGCTGCAATGTGTACGGCAGGCAATTGGCTCACCGCCACTTGCTGATTGGGCGCGATTTCTACCGCGGGTTGCTGTTCAATCACCACGTTCGGCAGTGCTTGAACCACGACGCTTTGACCCTCAACAGGCGGCGTAAACGTTCCAAAACCAAACTGAATTTCAATCTGGTTATCGGTACGACTTGAGATAAGCAAACGTCCAAGGTGCTTACCCTCGCCCACGTTAAACACCGACGACTTGCCAAGCGTGACGCGCTCGCCGGACGATTCACGATAGATTTCGATTTCAGCTTGCGCCGCTTTCAGATACAGCCAATTGCCATCTGGCGTCAGCGGGATGGCTTGCCCCGCTAATAGTTGCGTGTTCATCGTTTCTTCACCATTACGTAGCCAAGCACCAACACAAGCACGATTGCTAATACCACCATCATCTTGCTTGTTTCGACTTGCCCGCCGTCTTGTTTGAATTTCGCCAAGTCCATCATGGCTTGAAGATTCTTCGAGTTTTGTGCCGCTTGGCTTCCCGCCAATCCCGCCAACATATCGAGGTTTTCACTGTTGGTTGAGGCGTACGTTGCCAAGGAATCGCCCGCAAAATCGGCCACTTCATCAATGGCGGTTTCGGCAATGTCGTGCGTGGTGTCCATCGCTTCAAGCGAAATACGCTCATTGCTGTTGAGCATCTCGCCGCCAAACTCAAAGGCCTGTTCGCCAAGCTCCATGGCGGCATTCACTGCGCCGTGGTCGGTCATGGTGGTGTTGATGGTCGAGTTATTAACCCCCGAAATCGCTACACCGAGGTTATCGCCACTAATGGCATTCTGACCGCTGACGTTAGTGGTGTTACTGGTATTACTCGATTTTGATTTAGAACTACCCATCTACTGCACTCCCAAATCCAAACGAATAAAGTCACCGTCTTGCTTGGCGGTGACGCCAATTGAGCGCACCAAACGAGCAACGCCATCAAAGGCGGTGTCGGCGGTCATGGATGACATGCCCGCCGCTTTCACCACTTTGCATAACTGGATAATTCCCGAACGCAGACCGCGACCCGCGACGCCCCACAAAAAGTAGTTATCACCATCACGCTCACCTGCAATGATGAGATCATTTTCATTGCTGATTAGGCGATACAGACTCACGCGGCCATCCTTGACCGCTTTGCACAGTTCAACGTACGCATCAGGGCAAGCGCGAAACGCGGGCTTGAGTTCCCCAAGCGCACGTTTCGATTGCGTCACGACTTCAATTACTTCTTTTTCCATAGCAACACCGCCGCAATCACAATCACTACAAGAATCATCAACGTGGTGGAATTGCCCCCGCCCATATTGATATTGCCTACCGATAGGCTGCCACTTGATTCACCATCGGCACCGCTGACCGCGGGTCCACCGTTGGCGCTAATTGGCATCGAGCCGGAATTACCTAAAAGCCCACCAATCATAATTTGAATCCTTTCTTGTACAGGACATAACACACCAGAAGCAGACCGAGCACCCATCCGATGCGGTCAAAACCGCCCGTGATTTTGATGCCCGCCCATACGCCCACCGCACCTGCAATCAGGTATGGAATAAACGGCATTACTTCTTCCCCTTAGCGACGTAGAACATCGCCAATAACAACAATACGAACAGCATCCCCATCATCAGGTGCGTGGTGGTCACCCCCGCAAACGCGGAGGTGTACACAGGCTCACCCGTGGGTTGTTGGTAGTCGTTATTGTGCTTTCGCTGTTCATCTGGGTTACTCGACTGGACGCGGTCGGCTTCGTTTTCAATCTTCACGCCAAGCCAGTCCTTGCCTAAGTCGGTAACGTCGGTCATCAGTTCGCCGCCCGTTTCTAGGACGCCGTCCCAAATGGAACCCCACATGCTTTGCTCTTGCGCCATAACGCCCCCTTACTGCGCGGTAGGCACCGCCACTTGTTCGATGGCTTCAATCAGAACCGGAATGCTACCCGGTGCCGTTTTTTCCACTTCAAACGCCAGTTGTTTCATGGCCGCCGTTGGTAAACGCGCTTCGCTACCAAAACCGCAACGCGTGAAGTCCATCGAGAAGAAGCCCGCATTCTGCTCACGACCCGCCGCGGCTAAGTCGTAGGCGTTATCGGTCTTGTTGACGTTGAGCTCTTCACGTTCATCACGCAGGACGCGAACGCGTTCAATGGTGTTGTCTTTGAGGTGCAAACGTTTGATTAACAGCGCCGCGCTACGCTCGGCAAAGTCAAACGGTGTGCGACCACTTGATGCGGCGTACCACGTTTGGGAATAGATGCGCGGCATGTAAATGCGTTGGCTTTGCGCCGCCGTGGTATGAGCACGAGCGCGAATCATTGGTGCCGCGGCACCCGCTTTGGCTTTTAACTGGATGTACATAAACCAGATTTCGCCCTGCAGCGTCACAAGCTCACCTGTACGGATACCCAGTTTGGTGCGCATCGACATATCGGAGAAGTTCAGCACGTAGCGACCCGCTTGCACGTATTCTTTCTTGTGCTCTTGCAAGTCGATAAGGTCTTGACCCGTCACGTTGACGATTTCACGGCCGTTCACTTTTACCGTGATGCGCTCGATGTCTGCCGCGTCGAGAATGTCCGTCACCAGTTCAATGTTTTGGTAAGTTGGACCCGATACTAAGCGCAAGGTGGCTTGGTTGCCCCAGTTCACGCCCTCAACAGGGTCAAGCTCACGTGGACGCGGGTTAAAAGGTTGTTTTAGTGCTTCCATTAGAACCACCCATTTTCGCCGTTAAGAGTTTCACGCACTGGATTTAGCACGCTGATGTTGTTGATAGCGGCAATCACGATTAACGTGATAATCAGCGCCATCAGTAGGTTTTTGTGTTGCTGTTTCATGTTGTCCCTTTCGGTTGTACACGGTTAAAAAGTGACTTCATGAAACAGGGATTTGAGAGGAAGCGAAAGCGGGCGCAACCTATAGGTTAAGTGGTTAACCTATAGGTTGGATTTAGCGTTGAAGTGCTCCGGTTAGACAGTTGAATGCGCCTTTTTCGACGTTGCCGATGCCGTCACGAACGAGCATATATTCAGCAATGGGTTTGCCAATTGCGGCTTTGTTGTTTTTGGCTGACTTCAAGCCCGCCAAGGTATCGACGCACAAGCCTTTTTTATCGGCGAGCCATCGTGCATCGGCCATCGAGTTGACCGCACCAATCCACCAAACGGGCGATTGCTCGGTCACGGTCTTAGGCACTTCCTGCCCGCGTTGGAAAATCGAATGCAGCACAAGCCCATATTGACGCCCACCGCGCCACAATTCGCCCGCCTTACCTTTGAGTTTGCCGGACGTTTCCACGCAGCTTGCTAGCTCTTCGATGATCACATGCAGTTGTTTAGCGTCGCCATTACCCACCGCCCACACCGCGGCACTGAAAAATTCGAGTTCCTCACTACACGCGCCATCTTTGGGGATATACGCCAGTTTGAACGACTTGCCACGTTTACGTGCCATCACCAAAGCTTTGACGAACGCCACGCGGGAACTGGTTTCAAGGCATTGTTGGCCGCGGAACTTCGCCCCCGCGTAGTTGCGGTAAGGGTCAAAAAAAACCGCTTGCGCGGCTTTTGGCACTAACCCCAAGTGCTTAACGGCGGAGGTTTTACCCCCGCCCGTGCCCGCCACATAGATGACATGCTCGGCATCGTGTGAGGGGTTGGAGTTGACCGGATTGGGGAATTTAAGCGGCGTCTTTTTCTTTTTGCTCACGCTGTTTTTCCTCCTCTATCGCTAACAGCTCTTTTTGGTATGCCATGGTTTTCTTGGCACTGTAGACCAGCGACAACACCGCCAAACCTAAAACGGCTTCTTGCATGTAGTCACCAAACATTGACGACACGCTATCACTGTGTTTTTCCAGCACAGGCAACGCGGCATCAATCACCGCCGCCTTGCCTTTTTCGTCAAACTCAAAATCGACACCGGAAATAATCGACGTGGCTTGTTCGGCAATGGTGAACAGCACCGACAATGCGCCCTCGAACATTTCACCCGCGGGTTGGTGGTTGTCGTCGTTGGCCGCTTCGGTTGGTAAGTCGGTTAGTTCGCTGACTTCGGTTTGTTCCAGTCCACTGATAACCGCGGAAAAGTCGCCCCAATCATCTAATTCTGGTTGGTTTTCAATTTCATCCTGCATTGATTGGCTCCCCTTGTTCGGTATCTGATTCGGTTGGTTTCTTGGTTGGCATCAGTTGGCGAATTGCCCAAATCAGCAAGGCGACAAACGCTATCCCCGCTAAGACTTTTTTAACCGGAAACGGCGGCTTTTTAACGGGCGTTGGAACGGGTTCCGGTTCGGTTGCTTGCTCGGTTTCAACGCTTGGCGCTTCTACTGGTTCGATTACTTCAACGCTAGACGTATCAGTGCTTGCAACGATGTCGGGTACTGGTTCAACCGTTGGCAATTTAGCCTCAATTGTGACGGCGTCACTCACTTCTAACTGTTCAACCGAGTCAACCATGTTGGCTTCAACAAAAGCGTTAATGCTCTTGCTCATTGGGCTGTTGCCACAGCTCGGACACTTGTAATACAGCAGTCCTAAATTGCGCCCGTTTTTGGTTGGCTCGCCCTCGGCAATCAGCTTGCCCTCACCGACACGATGCACGGTAGAAGCCGAGCTACAAACGGGGCACGATACGTGCCCGCGAATTGGGTTGGGATGTTTACTCATCGGCGGCCGCCTCGACTGTTTCCAATTGCTGTATGTTGCCTTTGACACAACCGCGATACTTTTCACGCACCTTGTTGTTAAGTTTGGTTAACTGCTCGATTTGGTCGAACAGTGTCGGATTCAAACCAAACGCTTCAAGCGAAAAATTACCCGTCATGAGCATCTTGCTTGCACGCTTGATAATTGCGTTGGTGTCCATTTCTTTAAACTGGCTCAACTCCTTTTCGACACTGGCATTGAGTTTGTCGGCCGCATCAAGCGCGGCCATTGCTTGCTGACATTCTTTAAGAGATAGCATTTCCATTATTTAAGCCTCGGCTAGTTCTTCATCGGTGTTCGGTTTGTTCTGAATCTGTTTGTTGACTTCTTTCATCCAGACCAGCAATAGACGCCAAAACACGCCGCCTTTGCTGCGCTTCACTTCGGCTTCCATTTCTTGGGTGATTTTGTCGATGGTGCTCATTGGGTTGTCCTTACCTAGTTGCTGAAATCGTTGTCGCAAGCAATATCCCAAACGGGTTAAATCAGTCGTAATGTGTTGTTTTGTAATTTGATTGAACAGTATTGGTCGATGGAAACCGTTGCCCCATTCGCCAACGGCTCTAATAGGCATTTCACTCCCTCAAAGCTCCATCCGGTGAGCTTCTTCAACTCCGTAATGAGTGGGGAGTTACAGTTATTTTCAGTGCTCCAAGACGTCGCTCCGCGACTTTTTAAAAGACGCTTTACGTCTTTCGTTTGCACGAGCGAATAGCACTCGCTGGCGGTTTCGATGACTTGACCACACCACTCAAAACCAATGATTTTTTTGATTGGCTCGCCGTAGTCGTTTTTGTTTTCTTTGTAAGCCAACTTCGCGCCCTTAGCTAACTGACAAAACAGCGCCCATTTGGATGAGTCTGCCGCTTGTCTCAGTTCTTCTAGCTGATCATCTTTTTGGGTTTGTTCGGCTGTCGCTCGGCGTAAACTGCGCCACAAAGACACAGGCTCACCGCCAAATTGCTGAAACTGGCGAATGCGGTGTACCGACGCCCAAGCACGCACTTTAAATGCGCTTTCTTCGGCTTCGGTGTCTGGCATATGTTTACCGTTGATGTTCTTCGAAACGTACTTGGCAATGTACGCCGTCGCACCGCCCTTGCTTGGGTCGGCTTCTTTTACGTCAAAGCGTGGCGTGATGTCGTCGCCCAATTCCTCACGGTCTGGCGCAATCGCCTCACCGCGTAGAATACGAATGATGTTGGCTTTGTCTTTGTGAGAGCAAAACAAGAAATAGTGCGCGTGGCTGGTTGCGTCTTTGTGTGGCTCGGCCACACGAAAACCAAAGTATTCAATCTCCAACTTGGCCAACTTAGTGCGAGCAAGTGACCATTGGCGCATTAACTCGGCGTGTCCATCTTTGACGCTTGAGCCGTCCCACTTCGGTGAATTGCGGTGATAACGGCTCGGCAGTGTCCACGTAATGAAAAGCGCGGTGTATTCCAGTTCGTCGGCCAGTTCTTCAAAACCTCGTGAGCGAACCATCATTTCAATGCGGCGGTTCTCAGGGTTAGCAATGGTGCGCTTTGCCACTTCCTCTAATGGAAAGTGCTCGCCTGTTTCCTCGTTGTACACGCTCATCGACTTCATGTATTTCTCGGATTCGCGTTGCTTGCGCTTCCAGTTACTAAAGGAAATCTCTGACACGTATTTGCTTTGATGGCCTTTGTCACCCACACGGCTCATGGTGATTTGTGCGTACTCGATGTAGTCACCACGCAGACGCAGCAAACGACGTTCGACCCACTTTTCAGCCTGCATTTTGAGTACCGCGGCTGTTAGCATTTGCTCTAACACTTCAACGTCTTTCACTTTGAAATTCACGTATGGCGGCTTGATGTGAATGGTCTTAAGTAACGCTTTTTGCTCAGAATAAACCGCGGCCAACGCCTCTACAAAAGAGGCGTAACCCTCGGCATTTAGGCTTGATAAAATCTCGGCGCATTGGTCGGCGTACTTCTCCGCGAACTTGGTCAGCGCGTCGTCACGCATCAAGATGTTGTGCGTCAATGGCTCGCTATGCGCGCCCTTGCGACTGTCAACAAACGAGTAACGATTCTCTATATGGTGAGCGCACTTCAAGCCAAATTTCACCGCGTCTTTGGCGGTTTTAATGACGTTTTCACGCGTGGCGTTTTGGCGCTGTGTGCGCGCCTCCACTTTACGGCGCACATCATTGCGAACTATCGCGGGTAAGCGTGGGAAGAATCGGCGTGAAAAGGCGCTTTGATGAATGGCATCATTGGCGAACGTCTTGCCCGCCATCTTGATTTCTATGGCTTTGGTGTCGAAGTCCATACATCCCCCTGATTAAAGGGAAGAATCCGCGCCCGCTTGG
The DNA here is from genome assembly GCF_024181935.1 of Vibrio sp. Y51_MX_L26. Taxonomy (NCBI): domain Bacteria; kingdom Pseudomonadati; phylum Pseudomonadota; class Gammaproteobacteria; order Vibrionales; family Vibrionaceae; genus Vibrio; species Vibrio sp. Y51_MX_L26. The sequence goes on from NZ_JAMZAS010000011.1 coordinate 48,618, forward strand.
GGCGCTTCATCTTGCTTGCGGATTTCGTGTAGTGGTTGGCCGTTGTTTTGCGCGCCAAGTGTCGCCATACGGTTAGCAGTAGTCGTAATATCGGCCAAGGTGTCGTTTTGTGCTTTGATGCAAGCGACAAGCGTCATCCCTTGGTAAAGCCAAAGTGAGGCTTCAACGGGTTCAAGCTCAAAACTATCGAAGTAGATATGAGTTCCGTTGTCTTGTGATGCAACAAGTTGGCGCTGATTGCGGCGCGATTTCCAGATACTAAGATTCATGCTACAACCCCCTGACGAAAACGTGTAGGAATGTAGGTCTGTTTCTTCTTAGGAAATTGCTCGGCGAACTTCTCGCGTAATTCTGCAATTTTACGCAGTGATTTAGCCGTTTTGATTGGGTCTGGATTTGCACACCCTGCCATATCAGGGCAAGGTAAGTGAATTGGGTTTGAGATTATACGTTCCATGTTCATAGCCTCCGCAAGCTGTCTCTTTTTTGAACATGGCAACCGTAAACGAATTATTTTAAACGTACAAACGAGTTAAACTACTGAAATAGCACGTAAGATGCTCTACAATTTAACAATCTTGTTTCTTTTTTAAACAGTTACTAAATGAACTACACAAACATACTTTTAGACAGAGTAAAAGCTAAGTACGAACTGGGCTCAGACTACAAACTAGCTCAGAAACTTGGCGTTGGTCGTAGTCGCGTAGCCCACTGGCGCGCGGGTAGCTGTTCTATGGATTGGGAAATAGCCTTTAAAATCGCTGACTTACTGGAACTAGATGATCAAAATTTGGTGTTCGGTTTGATAGATGATAAGTACAATAATCCCCGCTTAATCAATGCCTTACAAGCAGGCGCCCCTGTCTAATCTATATTAACCCTTTCACATATAATGCGCACTGATATTGTAGGCGCAAAGTTGTAATGTCACTTTTTAGCAAAGTTAAAATGTCTCTTTATTTAGGTTCAGCAGCTAGCCTCATTCTTATGTGAACTTATTTAAGGGACATTGGGATGTTGGTAACTATGAGTGACAAAGACCTTTCACGTTACAAAGTGATCAATGATGTTTGTGAACATCGTTTACGCCGTGCGGATGCGGCAGAGATCCTCAACTAAAGTGAGCGCCAAGTTCAACGCCTAATGAACCGACTACGAGAGTCCGGTGCGGCCAGTTTGGTGCATGGTGCTCGTGGTAAGCCAAGTAATAATCGTATCTCCAGTGATTATCGTCAGACTATCTTAGCCATTGTACGAAAGCATTATGCGGATTTTGCTCCAACATTAGCACAAGAAAAATTGTTAGAGCTCCATAACTTGCCTGTTTCCAATGAGACCTTACGCCAGTGGATGATCGCTGATGGTCTCTGGGTGCCACACTCACAACGTCAGCCTCGTGTTTACCAACCCCGTTATCGTCGTGACTGTTTAGGTGAACTGGTTCAGATTGATGGCTCACACCACGATTGGTTTGAAGGGCGCAGCCCTAAGTGCTGTCTCTTGGTCTACATCGATGATGCGACGGGTCGTTTGATGAACCTACGCTTCAGTGATACTGAATCTGCCTTTGATTACATGGTGGCCACACGGGAATATCTGGATCAACATGGCAAGCCTGTCGCTTTTTACAGCGATAAGCACTCGATATTTCGAGTCAACCAAGAGCATCTTAAGAAAGTGGGATTAACCCAATTTGGTCGTATTCTCGATGAGCTTGGGATTGAACTGATTTGTGCGAACAGCTCTCAAGCCAAGGGACGTGTTGAGCGTGCAAATAAGACATTACAAGACCGATTAATCAAAGAGATGCGTCTACAAGGCATTAATACTATAGAAGAAGCCAACGCATGGCTGCCCTACTTTATCGAGGATTTTAACCGCCGCTTTGCGAAGCCCGCCAATTACCCTAAAGATCTTCATCGTCCTATTCGAGAAAGCCAAGCTGAGCTTGATGATATTTTGGCTTGGCAGACCACGCGTAAACTCTCGAAGTCATTGACATTCCAATATGATAAAGTGCTTTATCTGATTGAAGATACGGAGAAAAACAGCCGTCTTGTCAATGAAGTGGTCAAAATACTCGACTATCCAGATGGTCGGATTGCCGTTCAGTATGGCGAGAGAAAGTTAAGTTTCAGAACCTTTGATAAGCTGGCTAAAGTGGACCAAACTCAAGTCGTCGACAATAAAAGACTGGGTAAAGTCCTCCAATTTGCCAAAGAGAAGCAGAAAGAATTTGATAAAGCCCAACTTAGGGAAAGAAGTCAAAGCGCGCCTAAACGAACAGCTCAGAAGCGTGCTATGGCTCAGTTAAGAGCATTAAACCCAGTACTGGCTGCCCCTGATAGCTTTAAGGTGAGTTACAGCAAAAACGGTTAAAAACCTATTTAGATAAACGACACTCGGAACTAATACAGCTAATAGTGTAGTGAATTGCGCCTTGTTCAGACTGTTTATCACTGATGCCCTGCTTCCTAACCATGTCTGACCAATACTCACACAAGCATCAAAGTCTGTGCGTTGTTCATATGCAGTTAAAAAATCAGAGCAAAAAGGCGTTATAATTCGTTTCATTCTCAAGAGAACATATCATCTCTAAACGCTTTAAAACGATCGTACGCTTGTTGCTTTCGTATCCAAGCTTGAGTCAATTCGTCTTTAGAGACACTCCCGGACCTAAACTCTTCTACAGTCTTATCGTAAGCTTCATTAGCTTGGGTTTCCTCATTTTTCAGTAAGATGAACTGAGGCCAAGACTCTGTGTTGATTCTGCAGATTATCATTTCGAGTTGATTGGTTTATCTCACCTAGCCTGCATTCCCAACCAATTACACGAGAGCCACTTCATTTTCATCTAGTTCATCGAGTCTGAAAGCTTTGCGCTCTTGCTGCCCGATGCTTCTAATCAACATTGCAATCACGAACCTGTGGCTATATGAAGCCGAATATACTTTTCTGGATATTTATAACGATAGCGTTTTCCTTTCCTCAAGTTGGATTTTACATACCGACAAACTTTTTTGTCACCACTACTGGTTACTCTTTTTATTACTGCTTTTTTACCTTTGTGTTCCATCTCTATCATGACATCACAATAACCTTGGTAGTCATCAAATTTATTGTCTGCTTTCCTTTGAATCTTAGTTTTAATCTTTTTAGCCAATGGATTCGTTTCCGAGTCGTCAGACAAAGCTGAAGCACTTACAAAGAGAAAGATCATTAAAGTTACAACGTATCGCATAGTTTAAGTCCGTTTATCTTATTGATTAATCAATGATAAATAATTTTTCTATAGATACGAAAATGGGACGCTATATTGCGTCCCATTTAACACGATTAAGTAACTGATATGTAATTAAGCTCGCTTCTTGCCTTTGCTCGCTTTGAAACCTTGATGCGGAAAAACGTTGCGAATCCGCTGTTGGATTTTTTTGGGAACGTCCTTGGAAAAGCTCAAGCGCATGCCGGTTCGTTGGCTATATACCTTCATTTCACCACTAAACGGATTATGTTCACTAATATCTTGTAAGTTATGTTTGAAAGAAGGTGGTAGATGCCCTTTTACGTTACTGATATGGCCGTTATCAAACTTTACTTTTAGCACTGGTCTATCAACTGCGATCAACCAAAAGATCACGATGGCAGCAATTAAGATTACATATAACATTTGGCACTCCCTATCCTAGCTAGATAGCAATTTACTCAAATCCTCTTTGATTGAGGTAACTTTTTGACTCGCTTTCTCACTTCTCGATGCTTCAGAAAGTAGATATTCAATTGCGTCAGATAATGTACAACCGAGCTCGTTTGCTCTACTAGAAAGCTTTTCCCAAACTCGGTAATCTAAATCAATGGATTTTTTCTTTGTATGGACTTGCTCTGCATTAAAGTGGCGTTTCCGTTTCGCTCGGATAGCCTGCTTGAGTTTATTGTCTAACTCTTCTGACATGTGGTTTTCTATCCAAGCCAAGACAAGTGTAGGCTCATGTTCAAGGCGTTTTAGCTCTGCAACCGCGGCATCTGCTTCACTTGTATCAATATGTCGGGTAATCGCTTCACCATCTTTCCATTTCTTGATGAGATACTTCCATTTCCACCCACACTCTAGATTCTCAAGCTGCTGATATTTCATTTATTCCGACCCATAAACATAACCTAGTGACAGCGTAACCCAGATAATTTACTTGGGCAAATAAAACTCTTAGAAGTATCGATGTTGATCACTCATTTGTCTAAGTATTGTTCATTGAGTGTTGAATGCCGTGAGCGAACCAAATTGGTGCTAGGGTGTTATAGTCCATTTCGTTATAATGTCGGCAAGATTGAATTACGATGAATTTTAATGAACCAACTTAATTGGCAAGACGTAACACCTTCACTTGAGCAGTACGAAGCACTTTTAAAGTCTGCACCTTCGTTACCAAAGAAGTCTTTTACTGATCTTCAACCGAGGATGTCGGCAACGATATCTCGCTTTTCCAAAATGTCGGGATTGACACGCGTGCTACTCATTAACTGCGTCGATAATTCTGTCTATAGAGAGTTCATCAGTAAAGCTCTTCAGAGTCATTCTAACGCTGCGATTGTTTTGTCGGAATCACTTGATGCCAAACGTTTATTTGACCGTTACAGTGTTGATGTAAGTGGTGATATTGCCTTCCAACCTGGCTTGATTTCACAAGCTGACGACGGTTATTTGATTGTACCTGCTAATCTCATTCTGGCTAACCCGGGACTTTGGCCGAATATAAAGTCTGCAATTCAACAAAACCTTATCGAGCCACTGAACCTAAGCCCTACTCGCTTACCCACTTCAGTACCGCCATCTAAAGCTTATGATGTAAAACTGATTGTAACTGGGGAAAGAAGTCAGTTAGCAGAGCTAGAATATATCGACGAGGACTTTTGTTCAGGCTTTGCCATGTATACCGAAGTTGAAGAAGATATTCATTTGTCAGAGCAGAATTTGACAGATTACTTTGGTTTGGTGAACTGGATATGTTCTCAATATCAGCTGCCTCACTTAACGGAATGTGGCTTTAGAAGACTATTGCTAGCTGGTATGAGATTTACTGAAGATCAACATTATTTGCCGTTAGGTGTAATGTGGCATTCTCAACTTCTAACGCTTGCCAACCAGTTCAGTGATGGCCACGCATTAGATTACAAGTCGTTAGATAAAGCGATTGACGATAAGTATTACCGAGAATCTTACCTTCCTCAGCGTGCCGTGTACGATATTTTAGATGGCCAAGTCATCATTGAGACAACTGGGGAACAAGTTGGTCAAATCAATGGCCTAACCGTTATTGATATGGCTGGGCACCCTGTCAGCTATGGTGAGCCTGCACGAATATCTTGTGTAATTCATTTTGGTGATGGCGATGTTTCCGATGTTGAGCGCAAAGCTGAGCTTGGAGGCAATCTACATGCAAAAGGCATGATGATTATGCAAGCTTTTCTGAGCTCTGCTCTGAAACTGGATGAACCACTGCCTTATTCAGCCTCCATCGTATTTGAACAGTCTTATAGTGAAGTTGATGGTGACAGCGCATCTCTTGCAGAACTTTGTTGCTTGGTAAGTGCTTTATCTGAATCTCCAATTAATCAACAAGTTGCGGTTACAGGGGCTGTTGATCAGTTTGGTCGAGTGCAAGCCGTTGGTGGCTTGAACGAAAAAATTGAAGGTTTTTATCAGGTTTGTAAACATCAAGGTTTTACAGGAAATCAAGGTGTTGTGATGCCAAAATCAAACCTTAAACACCTTGCATTACATAAAGATGTAATAGAAAGCATTAAAAATGGTGAGTTCCATATTTGGTCCGTTTCTACCGTAGATGAAGCTATTCCGATTGTAATGAATAAACCTTTTAGAGGTGAAGACGATAGCATTATTGGCAAAATAGCGGAACGTATTGAAAACTTTGAAAGACATGAGCATCCAGAAGGAATTGTGCAGCGCATCAAAAACTGGTTTGTCTAGTACTGATCGGAGTTGTTTAGCGTACACGTGTTCACTAAGATGCAGCTATCAAAAATTGGAGTAATTGATAATGCAAAACAAACGTGATTCTTATAACCGTGACGATCTACTTGCTTCTAGCCAAGGCGAACTGTTTGGGCCTGGTTACCCTCAGCTTCCTGCGCCAAACATGCTAATGATGGATCGTGTTACTAAAATGTCTGAGACTGAAGGCGATTTTGGTAAAGGTTTGATCTTGGCGGAATTGGATATTACTCCAGATTTGTGGTTCTTTGACTGCCACTTCCCTGGCGACCCTGTAATGCCGGGTTGTCTTGGCCTTGATGCGATGTGGCAACTTGTTGGTTTCTTCCTTGGCTGGGTTGGTGGCAAAGGAAAAGGTCGTGCTCTGGGTGTTGGCGAAGTGAAGTTTACAGGTCAGATCTTGCCAACAGCGAAAAAAGTGACGTACGAAATCCACATGAAACGCGTTGTAAACCGTAAACTTGTGATGGGTTTGGCTGACGGTCGTGTATGTGTAGACGGCAAAGAAATCTACGTAGCAAAAGATTTGAAAGTTGGCTTGTTCCAAGACACTTCAAGCTTCTAATCACGATTTTAATCGATTTATTAAGGCTCCTATTTAGGAGCCTTTTTGTTATCGAGTGTTAACCTACTTCCCTATGTACCTATAATGTAGAAAAGGCTCCGTAGAGCCCTTTCGAATCCTTCTTTTTGTATGTGGAGAGTTTATTTGTAGAGACCAGATTGTCTTTCATCTCTGGCATCACGCCAACCACCTAACCAATACGACCGAGCATCAACTTGTTGATATGGGCAAGCCTCTTGAGACCTTCCATTCAACCCAGCTTTGTAGCCTTGAGATTGAGCTCGTTCTAGGCGATCACGCTTTTGTCTCTTCATAGTTAATTCCTCATACAGGTCCATTTACTAACGTACAGCTGTTATTGTGAAACTTTGATGGAGTTTTTATGACTCCACTTATAAGAATCGATCAAAGTAGGCAATTTCTCAAGGCATAAAAAAGCAGAGGTTCATTTCTGTGAGCCTCTGCTTGATTTAAAAACTACTGACTATTTTCTACGGAACCCGAACAAGCCAAGCATGGTCAAAGCCAACCAACCAAGGCCAGCACCTTGACGTTCTGCTGCTGTTTGTTCGACAGACCTTGGCTCTATCATGTCTTTAGTCGCTCCAGGTATTGGGATTAGTTTTACTGCAACCACTTTTTCTGAATTGGCATTGCCACCGTTACAGAGTGCATTATGAGCAGTTGTATCATAACCATTTTCGCACATGATAGCAGTTGCAGAGATTACCCCTGCATTATTAATGTCAGTGGCATCAACAATACGGAATCGGTTATTTTCTTCATTGTAGTCACCACCATTCGTCAGGTCGTCCAACAACCATGCCTGGTTTTTAAAAACTTCTCTTCGAGAAGTTATTGTACCTTCAAACTCATATGGCTCAATAAAGGCTCTCTTACGTCGAGCTTTACCACCATCTTCTCGCGTATTCCCTGCGTCGATTTGACCGACAATTTCATTGTAATCATTCAAACCGCCAATGTGTCCGCCAGCACCAGAGAAAAATATCCCTCCGGATAGAAAGTCTGCGGATGGCGAATCAATATCCTTTATAACATAGAGTCTATTAGCTTGAGCTCCTGACTCTGGTGTAGTGCGCTTGGCTTCACCTACTGCTAGTTTGTTATTGTTTATTGCTTCAATGACGGTATTTGAATAAATATAATCTGAACCGTCATAAGATCTTGCACCACTCACCGCAGACAAGTCCCACTTAATTTTACTTAACGGATCACCAATAGCATCGAAGCTACCTTTAAATACGGTTGCGTTAAGCTGGTTCCTATCGTCATCCCATGTGTTAAAACCTACTGCGTAAATCTCTTTGATGTTACCGTTATCATCTTTAGAAACCACAAAGTCTCTGATGCTACCTTGGGATAAATGTTCGTTTTCGTTAGGTTGTCCCGATTCCCATTCAACTACTGAAACATCACCACTATCATCCCAAATTGCGGCTTTGGACACATAGTTTAATCCATAATCATTGCTTCGAGCGTAGGCAACGCTTCCTGAAGTCAGGTTATTGTGATAATTCCAAGCTCGTACCTGTGCATAGTCCGTGTGCTCATCATTTTCGTCTAACTTTTCATAATTTGGCGGTAACGATGGTGAAAAAGGTTGGTTATCCGTTTCGACTTTATCCTCTGTAGAATTTGAAGCACTGTTTAACACACTTTGGTTGCCTACAGGTATAGCACCTTCAATGAGAGTATTAATGACGCTATTGTATTGGTTATCAAAGCTCTGCCCCTCTACAAACGCCAAGGATACGGAGTCTGTGTTTGAAGAGTACCTTACTTGATGAAGAGGTGCCCAAACGCTTGAAGCCCAACTTTCGCATGTTTCATAACCATACTCAGAAAAACAAAAATCTTCTAAATAATCCCGTTTTTCGAAAGAACGAAACCTTGAATCTGAGCTAAACGGGGTCTCTTCTCTGAAGTTCACGCCATCAACTGAGACACCAGCTAGAAGCGATGGTAATTTGGAGCCATCTGCAAGTAAAGTAGGTCTTGTTTCTCCGGCAAGTGCGAATTGATCGCTAGTTATACAATCAGCGCCGTTGTCAAAACACCCCTTATCAAAAGCGACATCTCCACGTTCTATTGCAACGCCAAAAACAGCTTTGTCAGTGGTATCAATATCGTTTGGAGTTACTTCAACCACTTTGTACAATGCTGCATTAGCATTCATTGCCGTACCAACCATCATCGCGACGGCGGTTAATTTGAATTTGTTACTACAATTCATTGAATTCTTAACTATCCTGTTGCATTGCTTCGAGTTCTTCCCATCTCTCGAATGCGATTTCCAACTCCTGCTCTAGTGCAGCAAGCTGTTCCAATACCGGCTGAGTTTGCTCTACAGGTTTAGCAAAGAACTCTGGATCGTTCACTTGCTCCTGAAGGCTCTCGATATCCGACTCTAATTGTTCAAGTTTAGCTGGTAGAGCCTCTAATTCTCTTTGCAGCTTATACGATAACTTCTTCGAATTGTTCTTAGGTTGCGTAGTTTTGGGAGTTTCCTCAACCACTTTCTCTTTCTTCGTTGGTTTTTCAACCTGACTGCGCGAAGCAAGAACTTGGTCACGTTGCTGTTTAGCATCATGATAACCACCAACGAACTCTTCGATTATACCGTTACCCTCAAAAATCCAGCTGGTTGTTACTGTGTTGTCTACGAACTCACGGTCGTGACTTACTAACAATAATGTACCCTGATAATTGGCAAGCATTTCTTCTAAAAGTTCCAACGTTTCGATATCCAAATCGTTAGTTGGTTCATCAAGAATAAGTAAGTTGTTTGGTTTCAACAAGATACGGGCTAGCAATAATCGGTTTTTCTCGCCACCGGAAAGTGCCTTAACCGGGGTTCTGGCGCGCTTAGGTGCAAATAAGAAGTCTTGGAGATAACTCAGCGCATGACGCTGACGTCCCCCAACCATTACTTCTTGTTTCCCATCCGCTAAGTTATCGATCACTGTCTTTTCTGGATCCAAAATCTCTCGGTACTGATCAAAGTACGCGACTTCTAATTTTGTTCCGCAGTGTAAACGACCAGACTGCGCTTCCAATTGCCCCAATAGCAATTTAAGTACCGTACTCTTACCGCAGCCATTTGGTCCGATAAGTGCAATACGGTCACCACGCATGATGTTAAAGCTAAAGTCGTCGACAATTGTCTTGCCTTCGTAAGCAAAAGATACATTTTCTGCTTCAAATACAATCTTACCTGAACGAGAAGCATCATCGATGTTTAGGTTAACTTTACCTTGAACTTCACGACGGTCACGACGCTCTTCACGAAGTTTTTTAAGGGCTCGAACACGGCCTTCATTACGAGTACGACGTGCTTTAATGCCTTGACGAATCCACACTTCTTCCTGAGCTAGTTTCTTATCGAACTCAGCATTTTGCATTTCTTCGACGCGAAGCATTTCTTCTTTGTCATTCAAATACTGTTCGTAATTACCAGGGAAAGAAGCTAATTGACCGCGATCTAAGTCGACGATGCGTGTCGCCATCGACTTGATGAATGCACGGTCGTGAGAAATAAAGATGATCGAGCCTTTGAAGTCTTTTAAGAAGTTCTCTAACCATTCGATCGTTGTAACATCGAGATGGTTTGTTGGTTCATCAAGAAGCAATACATCAGGATCACAAACCAGCGCACGAGCTAAAGCAGCTTTACGTTGCCAGCCACCGGATAGATCGGTCAGTTTGGTTTCTGGGCTTAGTTTTAAAGCGCCAAGTACGTTCTTAACACGGTCATCAAAGCGCCAAGCATTAGAATGATCAAGTTGCTCTTGAACTTTCGCCAAACGGTTAATGTTCTTCTCACTTGGGTCTTGAGCAACAAGATCGAGAAGATCGTGATAGATCTTCAATTGTTCGCCGATTTCAGCCAAACCGCCAGATACGTATTCGTAAACCGTACCCTCTTGATTGCGCGGTGGATCTTGTTCAAGCCGAGAAACTACTACGTCTTGAGTTATTTGAATCTTGCCATCATCCAACAAAATGTCGCCGGCAAGCACTTTCATTAACGTGGACTTACCTGCTCCGTTACGACCAACTAAACAAACGCGTTCGTTTTCTTGAAGAGCGAACTCCGCTTTGTTTAGCAATGGGTGGGCACCAAATGCAAGTTGTGCGTTATGAATGGTAAGTAATGCCATTATTATCCAACCAATGTGTGAGTTGTTCTAAGTCAAACGGCCAGTTCAACTCAGAATCTTGATATTTTAATACGGGTATTGTGACGCCGTAACGAGAAAATAGTACATCATCGAACGCAATATCAATGATATCTGTTTGCTCGGCCAAACCGACTTGGTCTACTAGAGCAAATGCCATCTCACAAAGATGGCATCCCTCCGTGCTATACAATATCAGCACGTATTAATCCTTTTGTTTATACTACGCGTGCGTTACTAGCCAACAGTTATGAATCTGTTTATTACGCGTAAAATCTAATGGTAACGTTTGAGAAGAAATATTCTGAGCCTTCAAACCCAATTCAGCGAGTGATTCTTCATCCATCTTGAAATGACGTTTGTTATTTGAAAATACGATTGTGCCTTCACTTCTCAGTAAACGTTTGAGATTCTTCATCAGCTTAATGTGGTCACGTTGTACATCGAATGATGTTTCCATACGCTTAGAGTTAGAGAACGTAGGTGGGTCAATAAAGATCAAGTCGTACTCACCTTTTGCGTTTTCTAGCCATTGCAAACAGTCCGCTTGTTCATATTTATGTTGGCGCCCTACACAGCCATTAAGCTGCATATTGTCTTTCGCCCAATTCAAGTAGGTGTTTGACATATCGACAGTTGTAGTGGAACGCGCACCACCAACTGCAGCGTGCACTGTTGCACTACCAGTGTAAGCAAACAAGTTAAGGAAATCTTTACCCTGTGCCATTTCGCCAAGACGACGACGAGTGATCTTATGATCCAAGAACAGGCCTGTGTCTAGGTAGTCATGAAGGTTCACGATCAGCTTCACACCGTACTCGTTTACTTCGAGCGTCTCTGATACCTGACCTAATTTTTGGTACTGGCTTCGACCTTTCTGCTTCTCACGAACTTTCAGTACAACTTTGTTCGCTTCGACACCGGTCACCTGAATCGTCGCACGGATAATGTCCGTTAGACGACGCTTGGCTTTTTCTTCAGGGATGTTCTTAGGTGCTGCGTACTCTTGAATCACAATTTGATCGCCGTACACGTCGATCGCTACGTTGTATTCTGGAAGGTCTGCATCGTAGATACGATAGCAGTCTAGTTTCTCTTTACGAGCCCACTTGCCAATCTTGCCAATGTTTTTCTTCAAACGGTTTGAGAAGTCTGGTGCGATTTGAACGTTAGTATCTGCACCTTTAACTTCATCAGCGCTGCGCTCGGCAATGCTGTAGTTCTTTTGGTGACACGGTAACGCACCGTTGTTCAATTTAAACTGTTTATCAGCGCGCATGCGAAGGCAACTCAAGAGCTCGTCTGAGCTAGAGAAGATAGATGCTTTACATCCGCCAAACTCAGATTTTAGCTGTCCACCGAATGCGGTATAGAGCGCAATCAGCCCCGGCTCAGTTCCTAGACGCTCACCGTAAGGTGGGTTTGAAACGATAACACCGTGTTCAAATCCTGCGGGACGAGTAATAGTTGCAGCATCACCTTGCGCAAACTCAATCAACTCTTCAACACCTGCTCTGCGGGCGTTTTCTTGAGCGACTTTTAATACTTTGGGGTCGTTATCGAATCCAAAAAACTTAGCGTCAACTTTCTTGACACCTCGTCTAGCTTGAACATTAGCCTCTGATTTAATCTCAGCCCAGGTCTCCGGTTCAAAGTCTTCCAAAACTTCGAAGCCCCATTGTTTGCGCTTAACGCCAGGTGCCATGTTGGCTGCCATCATTGCCGCTTCAATAAGCAAAGTCCCAGAACCACACATTGGATCGAGTAATGGTTGATGCCCATCCCAGCCACAACGCATGATAATCGCAGAAGCAAGCGTTTCACGTAATGGCGCACGACCCGATTCTGGTCGATAACCACGCTGATGAAGACCACTACCTACCATGTCTACCCCAAGCAACGCTTTATCTTTATGCAAACGAACGTGAATACGAATATCTGGGCGTTCTTTGCTGATATTAGGACGTGGCAAGCATTTGTTCTCAAAGCAATCTACGATGCCATCTTTGACCTTCATAGCTCCGTATTGGCTATTTCTAATCTCACGGTTTGTGCCGTTAAAGTCCACAACAAAGCGTTTAGAGCTATGAAATTGGTTAACCCAGTTAATAGTGGAAGTGGATAGATACAAGTCCATGTCGTTGTTACACGTGAACTCAGATAAAACACGTACAAATCGAGACGCTAAACGGCTCCACAAACAACAGCGATAAACCTGTTCGTTTGTCGCTTTAAATTTTACGCCTGCCTGTACTGGTTTCGCATTTTCAATGCCTAGTTTAGTCAGTTCTTCAACAAGCAAATTTTCCATGCCATTTGAAGTTACCGCGAGATATTGATTCATAGTGTTCTTTCGCTGATAAAAAATGGTTTCAATTATACCTGACTTTACGATCAATGCCTCGTTTTTAAAGGTATTTTCCCACCCGTTAGTTCAAATCATCACCACTCAAATGATCTAAAACTTTCAACATCTTTAGTTTGAATGTTTTTCATTCATGAACGTATTTTGTTTCCTTTAGAAGAAGTGAATACTTATTTACATGCATTTTGGTATACACCAGCCGGGATTGGTTGATGTAAACTACTTACAAATACCCTTTATAGGGGAATAAATAGGGTTGTTTTAGGCGCTAGGTTGCCTAATTAAAGGAGTAATCAAATTGAAATAAGTAAAATAAAAGTGACCAGCTTCATGTTTGCATGCATAGAAAACAAACAGTTTCATGGTCTTTCGGATTGGAGTGTCAGAGGAAAGGACAAAAAAAATCGACCCAATAAGGTCGATTAAGGCAAACAAAGGAACGAAATAAAGAAAAATTAAACAGCTTTAACCCACCATTGCCATAGGGGTCATTGCAAAGAGGTGGTTTGCACAAGCCATGCGATCATGCATTACTTTAATCGGCTGCCCAAATTGAAGCGCCTTATTGCCATCAAGAACAAAGGCTTCTTGGTTAACATAAGCACATAAGCTCGATGTTTCGCCTGGTTCTAGAACGATGAACATACCATCAGAATATTGATTTGTGAGAAAGACCATGTCCCCTTCTTGAGGTTCATAATCAGAGGACTGTGCATCGAAGAACCAGCTCTTAGGCTGTACAGGTTTATGAAAACGCTTTGCAGCAACACAATACAGTGTTAATTCAGCTTGGCGATATTCACTGATATCGAGACAGCGAATGCGCTCATTAAACGTTTGAAATGCGCTGGCGTCATCAACGGTAAATTCACTGTTTGAGAAGGCACAGTTAACCAACAATTTTCGGGATAGATTGGTTTGGAAAATCATTTCCTCCCCCAGATCCAGCATTAAGCAAGCTTTTTGCTCGTCAAAATACCAATTCCATTTGTCGCTGGGTTTAAGCATTATTCCGTTCTCTCTTGACTAGTTAAATCAGTGGTAAAGAGGTAAGACGCTTAATTACCTACTCGTGATTTTTAAATTCTACAAACGAACGGATAAAAAAAAAGAGGAAACAAAGTCCTCTTTTTTATGTAACAGGTACTGATTTTTCAGTAGTTTTTGATGTATGTGTTAAAGATTCTTAACAATATCACGTACGAGACCTGGGCCGTGGTAAATAAAGCCAGTGTAGACTTGAACAAGTTTAGCGCCTGCCATGATCTTTTCTTTGGCTGCAACATAGGAATCTACACCACCAACACCGATAATTGGAAGTTTGTCTCCAAGCTCTTCATGAAGCTTACGTACGACCTCCGTAGAGCGTGATTGCACAGGGCGACCACTCAAGCCACCTGCCTCATTGGCGTGTCTCATCCCTTCTACGATCGTGCGATCCAAAGTTGTGTTAGTCGCGATCACACCATCTATATTGTTTTTCAATAAAGAATCGCAGATTTGGCAGATTTCATCGTCACTTAAATCTGGCGCAATCTTTAATGCTAACGGGACATACTTGTTGTACTTCTCTGATAACTCCGCTTGTTTCGCTTTTAATTCGGAAAGCAGTTCATCAAGCGCTTCACCATATTGAAGTGAACGAAGACCTGGAGTGTTTGGCGATGAGATGTTTACTGCAATATAGCCAGCATACTCATACACTTTTTCCATACAAATCAGGTAGTCCTCTGCCCCTTTCTCAATTGGCGTATCTTTATTTTTACCGATATTAATTCCGAGAACACAATTGAATTTTGCTCGTTTAACATTCTCGATCAAATTATCAACGCCTAGGTTATTAAAGCCCATGCGGTTGATGATCCCTTCTGCTTCCACTAAACGGAATAAGCGTGGTTTATCATTACCTGGTTGTGGTCGTGGCGTTACAGTGCCGACTTCGACAAAGCCAAAGCCCATGGCATCAAATGCTTCAATACATTCGCCGTTTTTATCTAAACCAGCCGCAAGACCAACAGGGTTACGGAATGTTAGACCCATACACTCAACTGGACGAGTTGGTAACTGTTGGCGGTAAAAGAGATCAAGTGGTGTGCCGTTAAAGCGTTGGAAGTTCTTGATTGCAAGATCATGTGCCTTCTCGGCATCGAGTTGGAAAAAGCCAGTTCTGGCTAGACGGTAAAGCATTGTGCCTCCGAAAGAAAAAAGCCCCGTATAAACGGGACAATATTATTTACCGTTTTTCATCGTAATTCAATGAAAATGAACGTAATAAGTAAAAACCTATATCTTTATAAAATTTTTAAATATAAAACAAACAATTACAATCAAGTTTCTGCGATAAAAATCGTAACTAACCGCTTAAAAGCAATCGATTTCAGCCTATTTTAACTTCCCCGCACCGTTACACTGTAACTTGCTCGGCGCTATAATAGAAACGATGAGCAACAAAAAAGCCTCGCTAAATAACGAAGCTTTTACTTACAATTTGACTAACTCATCTACTCTTTCGACGAACAGTTGAGATTCAAGAGTACTAATTCTCGAAGTGCTACAGAAAACTTAGCAAATTCGTGGACAGAGCCAACTTTGAACTCATTCAAGATGCTTTCCCAACGGTGTAGTGATTGCTCGTTAGTTTCCATCCAATCTTCTAACGCTTTCATCACGTCTAGCTCTTCCGTTGCACAGCCGCAATTTAATACCTGAGCCGTAAGTTGACGTTGTTGCCAGTCCAGATCTTCTCGGAATGCAGCTCTTGCCAGTGCCTGCCAGTTATTATCAACGGCTTGGCTGTTAATTTGCTTCAAGAACCAGTGTAACGACAAACGGTCACCTAAGTTAAAGTAGAGCTTCGATGCTTGCTCAACCGTTTTACCTGTTTCACTCGCCACTGATGAGATATCCAGTGCAGATTGTAAGCTGGATAAACGAGCGACTTGATGTGCAAGTTTCTCTTCTACCCCTTTCTCAATCCACCCTTGAGCAAGTTCATTGTGTTCTTCTACTTCAGACTCAACCAGCATAGTGTCTAAGGTTTCAGTGATAACATTGACATCTTGCTTGTAGATAGCAATCAGCTCACCAACTGTGCATTTACCACTGCGGTTGCGAAGCAACCAACGTGCAATTCGACGTAGTGCTCGACGAACATAAAACATGATTTCGTACTGAGCTTGAGCTGTGGCGATATTATCGAGTTCACGAGTCTGCTTAAGAATTGCTTCTAGATCGAAAATTTCACGAGCCGCACTGTATGCGTTAGCAACATCGACAACACTTGCACCGGTTTCTTCTTGCAAACGAGTGACGAAATTACAGCCCATTTCATTAACCATCTGGTTAGCCAATGCTGTAGCGATAATTTCAGCTCGCAGTGGGTGATTAACCATTTGATCTTTATAGTTACGTCGTAACGCACTTGGGAAATATTCAACAAGCTGTTTCGCATGGAATTCATCATTCGCGATTTCATCCGTAACAAGTTGCTGTTTAAGTACCATTTTACCGTAGGCAACTAACACTGATAGCTCAGGGCGAGTCAGACCTAGTCCCTGTTTTTCACGCTCGATTAGCGTTTCATCATCAGGGATGTATTCGAGAGCACGATCCAAGTACCCTGCTTTTTCCATGGTATGGATGAATCGAATTTGTTCCTTAACAATGCCAACACCTTGCTGTTCAGTCACGGAGATCGACTCCGACTGACGGTAAGCATCATCCAAGACAATTTCACCCACTTCGTCTTCCATAGACTCTAGAATTTGGTTACGTTGCTTAACCGTAAGATCGCCATTTGAAACCAGTCCATTAAGGAAGATCTTGATGTTGACTTCATTATCCGAACAGTCAACGCCACCCACGTTATCAACGAAGTCTGTGTTCACTCGGCCGCCAGTCAGTGCGTATTCAATACGACCAAGCTGAGTCATACCTAAGTTACCGCCTTCGCCAACCACTTTTGCTCTCAAGTCACGGCCGTCAATGCGCAGCATGTCGTTAGCACGGTCACCAACATCCGTATGAGTTTCTGTCGATGCTTTAACGTAAGTGCCGATACCACCATTCCAAAGCAGATCGACTTTCATTTTCAAGATCATCTTAATCAGATCATTAGGCGCTAAAGATGCTTTCTTAGTACCTAACATTTTCTGAATTTCTGGCGTTAACTGGATCGATTTTGATCGACGAGAGAAGATGCCACCACCTTGAGAGATCAAATCTTTATTGTAATCTTCCCAGCTTGATCTTGGCAGATTAAACAAGCGGTTGCGCTCTTCCCAGCTGGTGGCTGAATCTGGATTTGGATCAATAAAGATGTGCATGTGGTTAAAGGCAGCTTGCAATCGAATATGCTTCGATAACAGCATACCGTTACCGAACACGTCACCTGCCATATCACCTACACCGATTGCGGTAAAGTCAGTGGTCTGGCAGTTGATGCCCATTTCACGGAAGTGACGCTTAACAGATTCCCAACCACCTTTTGCAGTGATACCCATCGCTTTGTGGTCGTAACCATTTGAACCACCTGAAGCAAATGCGTCACCTAACCAGAAGTTGTACTCTGCAGAAACAGAGTTCGCTAGATCTGAGAATGTTGCTGTGCCTTTATCTGCAGCCACTACTAGGTATGGGTCATCTTCGTCATGGCGCACAACGTTTTGTGGTGGCATGACTTCACCTTCAATGATGTTATCCGATACATCAAGTAGCGCACGAATAAATCGTTTGTAACAACGTTGACCTTCAGCAAAGATCTCATCACGGGTTGTGAGAGATGGCTGGCGTTTACAAACAAAGCCGCCTTTTGCACCCACAGGTACGATAACGGTGTTCTTAACTTGCTGAGCTTTTACGAGACCAAGAATCTCTGTACGGAAATCTTCTTGACGGTCTGACCAACGTAAACCACCACGAGCCACTTTTCCGCCACGAAGGTGAACACCCTCAATATCTGGTGCGTACACAAAGATCTCGAACGCGGGTACAGGCTGCGGAATCTCTGGAATATCGCTCGGTTTCATTTTCAAAGATAACCAAGGCTTAGGTTGCTTGCTTTCGTCTAATTGATAGTAGTTAGTACGAAGTGTCGCCATGATCATGTCGATGTAACGACGAATAATACGATCATCATCCAAGCTCTCTACACGATCCAACTGCTCTGTTAGCTTTTTAATCAGATCGTTTTGGCCTTTTTCACTGCCTTTGTGTTTCGGATCGAATCGCTTGGTGAACAGCTTGACTAGACCTGTTGCTAAGTCTGGGTAGTGGCTTAGCGTGTCTTCGATGTATTGTTGACTGAATGGGAAACCGACTTGGCGCATGTATCGAGCATAAGCACGAAGAATGGAAATCTCACGCCCAGATAGCGACGCACCTAGTACCAATCGGTTAAAACCATCACTTTCAAGGTTGCCCGCCCAAATTGCGGCAAATGCTTGTTGGAAACGGTCACGAGCCTCACGAAGATCAACCGTTTTCTCGCTCTTGTGCAGCATAGAGAAATCAAGGATCCAGAATGTCTGTCCGTTATTTTTCTCGATCTCATACGGTGATTCACCGATCACTCGTAAGCCAAGGTTTTCAAGCATTGGCATTACGTCAGAAAGATGGATTGGCTCATCACGATGGTATAACTTCAAGCGAACAGCTTTTGAATCCGCCCCCTCTTCTTGAGGTCGGTAGAACAACATGCCAAGTTTATTATCATCACTTAACGCTTCTAAGCGTTCAATATCTGCAACCGCAGAACCTGGCATCATGTCCTCTTTATATGAGCGAGGGAACGCACTCATGTATTCTTTTGAAAGAGGAAGGCCTTTGCTTTCACCAAAGTTAGCAATGATGGATTCTTTTAGTCTGTCATCCCAAGAGGTAGAAACTTCCATTAGGTTTTGCTCGATCTTTTTCACGTCTACGTCAATGTTGTTATTGTCTACACGAACAATGTAATGTGTTCTCGCTAGTGGGCTTTCTGAGAAGAACGTTGTAAATTCAACCTCTTGCTCGCAACCAAAGTACTGCTTAAGAATGCGTTGAGTTTGACGACGTAACTCTGTGTTGTAACGATCTTTAGTGACATAAACCATGCAACTGAAGAAACGACCAAATGGGTCTTTACGAACAAACAAACGCAGCAAGTCACGATCTTGCATTTGTACAACACCCATACCCACCTCAAGCAGCTCTTCTTCATTTGCTTGAAGTAGTTCATCGCGTGGGTAGTTTTCTAAGATATTGTGCAATGCTTTGTATGAATACGATCCGTGACGATATCCGCTCGCTTCAAGGATACGGTCCACTTTTTCACGGATCAGAGGGATGCTTTGTACCGCTTGGTTATACACGGCAGAGGTATATAGACCAGTAAAGCGATGCTCACCTATTACTTTACCGTTTTCATCAAACTTCTTAATACCGATGTAATCAGTATAAGCTGGACGGTGAATACGAGATGCTTTGTTACCTTTTGTGATGATCAGAGCGTATGGCTTTTTCGCTTCTAACCGCGCTGAATCTGAAAGCTCAGATAGCTTGACGCTACGTACACGCTTGTCATCAGCAAATAGACCAAGTCCTTTCTCTTTAGCAGGAACAAGCTCGGTATCACCATTGACTTCTTCTAAGTCATAATCTTTGTAACCCATAAAGGTAAAGTTATGATCTTCTAGCCAACGAAGAAATGCGATCGTTTCGTCCATACGATCCGTTTGGATAGAAACACGATCTTTATTTTTCTCAAGTTCATCAGTCACAAGCTTAAGCTTATCAACCATTTGCTTCCAGTCATCAACGACTAAACGAGTGTCAGATAGAATTTTTAACAGCTCTTCTTTAAGCGCTTGCATCTCTTCTTTACTAGTAAGGCGGTCTACCTCGATATGGAACAGTGATTGAAGAACACCACCCTCACCGTTTACGTCGGTAACTTGGCCTTTTTTATCACGCTGTATCTGTGTTGGGTTGTTTAACATTAAGTGGCAAACAAGATCCAAACGCGCTAAAGCCATTTTGACTGAGTCCACTAAGAATGGACTATCTGGAACAACAATTTCTACGATTGTGTGTGTGGATTGCCAGCCTTGACGACTTACGGTCGGGTTAAATACTCGTACCGAAATCTCTTCTGGTTTTTTTTCATTGATATGGTGCCAAAGGCTGACGACAGCACCATAAAGATCGGATTCGTTTCGCTGAATCAGGTCATCATCAGCAATGTTACTGAATAAGTGTTGAGCAAGTTTAGTTACAAGCGTTTGGTGAGAAAGCTCGAGTTTGTCTTGAATCAGTTGGTAAACTTTTTCAAGCAGAACCGGCACTACATTTTCACGCGCGGTCATATTCACACTCCACATTAGAATTGTTGTTTTGTAGGGGGACTTAGTAGCTAGGTTGTTACCTTAGAAACTAAGCATAGGTAATGCATGTGCCCATTGTAAAAGCATAATTACAAATGTTTAACAACTAATCGTGGTGGTAAGAGGTGAAATGTCCGATTCTGTGACTAAGATTCCTATTTAACTCTCTGCAAATACAATACATCACAGAGTTTCTAACTTAAGAAACTTATTATTTTGGTCAGTTGTTAGTCTAAACTGGCCTTTAATGCCTAATTGACTAAGAAATGGTCTAAATCGTGCGGCGGGTAACTGCAAACGTAAACCATTATGTGTGACGACTTGAACAACACTTGCCGCGCCAGAATAATGGGATAAAAACGTTTGATATGAAATGTTGAGGTTGAAGTAGTAATAGTTCATGAAGTAAAAACTAAGTGACATAAACAATAAGGTGGCCTTAATGACCACCCTATTGTGTTGTTTACTATTCGTCTAGTGCTTTAGTCACTTTTTCGAATAAGTCTTTAGCAAGATTATCCATTGCTTTGAGCTTTTCAAGTTCTGCTTTGATCAAAGCTTGGCGACCTTCATCGTATTTACGGAACTTAAGCAAAGGATCAATCATTCTAGATGCGACTTGTGGGTTCGAATCATTAAGTTGGCGAAGGATTTCTCCTGCAAATTGGTAACCTGCACCGGATTTATCATGGAAACGTACAGGGTTAGCACTTAAGAACGAGCCAATCAAACTGCGCGTACGGTTCGGGTTCTTCAAACTAAATGCTTCGTGGTTCATGGTTGCTTTTACTTTTTCAAGTGCATCCTCTGCAGGATTGCTACCTTGAAGTGCAAACCACTTGTCCATAACCAAACCATCGTGCTTCCATTTATCGCTATAGTCTGCCATAAGAGCTTCACGACACTCAAGCTGAGCACTATTTGCCGCACTCATCGCTGCAATCGTATCTGTCATGTTATTTGCAGATGCGTATTGTGCTTTCACTAAATCATTACCTTTTTCCGTATGTGCTAGGTATTGCAGACAACGGTTACGTAATGCACGCTTGCCAATCGCAGCATGATCGATCGTGTACTCTGTTTGCTTCAGTGTATGATAAGTTGCACTTAGCTCATCTTCTAACTCTTGGGAAAGTGACACTGTAATGCTGTTTAGAACTTTGTCTACGGCATCGATGTCAATTTGCTGGTACCAGCCAGTAATCTCATTAATTGAAGGCAAAGAGAAAACTTGAGCAATGAAAGCTGGCTCAAGCGTCTCATCCAATAGCACACCACGGAACGCATCTATCACGCCTTCAGAAAGCGATACTTCTTGTCCGGCTTGAACGTTTTTCACGTTCTGACGAATGTACTTAGCCAATAGCATTTGGCTTGCATCCCAACGAGCAAAGTCATTCGTCGCGTGTTTCATCAAGAAGACTAATTCATCATCACTGTAGTCGTATTCTAGTTTTACTGGTGCCGAAAATTCACGCAACAAAGATGGCACTGGTTGTTCTTCGACATTCTCGAATACGAACGTTTGCTTATCTTGTTTAATATCTAGCACGTTGTGAACAGATTCACCGTTAATCAGCAACGGGATAACTCGACCTTTCGAATCGTACAGCTCGATATCAAACGGAATGTGCAGCGCTTGCTTCTCAGCCTGGTCTTGCGTTGGCTCCGTAAATTGCTCTACCGTTAGTGCGTAAGTTTTTGCATTGGCATTGTATTCGCTATTTACGCGCAGCGTCGGTGTACCAGACTGGCTGTACCATAGACGGAATTGTTTTAAATCGACACCGGTGGCATCTTCCATTGCAGAAACAAAGTCTTCACATGTGGCAGCAGTACCATCGTGACGTTCAAAGTAAAGTTTCATCCCTTTTTGGAAGCCCTCTTCGCCAAGGAGTGTATGGTACATGCGAATAACTTCGCTGCCCTTTTCATACACTGTTAGCGTGTAGAAGTTGTTCATCTCAATGACTTTGTCAGGACGAATTGGATGTGACATTGGACTTGCATCTTCTGCAAACTGAGGTCCACGGATGATACGTACGTTATCGATACGGTTATCTGCGCGAGAGCCTAAGTCAGAAGAGAATTCTTGGTCACGGAACACGGTTAAGCCTTCTTTTAGACTTAGTTGGAACCAGTCACGGCAAGTGACACGGTTGCCAGTCCAGTTGTGGAAGTACTCATGACCGATTACAGCTTCGATACCTAAGTAGTCACGATCCGTCGCCGTTTGGTCATTCGCCAGAACATACTTTGAGTTAAAGATGTTTAGGCCTTTGTTTTCCATTGCGCCCATATTGAAGAAATCAACGGCAACGATCATGTAAATATCCAGATCGTATTCAAGGCCAAAGCGTTCTTCATCCCACTTCATCGAGTTGATCAGCGATGTCATCGCATGGCCTGCACGGTCTAAGTTACCTTTATCAACAAAGATTTCTAAATCAACACTGCGACCTGACATCGTTGTGTATTTGTCACGCAGTACGTCAAAGTCCCCTGCGACAAGAGCAAACAAGTAAGCTGGCTTTGGATGCGGGTCCTGCAATTGAACCCAATGACGACCGTTCTCTGCATCGCCTTCTGCAATTCGGTTACCATTGCTCAGCAAATATGGATAAGCGGATTTATCTGCGATCACTTTTGTCGTGTATTTTGCCAGAACATCAGGACGATCTAAGTAATAAGTAATACGACGGAAGCCCTCGGCCTCACACTGAGTACAAAATGCGCCGCCTGATTTGTACAAACCTTCGAGTGCTGTATTCGCTTCAGGATCAATTTTGGTGACGATTTCAAGTTCAAACTCGGATGGAAGATCGGTCAGTACAAGCGATGATTCTTTCACTTCGTGATGAGCCCAATCCTCACCGTTTACTTTTACAGCGCGCAGCTCAAGCCCCTCGCCATCGAGTTCTAGCGTTGTTGTATCGCCTTTTTGAGCAACCTTTGATATCGCCGTAACGATGGTGTCATTGTCATAAAGATCAAACGTAAGATCGATATCGGTAATCGCGTGAGATGGCTCTTGATAATCTTTACGATATTTGGCCTGGGGAGCTTGGGACATGAGCATAAATCCTTGTATGTCGAACAACAAACATACCAGACTGCATGATCAAAAATGCAGTTCTGGTATCACTATATAAGCTATTTGTAGGGGTTGTGGTATCAGAATACAAGTCTTTCCATCAAAAAACGGAGCTTTTAGTGCTCTAGCTCCGTTTTTTTGATTAACATTTAAACAACATTGACAATTTACCGTATGCTCGCGTAATTTGTCGTAACAAGATAAGCTATCAAGGCGTTACCCGATTAAGTACCGCGTACATATCGCCATTTGAATCTTCAATCGTTAATTCATTTTTGTTGAGCTTATAGGTGGTCCCGTGCTCGCCATTTTCATAGAGCAAGACTAAATATTCATCTTCTGTGTAGAAAACACCTTGCTTGATTGACTCATCCCCTTCTTCGTTGGATACCCGAAACATAAACACGAAGTCAGGTTGAAGTATCAGATCCATATGGTTGATGTTGTTTGCCACAAGGCCATCTCCGGATACATAAGAGCTAGACCATATGCCCGCTAGCGAGTTAGACAACCCTTTAGTAAAAGTCACACCATTAAGATCAAGTGTATTGTGATTATTGCGATAGGCATAAATTTGAGGCTCATCTGTGTTTAAGCCAAGAACGATGGTGTCTTCATTGGCGTTATACAATCCTTCCCAATGATCGACAGAATAATCTTTCTTTTGAATATCAATAGAAAAGCTGTAGTCGGAACCCAGTGACAGTTTTATCGCACGAAAATTTTCAGCCGACTCTTCGGGGTTTGGGTTCATTAAATACCAGTCTCCGATGAGAAACGGCGTGTCAAAGTGACTTAATTCATCTTCTCTGGTGTTTTCTCCGCTAAACACACTAAAGCAGCAAAAGCTAAGTAAAATAAAGAACCATTTCATATCGGCATCCTTATCGTTTTCTTTTAGCTTAGGCAGTAGTCCTCACTTTCGCGAAATTTTAGATGTAGATCACGTAAATTATTGGGAAAAAATAAGCGAATATCTTACTTGATACTCAATACAAACAAAGATGAAAAGACATAAAAAAAGAGTGAGCCTGAAAGACTCACTCTTTTTACTTTGAATTGCCAGTTATTATGACTGATTTTTCTGCTTGAGTAGATCAACCATAATCGCGACAGACTCATCTAAATAAACATCAGGCGCTTCATAATCTTTAGGTATATCATCCAATGTTTTGAATGCTTCCTTACCTAAAGCAGCTTGACGCTCATTGATGCGTTGCAAACGAAGTGCTTCCGCTTTATCCGATTCAGCCTTACGAACTTTCTCGTTCAAAGACAACATATTATCGTCTTTTTCTTTACGATACTTCTCTATGTCTTCATTGATGAAACGGAATTCCATCTCATCAGAAATACGCTTGTTATGAAGAGCGGTGAGTTTTTCAACTAGTGCTTCGTTGCTTGGGAAGGTTTGATATTTTGCTTTATCAATCTGATCCCAAGGTAGTGCATTGTCTTCTACACTTTCACCCGTTTCAGAAGCTTCAATTGGTGTTGGGTACGAAATATCGGGTGCAACACCACGATTTTGCGTACTTCCACCGTCAATACGGTAGAACTTCTGAATCGTGTACTGAACGTAGCCTAGCTCTTTATCGAAAAGATCGTAGATATGATTCAGTGAACGATGCTGTTGAACCGTACCTTTACCGAAAGAATTTTCACCTAAAATAATTGCACGATTATAATCTTGCATTGCTGCTGCAAAAATTTCAGACGCTGAAGCACTGTAGCGGTTAATCAACACCGTCAGCGGACCATCGTAGCTCACTTTTCCGTCAGTATCGGCGTTCACCTTAATACGACCATAGCTGTCACGAACTTGAACAACAGGACCTTCTTTAATGAATAACCCTGTTAATGCTGTCGCTTCCGTTAATGCACCACCACCGTTGTTACGTAGATCAACGATTACGCCGTCAACGTTTTTGGTTTTTAACTCAGCAAGCAGTTTATCGGTATCTTTCGACAAACCGACGTAGAAACTTGGCACTTCTAAAATACCAATCTTCTTACCATCTTTTTCGATGATCTCCGACTTCACTGCGCGATCTTCTAGGCGAACTTTGTCACGAACAATTGTGACAATGTAACTCTTCGCATCGTTACCTTCTGGCAAGATCTGTAGATTAACCTTTGTGCCTTTTGGGCCTTTGATTAATTGAACTACATCATCCAGACGCCAACCGATCACGTCGACAATCTCTTCACCGTCTTGTCCAACACCGATGATTCGATCCCCTTCGCCAAGCTGCTTGCTCTTCGACGCAGGGCCACCAACAACAAGTGAACGAATTACTGTGTAATCGTCAGTCATTTGCAGAACGGCACCAATGCCTTCCAGAGAAAGGTTCATTTCCGATTGGAATTGCTCAGCATTACGTGGAGAAAGATAGCTAGTATGAGGGTCGACTTGTCGGGCGAAGGCATTCATATATAACTGGAATGCATCTTCGTTATTAGTCTGTGTGATCCGCTTCATCGCGTTGTTATAACGCTTCTCTAAAACCTCTTTAATCTCTGGCCACTCTTTGCCAGTCAGTTTCAGATTTAACGCGTCATATTTCACACGCTTGCGCCACAACTCGTTGAGCTCTGCTTCGTCTTTTGGCCATGCAGCTTCAGAACGGTCTAACTCTATCTCGTCATCAGTATCAAACTTGATCTCTTCGTCGAGTAGCGTTAACGCATAAGCAAAGCGCTCGAAACGCTTTTGCATTGAGAGGTTATAAACATCAAAAGCAATTTGGTTGTTACCAGCTTTTAGCTGATCATCAAGCTCAATTGACCAGTCTTTAAAAGAGTCGATGTCCGCTTGAGTAAAAATATTTCTATTATAATCAAGCAATTCTACATAGCGTTCAAAGATCGCTTTGGAGAAATCATCATTGAGGCTGAAATGCTTATAATGAGAGCGGGTAAATCGAGAGGTGACTCGTTTGCTAGCTGTTTCGTGCTGAACTTCAGGAGCGAGAACCGGCAAGTCATCTTTATGTAGTTTGGCTTCGAGAGCCTGAGCTGATGCTGCTAGCCATAAGCTAGCAGCAATCAGTGTCACTTTTGAACGGCAATTCATGCGTAGGAGTATCTCCTTTATGCGCGCAAGTGCTCCGCTTTCACAACCATTTGTAGGCCGTTAGCAAGTTGAACACGTACATCATCCTTATTGATCTCAACAATGGTCGCTGCCATGTTTCCTTTGCCCATGTTCACGTTAACTGCGTTACCTACTGTGATTTCGTCAGCATTTAGAGCGCGCGTTTCTACAGGCTTAGTTGTTTTTTGTACTTTTGGTTTGTTAGTACGACGAGGCTGTTGAGGCTTTTTAGCCGCTGGTTTCGCTTTCGCCTTACCCTCTTCACGAGCTTTTTGTGCTTGTTCTTTACGACGAGCTTGAACTTTTGCCTTGCTTTCTGCAAGTGTCGCTTTCGCGTGTTCAACGTGCTCTTCTTCTAGCTCACCACAAGGGTTGCCGTCTAGGTCTACACGTACTGCACCTGGTTTTACACCATGTAGGTAACGCCATGATGAAGTGTACTGTCTTAACGCTGCACGAAGCTGTGTTTTGCTTACTTTTTCGTCTTCACTTAGACGTTCCGCAAGATCTTGAAAAATACCAATTTTCAGAGGTTTTGCTTCACCTTCTAAAGTAAAGCACTTAGGGAAACATTCAGCAATATATGCAATAACTTCTTTGCTGTTTTTTAACTTTTCAGTCATGAGGGTTCCTGATTTGAGCGGATTTCCGCGAAGCATTAAGAAAAAATATTCTCGTATTATAGTGACATGCCAAGGAAAAACCACACTCGAGGGCTAATTTATGCGTCGTTCGCGTGTGAATTAAGCAGCTTTTCTACTTCAGCCATGAAATGAGTGAGACCTTCTTCGTCTGTTTCATTGAATCGACCAATACTTGGGCTGTCAATATCAAGGACACCAACCACCTCTCCATTGATAGAAAACGGAATCACAATTTCCGAATTACTCGCTGCATCGCACGCTATATGTCCCTCAAATTCATGAACGTCGTATACTCTTTGTATGGTGTTAGTTTTTGCAGCAGTACCACAGACACCGCGCCCCATAGGAATGCGGACACAAGCTGGTTTTCCTTGGAACGGACCAAGAACGAGCTCTTCACCTTTTGCTAGGTAAAAGCCAGCCCAGTTAAGATCGTCCAATTCCATGAAAAGCAGTGAGCTCAAGTTTGCTAGGTTAGCAATAAAGTCTGGCTCAGACTCAATTAGAGCAACGGCTTGTTTGGTTAGTCTATGGTATTGTTCTATGTTCATATTAACTTCCTACTTACTATAAAAGCTTCCATTCTCACTGTATGGCGCTAAAATGCAGCCCTACTTTATAATAGGACTTATTCTCAATTACAATGCTTCTGAAAAATGACACTATTAGCCGTTCTTGGTTGATAACACAAGTAAAAAAGCACAAGTCCAAGCTGATCATAGCGAACTTGATAGCGGTGCTTGCAACCTTGATTAGTGTTCCAATCCCCCTTCTCATGCCGTTGATGGTTGATGAGGTTTTATTGGACCAACCAGCAAAAGGCTTAGCTGCTATGAATGCCATTCTCCCTGAAGCGTGGCACACTCCGACGGGTTATATATTTTTCACCCTTTTCTTGGTCGTCCTGATGCGAGCTGCAAGTCAGGGGTTAAATATCCTTCAAAGCCGACAATTTACACTTGTTTCTAAAACGATCACGTTTGAGATGCGCAGTAAAATGATCGACAAGCTTGGTCGTATCAGCATCCGCCAATACGAAACCAAAGGCAGCGGAGGCATCAACGCTCACCTTATCACTGACATTGAGACCATCGATAAATTTATTGGTTCTACGTTAGCAAAATTCGTTATCAGTTTTTTAACGGTCATTGGTACTGCCATCGTTCTGCTTTGGCTCGACTGGCGACTTGGTCTATTTATTTTGCTAGTTAACCCTATTGTCATTTACTTCTCACGTAAACTAGGAAGTATGGTTAAACATCTGAAACGGAAGGAAAATCATTCTTTTGAAATTTTCCAAAATCGTTTAGTTGAAACATTAGATGGCATTTACCAGCTGCGCGCAGCCAATAAAGAGCGAGAATTTCTCCAGCAACTCAAAGACAGTGCGAACCAAGTTCGTGTGGATGCAGACAAGTATGCGTGGCAATCAGAGGCGGCAGGTCGCGTCTCTTTCCTACTCTTCTTAATCGGTTTTGAGTTATTCAGAGCCGTCGCCATGCTGATGGTTATGTTTAGTGACCTCACTATTGGTCAAATCTTTGCTGTTTTTGGTTACCTATGGTTTATGTTGTCTCCTGTTCAAGAGCTGCTCGGCATTCAGTTTTCTTGGTACAGCGCGAAAGCTGCGTTAAAACGCATCAACGACTTATTAGTATTAGAAGAAGAACAAAGACCGGTACCTAAGGTAAATCCTTTCAAAGAAGACAGAGAAGTCGATGTTAAAGTAGAAAACGTAGACTTCTCTTATAATAATGAAAACAAAGTCCTAGATAACCTTTCTTTACATATACCGGCAGGAAAGAAAGTGGCGTTAGTTGGTGCGAGCGGAGGCGGTAAGTCAACCTTAATACAACTACTTATTGGGGTTTATCGTCAAAACTCCGGTAGCATTCGCTTTAATGATGAATTAACAGAAGATATTGGTTTTGAAGTAATTCGTGACAAAATTGCCGTGGTATTACAGCAACCTATACTATTTAACGACACCTTGAGGCATAATCTAACGCTCGGTGGGAATTTTGACGAAATGTCACTTTGGCGAGCTCTTGAAGTAGCTCAGCTGCAAGATGTTATTTCTCAACTGAATCACGGTTTGGATACTCAAGTCGGCCGTAACGGCATTCGTTTGTCAGGTGGTCAACGACAACGCCTTGCCATCGCAAGAATGGTGCTGAGTGATCCTCAATTTGTTATTTTAGATGAAGCCACGTCTGCGCTTGATACCGCTACTGAAGCGGCATTGCACAAAGCATTGACTGAATTCTTACGTGGTAGAACAACATTAATCGTTGCGCACCGTCTATCAGCCGTAAAACAAGCCGATTTGATCTACGTGCTTGAAGATGGAAAAGTGACGCAAACAGGTACTCATGGTGAGTTAGTTGAGCAAGAAGGCTTATATCAAACCTTATATGGGGGCATACAGTCCCACGCTTAAATCGCTCAAGTTAGAGAGGTCGTTATGACCTCTCTGTCTAAGCACGCCATGCAGCCAAATAATGTGCGCTTGTGCCAAGGTTGCGAATTGCCTGTCGATATCGTCGACTTACCCAATGGAAAAAATGCACACTGTCCTCGTTGTGGCACACAGTTGTATCGAGGCGGTAGCCCTAGCCTCTCAGGTAATTTAGCCGTCGCGATGACCTGTATCCTGCTATTTATTCCATCACACTTTTTTAACTTTATTAGTATCCGACTCTTTGGTGTGATGATTCCGGCAACCCTACCTTCAGGGATGATCACATTGATGGAAGAAGGCTTTGTTCTTCTTTCACTGCTTATTCTATTTTGTAGCTCTCTAGCGCCGCTGACGGTTTGTGTTTCAGTGGTTACGGCACATATCTCGCTGCATCAACGGTGGTTTCGAGGGCTTCGTGTTTCACTGTGGCTAATTCAACATTTGAAACATTGGGTAATGCTGGATGTGTTCTTAGTTAGCATCGCCATTTCCTGCTTCAAACTCCAAGATTATTCCGACATTTTTGTAGGCCCAGGGTTAATTGGTCTGGTTCTTTTGCAGATATTTACCGTTTTGTTAGTTTCTCGAATCAGTGTGCGTCGTTACTGGGAAGCCTGGAAGCCAGAACGTCTTTATTCCTTTGAACACAAAGACGTGCATTGCCATGAGTGCCACTTGTCTCAACCTGAAGGTGACCATTGTCGGCGTTGTCACCACGAGTTATATCATCGCAAGCCCAACTCCATTCAGAAGACATGGGCTTACCTCATTGCGGCAACGATAGCGATTTTCCCTGCCAACTTGATTCCTATTTCCATCTTGCTGACCAATGGCAAACGTTTGGAAGATACTATTTTCTCAGGCGTAGCTGGGTTGGTAAAAAGCGGTATGTATGGCATCGCAGTGATCATTTTTGTGGCCAGTATTGTTGTGCCAGTTGTAAAAATACTTGGCCTTGCCTACATCATGCTTTGCATTCAATTCAAACGTTCGGTGTTTAAGAGACAACGAATGATGGTTTACTTTGTTGTTAAATGGATCGGTAAATGGTCTGTGATGGACTTGTTTGTTATTTCTATCATGATGACCTTAGTCGATCGTGGTCAGATACTTGATTTCACACCAGGATATGGCGCCGTGGCCTTTGGTGTTGTCGTGGTATTGACCATGCTTGCAGCGGAAAGTATTGATCCAAGGCTAATCTGGGACCAAACAGGCCCAACACAATCAGAAAAAGAGTCAATGAATGAGTGATCAGAACAGTTCTCAAACGTCATACGTACCAGATGTAAAGCGGAGCAAAGGCATATCTCCTCTTTGGCTTTTGCCAATTTTGACCATGGTCTTAGCTGGCTGGCTTGTGGTGAAGTCGATACACGATGCAGGACAACGGGTGCAAATCTATTTTTCTGACGCTGCTGGCTTGGTCGCTGGGCGAACCACTATCCGTTACCAAGGGCTAGAAGTCGGTATGGTGAGAGACATTAACCTCACTGAAGATCTCGGCAGTATTTATGTTGATGCCGACATCTACCCTGAAGCGGCAAAATTGCTGAACGATAAAACTCGCTTTTGGCTGGTAAAACCAACAGCAAGCCTAACGGGAGTTTCTGGGCTCGATGCGCTCGTGTCGGGTAATTACATATCGATTCAACCTGGAGATGGTCAAGAGTTTGAAACAACGTTCCATGCGTTAGACTCTGCACCAACAGATTTGCGCGTTTCACAAGGTTTGAACATTAAACTCAAAAGCCGCGATTTAGGTGGTGTGTCGATTGGATCTCAAATTGTTTATAAGAAAATTCCAATCGGTGAAGTCTACAGCTACCAGCTGGATGAAGACGCAAAATCTATCACGATTCAAGCCAACATCCAGGATCAATACCGACATATCATTAACAACCGCAGTCGGTTCTGGAACGTAAGTGGAATCGGTGCCAGCATCGGTTTTGAAGGCGTCGATGTAAGGCTAGAAAGCATGAGTGCTCTACTCGGAGGCGCGATCGCCGTCGATTCTCCGGATGACGGTGAGCCTGTAGAAGAGAATACTGAATTCCGTCTGTATAAAGATTTGAAAACTGCAGGTCGAGGTATCGCTGTTAAAATCGTCCTCCCTGATGACAGTAAAATCAGTGGCGAAGGCGCACCCATTATGTATCGCGGAATCGAGATTGGCCAAGTTACAGACTTAAACCTATCCGAAGGGCGAGAAGTGATATTAGCGTCAGCGGCAATTCAACCAGCTTTCAGTGACATGCTGACGACAGGTACCCGATTCGTCTTAGAAGAAGCAAAAGTGTCCCTCTCTGGTGTTGAAAACATTGCCAATCTCGTGAGAGGAAACTTCTTAACCATTGTGCCAGGTGCCGGTGATCGCTCTCGCCGCTTTACTGCCATTCGTAAAAACGTTTTTAACCAACAGCAAGAAAAGTCCATCGCTATTCGTTTAGTGTCTGACAACTCGTTTGGCCTAGATAGCGGTGCCAACGTGCTTTACAAAGGCATCGTGGTCGGTTCAATTATCAACGTAGGCTTAGTTGAAGAAGGTAAAAAATCGCAACATGAAGTATTTATGGATGTATTGATTGATCATGAATACAAACACCTGATCAAATCAAACAACCGTTTTTATGTAACCGGAAGTGCCTCTGCAGAGTTAACGGAATCGGGCCTCAGCGTTACCGTTCCTCCGGCAAAACAGTTGTTAACTGGGTCCATTAGCTTTGTAAGCGAAGGCAAGCAAGATATTCAAAAGGAGTATCAACTGTTCCAAAACGAATCATTGGCAGAACTAGCACAGTACAACCAAAGTGGCTCTAGAGCACTCACACTGTTTGCTTCTGAATTGCCGCCGATTTCCAAAGGCAGCCCTCTACTCTATCGTAATCTTCCTGTTGGTAACGTCTCCGATTTCCAATTGGTTGATGGCGGTGTGTTAATTAAAGCAACCATCGAAAACCGCTTTGCTTACCTCGTAACACCGCAAACCGTCTTTTGGAACCGTTCAGGGATAGAGATAGATGCATCGCTAGCCGGTGTGAGTGTAAAAGCTCACCCTTTAAAATCGTTAATCGAAGGTGGCATCGCTTTTGACTCTGTTCCTGGCGTTGAAAACAAAATTGGAGACAACTGGAAGTTATATACAGATCAAAAAACCGCTCGCAAGTTTGGACGCGTCATTGCTTTAGAAACCGACGGCTCGCAAGAGATTGCTAAAGGAATGCCGATTGAGTATCAAGGCGTCAAAGTTGGTGAAGTCACACTGGTTGTACCGAATTTTCGTCGCAATATGGTTGAAATTACCGCAAGAATTCTACCTGAATACGTAGAAAACATTGCGGTTGAAGGCTCACATTTTTGGCTAACTGAGCCAGAGATTGGCTTAGGGGGCGTGAAAAACCTTGGCGCATTGGTGTCGAAATCCATCAGTGTTGAGCCAGGTAAAGGTAAAGCTAAATTTGATTTTCAGTTGGAAAACGGTTCAGAACGTGTTCAGGGCATGATGTTTACTTTACAAAGTGAACAACGAGGCTCAGTACAAGTCGGAACGCCTATTCTTTACCGCCAGATGGAAGTCGGCCAAGTCACCGACGTGAGCCTAGGAGAATTTGCCGATCGCGTCGTCACGACCATCAAGATACAGCCTGAATATGCTTACCTCGTTCGTCAAAACAGTGTGTTTTGGAATGTTTCAGGAGTAGATGTCTCCATCGGGCTTACCGGCGCGAACATCAAAGCGGGCACATTTGATAGTTTAGTTCGCGGAGGAATTGCGTT
This sequence comes from Vibrio sp. Y51_MX_L26, assembly GCF_024181935.1. NCBI lineage: Bacteria > Pseudomonadati > Pseudomonadota > Gammaproteobacteria > Vibrionales > Vibrionaceae > Vibrio > Vibrio sp. Y51_MX_L26. Next base: position 82,188 of record NZ_JAMZAS010000011.1, read on the forward strand.
TTCAACGCCAGAGCAATCGACTATTCCACCAGCGGCAAAAAGTGGGCAATCTTTCTTTTTGTATCCACAAGCTGAAGAAGGTTGGACTCAATGGCGTACTGCGATTCCTAAGCCGTAGAATAAAGCTCAATTGTATGTGAATTGAAGTTTGAGTACCTTAAAAGAGCAGCAATCGCTGCTCTTTTTTATTGCTCGGCCCTTGTCACTATTCGTTTCCGCTTCGCTTTCGTATATTATTTGCCACAAATTCTGCAAACGAGATCCCACATTGCATCCTAATGTTTACATCCCAGACGCGTTTCTGGAAAAAATCCAAACTATCCTTCCGGCTCACCTCAACATGGAAGACTTTATCGCATCGTGCCAAAAGCCACTGCGCAAAAGTATTCGTGTTAATACGTTGAAGATCAGTGTTGAAGCGTTTCTAGAACGTGCAGACGCAAAAGGCTGGAAGCTTTCTCCTGTGCCTTGGTGTGACACGGGGTTTTGGATTGAAGCGGACGAGTCAGTTGTACCATTAGGCAACACTGCAGAGCACATGTCAGGCTTATTCTACATTCAAGAAGCCAGTTCAATGATGCCAGTATCTGCGCTGTTTATGAATGACGAATCTTACGATGCCGTGTTAGATACAGCAGCTGCACCAGGATCAAAGACCACTCAAATCGCGGCTTTAATGAACAATGAAGGCGTTCTCGTGGCTAATGAATACGCCGCAAGTCGTGTAAAAGTGCTGCATGCCAACGTGGAACGTTGTGGTGTACGTAACGCCGCACTAAGTAACTTCGATGGGCGCGTTTTTGGCGGTTGGCTACCAGAACAATTTGATGCGGTTCTGCTCGACGCGCCCTGCTCCGGCGAAGGCACCGTTCGCAAAGACGAAGATGCAATGAAAAACTGGACGCAAGCTTCCGTGCTCGACATAGCTGACACACAGAAAGATCTTATTGAAAGCGCCTTCCATGCACTAAAGCCCGGTGGTGTGATGGTTTACTCAACGTGCACACTCAGTACCGAAGAAAACCAACAAGTTTGTCATCACTTGAAAGAAACCTTTGGTGATGCCGTTGAGTTTGAAAGCCTTGAGACCTTGTTTGAAAACGCAAATGCTGCTCTAACTGAAGAAGGTTTTTTGCATATCTTTCCACAGGTCTACGACTGCGAAGGGTTCTTTGTTGCAAGAATTCGTAAACTGGCTGCTGTTGAACCACCAAAGGTCAAAAAGCGCATGGGCAAGTTCCCGTTTACCAAAGCATCGAAAAAAGAATCGGTTGAAATTGCCCAACAGCTGCAAAGTGCGTTAGGTATTGAACTTCCGAATGACAGTTCTGTATGGCTTCGCGATAAAGATGTCTGGTTGTTCCCTAATTCTTTAGAGCCAATGATCGGCGAATTACGCTTCTCCCGTATGGGTATCAAGATCGCGGAAGCCCATAAAAATGGCTACCGTTGGCAGCATCAGGTGGCAACGGCATTAGCGACAGGCTCTGAGGCAAACGCCATTGAACTCAGTATTGAAGAAGCGCGCGAATGGTACATGGGACGTGATGTTCGCCCACAAACGATTCCTGAGGGAATGAAAACAGGTAAAGGCGAAGTGCTTGTCACCTATCAAGGCGCAGTCATTGGCCTTGGGAAATGGGTAAGCAACAGAATAAAGAATGGTCTTCCTCGCGAATTAGTACGAGATAAGAACTTATTTTAAAGAAGTAGCAAATCATAAATAAATGAAAAGCCATCGTATTTGCGATGGCTTTTTAATTCGTAAGTATGAAAGCAACTGGGCTCGCTAGCGATCCGGATACGCTGTACTAAACTAGTTGTATCAAAGTAATGCTTTGATATGGCATTTCTCTCTATGTTCACCAACAAAATTATTGTTGGAAAAAGTTTAGCGCAGGCTCTGCGGAGCCGTTTCCCCTAGGCCCAAAAAAAGGAAAAGTTTGGGCCGTTTTTTTGGCTGCCGATCCGCTATACGTGAGTTTGGGCTACGCCAGACGAATGCCGTCTTTCTCGATAACAATCTTGCCCTGCTTGTACAATCCACCAATGGTCTTTTTGTAAGTACCTTTACTTGTACGGAAAGCGTCAAAAATCGCTTCAGGAGAAGACTTATCGTTCAAAGGTAAAAAGCCGCCTTTCTTCTCTAACAGATCAAGAATCTTGCTAGAAAGATCGTCCATTTTTGCCACGCCGACTTTTTGTAGCGCGAGATCGATTTTGCCATCTTCACGAATTTGCTTAATAAAGCCTTTCAGTTTCTTACCGATGTAAAGCTTACCAAACACATCTGATGGGAAAATCATGCCCCAATGCTTTCCGTTAACAATCGCTTTGTAGCCAAGTTGACTGCGCTCTGCGATGATCAAATCAACTTGTTCGTTAACTTCATAATTCGCCGGAGTTTTGTCTAACCATTTGTTGAACTTAGTCGTACCAACAATGCGGCCTGACGCTTTGTCAGTATAAACATAGACAAGAATAGTTTGTCCCGCAGAGAAGCGAGTGCGTTGCTCACTAAAAGGAATAAGCAAATCCTTCTCTTTGATGCCCCAATTTACAAAAGCACCTGTCGCGTTGACGCCCTCAATCTTCATTAAGCCCCATTCACCCACTTGGGCAATAGGTCTTTCAATGGTCGCAGCAAGCTGGCTTTCTGAATCGAAGTACAGAAATACGTCTACATGATCACCAATTTCAGTACCTTCTGGTACATACTTATTAGGCAGTAGAACAGAACCGTAATCATCACCATCCAGAAATACGCCAAAATCAGCCTTTTTAATGACTTCTAAGCTGTTAATTTGACCAATTTTAATCATTGATTTTGTCTCTTTTTAAATTTACGTGGAATTATACCTAAACTAACAAGAAAATCAGAGAGAAAAGCATAGTGCTCTGTTATGCTGTTGTCGTTCAGCTATATGCCCCAGTCACTCTTTTAGCACTTTTATGCTTACCTGCTCAACAGTACGCATAAGTTAAGAATGCTTTAACAAAGTCAGGAGCTTTCTTTGGTCACCGTCGATAAACAAGACTCAATAACATTAAAAATCAGTCATGCACTCGCAAAGAGCAAAAGTGTCGACCTAGATATTTACTTTTTTATACCTGGTGAGCTTGGTTTAAACGCCGATATCATCAGTGAATCCGAATTTTATTACACTTCAATCACACAGCAACGCTCTTATTACAGTACTGAAATCCTTCTACCGCTAGTACACAGTCGACTTGCCAAACGTGGACGCCTGTCGAATCAACAATACCGAGTAAGTTTGAGTTTGTTCGCGTACCAATACGTTATTGCGCTAGACAAAGCGGTGGCAAGTTTAAACAAGCATCAGAACAACTCCGTAACGGAAGATGAAGTAGACGAAGTTATCGAGCTCACGCTTGAGATCTTAAAGCGCTTGCGACGTTCTATTCCTTATGAAGAGAACTTAAAACGGTACTACGTTAACATCGATAACTACCTGTCTTGGTATACCGAGCAGAAGTTTTTATCTCTAGTGGCTCATCTCCCGCGTGAAGGCGATTATGGCACGATTAAGAAACGCTTGATCACGCTCTGTGAAAAAGAGCAAGCCCATCGAAAACTCAACAAGTACAACTCTCCAAGAGTCGTTGAAGACGTTACTCGCCTATCTAACAAAATGCGCTTGCTAAGACGCTTGATTGAACATCCTATCGTGCTTCGTGAAGAAACCATATCAATGGGTAACAACATCAAGCGTGCTATCAAAGGTATTGCTACTGGCTTGGTGATGGTTGTCGTGACCTCAACCGTGATTCTCGCTCGCGATTACCTTGGGGAAATTTCCGCGTCCTTCATTATCGCGATGTCATTTATTTATGCTCTACGAGAAATCTTTAAAGATGATTTGCGCGATGCGATGTGGCGATGGATCCGTAAAGGCAAGCCAAAGTGGCGTAAGAAGTATGTTGATCCAACAACGAAAAAAGTGGTCGGCAGAAAATTAGAGTGGCTCGATTATCGTACGTTAAGTAGCTTGCCAGATAAGATTCAAAGAATACGTAAGAAGCGCGTCGTGCAGCGCGAAGAGCAGATACTTCATTATCACGAGAAAACCGAAATGGCGACCTCTCTATTCTTGAGTGGTTATGAGCAAACAAGAGAAACACTGAACATCAGTTTGCGCCCTATCATCCGCTTGATGGATAAAAGCTCAAACCGAGTTTATCGTTTAAATGAAGGGCAAGTGACCAAAGAGTCAGTAGAGAAACGTCATTTGCTCAATGTGATTGTCAAAGAGGACAACCACACCGATGAGCCTGTTTATTATCGTTGGAAAGTGGTCTTAAACCGCTCCAAAATCGTCTCGATTGAGCAGATTGAACTCAATTAAAGCGATATTCTTTAAAAACAGCAAACCACTAAGCAGCCTCTTTTCTTTGTTGGGCTGCTTTTTTTATCGAAAGAGTCAACGAGAATTCAGCCATAGGTTCGTCACCATGTAAGCTAGGACACAACGCGACGATTTTTACATCTCGATTCACTCGTTCACCCGTTGCCAACGTATGATCGAGCATCTCATCAATGACATGACCATCGTTACACACAAAGTGTACATCCGCTTCCGGACGTTTTAAAAACTCGGCTTTGACGCCTTTAAATGCTAAAGAGATCGCTTCTCCTTTTTCTTGCGCCTTGCTCATAGCAAGAAAACCACCTGCTACATCCGCCCCAACCGCTAAAGCGCCGAAATACATGCTATTCAAATGGTTCTTTGTTCTTCTTCGCAAAGGGATTCGAACCTCAACGTGCTCGCTATCTATCGCAATGATCTTAGGATGACAAAGCCAAATCAGAGGCACTTTAGAAAAGCCAAATAGATTTAGGTACAAATTTGCACGACGTACAGCTGATAACATTTTGGTCTCCTTACCAATCTAGTCAGACCAGTTAATCAACGAAAGAAATAGATGTCAAAAAAATGTTAACAAAAGCTCGATCTCACGAGTTATTTAGCCACTAATTTAGTGACATTGTCACACAGATAAACATGAGGTTTGCCGCAGTTATCTTGATTGCCTAACGGTGAGATAGATGAAATGGTTATAAATTCAAATGTATATATATTGATTTAATGATCAAGTTTTGTCATTTATACATAAGTCATTTAAATGAATACCTACACCTTTGTATACAATTCGGTATTTCCTGGCGAAGATTCCCGTGAAACGGTTTATTCCTGCCTGTAATTCCGTTATCTTTACCCCTTCGCAATAGAGAATAAAGCTATAACATGCCTATAAAAACAGATGAATTGAGAACCCAACCTTTGGGTCCAATGCCTACCCCAGCAGAGCTAGGTAGTGTACATCCTATTACGGATGACGTTGCAGACCGTATCGCTCAATCTCGTCGTCAGATTGAAAACATTTTATCGGGTGAAGACGATCGCCTTCTTGCGATTGTAGGTCCGTGTTCTGTTCACGACACTGAAGCTGCCATTGATTACGCCACTCGCCTGAGTGAAATCCAAGACAAGTACAAAGACGAACTGTTTATCGTGATGCGTACTTACTTTGAAAAGCCTCGTACAGTAGTTGGTTGGAAAGGTTTAATTACCGACCCTAACCTAGATGGCTCTTACGCGCTTGAAGCTGGTCTCCATAAAGCACGTAAACTACTACTGGATATCAACAAGCTTGGTCTTGCGACTGCTACTGAATTTCTTGATATGATTACTGGTCAATACATAGCGGATTTGATCACGTGGGGCGCGATCGGTGCTCGTACAACAGAATCGCAAATTCACCGTGAAATGGCATCGGCGCTGTCTTGCCCAGTTGGTTTCAAAAATGGCACAAATGGCAACGTAAAAATTGCAATTGATGCAATTCGCGCATCGAAAGCCTCGCATTACTTCTACTCTCCAGATAAGAATGGCCGCATGACGGTTTACCGCACAAGTGGTAACCCATATGGTCATATTATTTTACGCGGCGGAGAGAAAGGCCCTAACTTTGATGAAGCGTCAGTAAAACAAGCGTGTGATGCTCTAGCCGAGTTTGGGTTGCCACAACGTTTGGTTGTGGATTTCAGCCACGCAAACTGTCAGAAGCAGCACAGAAAACAAATCGACGTTGCTCAAGACATTTGTAACCAAATTAAGTCAGGCAGTACTCGTATTGCGGGTATCATGGCTGAAAGCTTTATTCTTGAAGGCAACCAGCCAATGACTGACATCAACAACCTAACGTATGGTCAATCTATTACAGACCCATGCCTAGGCTGGGAAGATACTGCTACAATGCTAGATATGCTGGCAAACGCCGTTAAATCCCGAAAGTCCCTATAACAAAATAATCAAGGAATCTTCATGCCATCGTTTGATATTGTTTCTGAAATCGATACGGTTGAACTACGTAACGCCGTTGATAATGCTAACCGTGAATTGTCTACTCGTTTCGATTTCCGCAACGTTAATGCGAGCTTTGAGCTAGTAGAAGAAAACGTAAAAATGTCTGCGGAAGGTGACTTCCAACTTAAGCAAATGCGCGATATTTTACGTGGCCACTTGGCAAAGCGTAATATTGATGCAAACGCAATGGATGCACAGGACCCAGATGTAACTGGTAAGAACTGGCACCAAACTCTGCTTTTCCGCCAAGGTATCGATACACCAACAGCCAAAAAAGTAGTGAAACTTATCAAAGACGCAAAGTTAAAAGTACAAGCCTCTATTCAAGGCGACAAGGTACGTGTTACTGGTAAGAAACGTGATGACCTGCAAGCGACAATGGCAGCGATTCGTGAAGCAGAGATGAGCATACCATTCCAGTTTAACAACTTCCGTGATTAATCTGTCTGAGAAGTAACTTAGTTTAAAAACGCCAGCGCATAGTTCGCTGGCGTTTTTGTTGGCCTTTTAATCGAGCAAGCCAAGTGCCCACTTTTTAACGTGGTTATATCACCAAGTCCTGCCCTTGCAGCAATAAGAACTCGCTCGTCCCTTTAGGGATAAACACGCAAACTCGAAGCTTTTCAGATTTAGCCTTGGTCAACATATCAGAGAGTTCAGCTGCGCTGGAGAAAGCTTCTCGCTCTGCATCTCTTCGTATTAGCTCTAACACGTTCGCTTCGCATCGAGTTGAGTAAAGTGCTAGCTCGGCTTGTTGCATGTAGCGCACGGCCTTAATTGGCAACATCTCAACGTCTTTCCCTACCTGTATCCAAGTACAACTTCCCTTTTCATCCAAAGGTGTTGCCATGGTCGCTTGGTAAATCGTTTCTAACTCTCTATTATCTCGCGCGTTTTCAACCTCAGGATTCGAGAAGAATTGCTCCCAAAACTTACGACGTAAATCGACGCTAGGTAGTGCTTCTTTAATCGAATTACGCTTTGAGTTAGCAAAGTCCGCCATCAACCCCATGTTTTGTGGCAGTATCGATTCAAGCTTTTCACGGATGTTTCGAATTAAAACTGGTGAGGCGCCGCCACTAGAAATAGCAATTTGTATGCGGCCACGATTGATCATAGAGGGCGTAATGAAATCACAATAAGGCTTATCATCAACAACGTTCACTAGGATGCCTAATTCTTTCGCATCTTTATACACTTGGTGATTTAGCTCAGGATTATCTGTCGTGGCCCACACTTGAACAAAGCTTTTAGTGACAATGTCACTTGAATAGAAACGTTGCACCCAGCGCACTTGATGCTCTGCAGCAAGCTTAGACAGAAAATCGACCAACGTTGGAGAAACGATAGTGACATCCGCCCCTGCTTTTAGCAAAGCTTCCACCTTTCTGCTTGCCACTTCACCGCCGCCCACGACAAGAACGGGTTTATTGATTAAATCTAAGAACAGAGGAAAATATCGCATTTCAATCCATGATTACTCTAATTAGCTGTTGTAGACCATGCTACCAAAAATGGGGCAAGCTCATCACCCTGTTTCGGTATCACAAATAATTTTTGTTCGAATTTTTACTGAACTTCACCAAGCTCAGCTAATGACAGTTTTAATAACAACTTTTTATTCTCTTGTATTGTTCACTCTTCTATTGATTGTTCTGGTGCACCAAATTGTCCATGATTTGCACTATTTACAAACAATTAACATTTCGTCATTCTAAATCTCAAGGCGCTTTGTAAGTTCTCTCAAAACTTCATTTAAATTATATATTTGAGAATTAACAGATCCTTTCCTACGCTTATAACTGGTTGATCTATCGAATACCGTTTCTTCGAAAATCAATCACGTAGGACGATAACTCTAACGAATTGGACACGTTATTTCAGGTCACTCCTGATTAAACATGGATCATACAGGAAGGATACAAATGGCAAATAAACTCACAGTTCTTGCTTCCGTCGTAGCGGCTTCTACTGCGATGATGGCAACATCAGCTCAAGCAGCAGACACTACTCTGGACAAAGTCACAAAACAAGGTTTTCTTACTTGTGGTGTAAGTACCGGTCTACCTGGTTTCTCTAACCCTAACTCAAAAGGTGAATGGGAAGGTATCGACGTAGAATATTGCCAAGCACTGGCTGCAGCCGTTCTTGGGGATAAAACGAAAGTTAAATATGTACCCCTAACCGCGAAAGAACGTTTCACTGCGCTTCAATCAGGTGAGATTGATGTGCTTTCTCGTAACACCACCTGGACACTGCATCGTGATACTGCACTTGGCCTCAACTTCGTAGGGGTAAACTACTACGATGGCCAAGGCTTCATGGTGAAGAAAGATCTTGGCATTTCAAGCGCAAAAGAGCTTGATGGTGCATCAGTTTGCGTACAGTCCGGTACAACAACTGAGCTGAACCTTGCTGACTACTTCCGTAACAGCGGTATGTCATACAAGCCGGTCGTATTTGATACAGCAGCCCAAACGTCAAAAGGTTTCGATGCAGGACGTTGTGATGTATTAACGACTGACCAATCTGGTCTTTATGCATTGCGCCTGAACCTGAAAGATCCCTCTTCTGCAGCCGTTCTTCCGGAAATCATTTCCAAAGAACCACTAGGTCCCGTCGTTCGTCAAGGTGATGACCAATGGTTCAACATTGCGAAGTGGACATTATCAGCAATGATTAACGCCGAAGAGTATGGTATTAGTTCGAAAAATGCGGATGAAATGCTGAAATCGAAAGATCCAAACATCAAACGTATTCTTGGTGTTGACGGTCCGAAAGGCAAAGGTTTGGGTATTCGTGATGATTGGGGCTACCAAGTTATCAAGCAAGTCGGTAACTATGGTGAAAGCTTCGAACGCACAGTCGGTACTGGTTCGCCGTTAGAAATTTCTCGTGGCGTTAATGCGCTATGGAATGCAGGCGGCTTTATGTACGCGCCACCAATCCGATAGAACAAGTTAATCAGGGCGGTTCATGCCGCCCTTTTTCTTGATTTTATCCATCTGTATGAGTAAGGACCGCTCATTGAATGGTAAGAAGTATTCGCTTAGATAGGCTATTTCAACTCGAATATCGCCGTTTAACTCTGGTGAAAACATGCTTCGACCAGCAAGGACGTGACTATTTATACAGGCAGATATCTATAACTAAGGTTTGAGGTTATCGCTGTATGAAACCGACAAAAGATGCATCGCCAAGTACGATGTCCAAACCGAGCGGAAGCAAGAGCTTGATTTATAATCCCGCCTTTCGTTCTGCTATTTTCCAGATCATTGCCATAGCTGCACTGGTATTTTTCTTTTACACGATTATTAACAACGCACTGAACAACTTAGATGCTCGTGGGATCGCTACGGGTTTCGGTTTTTTAAATCAAGAAGCCGGGTTTGGTATCGGGCTGACGCTAATTGAATACGATGAAACGTACTCTTACGGCAGAACGTTTATTATTGGCCTTCTAAATACGGCGCTGGTCTCCGTATTAGGTATTATTCTGGCTACCGTGATTGGTTTTACCATGGGGGTCGCTCGCCTTTCTTCTAACTGGTTAGTGAGTCGCTTGGCTGCTGTTTATATCGAAACGTTCCGAAATATCCCACTTCTTCTACAAATATTTTTCTGGTATTTCGCTGTTCTTCAAGCATTACCCTCACCGCGTCAAAGCTTGAGCCTTGGCGAAGCCATATTCTTGAATGTTCGTGGTTTATATTTTCCAGCACCAGAAATGGAGCCAGGCAGTGGCTTTGTTATTGCTGCATTAATCTTCGGGGTGATCGCCAGCTTGTTGATTAATGTATGGGCGAATAACAAGCAACGCCTAACTGGGCAACAAACGCCAATGGGAAGAATAGCTTTAGGCTTAGTCGTTGGCCTTCCGCTGATTGTCTACTTCCTTGCTGGTATGCCAATTTCACTAAATTATCCTGAACTGAAAGGGTTTAACTTCCAAGGTGGTATTAGCATTATTCCTGAACTTGCCGCACTACTTTTGGCATTGAGCGTTTATACCGCCTCCTTCATTGCCGAAATTGTACGTTCTGGTATTAATGCGGTTAGCCATGGTCAAACGGAAGCGGCGATGTCGCTGGGCTTACCACGCGCGAAAACTTTAAAGCTTGTTGTCATTCCGCAAGCGTTACGAATTATTATTCCACCTTTAACCAGTCAATATCTCAACCTCACCAAAAACTCATCGTTAGCGATGGCGATTGGTTACCCAGATCTTGTCTCTGTCTTTGCTGGTACCACCCTGAACCAAACGGGGCAAGCGATTGAGATCATTGCGATGACGATGGGCGTGTACTTAACCTTAAGTTTGATTACGTCTGCATTAATGAACTTGTATAACCGTAAAGTCGCGCTGGTGGAGAGATAATATGAGTACTCATCAATTTCAACCGGATCTCCCGCCACCAGCCAATACCGTCGGCTTTGTTGGTTGGATGCGGAAAAACCTATTTAATGGACCTGTCAACTCCATTGTTACCGTAATTCTTGCTTATCTTGTCTTTAGTGCAATTTGGCATATCGTTGATTGGGCGTTTATCAACGCGGACTGGATTGGTTCGACGCGTGACGATTGCAGCCGAGAAGGTGCTTGCTGGGTATTTATCAGCGTGCGCTGGGAGCAGTTCATGTACGGTTTCTATCCTGAGTCTGAACTGTGGCGCCCTCGCCTTTTCTATATCACATTGGCTATATTTACTGTGTTGCTAGCGTATGAAAAGACACCGAAACGGATTTGGATTTGGCTTTTCTTCGTAAACATCTACCCATTCATTATCGCTGGGCTGTTATATGGTGGGATATTTGGGCTAGAAGTGGTCGATACACACAAATGGGGCGGATTACTCGTTACGCTCATCATTGCGCTAGTCGGTATTGTCGTTTCATTGCCGATTGGTGTGGTACTCGCGCTCGGTAGACGTTCAGAGATGCCCATCATTCGCAGTATTTGTACCGTCTATATTGAAGTTTGGCGTGGTGTGCCACTGATTACCGTTCTGTTCATGGCGTCCGTTATGCTGCCTTTGTTTATGTCCGAAGGGTCCGAGACAGACAAACTTATTCGCGCTCTTATTGGTGTAGTGATGTTTGCCTCGGCTTATATGGCAGAAGTGGTACGGGGTGGCTTACAAGCGATTCCAAAAGGCCAATATGAGGCTGCCGACGCACTTGGGTTAAGTTACTGGAAAAAAACAGGGCTTATTATCTTGCCGCAAGCGCTGAAGATTACGATCCCTTCTATCGTGAACACGTTTATCGGATTGTTTAAAGACACCAGTTTGGTTCTTATCATTGGTATGTTTGACGTACTAGGTATAGGACAAGCAGCAAACACCGACCCTGACTGGCTAGGCTTTGCTACTGAAAGTTATGTATTTGTCGCGTTAGTGTTTTGGGTATTTTGTTTTGGCATGTCGCGTTATTCGATATGGCTTGAAAACAAACTTCATACCGGTCACAAACGATAACTCATCAAGCTCAAGGACGTATTATGACGCAACAACAAGACTATATGATCCAATTGAAGGACATGAATAAATGGTATGGTGAGTTTCACGTACTAAAGAATATTAACCTCGATGTTAAGCGCGGGGAAAAGATCGTAATCTGTGGCCCATCAGGGTCAGGAAAATCAACGATGATTCGCTGTATTAACCGCCTCGAAGAGCACCAAGCTGGTAGCATCTATGTTTCCGGTACGGAGTTAACTGAAGATTTAAAAAATATTGAAGCTGTGCGCCGTGAAGTGGGCATGTGCTTTCAGCACTTTAATCTCTTCCCTCATTTAACCGTACTGGAAAACTGTACGCTCGCGCCTATTTGGGTGAAGAAGATGCCTAAAGATGAGGCAGAAGCGGTCGCGATGAAATATCTGGAACGCGTTAAAATTCCGGACCAAGCAGAGAAATATCCTGGCCAGTTGTCTGGTGGTCAGCAACAACGCGTGGCGATTGCCCGTTCATTGTGTATGAACCCTAAAGTTATGCTTTTTGATGAACCAACATCAGCGCTTGATCCGGAGATGGTTCGCGAAGTGTTGGATGTAATGGTCGAACTCGCCGAGGAAGGCATGACCATGCTCTGTGTGACACATGAAATGGGGTTTGCGAAAGAGGTTGCCGATCGCGTGATATTTATGGACGCAGGAGAGATCATCGAAGAGAACAACCCTGTTGATTTCTTTGAAAACCCTCAATCAGATCGAACTCAAAATTTCCTAGCGCAAATCTTACATCACTAAGATCTTTTCCAACTGGCATAATAAAAGCACTGATTTCAATGAAGTCGGTGCTTTTTGTTACTAAATTCAAAATTCTGTGTGACAATCACTATGACTTTGCTCTGCAGTAATATTGTGTTACAAGTTGTCAAATACATAACATCTTATTTCTATTATTATTTTATCTAAGTTATGCATGGTTAGGGCTTGATTTTTTGAACTTTCAATCCCATAAATGTACCAATAGTAAACTCCCTTACTGAGGATAATTATGAACAGTCCAATGTTTACTCGTTCAACAAGTGTTCCCAACACACTTGAAACTAACAAAGTACTGAAAAACACTTACTTCCTACTGTCGATGACACTGATGACCAGTGCGATCGCAGCAGTGGCAACAATGGCAATGCAAATTTCACCAATCATGGCGATCGTGATGCAAATTGCAGCGATTGGTATTTTGTTCTTTGTCATGCCAAAAGCAATCAACTCATCATCTGGTATCGTTTGGACATTTGTTTTCACAACTCTAATGGGTGGTGCTTTAGGTCCAATGCTTAACTACTACGCATCGATTCCAAACGGTCCAACGATCATTGCTCAAGCTCTAGGGTTGACTGGCATGGTGTTTCTAGGCCTATCGGCTTACACCATTTCGAGCAAGAAAGATTTCTCTTTCATGCGTAACTTCCTGATGGCAGGTTTGATCATTGTTATCGTGGCGATGCTGATTAACATTTTCGTTGGTTCAACAATGGCCCAACTAGTAATAAGCAGCGTCTCTGCACTAGTGTTCTCTGGTTTCATCTTGTTTGATACAAGCCGTATCGTTCGCGGCGAAGAAACTAACTACATTAGTGCGACAATTTCGATGTACCTAAACATCCTTAACTTGTTCACTAGCCTACTAAGCATTCTAGGTATTATGAACGACGATTAATCGTTCGCTCTAAGGTGAATACTAAAAGCCCGAAGGTAATTCCTTCGGGCTTTTTCTTTGTCAGTGGTTACGTACATTACGCCTGTTCGACTGCTAACTCGATAACTTCATCAGCCTCAGGGTTTTCTCTAAAACGTCTCACTTTAATCGTATCTTCACCCAACATGATTTGCTTGGCGATTCGATGCATACCATCAAAAACGCGGTAATCATTGGTTAAAATTACGGGATACGACAAATCGGCATTGTTGATGCGTTGGCAATGCTTCGCGATCTCACGACAGGTTGGCTGTGGTCCATCATCACTAAACCAGGTCACTTCATTAGGGCCTTTGATATCATCAATAGCAATTTCCTCTACAGGTAGGGACTCCGCGAGCTCCCAAATACGCTCAATAGACCAAATGGATTTGACGTTGTCATTTATTTCAATGTAACGTTGTTTCGACATGACTAACTCCTTGTCATCGTTATTGTTTACAACCAGAATGTAGGTTGCTTATCAACCAAGAGAATATCGGTCTATAAGAACAAACACAACGTCGTAAGCTATTCACTCGCATATAAAATTGCACTTATTAGACATCTAATTCAAACAAATTCTTCGATAAAACCGTACTGCTCTGCCATTTATATCCAGTTAGTAAGCCCAACTGGCAATTTTGTATTTAGGTGTTTTATTTAAGGAATACTGATCTTAAGCTCGTAGTCGCTCATCAACTGATAACAAAATGCAAAATACTCCAAACGCAACCCACCAGTAACTGAACATCTTGAGCGCAGGTAACCAGACGAGTGATTCCTCAGCGACACTAAATAGCCTATATGCTGATATTGCTGGCGTCAGTAGCATGGCTCCCCAACTCACAAAAAGGAGTGGTCCGTAAAAGTAACGCAGCCAAGCATATTTCTTTTTTAAAGGTTTATGTTGTACAGCTCCCATCAAACAGAGGAAAGAGAATATCGTAAAGCTGGCTTGCAACAACGCCCATCCAATTGAAACTAAAAGATCCGACCATTCCATATCCAGTTTAATAGCTCCCAGTCATTATTAAACCCTCAAAAACATAACGATTCTTTAAAATTTATTCTCTTGATTTTAACGTTGTTTACGCTCGTTGTGATTGACCTATCTAAAACGGCCAATTTAACTGACAAACCAATCATAAATTGAGACGTTTGTGTATATCTATGCAAACTCCCGAGTACTCACCCCGAAAAATTTCTAACAAACTGAATAGTTTCCTATATATTTGAATAAAAGAGCATTTGTATCAAAGCACCTGGCTCAGTCAAAAAGCACTCATCATTTTGTACGCTTTTGCTTCGCTCGGCACTACTTCGAGATTCTTTTGTTGAGAACATCCTCACCTGTCGCTAATCTATAAACATCCATGTTCACTTAGCGGATGAAACGTTATGTTCGTTTACAACGGCAAAGAAATTGAAACTGATGCTCAAGGCTACTTACTGGATCATACTCAATGGGAAGAAGGTATGATTGAGCTTTTAGCAAAAGAAGAAGACATCGAGCTTACGGATGCTCATTTGGAAGTTGTGCACTTTGTGCGAGATTTTTATGAAGAGTTTAATACTTCCCCTGCTGTGCGTATGCTTGTCAAAGCAATGGAAAAAGCGCACGGCCCAGAAAAAGGTAACAGTAAGTATCTATTCAAGCTGTTTAAAAAGGGGCCAGCCAAACAAGCGACTAAATTAGCCGGCCTACCAAAGCCAGCTAAATGCTTGTAGAATTTACAAAATCTTAAAACCGCGCAACGGCTTATATGACGCAGACTCCTGTATCACACTCTCTACTGTTGCCGTTCGCGGGCCTTCTTTCAACCACTCGGAAAACGCAGCTATTTGTGCATCTGTTCCACACGCCATAACTTCAACATCACCATCGTTTAGGTTCTTCGCGTAACCCGTCAAACCCAGTTTCAATCCTTGATGGGAAGTATGGTAACGAAAGCCGACGCCTTGAACGTGACCTTTTACTATAAATCTCTCACACTTTACGTTCATCTTTGTACCGCTTCTTTTTACTGAGTGATATATTCTTTTCGTCTATTCACCCCACTAAGGATAGTGGGTTTTTGCACGGTTATTATAATTATGAAAGAAATTCCATTCCGCTGGATTGATAAGTATCTCATTCACTTAAAGATTCAAGAAAAGTTCTATTTGCTCTTCGTTCTCCCTCTTCTTGCTTTAGTCATTCTCACTCTCGTCCTTAATAGCGCGGCTAATACGTTGATCTCAAGTATGTACCAAGAAGAGCTCATGCTTATGAAAGGTCTGATAGAGGCAGGCAACCTTTCTCAATCGCAAGTAGCAAACCTCATAGCTGGTTCAGAAACCGTTTCTCTTGGCTCTGGTCCGCAATCCGTGTCTGTTCTAAATGGTGCGTACAGCTTGGTTGCAAACCATGAACTTTCTTTATGGACTGCCCTATCAACGACTCAAGTGAGCATCATCTGTGTGAGCTTGTTTATTCTCGCTCTTGGCGTTTACTACATCATGACGTTTATTGGCGGCGCGATGTTCACGATGAACAAAGCATTAAACACCCTTGCGGGTGGCGACTTAACCGCAAGAATGAACTTCTTCCCTGTTCGCGACGAGTTTAGTGAAATTGCTATTACGATAGACAAAGTTGCAGAACGAGAGCAACAAATGGTGCTGTCGATTCAAGAGTCTGTGGCGTTAATGCAACAAATTAGCTCAGACCTGAATCAATCAATTCATCACAGTTCAGATATTTCTGCGACGCAACAAGAGCACCTCAACTCTCTTGCGAGTGCAACGGAACAGATGGCATCAACGATTCGAGAAGTCGCGATATTAGCTCACGATTCAAGCGCGCAAACCGATGATGCGCGCAGCGTGGCTCAGTCTGGGCAAGTAAAAGTAGAGAATACACTGCACTCGATTTCGAACCTCTCTAATGAGATTCAATCTGCGTCTCAAGCAGTAGCGGAGTTAGATGCCAATGCCGCACAAATTGATGAAGTCGTGACAACCATTAATGGGATTTCCGAGCAAACTAACCTACTTGCATTGAACGCAGCCATTGAAGCAGCACGTGCTGGTGAGCAAGGTCGTGGATTTGCGGTCGTTGCGGATGAGGTTCGCGCTCTTGCGGGACGCACTCAGCAAGCGACGGTTGAAATCCAAACAATGATTGAATCATTACAGCGTAACAGTCAGTCGCTTACTAAGCTGATGGAAGTGACAGTTAATAATGCAAATGAGGGACAAAACCTCATGACGGAAGTGAATCACGAAATCGGCTCTTTGGCAGATAAAAATCAAACTATCTCCGACAGTAGCATTCAAATTGCAACAGCAGCTGAAGAGCAAGGTGTAGTCGCGGACAATATCGCCTCAAGCGTTGAAGAAATTCGAGTTCAAGCAGATAACGTGTGCAATATGATAAGCACGACTTCACAAAACGTGGATCAACTGCGTAAGCAAAGCGACACAATGGAGTCGCTCCTTACTGGACTTAAAGCATAGCAACGGAATCTGTTACAGCAAATTCAAATAAAAGGGTCACTTTAGTGACCTTTTTTGTATTTAAAAGTCACTACAATGTACTGGATTGCCGAGGGATATTGCTTTTACCATTCACATCCCGGACAATACGCCCCTTTCAAAATTCAACAAGAGCTAATGAAATGACAGCTGCTATCTATTTGGTTAAAGGTCGTGAGAAATCGGTCAAGCGCAAGCACCCTTGGATCTTCTCTCGAGGCATCAACAAAGTTGAGGGCGAACCTGCTCTTGGCGAAACGGTTGATGTATTCACTCACGACGGTAAATGGCTAGCTAAGGCGGCATATTCGCCAGCTTCACAAATTCGTGCTCGTATTTGGAGTTTTGATAAAGAAGAAATCGACACCGCGTTTTTCGTAAAACGATTAAAAGACGCACAACTTCTTCGTGAAGACATTATCGAACGTGATGGCCTTACGGGTTACCGCCTTATCGCGGCAGAGTCTGATGGTATGCCAGGCGTTACGATTGACCGTTACCAAAACTTCTTTGTGTGTCAACTTCTCAGTGCCGGCGCAGAACACAATAAACAGGCCATTGTTGATGCTCTAGTTGAGTGCTTCCCTGATTGCAATGTGTACGAGCGTTCTGACGTCGCGGTACGTAAGAAAGAGGGTTTGAAAGAAACCACGGGCGTCTTGCACGGCGAAGAGCCACCTAAATCGGTCGTCATCGAAGAAAATGGCGTAAAGATTAGTGTAGATATCGTTGGCGGTCATAAAACAGGTTTCTACCTAGATCAACGTGATAGTCGCCAGCAAGCGATGAAATATGTGAAAGGCAAGGAAGTTCTTAACTGCTTCTCTTACACAGGTGGCTTCGGACTTTACGCTCTGAAAGGTGATGCAAAGCGTGTGATAAACGCTGACGTATCACAACCTGCTCTAGACACTGCGAAGTTCAACGCAGAACTGAATGAATTTGATATCTCGAAGAAGCGCGCCGTGTTCCTAAACGCAGACGTGTTTAAACTGCTTCGTGAGTATCGTGACCAAGGAACTCAGTTCGATGTGGTTATCATGGATCCACCTAAGTTTGCAGACAGTAAAGCCCAACTAAACGGCGCATGTCGTGGTTACAAAGACATCAACATGCTAGCAATGCAAATCCTAAAACCTGGAGGTACGCTACTGACCTACTCGTGCTCTGGCTTGATGGATCAAGTTTTGTTCCAGAAAATCATTGCTGACGCAGCCGTAGATGCTAACCGCCAAGTAAAGTTTGTGGAGCGCTTTGAACAAGCTGCTGACCACCCAACCGATACAGCATACCCAGAAGGTTTCTACCTGAAAGGTTTTGCATGTAAAGTTCTGTAATCACAGTGCTAGTTTACCGTATTATTAAATAAAAAAACGGAGCGAAAAAACGCTCCGTTTTTTTATTTTTGGCCATCTATTCTCTTAATTGCTCGAGATTAGAAATCAGACTATTGGCAATATCGGCTGCAGAGGCACCATCAAAGTTAACCTCTAGCTGTTGTCCATCTTTGTTGATGGTCAACGTCGAGTTACCCCCACTTTCAGTCACTTCAACGGAAATGTCATCCACACTGCCGCGATAGTCACCCGAACCAAGATCATCAAGCAAGGCGGAGATATCCGTACCACTCATATCGTCAAATACATCGGTAAAATCAAGCTGATCCCCGTCACTGAAATCTGTCACGGTATCAGTTGCGGATTGCATTTCTGTCCATTTGAATACGTCATCACCTTCACCGCCAGTCAAGATATCATTACCTAAACCACCGATGATCAGGTCATTGCCTTCAGTACCAACCAGAATATCATCGCCACCTGTCCCCATAACCAGATTCAGATCCGAATTTAAGGCCATGGTTTGATAACCAAGCGCCGTGACAGCGTCTACCGTGACGTTCTCGAAATCAACCGCTACCGTAGCTTCGTTACTTACCGCACCATCAGTGTCAATAGCTTGGTAGGTAAAGTCATCGTTCACGTCAGTAAAACTGGTGATTTCAGTTCCCACCAAGGTAAAGCCCGCTTTATCACTCGCGCTATCGGTTTCTGGAGTAAGTCGAATTTCATCAAAGCTGCCATTTGCTAACGCAACGGTAATAGAACCTTCGTGGTTGCTGGTATAAGTAATATCCGTTGAGTAAAACTGCTGAACATCAACAAGTGCACCATTTAGGAAGATGTATGCCGTTAACCATGCACCACCACTGTTGAAGCGGTCATTCAGACTGGCTAAGTTCAGTTTCGCTTCGTTAGCTGATAAATCCTCATCCAGTTCTAACGTAATATATTCACCAGTACTGATTTCATCACCCTGACCCGTTTCATTTGGCGAAACGACAACCAACCCGACTTGTTGATTCGCAAAATCGACTGAAATCTGAGCGTCGGAATCAAAGATGATGCTGTTGCCAATGGTGATGATCTGGCCTCCAGTGAACGTTAAGTTCGAGTTAGGAGGAGTGTAGGATCCCACCAAGATATCTTTCCCTTGTTCTTCAAGAAGGTCGGCTGAGTCAAAGCTCTGCTCCTCAAAGAAATCTTCAGTCAGACGATACTTAACCTCTGTGTTTTCAGGGAACTGTGTGGTTTCGTCTATAATGACTTCCTGTCCATTTCCATCCACATAATACAGTTCACCGTGTTCAGGAAGGCTAACGACCTGAATTAAAATATCATCATCATTTGCAGTAACTGCGTCATCTTCGAGATCTTCAACACGCTGTTCCCCAGACGTCGTTATTCCATCAAATTCAACATCCTGAACCGGGAAAATACCATTTTGAACATCGAGCGAAATGATGAAATCACGGGCTGTAGGTGGTGAGTTATCCACGATGGTCGCCAGACCAGTATCGCTGCCTTGCACTGCTCCCAAGCCAGTTACTGTAACGCTGAAATCTTCAGGGCCTTCGTACACACCGTCATCAATTGATTCGATGCGTAGATCAAATTCCGTCATACCTGCCGGCACCGTCACAATGCCGCTTACAGGTACACTTACCCAACCTGAACCGGTGTTGTACTCTAGAGTGCCAAGGTCACCTACTTCTGTTTCATCCAGATTCAGCGTTAACTGAACCTGGAGCGCTGCTTCTGAGGCATTACTCAATGACACGGTAAATGTAGCGAAACTACCTTCATCAATGGTACCCGCGTCCGAGATAGACACAGTTGGTCGATCGTCGTCCGTTTTAGTGCCATCATCCACAATGGTAGCCAAACCAGTATCTGTGCCCTGAACTGCGCCCAAACCTGTCACGGTCACGCTGAAGTCTTCCGGACCTTCATAAACTTCATCATCAATGGTCGCAATGCGCACATCAAATTCGGTAAGCATTGCTGGCACTGTTACGATGCCATCGACAGGCACAGCAACCCAACCTGCTCCGGTGTTATATTCTAGCGAGCCAAGATCATCCACTTCTGTTTCGTCTGGGTTTAAGGTCAACTGCACCTGGACTGTACCTTCCGAAGCATTATTCAATGACACGGTAAACGTCGCGATATCACCCTCATCTACGATACCCGCATCTGAGATAGATACGGTCGGGCGATCATCATCCGGGTCAGGACCAGGGCCGTTACCGCCGTCGTAAATAATACCCAACGCAGTGTCAGTACCAAGTACTCCAGTTGCACCTTGCACTGCAACCGTGAAGGTTTCATCTCCTTCATACACATCGTCGTCCGTGGTTGGGACAAACAGTTTGAGATCGGTTTCACCTGCTGGGATAGTATACGTGCCATCACTGTTGGCGGTCACCACAGTTACTCCATCAGATAATGTCAGCTTAATAGCACCAATGTCGCCAGGCTCTGCCGTATTAGTTCCTCCTGTTGATGTGCTCAACCTTACCGTCACGTCAATATCGGCAGCCTCCGACAACCGGACGGTATACACAGCCTCAGTACCTTCATTCACGCCCACGCTATCTTCGACAATATAGACACTTGGACGGTCATCGTCTGGATCGGGACCAGGGCCGTTACCACCGTCGTAAATAATGCCCAGCGCACTGTCACTGCCTAGGACGCCCGTGTCACCTTGTACCGCCACAGTGAAGGTTTCATCCCCTTCGTAGACGCCATCATCTGTGGTTGGCACAGTGACTTTCAGCTCGTTCTCACCGGCGGGAATGGTATACGTACCGTCACTGTTGGCATTCACCACTATCACACCATCAGCAAGGGTCACCACAAAGCTACCTATATCGTCCGCTTCCGCCGTGTTGCTGCCGTCAGTTGAGGTGTTCAACCTGACGGTCACATCGATATCGGCTGCCGCCGACAATCTAACGGTATACACAGCATCGGTACCTTCGTTAACACCCACGCTATCTTCAACGATGTAGACATTCGGACGGTCATCATCTGGATCGGGACCTGGACCACTGCCGTCATCCACAATCGTCGCCGTGCCCGTATCACTGCCTTGTACTGCGCCAATGCCCGTCACCGTAACACTGAAATCTTCTGGACCTTCGTACACCGCGTCATCAATGGAAGCGATACGCACATCAAACTGAGTCTGCCCGGCTGGCACCGTCACCATACCGTCGT
Source organism: Vibrio sp. Y51_MX_L26 (assembly GCF_024181935.1). Taxonomy (NCBI): domain Bacteria; kingdom Pseudomonadati; phylum Pseudomonadota; class Gammaproteobacteria; order Vibrionales; family Vibrionaceae; genus Vibrio; species Vibrio sp. Y51_MX_L26. The sequence goes on from NZ_JAMZAS010000011.1 coordinate 103,845, forward strand.
TTGGCACCGTAACCCAACCGGAGCCCGTGTTGTATTCTAAGGTACCTAAGTCTCCGACTTCGGTGTCACCTAAGTTGAGGCCGAGTTCAACTTGAACACTCGACTCTGAGGCATTCGATAATGTGACTTTGAAGTTCGCCGTATCACCTTCATTAATGGTGCCAGCATCCGTAATAGTCACACTCGGGCGGTCATCGTCTGGATCGGGGCCCGGGCCACTGCCGTCATCCACAATCGTCGCCGTGCCCGTATCACTGCCTTGCACCGCACCAATACCGGTCACCGTCACACTGAAGTCTTCAGGGCCTTCATAAACAGCGTCATCAATGGAAGCAATACGAACATCAAATTCGGTTTGCTCGGCTGGCACCGTCACCACGCCATCGTTTGGCACTGCGACCCAACCACTTCCCGTGTTGTATTCTAAGATACCTAAGTCACCGGCTTCGGTGTCGCCGAGATTAAGACCCAACTCTACTTGCGTTTCCGCTTCAGACGCATTCGATAACGTAACTTTGAAGTTGGCTGTTTCACCTTCATTAATGGTGCCAGCGTCGGTAATAGTCACACTTGGGCGGTCATCATCGGGATCAGGGCCAGGGCCACGGCCGTCATCCACTATCGTCGCCGTACTCGTATCGCTGCCTTGCACCGTCCCAATGCCCGTCACCGTAACACTGAAATCTTCTGGACCTTCGTACACCGCGTCATCAATAGAAGCAATGCGTACATCAAACTCAGTCTGCCCGGCAGGCACCGTCACCACACCATCGTTTGGCACCGTGACCCAACCACTTCCCGTGTTGTATTCTAGGGTGCCCAAATCTCCAACTTCGGTATCGCCGAGATTAAGACCCAACTCCACCTGCGTTTCGGCTTCAGACGCATTCGATAACGTAACTTTGAAGTTAGCTGTTTCACCTTCATTAATGGTGCCAGCATCCGTAATAGTCACGCTTGGGCGGTCATCATCGGGATCAGGTCCTGGACCACTGCCGTCATCCACAATCGTCGCCGTACCTGTATCGCTGTCTTGCACCGCCCCAATGCCCGTCACCGTAACACTGAAATCTTCTGGACCTTCGTACACCGCGTCATCAATAGAAGCAATGCGTACATCAAACTCAGTCTGCCCGGCAGGCACCGTCACCACACCATCGTTTGGCACCGTGACCCAACCACTTCCCGTGTTGTATTCTAGGGTGCCCAAATCTCCAACTTCGGTATCGCCGAGATTAAGACCCAACTCCACCTGCGTTTCGGCTTCAGACGCATTCGATAACGTAACTTTGAAGTTAGCTGTTTCACCTTCATTAATGGTGCCAGCATCCGTAATAGTCACGCTTGGGCGGTCATCATCGGGATCAGGTCCTGGACCACTGCCGTCATCCACAATCGTCGCCGTACCTGTATCGCTGTCTTGCACCGCCCCAATGCCCGTCACCGTAACGCTGAAATCCTCTGGGCCTTCATAAACGGCGTCATCAATAGAAGCAATGCGCACATCAAATTCGGTCTGTCCAGCAGGCACCGTCACCACGCCATCGTTTGGCACCGCAACCCAACCGGAGCCCGTGTTGTATTCCAAAGTGCCCAAATCTCCAACTTCGGTATCGCCGAGATTAAGACCCAACTCCACTTGCGTTTCAGCTTCAGACGCGTTCGATAATGTGACTTTGAAGTTGGCTGTCTCCCCCTCATTAATGGTGCCAGCATCATTGATGGTCACACTTGGACGGTCGTCATCCGGATCGGGATCTGGGCCGCTGCCGTCATCCACAATCGTTGCCGTACCTGTATCGCTGCCTTGCACCGCCCCAATGCCAGTTACCGTCACGCTGAAATCTTCAGGACCTTCATAAACGGCGTCATCAATAGAAGCGATACGCACATCAAATTCGGTCTGTCCGGCTGGCACCGTTACCACACCATCGTTTGGCACCGTGACCCAACCACTTCCCGTGTTGTATTCCAATGTGCCTAAGTCGCCGGCTTCTGTATCACCTAGGTTGAGACTTAGTTCGACCTCAACATCTGTAGCTGATGGATTCGATAAAGACACTTTAAAGCTGGCTAACTCACCTTCATTAATCGTCCCTGCATCGCTCATCGTTACTGTTGGACGATCATCATCAGGACTTAAACCAGGCCCACTACCATCATCAACAATGGTTGCAATCCCAGTTGCAGGTGTACTTTGTTCTTCTGTGTTGCCAGAAAGCGTAAATGTTTCTGGACCTTCGAATATAGAGTCATTTATAGAATCGAGAGAAACCGTAAAACCACTTTCACCTAATGGGACCGACACAGTAAAAATACCGTTATCATCGACTGAGATTTCTTCTGTTGTGCCATCGGAAAATGTTATGAGAACACTCTCGTTAACGTAGTCGCTGCCGCTCTCGTCAGTAGAACCACCAGTCGCAGTCTGAGCGAACAGAGAAAAAGTGATACTGATATTGTCTTCTGTTGGTTGGTTAAGTGTGACGTCGAAGGAAACCAGATCGCCCTCATTGACAGTTGGGCTAGAAATCTCTTGAACAATTACTGTTGCAGGAACTGATATTGCTGTTGGTTCTGGTGGTTGTATTTGGAAAATATCGAGTAGCGTCTCTACCTGAGTACTTGAAAATCCTGTTCCGTCAGTTCCCACTGTCTCAAAATTGGTACTGGCGAGTAATTCAGCACCTGTGCGATCTATAGCCCCCGTATTTTGTGGGCTAGACCCGTTTCCTTCACCTGCAGCAGGATCAAACTCTTCACCCAGCTCAGTCGGGTCTTCCCCACTAGCAATTGCTTCAATTAACGCTGTGATATCATCAGTTACGTTTATCGAACTTCCTTGTGGTGTCACCTGCTCGATCACAAGCTCAGAAGTATCTGATACCTCATCAATTATTAACTCTCCTGGTTGAGGTAGTTGTCCCTCTTCTAGGGTCCTAATTTCCCCATCCAGCCCGATAACCACGATGTTGCCCATCAATGAGCTCAAAGTTACTCGATCCATATCTACCTCGCCCCACTTCAAACCAAGTCAAAAGTTTGTCACCCCTACATTTACGTCTATAGTTTAGTCAAAATCATCATTTTTTCGTTGTATGCGCAGCTCGTGGGATGCTTGGTAACTCAAGGGGCGGAGTTATTCAAAAAGTATAGAGTTACGCTAGCTGCGAAACGCTATGATATTAAGAATTCAAGCTTTTCTCTGGCCTAAACATGCTGTGTTGCTGAGCAACATTTGCCATATGTGCTAAGGTTTAAAAAGGCGAGATTCTGGAATTTTTAAACAAAAGCCTAGTTTTAACAGTAGGTTGATAAATCCCTTACTCAAGCACTGTTATTTATGATGTTTCGTCTCAGTTGTGAGATGAAATAGCAAAAAGCAACACGAATTTTTAGGAGAAATACCGTGAAATGGAACCGACTAAATATTGCTTGCTGCTGTAGTTTAATAGTGTCTTTACCCGTTTTCGGTCAAACTTTAGAGCAAGCCGTGGCATTGACGTTAAAAAACAATCCTGACATTAAGAGCGCATTTAACGAGTTCACCAGTCGAAAATACGTAAATGAAGCCTCTTCGGGCGCCTACTTACCTTCTATTGATTTAGATGCGGGCATTGGTTACGAGGGATTAGACCCTTCTGACGAGGTGGGACGTGGGGATACAGATTACACTCGAAAGGAAGCTTCGGTAACACTAACTCAGCTCATATGGGATGGCAGTGCAACCTTAAATGATATCGATCGTACCGCAGCCGATGCAGAGTCAGTTAGATTTCAACTTTTGGCCGATGCATCAGATAAAGCACTTGAAGTCACCAAAGTGTATTTAGACGCAGTAAAAGCTTACGAAATACTCAAGCTTTCTGAAAATAACTTGGCGGTTCACAAAGATATTTACGAAGACATTAAAAAACGAGTCAACTCAGGTATCGGCTCTACCGCTGACTTAACACAGGTAGAAGCACGTTTGGCAAAAGCACACGGTAATTTGGCAGCTGCTCAAAATAATTTGTACGACTCTCACACTATGTTCACTCGTTTAGTGGGTCAAACCCCGCAAGGGTTGATCTTTCCAAGAGCGGATCAGAATTTCATTCCATACACCATTGATGAAGCGGTAGGTTTGGCATTTGAACTACACCCTGTCATTCAAGTCGCGCTCGCAGACGTAGACTCTGCTAAGTTTCAATACAAACAATCTAAAGGTGTTAATTACCCAACCATTTCCATTGAAGCTTCACAAACATGGCGTGACGACGCTGATGGCTTAAAAGGCCGCAGTGATGAGACACTTGCCATGCTACGTCTACGCTACAACCTATTTAATGGCGGCAGTGACGCTGCAAACTCAGAAAACTTCGCCTATCAGTTAAATAAAGCGAAAGACTTACGTGAAGGTGCTTATCGCAATGTTGAAGAAGGGTTAAGGCTTTCATGGAGCGCACTGGATTTGACCCTACAGCAAAAAGAGTTCCTGTCAGATCATGTAGACTCGGCATCTGAAACCGTTATTGCGTATGAAAAACAATATCGCATTGGTAAGCGAACACTGCTTGATCTATTGAATACTGAAAACGAACTCTTTGAGGCACGTAAAGACTACTTAGATTCTAAATACGCAGAGCAGTACGCCAAATATCGAGTGATGAACGCAACAGGTCAACTGTTGAGTGCATTAAGGGTTGAAATGCCTAAAGAATGGCTAGAAGAAGTGGAGTATTAATTATGAAATACATAACTCTTATTGCACTTTCATTAATGATTTCGGCATGCAGTTCATCCGATAAAGGCGATGAATATGATTATATTGATACGCCAATTGCCGATCAGTGGGCAGATCATCTTGATGATGATTCTGATGGAGTCATTAATGAGCGCGATTTATGTCCGGGTACTCCTTTAGGTGCCGAGATTGATAACGATGGCTGCGGTTCTCATGTCGACTCCTCGCAAGAAATGCAAATTCGAGTTCTGTTCGCGAATGATTCCGATGTGATCAATCCTATCTTTACGGAGCAAATTCGAGAACTATCCGACTTCTTGAAGGAATATCCAAATACATCGATAGAGATTCAGGGCTATGCCAGTCGTACTGGTACTGCAGAACACAATCTTGACTTATCTAAACGCCGCGCTGAGAACGTTAGAAAAGAACTCATGATGAATGGTATTAGTGGAGATAGAGTCACCATTGTCGGCTATGGAGACACAGTGCTTGCAACACAAGGCACCGACCAAGTGAGTCACGCGCTAAACCGTCGAGTAACCGCAACAGTGATTGGCCACAAAGGTGAAGTGAAGAAAGAGTGGACCGTTTTCACGACACTTCCTAAGAGCTAACATCACAATGAACGGAGTTTAAAAGTAAAAGGTCTAGCAAAATGCTAGACCTTTTTTGATTTTCAATTTCACCTGTGGCTAGACATGCTACATGTCTTTGTATTGCGCTTCTAAACTTGCAATCAGACTTTGAGTCACATCATCGACACTCGCACTATCAAAATGGATGTCCAATGTCGAGCCACCTTTCGTAATACTCAAGTTCGCTTCCGAGCCGCCATCTGGTGCCACTTCTACGTGATACTCTCCAACATCACCAGTATGATCACCGGATTGAAGATCATTAAGAAGCTCTCCAATTTCATCTTTAGATAAGTCATCAAAGAGATCAGAGAAGTCTAGAGTGTCTTCATCTTTATTGAAATCAGTAACGGTATCAACCTCGTTGGTCACTTCACTCCACTTAAAGATGTCAGAGCCCTCATCTCCCGTTAAGATATCATTACCTAAACCTCCAATCAGAATATCATCACCTTCACCACCAACGAGTATGTCGTTACCACCCTGACCAAACAGTAAATCGTTGCCAGCACCACCAGATAAGTTATCCGACTTATCACCTTGGTGAGATTGGTTGAATTCTTCTAGGTTATTTTTAACGTATTCATGGATGTCTTCACCATCAATGGTAGAAACATCTTGACCCGTTTGCTGTGCCACATGTGATTGAATCGCACTCAAACCTTGCTCATTACCGCCAAATTCAATTAAATCACCCAGCAAGATATCGTCACCTTCTCCACCCTGAATAGTGTCTGAGCCTTGTTTTAGGGGCACATCTTGACCCAATATCGTTTCAGCAAGTTTAGTAACATCGATATCTGACTCTACCACACCATCAGTGTCATACTGCTTAAGTGTTTGTTCATCAACACCACTACCAAGACCTATCGACTCTACTGAAGACAATGCTGCTAACACTTGATACATATGTTGAGCTTGTGTTGAGCTACCACCTTCATCGTAGTAACGGATAGAACCATTATATCTGTCGATATCACCAAGGGTTCTGCCTGTTAGCGGTGAATATACCTGACCGTAACTATCTATAACGACGTCACCTTTGTAGGTAACCGTCTGTCCGTATGAATAACTACTGTTACTAACTATATCTTGCAGGGTAACAAGCTTGCCAGAATCATCGACATCCAAAATCACTTTCGAGAATTCATTCTGCGCTAAATGGTAGAGATGCGTTGCTCTATTTGGTTGACCATCAGTAACAAAGTACGTGATATTTTGGCCATTAGGGTTAGGTTGACTGCTAAACCATTCAACAGCTGACTGTAAACCCGCCTCATAGTTTGTGCCGCCGTCACCCTCATCACCTATAGCACTATTCAGTTCTTTTACAAACTCATCTCTTGCTGTTGGAGAACTCAAGTCAACGGAAATAACTGCTGACGCACTTGAAGCAAACTCACTGAGGTGAATATTCACTGTTCCAGGCTTCTCACCCTGATTTGCAGCGCTTAACAGTTCATCAAACACATCTAGCACTTCTTGCTTCGCAGTTTCTACCCAATTACCCATGCTCCCCGAAGTATCCAAAACAAAGGCGATGTTGTAGTCCTGACCGGCAATGATCTCCAACCCTTGGACATCGCCAACAATAATATCGTGATCGTCACTGCCCGTTATCTGATCGTTCCCATGTGAACCCGACTCTAGAACATAGTCACGAGCTGTAAGCTCAACAGACTCTGTTGTTGAAGCGGCATCATTATTTGCTTCTTCAACCGACGTCGCGGTAACGCTTAGTGGGAACTCTAGACTACCTTCATAATCAAACGGTACTCTGATATCTAAAGAGACCTTACCGTTAGCATCCAGGGTGACAAGATAATTACCGTTTGCGTCCTGATTAACGGCATGTCCATCGATATACAGCTCTACACCATCCGGCAAACCTTCCACAAAAACAGTTTGCGCCAAGCTTTCACTTCCATCGACATCAACCAAATCAACGTTAATATCAACGGGAATCCAACGCTCTTGAAGCACTTCATAGGTGCCGTCGGGCTTCAATTCAACGACTTTGTCTGCAAAAACAATTCGTTCAATTTCATATAAGTGATCACCACGATCATCACTACCTGTGTGGTCGTTTACCGAATCGATAGAACGATTATCTAGCAAAATCCAATATGGGACTTGACCTCCATGATCGTCTTTGAAGGTCATTTTGTAGTCACTGAAGTTTCCAGTTAAGTAAACCGTATCTTGGCCATCATAATCTGTAATAGTGGACGCATCATCACCATAGAAAGAGTCGTTATTACCACCGCCAATAAATACGTCATCACCGCCGCCACCATAGAAGGTGTCATTGTAATCAGTCCCAACGAATAAGCTATCGGTATCACTTCTGTCGTTGTTGTCTCCTAGCATCACTCCGGCGTATGAGTGATTTTTTTGTACGACATCATCCAAACCAAGATCAGCAGCGACGAGTTCATTCTCTATAGGCGTTTTATCTATCGCAGAAGTGGCTAAGTTGTGATTAGGATCAACAGCATCTCTCTTTACTAACTCTCCAACATTAATCGTGATCGCAGGGGCATCTGCAACTGCGACAACGTTGATATCAAGCGTATTTGTTGCGCCAGTATTTGTGGTGTAATTAATTAATGGAACATCACCTGACCAGTGCTCGGTAGGTTCAAATACGTAACTACCATCTTGGTTTACTAATAAAGTGCCACTAGTCACAGATACGTTTTCACCTACCGCATAGTCAGTGCCATTAATAGTAATGTGATCAACCATCAGAAGGTTGTCGTCATCAGAGTCATTACGCAATACGTTACCCTGTAGCGAATTATCTTCGTTGGTCTTCCCAATATCACTTTCCGTTTCCGTCGGTAAGTTCTCATGTACTACAACATTGATCGCTAAGTTAGACTCTGCTGAATCACCATTCGCGCGTTCTGTACTCGTTGCCGTCAAATTGATTGTGAAGTCATCATGGGAGCCAGCTGGTGGAGTCACAGTAAGTGTATCTAATGCCCAACTTGTCACGTCCAGTTCTTCATCAATGGTTGCTACAGTAATAGAATTGTTTCCATCTGAAAGGATCGCACCTACAGGTAAGCCAGTTAGCGTGACTTTAAGTGATTCAGAGCCATCTTTATCATTTAAGCTTGTTTTAATTTCAGAGAGCGGTATCGCTGTATCTTGTAACCCTTCGTTCAGCTGATATGTTTCGTAAAACGCAACACCATTAACTTCTTGTAGTTCAGACGTTCTGATATCAGTTGCTTCTAGTGCACTTTCATCACTAACTACGTAAAGACTGCTGTTGCTCAGATTGACAGGTGCTTGTCCATTAATGGATACATCCACATTAAAGTTACCCGGACCACTTTGGTTATGGTGATAAATTTCAATTGGATAAAAGCCAGATACCGAAGGTGTAAAGCTAGCACCCTTAATATCACCACTGTCGCTACCCCAACGAGCTTGATCAAGTAACGTACCACCCAACTTGATAGCAAGGCTATCATCTGCTTGGCCAACAAAGTCGTAACTCGAACCAGCTTCCAGATAAACAAGAGATGTAACGAGAACGGCCTCATTTGCTAAGGTCGCATTAGTACCTAAATCTTCTACATTTGCCCAACTCAATCGAGTACCATCGGCTTCATCAAGAGCGTTGATCGCTGAGATTAGAGTCTCTCCATTGACCCCCATACCATCACTAGAACCGACTTGAACATTACTCCATGTCGTAACGTTAAACTCTTGTTGTGGTAATGAGTTCTCGTGCGTCACTGCGATTAAATTCGGTTTATCAGCGATAGGGTTTACGTCTATTGTCAGTGTTGACTCTTGACCGGTACTCTGTCCATCTGTTGGTTTAAAGCCAATTTGAGCGTAACTAGACTCCTGGTCTCCGACTTGATTTCCGCCGAAACTGGCACTGCCAGACTCATTTAATTCAGGTACAAAGCGAACACTGTTTTCATCAAAGAGCGATTTATCAAGCACTTGATCGATTTGGACAGACTGCCAATCACCTTGCGAATCTTTATACTCTAATGACCCATCGCTAGGAAGCGTTGTAATTTGGACGGAGAGCTCTGATACGTTAGAGTCAACATCGCTAATACCGAATGATGACCAATCAAGCATCACTTGGGTATCTTCACTCATCTCAACCGCGGAAGGCGAAGATTCAGGTGCATCATTCACATTTACCAGAGAAACATTGACCTCGGCAGTATCAATCCCGCCAGTTCCATCGATAACCTCAACCTGAAGCGTATAATCGCCCAAGTCAACATCATCGATTGTCTTGTTCAATGAAATCTCTCCGCTTGTCGGGTCGATATCAAAAATACCATTAGTGGTCGAGCCATCTGCAAAGCGGTATACAAGCACGTCATTATCGTGATCTTCTGCAACGACCGTACCAATAACGGACCCACTCACCGTGTTTTCGTTAACTGACCCGAAGTCATAAACATCATCATTTGGTTTGTCACCCGCACTATCGCCGCCAGAAATAAACTCTGGAGCGTGCTGAGCATCTATAATAGAGACTGTTGCTTCATTCGAGTCACTTGCAAGCGTCGAATCTGCACCAACCGTATCAATTAGAGTCACAGTTAGGTTTTCAAGATCTTCGTAAATACCATCATCGAGAGTTTTTATATCAATCGGCGCCGACGTTTTACCCGCTGGAATCGTGACTGTGTACGTACTTGGAGCAATATAATCTTTGTCATCAACATTCCCGCCGATTGTGAATGTTACCAGTACATCTTCATCTGCTTTTTGGTCAATGTTGACGATAAATTTTGCATCACTACCTTCATCAACTGAGGGTTGATCTGAGCTAATAGTCACTTTCGGTGCACTTTGGGCATCAACGATCACAACACTTGCGCTGTTATTTGAAGCAATGCTCGCATCAGCGCCATCCACCTCTTTAATGGTTACTGTGAAAGATTCTGCGCCCTCATAAATACCATCGGTGAGCGTCAGTAAGTCAAGAGCAGCTGAAGATTGACCCGCAGGAACTTCAACACTCAGAACGCCAACAAAATCTTTTCCATCTTGGGCCACGCCACTATATTCGACATCAACCGTAACGCTCTCATCTGCAACTTTATCAAGTGTCAGTGTAAAGCCTGCCGTTTCACCTTCATTTACGCTGTTTTGATCAGCACTAATACTAACTAAAGGTGCAGGATCAGAATCCACAATATTTGCGTTACCAGTTGCAATACCATTACTGGTGACACTACCGATTTCCGTAACCGTCAGACCAAAGCTCTCATCACCTTCATGGACATTATCTAGTTTGGTCGGGACTGCGACTTTAATTTCAGCGACACCTAGAGGTATGGTAACGTCTCCATTAGGCGCCATATCTAATGTTTGAGTTTGACCATGAGTATCCACATAGGTCACTACCATAGTGCCTAAATCAACATCTTCCGCAGTATAGCTATCATCTGTTGTTGACTTCAGATTGACGACAACGGCCTCTTGAACAGGGTTAGAGAGTAAAACGGTAAATATTGCGTCAGTTCCTTCAATGACATCGCCGGCATCTACTACGCTAAGTTCTGTACTATCATTATCAAGAACTGTTGCCGTCCCCGTTTCACCGCCGATCTCAAGAACGATCGTTTCGCTGCTTTCCACAACCAAATCATCAATAGTCGGAATCGATATTTCGAAGCTACTTATACCTGCTGGAACAATCAAGTAACCACCTAAGAAAACAACACCATTTGTGTAGGTTGCATTTGATAGATTTACGTCATTCTTATCAACTGAAGAACCTTGAGCAAGCATATCAACTTGGTACTTAACAGCAGTACTGGTGACTTCATCTAGAACAACCGAAAACGTGACATTGTCACCCTCAGTCACGCTATCACCGACCACAGACAGACTTGGCCCATTTTCAGCAACATTACCATCTAGCATTTCATTAACGATATTGACTGTAGATGGATCGCTAACGCCACTTTCAGAGTCGACGGCCACATATCCAAAGCTGTCTTCGGCAGGAACACCTTCTACATAACGTAACTCCCAGTTACCTTCATTTTTCGTAGAAAAATCTAACTGAGTAATGACCGAAGCTTCAGGAAGAGCTAGCTCTTTCCCATAACCAACGCTTGTTTCTTGGAATAGCATGAAGTTGCCTTCAGGCTTCAAAAACTCGAACGTTTGAGTCTGTTGGACATTATTTGAATCTAAGTATGTAACCGTAATAAGCGCTGCGTTGTCATCACCGTAATCAAACAATCCACCTAGTCCATCTAGTCCAAGGTTTACGCTGCCCACAGGGTTATTAGACAAATCGATCGTAATCGTTTCACCCTTCTCAATACCCTGCCCATCATTGTCAGCGATACCATTGCCGATATGTGACACCTGGCGGTTGTACTGTGCAAGCTCACCGCTATCAGAAGAAATGGTGATAGAGGCTCCATTTGCTAAATGCTCAGTACGGGAATGTGATGGACCACCATCCTCACTTAATCCCCAGTTATTGAAATCTGTTGTAGATTCCGAGCCATTAGGCGTATTTGGACGATCTTTGATACCTAATAAGAAGCCAACATTATCAGCTTCATAGTAAAGACTGTCTTTGTCATAAAGCGTATCGCTTACTTCTTTAATTTCGTGCAACTCACCATCACTATCTTTAAAGAACAACGTACCTGAGGTTGGCAGTTCAGTAATTCGGACATGTAGATCGTTGCCTTTTAAGTCGTCTTCAACATCCGCGATATGATCTTTAGAGTCACCGCTACCCAGAGGTTTCGTATCGGTATCAAACACAACGTGCGTAAGCTGATCATCGGCCACATGCGTAAAGTCTTCACTGTCAGGTTTGTCGTTTACTGGCGTGACATCAACTTTAACAATGGTGGATTCACTGACACCACCGGAGGTGACGATATAGGTGAAAGTATCTTCACCATGATAGTTGTCGTTTGGCGTGTAGGTTACGCTGCCATCAGGGTTGACGGAGACTGTACCGTTAGCTGGGCCTTTACTGGTATCAAGCGACACTACTTTATCGTCGCCGTCAAACGTGTCGTTACCTAAGACGTTAATGATGGTTGGCGTGTCTTCCACAACCGTCGCTTTGTCTGCCACGATGTCCGCCACAGGCGCTACCGTGAAGTTCACCGTTTGACTGACGCTCTCGCCGTTTGGATCGGTAGCAGTAAACGTTAGGATTTCTGAGCCGTTCCAGTCTGCGGTTGGTGAGATGGTCGCGATGCCATTTTCAATCGAAACCAACACGTTGCTGTTACCGGCTACTGAGAAGCTAAGCACGGAGTCGCTGTCTTTAAATGCGTCGTTTAAATCAATCGTGTAGGTCGCGAAATCTTCCGATAACACTTGATCTGTAATGGCATTATCAACTGTTGGCGCATCGTTAACACGATTCACAACCAAGCTATCACTGTCGCTAGCCGTTGGATTAACACCATCCGACACTGACGCGCTGATAGTCAGGTCTTTAAGGTCGAGTTCATCGTTGTTAACCGCGTCAACACCCGCTTGAGTTAGCTTGACTTCATTGCCAACCAACACGAAGTAACCGTTTGAGTTGTTTTCTAGCAACACCGTAAGCTCATCTTCCGGCGTGTCAGTATCGCGAACCGTTAAGGTTGCCACTACTGTATCAATGCTCACTGCGTCTTCAGTGATGCTTTCTACGGCATCAACCTTGATAGTTGGCGCATCGTTTACTGGGTTAACGGTAACTACCACTTTCGCTTCGTCGGTCAATTGACCATCCGTTACGATGTAGGTAATTTCAGCGTCGCCATTGAAGTTTTCTGCCGGAGTGAAGACCAATTTGCCATTAACCACTTCAACCGTGCCCTGCTCTTTCGGCACAGACGCAGAGTCGATGCTTAACACATCGCCATCCACGTCGGTGTCGTTTGGCAGTACATCAATCGTCACTGCGGTGTCTTCTTGTGTCGTAGCGGTGTCATCTTTTGCCACTGGCGCATCGTTCACTGGCGTCACATTGACTTCAACGGTAGTGGATTCAGACACACCGCCTGATGTCACGACATAAGTGAACGTATCTTTGCCGACGTAGTTATCATCTGGTATGTAGGTCACAGTTCCGTCAGGGTTGACCGAGACCGCGCCGTTAGCTGGGCCTTTACTGGTATCAAGCGACACCACTTTATCGTCGCCTTCGAACGTGTCGTTATCTAAGACCTTGATGATGGTCGCTGTGTCTTCCACAACCGTCGCTTTGTCTGCCACGATGTCCGCCACTGGCGCAACTGTGAAGTTCACCGTTTGGCTGATGCTTTCACCACTTGGATCAGTAGCAGTAAACGTTAGGGTTTCTGAGCCGTTCCAGTCTGCCGTTGGGCTAACGGTCGCAATGCCATTTTCAATCGAAACCAACACGTTGCTGTTACCGGACACTGAGAAGTTAAGTGTGGAGTCACTGTCTTTAAATGCGTTGTTTAAACCAATCGTGTAGGTCGCGAAATCTTCCGCTAGCTCTTGACCTGCAATGACGTTATCGATAGTCGGTGCATCGTTAACACGATTCACAATCAAACTGTCACTGTCGTTAGCCGTTGGACTAACACCATCCGATACTGACGCGCTGATAGTTAGATCTTTAAGGTTAAGTTCGTCGTTGTTAACTGCATCGACGCCTGCTTGAGTTAGCTTGACTTCATTGCCAACCAACACGAAGTAACCGTTTGAGTTGTTTTCTAGCAACACCGTAAGCTCATCTTCCGGCGTGTCAGTATCGTGAACCGTTAAGGTTGCCACTACCGTATCAGTGCTCACTGCATCTTCAGTGATGCTCTCTACAGCATCGACCTTGATGGTTGGCGCATCGTTTACTGGATTTACAGTAACGGTTACCTTCGCTTCGTCGGTCAATTGACCGTCCGTTACGGTGTAGGTAATTTCGGCGTCACCATTGAAGTTCTCGGCCGGTGTGAACACCAGTTTGCCGTCAACAATTTCAACCTTACCTTGTGTTTCAGGTACGGACGCCGATTCAATCGACAGCGTATCGCCATCCACATCGGTGTCGTTTGGCAGAACATCAATCGTGACAGCAGTATCTTCGTCAGTAATCTCCGTCTCATCTTTTGCCACTGGCGCATCGTTCACTGGCGTGACATCGACGTTCACTGTGGTGGACTCCGATACCCCGCCCGATGTAACGATGTAGGTGAAGCTGTCTGTACCGTGGTAGTTGTCGTTTGGCGTGTAGGTTACGCTGCCATCAGGATTAACCGAGACCGTGCCGTTGGCTGGGCCGTTATTGGTATCGAGCGACACCACTTTATCGTCGCCTTCGAACGTGTCGTTACCTAAGACTTTGATGATAGTTGGTGTGTCTTCCACGACTGTCGCGCGGTCAGATTCAATATCCGCCACAGGGGCTACTGTGAAGTTCACCGTTTGACTGACGCTTTCACCGCTTGGGTCTTTAGCTGTGAACGTAATTGTCTCTTTGCCATTCCAATCCGCAGTCGGAGTGATGGTAGCAACACCATTCACAATAGAAATTTGGATGTTGTTATTGCCAGAGACTGAGAATTCTAGCGAGGAATCGGAATCTTTGAATACTTCATTCAAGTCGATCGTGTATGCATCGAAATCTTCCGATAACACTTGATCTGTAATGACATTATCAACTGTTGGCGCATCGTTAACACGATTCACAACCAAGCTATCACTGTCGCTAGCCGTTGGATTAACACCATCCGATACTGACGCGCTGATAGTCAGGTCTTTAAGGTTGAGTTCATCGTTGTTAACCGCGTCAACACTCGCTTGAGTTAGCTTGACTTCATTGCCAACCAACACGAAGTAACCGTTTGAGTTGTTTTCTAGCAACACCGTAAGCTCATCTTCCGGCGTGTCAGTATCGCGAACCGTTAAGGTTGCCACTACCGTATCAGTGCTCACTGCGTCTTCAGTGATGCTTTCTACGGCATCAACTTTGATAGTTGGCGCATCGTTTACTGGGTTAACGGTAACTACCACTTTCGCTTCGTCGGTCAATTGACCATCCGTTACGATGTAGGTAATTTCAGCGTCGCCATTGAAGTTTTCTGCAGGAGTGAAAACGAGTTTTCCATCCACCACTTCAACCGTACCCTGCTCTTTAGGTACAGAGGCTGATTCAATACTCAGCTTATCGTCATCCACATCAGTGTCGTTTGGCAGAACATCAATAGTAACTGCGGTGTCTTCTTGTGTCGTAGCGATGTCATCTTTCGCCACTGGCGCGTCGTTGACCGGCGTCACATTGACTTCAACGGTAGTGAATTCGGATACACCGCCTGATGTCACGACATAAGTGAACGTATCTTTGCCGACGTAGTTGTCATCTGGTGTGTAGGTCACCGTGCCGTTGTTATTCACAATGACGGTGCCATTTTTAGGACCATTATCGGCGTCCAAAGACACCACTTTATCAGTGCCTTCGAACGTGTCGTTACCTAAGACGTTAATGATGGTTGGTGTGTCTTCGACTACATCCGCACTATCAGCCTCGATGTCGACTACTGGTGCAACCGTAAAGTCCACCGTTTGGCTAACGCTTTCACCACTTGAGTCTTTAGCTGTGAACGTAATTGTCTCTTTGCCATTCCAATCCGCAGTCGGAGTGATGGTGGCAACGCCATTCACAATAGAAATTTGGATGTTGTTATTGCCAGAGACTGAGAATTCTAGCGAGGAATCGGAATCTTTGAATACTTCATTCAAGTCGATCGTGTATGCATCGAAGTCTTCCGATAGCACTTGATCTGAGATGACATTATCAACAGTCGGTGCATCATTAACACGATTCACAATCAAACTGTCACTGTCGCTAACCGTTGGATTAACACCATCCGACACTGACGCGCTGATAGTCAGGTCTTTAAGGTTAAGTTCATCGTTGTTAATCGCATCGACGCCCGCTTGAGTCAGCTTGACTTCATTGCCAACCAACACGAAGTAACCGTTTGAGTTGTTTTCTAAAGAAACGGTTAATTGGTCTTCTGGCGTATCAGTATCAGCGACTTCCAGCGTCGCCAATACCGTATCCGTGTTCACTGCATCTTCAGTGATGCTTTCTACGGCATCAACTTTGATAGTTGGCGCATCGTTTACTGGATTTACTGTAACGGTCACCTTCGCTTCGTCGGTCAATTCACCGTCCGTAACGATGTAGGTGATTTCAGCGTCGCCATTGAAGTTTTCTGCCGGTGTGAACACCAGTTTGCCATCAATAATTTCGACTGTACCTTGAACACTCGGCACAGACGCCGATTGAATAGACAGCTCATGGCCATCCACATCGGTGTCGTTTGGCAGGACATCAATCGTCACTGGCGTGTCTTCGTCAGTAACCGCCGTGTCATCTTTTGCCACAGGCGCATCATTGACCGGTGTCACATCGACGTTCACCGTGGTGGACTCCGATACCCCACCCGATGTAACGATGTAGGTGAAGCTGTCTGTACCGTGGTAGTTGTCGTTTGGCGTGTAGGTTACGCTGCCGTCAGGGTTGACCGAGACCGTGCCGTTGGCTGGACCGTTATTGGTATCGAGCGACACCACTTTGTCGTCGCCTTCGAACGTGTCGTTACCTAAGACCTTGATGATGGTCGCCGTGTCTTCCACAACCGTCGCTTTGTCTGCCACGATATCTGCCACAGGAGTAACTGTGAAGTTCACCGTTTGACTGACGCTTTCGCCGCTTGGATCGGTAGCCGTAAAGGTTAGGATTTCAGAGCCGTTCCAGTCCGCGGTTGGAGTGAACGTAGCAATGCCATTGACGATCGCCACTTGAATGTTGCTGTTGCCAGAGACGCTAAACGTTAACTCGCCATCAACGTTATCCACATCGCTGAAGGCCGTATTCAGATCGATCGTGTATGGCGTGAAATCTTCCGCCAAGGTTTGGTCTGCAATGCTACTCTCAACCACAGGCGTATCGTTCACGGCATTCACCGTAACTTTGACCGTCGCTTCGTCAGTCAGCGCACCATCGGTGACGGTGTAAGTGATCTCAGCGTCGCCATTGAAGTTCTCAGTTGGAGTAAATACAAGCTTGCCGTCAATAATCTCGACTTGACCTTGGTCACTCAGCACAGATGCCGATTCGATGCTTAACGCATCGCCATCGATGTCAGTGTCGTTTGGCAGTACATCAATCGTTACTGAGGTATCTTCCTCTGTAATTGTTGCGTCATTAAGGGCAATAGGCGCATCGTTAACTGAGTTTACTGTTACCGAGACTTGAGCTTCATCCTCTAGCTCACCATCTGAGATGGTGTAGCTAATAGTTGCATTACCATTGAAGTTTTCAGCCGGAGTGAAAACAAGCTTACCATCGACAATCTCAACGATACCTTGCTTTTCTGATACAGAAGCAGAAGTAATGGATAAATCGTCACCTTCAATGTCACTGTCGTTAGCGAGCACATCAATTACAACCTGGGAATCTTCGTCAGTTTGAATCGCATCGTTAGTCGCTATTGGCGCGTCATTAACAGGCTTAATATCTAAATTAGCATTGCCATTAATAACACCCCCATCGTCATCAATGATGTCATAGGAGAATGACACTTCAGTATCATCATCAGCTTCTGGGATATAAGTCCAAGATCCATCGTTGTTATCAATTAAAGTGCCATTCCCACTCTCAATAGTGACGTTTGTAACGATAAGAGTATCAGCATCGTCAATATCGACATTCGATAGTAATTCTTCGGTAGTTATCGTGATGGGATCGCTATCTTCTTCGATAGCGCTTAATGTCACTGGAGAATTAGTAAGTGGTTTATTTGAGCCATCTCCACTGGTTTCTATATTTGTTGCGAAAAAGTCATTTAAGGTCAACGCTTGTGTTTCAGATAAACCGAGGGATTCCAAGCCAATAGTTTCAAAATTTGTTGAGGCCAGTACTTCAGTGCCATCCGTGCAATCGTGGCACTATTTTGTAAACTTGAACCACTGTTTTCACCCGCAGCTGGCGCGAGTTCTTCATCAACTATAGAAGGGTCTTGACCTTGCTCAATAGCACCAATAATTCGTGCCACATCATCAGAAATATCTTTTGAGCCTTGCTCTTCAGTTAGTTGAATGTTCAAATTTAGAGGTGCAGCATCTGTCGTTGCCACTACCACTTCACCTGGTAGGGGCTGTTGTCCTTCTGTTAGGACTCTCAGCTCCCCATCTAAACCTATTACGACGACTTGATTACCGAGTGACACTAACGCTGTACGATCCATATAAATCTTAACCCTAAATAACTGTCAAGTTTTTGACTAACAATACTAATTTGCTATATATTGCCTGATTATATAGTGCAATAACAGCAATTTGATGCTCAATTAAGTAATTATGTGTCATACATCAATAGGAATCTATGCGCATATTTGTCTTGTTTTAATAAAAGCCACTCAACTCTTGTTAAACATCAATTTCACTTTAAAATCGGGATCCTTATTCAAAATTTAGACCCACCAAATGAATTGATTTATCAAGAATGAAACAAATGAACAATGAATCAACAGGTTACTTCATCGTGTATTAATGTTATTGTGCGCTAAATTATTGACGCCCTTATAGGTATCCCACTTATAAGCCCTCTCACCTCGAGAAATTTTATTATTATCTAGGAGAATCACAGTGAAGTGGACTCGTGCCAACGCCTTTTGCATTGGTGTGTTCGCAGCTAGTCATGCTTTTGGGCAAACACTAGAGCAAGCGGTTGAAAACACATTAAAAACCAATCCTGACATCAAAAGTGCGTTCAATGAATTCGTTAGCAAGCAGTATGTGAATGAAGCATCTGGCGGTGCTTACCTCCCATCCGTAGATTTAGACGCCGGTATCGGTTATGAAGGCATTAACCCAGCAGAAGCAGGGCGAGATTCAACGGATCTGACAAGAAAAGAAGCGACCGTGACACTAACCCAGTTGATATGGGACGGTTCTGCGACACTTAACGATATGGATCGAACAGCAGCTGACGCAGAATCAGTTCGTTATCAACTGCTCGCTGATGCTCAAGACACGGCACTCGAAGTGGCAAAGGTTTACTTAGATTCAGTAAAAGCTTATGAAATTCTTACACTTTCAGAAAACAACTTGAAGGTTCATAAGAAGATCTACGAAGACATTAAAAAGCGAGTTAACTCAGGACTTGGGTCTACCGCTGACCTAACTCAAGTAGAAGCTCGTTTAGCAAAAGCTCACGGTAACTTGGTGGCGGCTCAGAACAACTTATATGACAGCCACACCACGTTTACACGCCTTGTCGGACAGTCCCCACAAGGATTGATTTTTCCGCGAGCGGACCAGAACTTTATTCCCTACACCATAGATGAAGCAATTGACTTGGCATTTGAATCGCATCCAGTAATCAAAATTTCGATGGCAGATGTAGACTCAGCTAAGTTCCAATATAAGCAATCTAAGGGAACTTACTATCCAACGATATCTGTAGAAGCGGCTCAAACGTGGCGTGATGATGCAAGCGGTATCGAAGGAAGCAGTGATGAAACGACAGCGATGCTGCGTATGCGTTACAACCTCTTTAATGGTGGTAGTGATGTCGCCAATGCTGAAAACTTTGCCTATCAACTAAACAAAGCCAAAGATTTACGAGAACGCGCATACCGCAGCGTTGAAGAAGGACTTCGTCTATCATGGAGCGCGTTAGATTTAACGCTTCAGCAAAAAGAGTTTCTAGCGGATCACGTAGATTCGGCATCTGAAACTGTTATCGCCTACGAGAAACAGTATCGCATCGGTAAACGAACCCTTTTGGATTTGTTAAATACTGAAAACGAGTTATTTGAAGCGAGAAAAAACTACTTGGATGCTCGATATTCAGAGCAATACGCGAAATACCGTGTAATGAATGCGACCGGCCAATTGTTAAATGCCTTGCGAGTCGATGTGCCTACGGAATGGAATGAAAAGGTGGAGTACTAATCATGAAACCAATGAAAATTCTATTTGCATTAAGCCTTCTCGCCGTTACTCAACAGGTTGTTGCTGAAGACGAGTATGACTATCGACCTGTACCAAGTGCAGAGCAAATCGCTGACCTTCAAGATGAAGATAACGATGGCGTCATCAACGCTCGAGATATGTGCCCTGGAACACCGGAAGGCTCAGAAGTCGACAATGACGGTTGCGGCGAATACATTAAAGCATCAGATAACATGCAAGTGAGAATACTTTTTGCCAATGATTCTGATGAAATCAATCCCGTGTTCAGAAGACAAGTACGTGAACTGTCCGATTTTTTAAAAGAATACCCTACTACGTCGATCGAACTGCACGGCTACGCGAGTAAAGTTGGTGGCTCTCAACACAACCAAGAACTATCAGAGAGACAAGCACGCAATGTCCGTGAGGCGCTATTGAGCTACAACATCGAACCGAGCAGAGTTCGTATTGTTGGCTTTGGAGATACTCACCTAGCGCAACAAGGTACCGATGAAGTCAGCCACGCTTTAAACCGCCGAGTAACTGCTTCTGTCGTTGGTTATAAAGGCGAGATTAAAAAAGAGTGGACAATATTCACTACCCTCCCTGAAAGGTAAAAATATCTGTATTAATGTTTGTTCAAACAAGCATTAATAAACCTAGAATGACATAAGAAAAGGAGCTTCGGCTCCTTTATTTTTACTCATTGCAATAACCGTATTATGCTTTAGGAATCGGCACTTTAGTGTTACCCTAGCGGCATCATAACAACGAGAGTTTTGAAATGAGCAAACTTACATCAGATATCCAAGCAAACCTTGACCTTTTTGTTGCAGAAACAAAAGAAAACCAACTGGTTTGGGGTTTACGCAATGAAGAAGGTTGGCTATCTTGCGATTCAACTGAATTCGAAAACAGTGAAGTCATGCCTTTCTGGTCTTCTAAAGAAGATGCAGAAGCGCACAATGTTGAAGAATGGGCTGACTTCACTGTACTAGAAATCCCACTAGATATCTTTGTTGAAGATTGGCTTTTAACTCTTGCAGAAGATGGTGTTCTTGTTGGTACTAACTGGAACGATCAGCTAGAAGGCAAAGAAATGGAGCCTCAAGATCTAGCTAAGCTTTACATTGCATAACGACTTCTAGACCTCAACTTTATGTTGGGGTCTTTCTTTTTATGCTCTTTTTTTGATATGTCGACCAAGTGCATAGTTTTCCTATTCTTTTTCTTCGTACCCCCAACTCAATCACAACGCTGATCAATTAATAGCGTTATGATTCTCTAATTCCAAAGCAACAAGAGAACATAAGGCACGTTTAAATATGCGCACGCTCTATCCTTTGCTTGCGTCACTCTTACTCGCCCCGGTATATGCTAGTGACACTCAAGATATTGAGCCAGAACAAAATATCACGCAGTGGCACGCCGTTTATCAAACCACATTGAGAAGTAATCCTGACTCAGCATTAAGCATGCTTCAAGATCGATACCATACAGCGAAATCGCACAGCGAAAAGCTCTACGTCAGCGGGCTGATTTATGAATACATGTCGAACATAAAACAGCCGTACTATGGTAGCAGCCAAGTTCTCAACAATAACTTTGCTCAGTTAGAGTCAGAGTACATTCTTGCCTTAAATGAACGTAAGCATGGTAGTTATGACGCCTCAGTAAATAGCTTTTCTTCGTTGCGAAAAAAAATGAAGCAGACTTCAGATTCTGAAGGCAAAGCTTTGATGAACTATCAGCTCTGTTATACCTTGAATCAACAAGGTCGTTATCACAAAGCAAACTTTTATTGCTCGTCGTTAGAAAGCCATCTAAGTCAACAACATCAAGAACACTTCCCTATTGATCTCGCGTTACGTGTGGTAGCGAATAACTATAACTATCGTGGTGACTATGAAAAAGCGCTGAGTCTTTATAGAAAGCTGCTGGCGAACATGTCTGCTCAAAGCGATCCTTCTGGCATTTACAATGACGTCGGAAATTTACTTGCAGAGCTTGGGCAGTTTGAACAATCAGAACAATATCTCATCCAAGCCCTACTCGCTCGTCAAGATGAAGGGACACCACTCAAAGTCGCCCAAGTCGAACATAGCCTTGGGGCAATGTATAAGAAATCCAAAGAATTCGATAAAGCCATCAATCATTATCAAAATGCATTAACAATACTCAACCAGCTCCACTACCCATATGGTCAAGGGTTAAGCTACTTAGGGCTGTCTGCGGTTTTAGCCGAAAGTGGGCAACTGGATACCGCAGTAGATTACATTAGAAAAGCTTTAGACATTGCTGAAACGTATGAAAATACGCACCTCGAAACGGAAGGACATTTAGCTGCTGGATTCGCGTATTTGAAAAACCATGCTACTGAAAAATCGATTGCACATGGCAAAGTCGCGTTAACACTAGCGATCAATAACGCTAGGCCATTATTACAGGCACAAGCTCAATTACTCCTTTCCAAAGCGTACCAAGCCCAAGGTGATTATAAACTGGCATTAGAGCACCACGAAGCCTATTCAAACATTGAATTGGCCAACCGAGACGCTAGCAATATTAAAGCATTAGAGGCATTAGACCTCACAAAGAAAGAGTACGAATATGATCTTCAAGTCGCTCGGTTGAATAATGAAAAAAGCTTAAATCAGCATCAATTTGAGAAGCTTACCGATCAAAAGCGCACTTATAATTTTGTGGTTTCCTGTTTGTTGGTCTTGCTCATTCTGGCATTGATACTTCAGCGACAAACACGACAAAAAGCCAAAATAGATAGTCTAACATGTGCGTTGAATAGAGTGGCAATTATAGAGACCATCAAAGGTCAAACCTCCAAAGCGAACGAAGACTTCCGCTATGTTTTAGCATTAATCGACCTTGATGACTTTAAGACGATAAATGATCAATACGGTCATCCGACTGGCGACTTGGTGTTACAGCAAGTTTGCCAAGTGCTTAAAGCTAAGCTCAATAAGGGAGAGTATATCGGCCGTTTGGGTGGAGAAGAGTTTATCTTATTATTGAAAAACGTCGATGAAATTGACGTTCCTTTCCGGGTGCAAAGCCTACACAAAACGATTTCAGAGAAGTGCGTACGCACGGTAAATAATAGTGATTTGAGTGTAACTGCTAGCTTGGCCTATCTCTCAACATCAATGCCGCTTACCAACTTTGATGAACTTTATTCGATACTAGACCAAGCTTTATACCAGGCTAAAAAGCAGGGAAAAAACATCATTATAGACGCATACGATGAGCCAATTAGCCTAAGTTCTGACTATGTTAACCAGTAAAGTAAGGCACGACTAAACGTCAGCAGCCTGCTTGTTCACAAGAGACTGCATTACGGTCTCTTTATTGTTTAGGTAATCATCTAAGCCAGCTTTGCGCAAATCGCACGATGGGCAATCACCACAACCATCACCAATGACCCCGTTGTAACAGGTCAACGTATTTTCACGAACCAGTTGCAACGCGTCATATTGATCAGCTAGCGCCCACGTTTCTGCTTTATTGAGCCACATTAACGGTGTTTTGATCGTCAGATTACGGTCCATCCCTTGCACCAAAGCAGTGTTCATTGCTTTCACAAAATCGTCACGACAATCTGGATAACCACTAAAGTCGGTTTCACACACGCCAGTAATTACGGTTTCAGCCCCAATTTGGTAGGCGTAGATTCCTGCGAGCGTTAAAAATAGGATGTTCCGGCCAGGAACAAAAGAGTTTGGTAGGCCGTTTTCTTGCAATTCGTGTGAGACAGGGATGTCATCACGCGTGAGAGAGCTAATCGCAAGTTCGTTTAAAAGGCCAACATCCATCACTTTATGCGCTTTGACGCCAAGATCCTTTGCGATCTTTTGTGCCACTTCTATCTCTAACTTGTGGCGCTGACCATAATCAAAAGTAATGGCATGAACTTCATCAAACTCTTTAAGTGCTTGAACCAGACAAGTCGTGGAATCCTGACCACCACTAAAAACAACAACGGCTTTTTTCATTTCTCTCTCCGCTCTTAAGCAATACTTAGGTATTTATGAGTTTGAACAGACAAGCGCCAATTGCGAGCAATGCACGTTTCAATACACAATTGCGTTGCACGAGGCTTTTGGCTAATAGGCTGCAATGCAATGACAGTCTCAACCGCAACATTCGCATTTGCCAATAGCTCATCAAGGTGGTCGATATCTTTTTGCGTGCCAACTGGGTGCTTAATCTCATTCGCACGCTCTAACGCGCTATTGAGAACTGGCAGTTTACCCTTCATCGCCACTTTTGGTGACACGGTCACCCATGTATTTTCTGACGTGATGACTTCTGATGTGCCACTGGTTTCGATTTGGCATTGGCAACCCATATCCTCAAACGCCTTTGTTAAAGGGCGTAGATCATAAATACAAGGCTCCCCACCAGTAATCACGATATGTTTAGCATTAAAGCCTTGCAGTTGATATTGCTCTACGATGTTCTCGGCAGATGCGACGCACCATGTCGGAGAATCTTCCGTCTTCACCAAAATATCACCAATTTGGCGTTGGTCATTCTCATCTGCATACCACGTTTGTTTGGTATCGCACCATGAGCAACCAACCGGACACTCTTGAAGGCGAACAAACACAGCAGGTACTCCAGTGAAAACCCCTTCCCCTTGGATGGTTTCAAACATCTCATTTAGCTTATACAACGTAGAACTCACTCAACTCATAATACTTCGAGGCGAAGACCTTAATGGACACACGTGTCTAGGTCAATTTAAACCAAAAATTAATTGTTAAAATAGACCATTTTGTAGTTTCATAGTCGCGGTGAGCGTAGGTTTCTGGTTAGCGTTATACCAAACCTTATTCACTTACAGTTCCCAAAAACTTTAAGGTAAGAAATGATGTATAAACTGATCGCATTAGATATGGATGGCACACTGCTCAATAGTGATAAAGCAATCTCTGAAGAAAACAAACAAGCGATCGCAAAGGCTCGAGAAGCAGGCGTTACTGTCGTTCTCGCTTCTGGTCGCCCATTAGAAGGAATGCAAGGCAAGCTCGACGAACTGAATATCCATTCCGATAAAGATTTTGTCCTTTTCTACAATGGCTCTATGGTTAAGAACGTAGGAACAAATGAAATCATCCACCAGCAAATCATTGATGGTAAGGCAGCAAAATTAGTCGCTCGTAAAGCGAAAGAATTAGGCGCTTATGTGCACGCATTCAGCCAAGTACATGGCTTGATCACCAATGAGAAAAACCCATACACTGACATCGAAGCCAACATTAATGGCTTAAATGTAACAGAGATTAATTTTGAATCGCTAGAAGATGATCATCCAATCATCAAAGCAATGATGGTTGCCGAGCCAAGTAAGTTAACTGAGGTCATCGCTGCGCTTCCGTCTGAAATGCGTGACGAGTTTACGGTGGTTCAAAGCGCCCCGTTTTTCCTGGAATTTCTTAACCCAGCGAGCAACAAAGGTATTGGTGTTGCTGCAATTGCTGAGTATCTAGGTATTCAACCGGAAGAAGTGATCTGTATGGGTGATGCTGAAAATGACCACCACATGCTGAAGTATGCTGGCCTTGGTATCGCGATGGAAAATGCGATGGAAGAGACCAAACAAATCGCTGATTACATTACGGCAAGTAATGATGAACACGGTGTAGCTAAAGCGATTGAAAAATTCGTCCTTAACGCTTAATTCTCTCCGCCGCTATGGCGTCAACGTTATTACCTTTAACTCAGCCATGGCGTCAGATATACGCAAAGCCACATTGTTGAGCTACTCAACGTACAAAAAAGCCTTGCTGTAAAGCAAGGCTTTCTTTTTACTCGCATGCCTGAGAAAGAAAACATACAACCATCAATCTAACACTGTTTCTCTCTGTTGCTTTTCATGAATCAGCTTTCTTGCAAGCAAGATAAACAGCAACATCAACAATGGATAATGCAACGTCGACAATACCAATGACCACAAACCACTAAACGAGACAACAGAGCTTGAGTATAAATAAAGTTGCTCAACGAATACCAACGCAAGCGTTACAAAAATCATCTGACGAGAATCCAAATGCACTTTTGACTCTCTAAACGTCATAACCAATGCTGATGCCGTAATTAAAATAGCCAACCAACGACCAAACACAGGTAATGGCCAGATAACAGAGATGACCGCCGTTACCGCAGTCATAATGAACCAGACGCCTTTTGAGCTCAGCACTTGATCAACATTCACGTCTTGATTTGTTTCCAATCGCAGAACATGCCAGGCCACCAAGCTTCCTAACAGCGCACCAAACAACATATCTAAGAAAAAGGCGCTACCAAGGAAAAACTTACATAACATAATAGTAATCGTGATGAGCATCATGACAGCGGTCGTACCATTAAAACCGAAATAATGCGTTCTCTGAAATAAAAAGGTTAAAACACAAAACCAAACAGCAATAGGCAAACTTGGAAAACTAAATCCAAAGCTGTGTGTTAACTCCATCATTGGTATATAGACATGCGGGCGAGGAAGCGCAAAACCCTGTTGAGCTACAAGTACCATCAGGGACGTCGCGCTAATAGCGAAAAAGAGTCGGAATACAAATCGACTACCAAAACGCATCATTACCAACGGAAATAGAAAAAGCAGTATCGTAGGTTCTGTCAGTTCTATAACAAGATTTGAGATCTGATTCGCTACCTCGAAACTCGTTCCTGATAATGCCCCTACCCAGCTTTGTAAGTCTTTCATCCACCTCAATTCAATCTGACGAAATGAAGGCGCGGATTCGATCAACTGAGTCACATAAGATGCGGACTGCTGAGTAGCTTGTTCAAAAAACTGAATGGCTTGTGGCCATTGAGCGGGATAGCGGTACAAAAATGATGGCAGCTCGGATGGTCCAAGTAACATTGCAGATGCGATTTCTACTCCGTAGTGAGGAGCAAACCAAATAGGTAACTCATTCCCACCTAAGGAATTGTTCATCGAAAAAGCAATAATCTCAGAATCTGATATGCAATCGTAATAAACCGCGGTGTCAGTTCTGCCAAGTTCCTCCCCAACCGTGACCACTAAACCCGTTTCTTCCCACGTTTCTCTTTGCGCAGCAACTTGGGGGGATTCTCCATCAATAATTGTCCCACCTGGTAGAGAAATCTTATCCGTCAATATTTCATGAACTAGCACTAACTTGTCGTCAGCACGAACAACGCAGAGCGCCCCTTTTACTTCGCTCGCGGCAGCTTTAGCCGTAGAGATTGGTGAAACAGGTAACAAAATAAAACAAAGGATGAGTAATAACAGCTGTCTCAACACAAAATATGACCTTAAGTAAACATTATGATAACCAATGAATAATGGCAGTTAATCTTATCTTTTTCGATAAAAATTAAGTAACGAGTTATGCCAAACAACGTTGATCGAATAAAGCATGATCTTGAAGCTCATTGGAGAGTAATTTAATGCAAACCTGACAAAAATCAGACAAAACATGAAATATTGATCGCAATTCTGCCAGTTATATGAAGGTAGCGTCAGGATAAAGTCATACACATTTTATGGGTTCTCAAAGTTGGAACAATAAAAAAGGGCTTATTATTCGAAAACAATAAACCCTGCTTATGATAACTATGCGCTGCTCGTTGAAACCAAGAATGAATTCTACCTCAAGTCACCGACGAATCAGCTTTTGAATGCTTGATGGTTAGTTAGACTTGCAATGTGCGTCGCGAACTTCTTGCCAAACACCCCAAGGTCCAGAGTCTGCTGGGTTATCGCCTTGAGTCCACCACTGCGCCTGCCACACTTTGCCATTCCAAGTAACGTTATCCCCTTTGAGATACACCGTACTCGCTTGCCATTCTGCTGCGCAGTTATATGTTGGAGGCGTTGTCACTGTTTTCGCTTGAGCCGACACTAGCGCCTGATATTGTGTACTGGTCTTATCAACGTTGAAGTTCAAAGCAACTCTTGCTTCTCCCGCCTGAGCTGCTCCAAATTCGACATCGACACGACAACTTGCATTCATTGCTAACGTCGCCTGAGAACACTGATCATTAGCAATAACGGCAGCATCAGCAACGCCAGAAGCAAACGCGCGAACGTTTTCTACAGTGAACGTCGTGTTACCTGAATTTTTGATAACAAAACTATGTTGCTGCAACTCGCCAACATTAAATGATGCCAATGTCTGTTCGGTGGTATACCCAACAGAAACATTCTCTTTCGGAGGTGTAGCCGTGCCAATGACACCATTAACAAAATTACGCATGGCGGCGATATCGCTATAAACACCATACATACCCGGACGAGCACAACCTATCCCCCAACTGACCACGCCAAGTTGAGTAATTACGCCACCACGATTAATAACGATTGGGCCACCGCTATCTCCCTGACAGGAATCTATCCCACCTTGAGGAATTCCCGCACAGAATGACACTTCTCCAACGGTTGTGTAATTGCCACCGGCTTGACGACAAGTCGTGTCTGACACGAGTGGAACGTCAACCTCTTGCAACCGAGATGGAGAGCTTCCTCCTTCAGAGGTTCTCCCTAAACCTGCGACTGTAAGCCAATCTCCGATGCTGGCGTATTGCGTTAGACTGCCATCGGCAATTTCAACCGCAGCAACACCTTGAGGTACAGAGTCTAACTTTAAGACTGCGAGATCGTGAGAAAGCGTTGCTCGGCGATATGCCGGGTGCATGTGGATTTCACTCACGTTAGATCGAACACCGTCAGTGCCATTGTAAACGACGCCACCGATTTTAACCGCAATCTGATTCGGTGAATCACCCTCGACACAGTGGGCCGCAGTCAGGACATAGCCATTCCCAATATAGCTGGCACCACAATATGATCGGTTACCATAACGGCTAACAATTTGGGTGTAGAATCTCCACTCACTAGGATCAGCAGTGATGCCGCCTACGATCTGGGGTTGTATAGTGTGATTTTGTGTCTGTGACAAATCATCAGCACTTGCGAACATTGGCAAAACAGCCAACGCAAGTAACGATTTTGTTAGTTTCAAAATATTGTCCTCTTGTTTTTGTAAGCACGATCCTCGTGCTACTAATAAACAAGCAGACAAAAACGCCAATACCAATGTGGGCGCATATTAATTTACTAACATTGCGAGCAACTTATAGAGAAAAGTCTATTGACGAACTGAATGATTTCAATTCGCTAGAATGTGTATCACAATATTAAAATTAAGCATGATCATTAGCTCAACGGCTTTCTTAGATAGTGAATATGGTGTGCAAATCCTTGTTTTTCATACAAAGAGACTGCACCTTGGTTAAAGTGCCATACTTCAACAAACATCTGTTTTGCACCGTAATCAGAGAACGTTAACTCAATTTTGTTAATCAATGCCTGAGCCGTGCCTTGTTTCCGAAACTCAGGTAACACATAGAGCTCATCCACACTTCCCATCATAACCGGCTGACTGACGGTAGAAACAAGTTCACAGAAATGACCAGAGATAAAACCAATCATTTCATCTCCTTGTTTTGCTACATAAACAAGACATTCAGGATCATCAATGTATCGAGCAATACTCTTTTCTTGCTCTATCTCCTCTGCAGTTTTGAACAGCTCAGGAGATTGAAGATGATGCTCATCATGCAGCTCAAACATAAGGTCGTTGAGCGACTCAAGGTCGCTAAAACACGCAGATTTAATTACAAGCGTGGTCATACAAAGGGTCACTAAAAATTGAATGGCTGTAGTTTGTGAGGAAAATGCCGTATTGGCAAGTCACAAAATTGCCTGCACGAGACGTTTACGCTATCTACAAACAAAAAAGCCCCTGCACTTAATAAGCGTACAGAGGCAGAACCAACCTACAGAGTTCGAGGATCAGGGGTTAGTTAGAATTGAGTTTTAATTAACGTCTTAACACTCGTTCAATTTCGTTCAAGCTACTTGGGTCATCAATCGTTGACGGAACGGTGTATTTTTCACCATCGGCTATTTGACGTATGGTTCGGCGCAGAATTTTACCCGAACGTGTTTTCGGTAGGCGATCTACAACCAATGCATGCTTAAAGCAGGCAACTGCACCGATCTCACTACGTACCTTGCCAACAAGCTCACCTTCAAGATCAAGCTCGTCCACTTTGACACCATCTTTAAGTACCACAAAGCCCAGTGGAAGCTGTCCTTTCAGGTCATCGTGAATACCAACTACCGCACATTCTGCGATGGCTGGGTGTCCACCGACAATTTCTTCCATTTCGCCTGTCGATAAACGATGCCCCGCGACATTAATCACGTCATCAATACGTCCCATAATGAACAGGTAACCGTCTTCATCCAGATAGCCACCATCACCTGACACATAGTAGCCAGGGAATTGGCTGAGGTAACCGGTTTCAAAACGGTCATGGTTACGCCAAACCGTTGGCAGACAACTCGGTGGCAGCGGACGTTTTAATGCGACAAAGCCTTGTTGGTTAGGCCCGACCGACTCTCCAAGTTCATTCAGAATCTCGACCTGATAACCCGGAATTGGCTTCGTCGAAGAACCCGCTTTAACTGGCATCATTTCAACACCTGTTGGGTTGCCCGCGATAGCCCAACCCGTTTCCGTTTGCCACCAGTGGTCAATAACGGGTTTGTCTGCTTTGCTCTGAACCCATTCCAGTGTTGGAGGGTCAAGGCGTTCTCCTGCCATAAAGACGGTTTTCAATTTAGAGAGATCATACTGTTTTAAAAACTCACCTTCTGGGTCTTCTTTCTTGATCGCACGGAACGCTGTCGGGGCAGAGAACAACGCATCTACTTTGTATTCGTCACACACTCGCCAAAATGCACCAGGATCCGGTGTTCGGACGGGCTTGCCTTCGAATAGGATTGTTGTGCAACCGTGAATCAGTGGCGCGTAAACAATGTAAGAGTGCCCTACTACCCAGCCAACATCAGATGCCGCCCAAAATACGCCATCTTGAGGAATGTTGTAGATTGCGCTCATAGAGTACTTCATCGCGACGGCATGGCCACCGTTGTCACGCACAACGCCTTTTGGCTTACCTGTCGTACCCGAAGTATAAAGAATGTAGAGTGGATCGGTTGCCAACACCGGAACACAACCGTGTGGCAACGCTTGGTTGTACTCTTGCTGCCAATCCAGATCTCTTTCTTGGTTTAGATCGGCTTCGCACTCAGGACGCTGGAATATAAATACTTTTTCAGGCTTCCATCGGCTGTCCATAATGGCCTTGTCTACCATTGGCTTATATGGAATAACTTTGTTGATCTCAATCCCACACGACGCCGTCATGATGACTTTCGGCTCTGCATCTTCAATTCGTACAGCAAGTTCATTAGGTGCAAAACCACCGAATACAACGGAGTGAATCGCCCCTAAACGCGCGCAGGCTAGCATCGCCATTGCGGCTTCTGGAATCATCGGCATGTAAATAACGACTCGGTCGCCTTTTTCAACGCCTTGGGCAGACAGCATGCCGGCAATTTTTGCCACTTGGTCACGCAGGTCACTATAGGTATACGTTGTTTTATTGCCGGTTACTGGCGAGTCATAAATGAGTGCCGTATTATCACCGCGTCCTTGCTCGCAATGGTAATCCAATGCTAACCAGCACGTATTCATTACACCATCAGGAAACCAACGTTCTATGCCGTTTTCATCAGATTTCAAGATAGTTTTAGGAGATTCGAACCAATCGATATTCTCCGCTTGAGCGCGCCAAAAACTCTCCGGTTCGTTTTTCGCCCATAAATATTCTTTTTCGTATGAAGACATATTGCTTCCTCCAGTATGTCCTGACATTGCTCTCGTTCTATTCAAAGACCATTCTTTTCACTCAAAGACATCAGAGGGTACACGCACAAATCCCTCCATTAGTATTCTCGCACTTCGGCTCATGATGGCTTTTTGTACCACCCAGCCCTGTTCAACTTGCTTCGCTTGTGCTCCAACTTTTAACGTTCCTGAGGGGTGGCCAAAAGTCACTGACTCTTTTTCACCGCCACCAGCAGCCAAGTTAACCAACGTACCCGGCACACACGCCGCTGAAGCGATAGCAACGGCTGCTGTTCCCATCATTGCATGGTGAAGTTTGCCCATCGACAACGCACGAACCAACACGTCTATGTCTGTATCATTGACCGCTTTGCCACTTGAAGACAGGTAACTTTTCGGTTTAGCAACAAATGCTATTTTCGGCGTATGTTGGCGTGTTTGAGCTTCTTCTAAATCAGAAATCAGGCCCATTTTTAACGCGCCATATGCACGGATAGATTCGAACATCGCCAATGCTGCATCATCGTTGTTGATATCGTCTTGTAGCTCGGTGCCCTGATATCCTATCGATTCAGCATCAATAAAAATGGTTGGAATGCCCGCATTTATAAAGGTGGCGTTAAACGTACCTACATCCGGTACCACTAAATCATCGACTAAGTTGCCTGTTGGGAACATGCTGCCTTCGCCATCGGAAGGGTCAACGAAATCGACTTGAATCTCAGCGGCCGGAAACGTCACGCCATCGAGCTCAAACTCGCCGGTTTCTTGGACGAAACCATTAACAATTGGAACGTGAATCAAGATGGTTTTACTGATGTTCACCTGCCAAACACGCACCGTCACAATACCATTTTCTGGAATGCGATCTTGTGGAATCAGCCCAGCATGAATGGCGAAAGGACCGACAGCGGCAGACAAGTTGCCGCAGTTACCACTCCAATCGACGAATGGTTTGTCGATCGACACTTGTCCAAACAAGTAGTCAACATCGTGATCGGCTCGGCTACTGCGAGAAACAATTACTGTTTTACTGGTGCTTGACGTCGCACCACCCATGCCATCAATTTGCTTTGCGTACGGATCTGGGCTGCCGATAACACGCAACAAGAGTTTGTCACGAGCTTCGCCTGCCACTTGTGCTTCTTGTGGCAAATCGTCGAGGCTAAAAAAGACCCCTTTACTTGTACCGCCACGCATGTACGTCGCCGGCACTTTGATTTGGCTCATTTGATTCGGAGTTTTGCTTTCCATACCCACTCCTTATTGCGCCAAGAAATCTTGCGCGAAACGCTGCAAAACACCACCTGCGTTGTACACGTGAACTTCGTCAGCGGTGTCTAGGCGGCAGGTAACAGGAACGTCAACTTTATCGCCGTTGCTACGCGTGATAACCAAGGCCAGATCCGCACCCGGTTTAATCTCGCCAACTACGTCGTAAAGTTCCGTACCATCCAGTTCTAACGTATTACGGTTTACACCTGGTTTGAATTGCAACGGCAGTACGCCCATGCCAACCAAGTTAGTACGGTGAATACGCTCAAAGCCTTCAGCAACAATGGCTTCTACGCCTGCCAAACGAACACCTTTTGCTGCCCAGTCACGAGATGAACCCTGACCGTAATCCGCGCCGGCGACAACAATCAATGGTTGTTTACGATTCATGTAGGTTTCAATCGCTTCCCACATGCGTACAACCTGGCCTTCTGGTTCGATTCGCGCCAGAGAACCCTGAACGACTTCACCGTTCTCTTTCACCATTTCGTTAAATAGTTTCGGGTTAGCAAAGGTCGCACGTTGCGCCGTTAAGTGATCGCCACGGTGAGTCGCATAAGAGTTGAAGTCCTCTTCCGGAACGCCCATTTTGGCAAGGTATTCACCCGCAGCACTGCTCGCCATGATCGCGTTGGATGGTGACAGGTGGTCAGTCGTGATGTTGTCGCCCAGAACCGCTAATGGACGCATGCCAGACAGTGTTCTTTCACCCGCCAGCGCACCTTCCCAGTAAGGTGGACGGCGAATGTAGGTACTCATCGGACGCCAGTCGTAAAGCGGACTAGAGCTTTTCTCTGCGTCATCCAGCTTAAACATCTGAATGTAAACTTGCTTAAACTGCTCAGGTTTAACATGATTACCGACAACTGCATCGATCTCTTCGTCACTTGGCCACAAATCATTTAAGTAAATTGGTTTACCGTTTTGGTCAATACCCAGAGCATCGCGCTCGATATCAAAACGAATGGTACCCGCTAACGCATAAGCAACAACCAATGGTGGTGATGCAAGGAAAGCTTGTTTTGCGTAAGGATGGATTCGGCCATCGAAGTTGCGGTTACCAGACAGAACGGCTGTCGCATATAAATCGCGATCAATGATCTCTTGCTGGATTTTTGGATCCAACGCGCCACTCATGCCGTTACAAGTGGTACATGCGTAACCGACGATACCAAAGCCAAGCTTTTCTAACTCTGGTAATAAGCCCGCTTCTTCCAGGTAAAGACGCGCTACCTTAGAACCCGGAGCAAAAGACGATTTCACCCAAGGTTTACGTACAAGGCCGAGCTCATTGGCTTTCTTCGCGACAAGGCCAGCAGCGACGACGTTTCTTGGGTTACTGGTATTAGTACACGATGTGATAGCAGCGATGATCACTGCGCCATCTGGCAGTTCGCCTTCTTTCTCTTCCCACGCACCAGAAATGCCACGCTGCGCCAACTCAGATGTTGGTAAACGGCGGTGAGGGTTTGACGGGCCGGCCATATTACGACTTACTGATGATAAATCGAATTCCAGTACACGCTCGTAAACCGCTGTATCAAGATCGTCTGCCCAAAGACCAGTTTGTTTTGCGTATTTTTCTACTAGAGCAACTTGCTCTTCATCTCGACCAGTTAGTTTTAAGTAATTGATGGTCTGCTCATCAATATAAAACATGCCAGCTGTCGCGCCGTATTCTGGTGTCATGTTGGAAATGGTTGCGCGGTCTCCGATCGTTAGATCGCGTGCACCTTCACCAAAGAATTCAAGATATGAAGAAACAACACGCTCATTACGTAAGAACTCGGTAATCGCGAGGACAATATCCGTTGCGGTAATGCCTGGTTGACGTTTACCCGTTAGTTTTACACCAACAATATCAGGTAGACGCATCATTGATGGTCGGCCAAGCATTACGGTTTCAGCTTCCAGACCACCAACACCGATCGCGATAACGCCCAATGCATCAACGTGCGGCGTGTGACTGTCCGTACCCACACAGGTATCTGGGTAGGCAATACCCTGCTTCGCTTGCACCACAGGAGACATTTTCTCCAAGTTGATTTGGTGCATGATGCCGTTACCCGCAGGAATCACGCTTACGTTCTCAAACGCTGTTTTACACCACTCGATAAAGTGGAATCGGTCTTCATTACGGCGCTCTTCAATCGCGCGGTTTTTGTCGAAGGCGTCAGGGTCAAAGCCCGCATGCTCAACCGCTAAAGAGTGGTCGACGATCAGCTGAGTCTCAACCACAGGGTTCACTTTTGCAGGGTCGCCGCCCTGATCCGAAATGGCATCGCGCAGACCCGCTAAATCGACTAGAGCGGTCTGACCAAGAATGTCATGACAAACAACGCGTGCTGGATACCAAGGAAAATCAAGATCACGCTTACGTTCAATTAACTGTTTTAGGCTATCCGTCAATGTGTTCGGTTCACAGCGACGGACCAGTTGCTCGGCTAGCACGCGGGAGGTGTAAGGGAGTTTTTCATAGGCTCCAGGAGAAATGGCATTGACGGCTTCGCGTGCATCAAAGTAATCCAGTTGAGTTCCCGGAAGCGGCTTACGATATTGGGTATTAATATTTGTGTTCATGGTTTGCTTCCATTCAGTCTGTACATCTTGCCTTCATCAACGTTTTTCCATTGCTCCAGAAACATCGTGATGAGAGGAGCTCCTTCCTCTGTCAGAGAGAGGTACAAAGGAAGGAGGTGGTCAATCAAAGCGTATGTGCCCTAATTGACCTTCGCGCTAGCGATTCTCGATAGGTACCCATTCTTGATGATCTGGGCCCGTGTAATCAGCACTTGGGCGAATGATGCGGTTATTGGCACGTTGCTCATAAACGTGTGCCGCCCAGCCCGTTAAACGACTCATCACAAAAATTGGTGTGAACAGCTTGGTTGGAATGTCCATGAAGTGGTAAGCCGATGCATGGAAGAAGTCCGCATTACAGAACAGACCTTTCTCTCGCTTCATCACTGATTCCACACGCTCAGAAACAGCATATAGATGTGTATCACCGACTTGCTGTGACAGCTCTTTCGACCAGCGTTTAATCAACGCGTTGCGAGGATCACTTTCGCGATAGATGGCATGGCCAAAGCCCATGATCTTGTCTTTGTTGGCCAGCATTTTCATGATGTTCGCTTCCGCCTCGTCTGGCGTTTGCCAATCTTCAATCATTTCCATCGCTGCTTCGTTTGCGCCGCCATGAAGTGGCCCGCGAAGCGTACCGATTGCTGCCGTAATACAAGAATGAATGTCTGACAACGTTGATGCACAAACACGCGCTGCAAAAGTTGATGCGTTGAATTCATGCTCAGCGTAAAGGATTAAGGAACAGTGCATCACTTGCTTGTGTAGCGCTGATGGCTCTTTATCTGTAAGCAATCGTAAGAAGTAACCGCCGATGCAGTCTTCGGTTTGATCTTCTGTATCGATACGAACGCCATCGTGACTAAAACGATACCAGTAGCAGATGATAGCTGGGAAAAGCGCCAGCATACGTTCCGTCGAATGCAATTGCTCATCGAAGCTCATTTCTTGCTCTAGATTTCCTAACACAGAACAACCAGTGCGCATCACATCCATTGGATGAGCAGTAGCAGGAATAAGCTCTAACGCTTGCTTAAGCTCAGCTGGTAAGCCGCGAAGGTTTAAGAGATGTGTCTTGTACGCATCCAGTTCTTTCTGAGTTGGCAAGTGACCGCGTAACAGAAGATGTGCAACTTCTTCAAATTGAGCATTATTGGCAAGGTCAGTAATATCGTAACCGCGATAAGTCAGACCGGTCCCCGTTTTTCCGACAGTACATAAAGCTGTGCTTCCAGCGCTTTGACCGCGTAGGCCTGCACCACCTAACTCTGCTTTCTTTTCTGCAGTTTGAGACATTGTTTGAACTCCTTTTCTGTCTGGCTTTGCCCTCTTTGGAGCGTTTTTTAGCCAGACGAATTTCACGTTATTGAATTAGATAAATTCCGATTATCTTTTCTTGGGCTTCCGTCTATCTTTTCTTTTCCAGCTATTTTCCTTCAGAGAATAGCTGGTCAAGTTTGTCTTCGTAATCGTGGTAGTTCAGGTGCTGATACAACTCTTTGCGTGTTTGCATTGAATCAACCAAAGCTTCCTGATTGCCCACTTCTAGCAAATGCTTGTAAACCGTTTCAGCGGCTTTGTTCATGGCACGGAACGCACTTAATGGGTAAAGCACCATATCGACTTTCGCTTTTGCAAGCTCATCGCAGCCGTACAGTGGCGTTGCGCCGAACTCGGTAATGTTGGCCAGAATAGGAACGTGCTTTCCAGTTGCTTGCTCAAGTGCGTTTGAGAACTGAAGGTACTGATCCAGCTTGGTCATCGCTTCTGGGAAAATCATATCCGCGCCAGCTTCCACACACGCAATCGCACGCTCAATTGCACTGTCCATACCTTCAACAGCTAGCGCGTCAGTACGAGCCATAATCACGAAGCTTTCATCATTGCGTGCGTCAACCGCGGCTTTTACGCGATCAACCATCTCTTGCTGGCTCACAATTGCTTTGTTCGGACGATGCCCACAACGTTTCTGTGCGACTTGATCTTCCATATGAACCGCAGCAGCACCCGCCTTTTCCATTGCTTTGATCGTGCGAGCAATATTAAATGCGCCTCCAAAACCGGTGTCGATGTCGACCAATAGCGGTAAATCACACGCGTTAGTGATGCGGTCAACATCGACCAGTACGTCGTTCAATGTTGTAATACCGAGATCCGGCAGTCCGTATGACGCGTTTGCAATACCGCCGCCAGACAAATAAATCGCTTGATGCCCCAAATTTTTCGCCATCATGGCGCAGTAAGGATTAATGGTGCCAACAATTTGTAGCGGATTGTTTTGTTCAATAGCGAGTCTGAACTTCGCTCCCGGTGTTAAGCTCATGACGAATTCCTTCTAGTCTTTGTCTAAACTTTCTGTATGTATAATTTGCGATTGGATGAGCTTTCGACTTCCTGAGATGTGTCTTCTCATCAGCATTTCTGCAAGCTCTTCATCGCGATTACGGATGGCTTCCAGAATGAATTTGTGTTCAGTCAGCGCTTCATTTGGACGAGATTGCGCGCGCGGTGACTGATAGCGATACATGCGTAACAAGTGGTAAAGCTCGTCGCACAGCAGAGAAATCAGCTTGCTGTTTCGGCTTGCTTGAATGATGCGATAGTGAAAATCAAAATCTCCATGCTGATGGAAGTAAGAGGCTCCCTCCACTTGATCGATGTGCTTAGAATGTGTCGACAATAGCATTTCCAAGCTCAAGAGCTCTTCTTGCGTAATATGTCGCGCTGCTAACCTTGCCGCCATACCTTCTAGCGCTTCGCGAACCGCATAGAGTTCTATCAGCTTTTCTGGAGAAAAAGTGGTCACTCTAGCCCCGACATGAGGAATACGTTCAATGAGCCCTAGCCCCTCTAAACGCATTAATGCTTCACGCAAAGGACCACGGCTGACTTGATATTTCTTCGCCAGTTCAGGCTCCGAGATTTTATGACCAGGCTTAACATCGCCATTCACAATGACTTCAATCAGTGTTTCTGTCAGTGTTTCTGACTTGGTGTGTTCTTTCTCAGAACCCAGTACTTTATAACGAGTTTTCAACTCAGAGTTCATACTCAGATACTCACGTTACCGACATCAAAATGTCTACAATTTCTTAACCTGAGTATAAAGTAGTCGATCAAAGTGTCGACAATCAAGTAAATTGTCGACAATTTAGACTAAGGTCGTAATTTAAATCGATGAAAATCAT
Source organism: Vibrio sp. Y51_MX_L26 (assembly GCF_024181935.1). Classification (NCBI taxonomy): domain Bacteria; kingdom Pseudomonadati; phylum Pseudomonadota; class Gammaproteobacteria; order Vibrionales; family Vibrionaceae; genus Vibrio; species Vibrio sp. Y51_MX_L26. The sequence goes on from NZ_JAMZAS010000011.1 coordinate 142,978, forward strand.
CTATTACGAGCTAAATGGAGGGGTTATTGCGAAGGAAAAAACAAATTGTCGACAACTAAACGCATCTTAACATTATGATATAAAAGAAAAACAATTAAGCCGTCGAACAATTAAGGATACAAAAGGCTATTCTTTAGGTGAAAATTGCTCAAAAACTTGCTGCGATGTCATCTTTTGTGAGGTGGGATTGAGGTCATAATACGCGGGCTTTTCATCGGTAAAGATCTCTAATGAGAGTTTGAAATCTGGATTGTCGAACAAACCAGCGGAGAGAATGTACTCGCCTGTCGGTAACAAATGATAGAAAAGGTTTGTGCCGCATTCGCCACAAAAACCTCTCACCGCCCAGTCAGACGATAGATAACGCTTTGGCTCGGCCCCCTTAAACGTTACGTTAGGACCACAATGCACAGCATGGAGTGCTCCACTCGACCATTTTCGACACATCGAGCAGTGGCATAGACTCACTTCATTCTTAGCATCTGCGATCACTTCAATAGCGCCGCACAAACATGTCCCTTTCATTCTCTGTTTCCTTATTCGTTTGATGTCATTCCATTATGACGCAATTGTTAGCACGCACGCGTGATGTGCAACCAATTTTTCAGCGTGAACTTTATGAACAAAATACCCGTTATGCTCAATATTCTCTTTATCGACGTTTTAAAGACATCGATTTAACACTTGATTAACCTTTGATACATCAGCATCCAGTTCGAGTTAAAAGCTGAAACAAAAATAAGACTCATCAAAAAATAGAGTCACCAACATAAGGAACGTGAACATGTTAAAGGTAATCAAACCAACGCTCGCCGCATCGATCATCGCAGCTTCATTTTCATTTAACGCTTTTGCTGCTGATGTAGAAAAAATGCATTTCTTGATCCCTGGAGGTGCCGGTGGCGGCTGGGACATGACTGCACGAGGTACAGGTGATGTACTACTCAAATCAGACATCGTTGAGACGGTATCTTTTCAGAACCTTTCTGGTGGCGGCGGCGGTAAAGCCATTGCGCACTTGATTGAAACGGCAGATCGCCAAGAAGATACGCTGATGGTAAATTCAACACCGATCGTCGTTCGCTCTCTAACAGGTATTTTCCCTCAATCCTTTAGAGATCTCACTCCCGTTGCAGCCACCATTGCGGATTACGGTGCCATCGTAGCCTCTGTTGATTCGCCATACAATTCTTGGGAAGACGTAGTAAAAGCATTTGAATCTAACCCTCGCAAAGTGAAAATTGCGGGTGGCTCTGCTCGTGGCTCGATGGACCACCTCGTCGTTGCCGCCGCATTTAAAGGCGACGGATTTGATGCGCGTAAAGTTCGTTACATCGCTTACGATGCGGGCGGTAAAGCCATGGCAGCCCTTCTTTCAGGCGAAACTCAACTGCTCTCTACGGGCCTAGGTGAAGTACTGGAGATGTCAAAATCTGGTCAAGTCAAAGTGCTAGCGGTAACTGCACCAAAACGCCTAGAAGCCGCACCAAACATCCCTACGCTAACAGAATATGGTAACGAAACTGTCTTCGCTAACTGGCGTGGATTCTTTGCTGCACCAGGTACTAGCCAAGAAAAGCTGGATGAATGGAATGCAGCATTTACCAAAATGTACAACACTGACGAATGGCAAGTCGTCCGTGACCGCAATGGTTGGATAGACAACTACAAGGCGGACAAAGCGTTCTTCGCGTTCCTTGAAGAGCAAGAGCAGCAAATGGGTGACCTAATGCGCGAGTTAGGCTTCCTAAAGTAACAGTCGAACAGGGTCCCTAAGATTCCAACCTCACCCAATAACGTGGGGTTGGTATTTCCCCAACTGTATTTGCACTCTAAGTTTCACCGTATATGGATATTGTCGACAATCGGCATGCACACTCCTTTGTTTATATACCCAAAGCAGCTCGACTAGCAGCGAAATGCTTAATTGTTAATGGTTTAGTTTATTCATTAACGTCCATATGCGGTCTTTTTTATTTTTGTTAGGAGTTGAATATGTCTCGTTCAACCAACTTTTTCACCAAAGAATATTTGCTCTGTCGTGACCGTGTCGGCGCAATGATCTTTCTACTCTTCTGTCTTTGCTACGGTTATCAAACCTCGCAAATTCCATTGTTCCCTGGTGATGAATACGAACCGTTCACCGCACGTACTTTGCCAACCATCCTGACTTACGTTGGTGCAGGCCTTTCTTTGTTATTACTGGTAACAGGACAACCAGATAAACAAAGTGGCGCGGTGCTGACCTTTAATTGGAAGTTACTGATCGCTTTCTTGGTTTTGATGGTGCTGTACGGCGTGGGCCTGACTTACCTAGGCTTTGTTATAGCTACTGGCTTCTTTTTATTGGCTGGCTTTTATCTGCTGGGGGAAAGACGTAAACCCGTTCTGTTCGGCGCGTCGTTTCCATTCGTGATCGCGTTCTATTTATTACTTACTCAAGGTTTGGACATCTATCTCGAACCGGGTTTGATTTTCACCATCTGGTAGTCAAAGAAAGGACTGAATTATGTTAGATGGAATTCTACAAGGTTTATCCACTGCAGTAATGCCAATGAACATCATGATGGTGATCGTTGGTTGTTTCGTCGGTACATTTATCGGCATGTTACCTGGGCTTGGACCGATCTCAGCCATTGCTTTGATGATCCCAATTACTTATGGCCTAGAGCCCTCTTCTGGCCTTATTTTGATGGCGGGTGTTTATTACGGTGCGGTATTTGGTGGTTCTACATCGTCGATTTTAATTAACGCGCCGGGTTGTTCTTCAACCGTGGTGACAGCATTCGACGGCTACCCGATGGCTCAAAAAGGCCAAGCAGGTAAAGCATTAGCTTTGGCAGCTTATTCTTCTTTCACTGGCGGTACGCTATCTGCCATTATGTTGCTTGTCGCAGCACCAGCATTGGCTAGCGTTTCACTTAGCTTCCAATCGTCAGACTATTTTGCGTTGATGCTACTTGGGTTATCAGCAGTCGCGGCTTTTGCGGGGAAAGGTCAGGTCATCAAAGCGTGGATGATGACCATTCTTGGTTTGATGCTATCTACAGTTGGTATCGATAAAGGCGTAGGCGTTGAACGCTTTACCTTCGGTTTAACGGATTTAATGGATGGCTTTAGCTTCTTGTTGCTTGCAATGGCGACATTCGCACTGGGTGAGACGCTGATGGGCATTCTTAAACCATCAAAAGACACCAGCGATGAAGAACAGGAAAAGCTGAGTAACATTGGCTCAATGAAAGTGACCAAGGACGAAATCAAAGATGTTGCGCCTGTTTCAATTCGCTCTTCAATATTAGGTTTCTTCACTGGCGTTCTTCCTGGCGCAGGAGCAACCATTGCTGCTTTTTTAAGCTATGGCATGGAGCGCAACCTCGCACCTAAAGAGAAAAAGGAAGAGTTCGGTAAAGGCAGTATCCGTGGTTTGGTCGCGCCAGAATCAGCGAACAATGCAGCCTCTAGTGGTTCATTTGTACCGCTGCTAACGCTTGGCATTCCGGGTTCTGGTACAACAGCAATAATGCTCGGTGCGCTGATCGCTTATGGTATTCAACCTGGTCCTCGCCTGTTTGTTGAGCACCCAGACGTGTTCTGGTCGGTGATCATTTCCATGTACTTCGGCAACATCGTACTCGTGATCCTGAACTTACCGTTGATTCCGTACATCTCAAAGCTTTTGGCGGTGCCTAGAACGGTACTTCTGCCGATGATTTTATTCTTCTCAATCACCGGAGTTTATTTGGTCTCATTCAATACCATGGATGTGTTCGTGATGCTGATTGTCGCTATGGCTGCCATTGCACTTCGACTCGCTAACTTCCCACTTGCGCCTTTATTGCTGGGTTTCATCCTTGGGGGATTAATGGAAGAGAACTTACGCCGCGCATTAATGATTTCAGACGGCGAATTGAGTTTCCTATGGGAGCGCCCTATTACCCTTACCTTTACTGTTTTAGCCGTATTGGTACTGGCAAGTCCACTAATCGTAAAGCTGATTCAAAAGTTTAAAGCACAGCCAGTGAGCGTTGAGCAGTAATAGCTGTCTCTTTCAACCTAGACAAAGCCATCCATCGCGATGGCTTTTCTTTCTCCTATCAAATCGTTCACTTATTAAGCAAAACAATATTGACAAGTCATCGCCTATATATAAGAGTAGTTGCATGAATACACACTTAGCGCAACTTAACCAACGAATTATCATCATTCCATAGGAATGGTGGGATATTTGATGCGCTCAATATTTATCGAACCCACCCATAGCGGTGGGTTTTCTGTCTCTACCGTATGGGAAATACTCTCTTGGAGGCGGTCACATGCAAAAAGTAGCGGTTTTTGGTAAGCCCGGCAGCGGAAAATCGACGATAAGTAAAGCAATCGCGTCTGCTACCGATCTCCCTCTTCATCAATTAGATTCCATAGTCTATAAACCAAACGGTGAGCCCGTTGAGCGTAACGTTTTTGATGAAGCACATAGCAATATACTTCACTCAGATCGTTGGATCATAGATGGTCTGGGGCCTATCAGCTCCTTTAATGCTCGTTTAGATGCAGCCGATACTCTCGTTTATATTGATCTACCATACTCCGTAAGCTATTGGTTTGTGACGAAACGTCTCCTTAAAGGACTATTCATTAAACCCGAAGGTTGGCCTGATGGCAGTTCGGTATTGAAAGGGACATTACAAAGCTACAAAGTTCTTCAGCAATGCCCTGCATTCTGGAATGATGACTTTATGTCTCGTCTCGAAGGGTACTCTCAAAGTAAAACCGTTCATGTCATCAAAAACGTCACAGAACTGAACAATTTTGTTTTAGAGCGGGTAAAGTAAACTTCATATCAGAACACTAGAGCATGTGGGATGGGCCATCTAAAGCTCTAACAATGAAAAAGAACATAACAAGGATTGTTTATGCTTTTAGAACTAGCGCTTTTATTCGTTGCCGGCGTAGTTGGTGGGATCATTAACTCCATTGCGGGAGGCGGAAGCTTTATTACTTTTCCGGCCCTATTGGCGGTTGGTGTGCCTCCAATTATGGCCAACGCAACAAATACTTATGCTTCATGTGCAGGGTACATTAGCGGAGCCGTTGGCTTCAGAGAAGAGATCATGAAGAACAAGCAAGAACTGTTGTTCACAGTCTCATTCAGTTTAGTAGGTGGCGCTGTCGGAGCATATCTGCTGCTCAACACACCAGAATCGCTATTTTTGGAAGCCATTCCTTGGCTACTATTGTTTGCCACCGTGCTTTTCTTGACTGGTTCTCGTTTAACAATGCTTATCAAAACTGTCGCGAAAGAGCACAAACACGCAGGAATACTCGGAGCAATCGCTTTGGGTCTATTACTTGTTGGTGTCTCTGCTTACGGTGGTTTTTTCAACGCAGGTTTAGGGGTTATTGTTCTGAGTTATCTGGTAGTAGCGGGTCACCAAGACATTAATTTAATGAACGGTTTGAAATTGCTGGTATCTACGTGTGTTTCACTCATTGCTATCGTGATTTTTGTTGCGAATGGTTCCATTGACTGGCGCACAGGTAGCGTTGTTTTGGTCGGTACGTTGGTGGGTGGTTATCTTGCAGCTCGTGTATCTCGTCAACTTAATCCCAATCATGTTAAAGGGTTTGTTGCTCTTTCTTCTATTCTGATCACTATCTACTTTTTCATTGATGTTTATGCTTAAGCAAAACTTGTACAAGTGGATAACACTCCTGCAAAAAACGCCATCGCGAAAGATTAATGCTGATCGCTTAACGAGGTTTTTGTGTCATTACAGCGAGCCTTGGCGTGACTAGGGATCTAATAGCAATACGCTGAGCGGCTAATGAAACAATTTTGACCATAAAGGGCTCGGATAGAAGATCCTGTATCACGCTCCTCCGTCGCTGTACAGGATGACGAGAGATAGAAATATGCCACTCGCTGTTAAACGAGTGGCATTAGTCGCGAAAGATGGCGTTCTACATCAATAATAAGAGAAAGTAACGGTTACTTAATCAGCCCTACTTCTTTGTAGTATTTGAGCGCACCTGGGTGAAGAGGCGCAGATAAACCGTCTTTTACCATTTCCTCTTTCTTCAAGTTCGCAAACGCTGGGTGGAGACGGCGGAAATCATCGAAGTTTTCAAATACCGCTTTGACCACGTTATAAACCACATCTTCTGGTACCGCAGTAGAGGAAACAAACGTCGCACCCACACCAAAGGTTTGAACATCACTATCTGTGCCACGATACATACCACCCGGTACATTTGCGACACGGTAGAAGCTATTGTCTGCAACCAATTTTTCTACATTAGGTCCAGCTACCGTTACGATATTACTATCACACGACGTAGTGGCTTCTTTAATCGCTCCACTTGGGTGACCAACGGTATAAATCATCGCATCAATTTTGTTATCACAAAGTGCTTTTGATTGCTCTGCTGCTTTTAACTCAGACACAAGCTTAAAGTCATCGTTACTCCAGCCATACTGGTTCATTAACACTTCCATGGTGCCTCGTTGACCTGAGCCAGGGTTACCAATGTTGACGCGCTTACCTTTCAAATCATCAAAAGTTTTGATGTTCGCGTCTTTACGTGCAACGACAGTGAACGGTTCTGGATGAACGGAGAATACGGCGCGTAGTTCTTTAAAAGGCCCGCTTTCCTTAAACTTACTGGTTCCTTTGTAAGCATGATACTGCCAGTCTGATTGAGCGATACCGAGATCCAATTCACCAGCACGAATAGTGTTGATGTTATAAATCGATCCCCCAGTACTTTCTACCGAACAACGGATACCGTGATCTTCTCGCGATTTGTTAACCAAGCGACAAATTGCCCCACCAGTCGGATAATAAACCCCTGTTACGCCACCAGTACCAATCGTGACAAACGTTTCTTCCGCAGACGCAGAAAAGCCTGTTGTGAGTGCCGCTAAAGAAGCAGCAAGTGCGATTTGCTTAAACTTAAACATTGAACATCCTTTTTACCTGTGTTGATGACCGTTTAAGTATAGCAACCGTTAACAATTTGATAACGTTTGAGTTCTCATCCTTGCAGATTGGCTTAGCAATCACCATTTTTATCAGCATATTCTGCCATCATACAAGGCTCTATATAAGATGTAAGCGCAACCCGTATCGCATAGAAAATTAAATCTTTTTAAAATTTTTCATTTATGAAATGTTTAGACAGACATATCTATTCGAAATTATCTATTAAATAGAAACAATCAGGTCAATTACAATAATCTTGTTAAACAACCTTTATTCTATATAAATATGATGAATTATAACTCCAGACAAAAGACATGAGGCACTTGAAATAAACAAGACGAAAGAGAGAACAAATAATCGTTTAATATGCCCCGATTTCAGATAATAAGTGCGACATTCATGGAAAGGTGTAGAAGAGGAAGCCAACTGCTGAAAGTGGTACGCTCTTCTCGCCAAAGAAACAAGCAGTACTACCATGAATTATCAGCAG
>NZ_JAMZAS010000012.1:0-139192 GCF_024181935.1 Vibrio sp. Y51_MX_L26
CGACCATAGCGTTTTGGACCCACCTGATTTCCATGCCGAACTCAGAAGTGAAACGAAATAGCGCCGATGGTAGTGTGGGGCTTCCCCATGTGAGAGTAGGACATCGCCAGGCTTTAAATTTTGGACACTTGCTGATTACAAGCGAGTGATACCACTGCGGAGTGGTAGTTCAGTTGGTTAGAATACCGGCCTGTCACGCCGGGGGTCGCGGGTTCGAGTCCCGTCCACTCCGCCACTTATATTAAGCCTCAGTCGAAAGACTGGGGCTTTTTTCGTTTTGGTTGTCCGACTTCCCTTAACCGCATTTCCATATTGAAATCTTGCATCGAGAGGCAGGCTTCCCTCTTCGCTATGCTTTCTAAGCCTTGTCATGAACTAGTTGATGACAGTCTCGAGCTCTCGTTTTGAGTACCAGCACGTGCTTACCAAAGATTCCTCTATAACATATTAGAAATATCTAGCTATGTGACAGAACTTAGTCGTTCGAGGTGTCGCTTTGTTTCTATCTCGAAAACAGAACAACTTTGAATATAAGTTCAGTGTCGCTGAGATCAAGTATGAGGACTCTAAACTTCTGTTAAGGCTTTTTTGAGCAATCTGAGTGCCAGCTCAGACCTTAGTTTGGTGGGATTTCAAGCCCGTTTGGGGGAGTGATCTCGCAATCATCCTCAATGCTTCTTTCTCTATAAAAATACAAACTCGCTCATTGCTAAGTATTGTGGAAGTTTAGCTTTGATGTTTGCGAGGAGCCTATATTGCCAAGGGAAGAGAAGTGATACAGATGAAAATGGGTAAATTAAAAGACTCGTATATGAATACTATCTATCGGCAATAGTTAGTATCTATGAAAATGTAGCGTAGCGATTATTCGAATATTTAACTGTATATCAAAGAGTAACAAGCGTTCTATTCTTGAAGGGGAGTCCGAAGATTAGATATGAAAAAAGCAGCTAGATAGCTGCTTTTTTATCTATTAAGTTACGTGCCTTTAAGAGTCCACTGGCTCCGTATGCTCCGGAGTGGTTATTGCTTGGTTGTTCTCTTCCATTTTCTTCTCTTCATCTTTTGCTTTTTCAATCATTGGGGTGATTGTTGAGCCTTGAATGAGGATAGAGAAAACAACGACGGAGTAGGTCATTACAAGAATAATCTCTTTTACATCGATTAACTTATCTTGAATCACCCAAATACCAGATGGAATGGAAAGTGCCATTGCTAATGCAAGGCCCCCGCGTAAGCCGCCCCATGTCAAAATACGTACTGACCACGGGTTATATTTTCTGTAACGCTTAAAGCCAATGTACGAGAGAAATACGCTTAAATAGCGCGCTGCCAGCACAAGAGGGACTGAGATAGCCATCATGATCCAGTCTTCTTTGTGGAATTCAAATAGCAGCATCGACATACCGATCAGTAGGAATAACACGCCATTCAAGAACTCATCGACGAGCTCCCAAAAGTGGTCAAGGTGGTCTTCACTCTCTTTTGAAAAGCCAATAAAGCGTGTCCAGTTGCCAATCATAATACCGGATACAACCATCGCGAGTGGGCCTGATACATGGATGTATTCAGCAAATGCGTAACCTGCCGTTGGGACACCAATAGTAAGTAATAACTCCATTGAGTGATCATCGGTGGCACTGATTAAGTAGTGGAATAGCAAACCGAGTACGAAACCATAAGTGATACCACCGATAGCTTCTTGGATGAAGAGTAAGGTGACACTACCTACAGTTGGTGCCTCAGTACCAAATGCAATCGTAAATAGAGTGACAAAGATAACCAAACCGAAGCCGTCATTGAAGAGCGACTCTCCTTCAATCTGGGTGGAGATACGTTTGGGAGCATCGAGCTTTTTAACTATAGCCAGTACAGCGATTGGGTCAGTTGGCGATATAAGTGCACCGAAAAGTAAGCAGTAGACTAAATCAAATTGGATGCCAATTAACTGACAGAATCCGTAGAGCGCAAACCCGATAAAGAAAGTGGAAAACAGGGTGGCTCCAAGGGCTAAAACAGTGATCTCCCACTTTTGATCTTTAAGGTTCGGGAGTTTGATGCCTAATCCACCCGCAAATAGTAAGAAGCCAAGAATGCCTTTGAGCAAGAAATCTTCGAAGTTGATCCTTGTGACCGTCTCCGTCGCAATTTCGGTGAGATGGAACCAGTTGTTTTGACCCGCAATTAAGATTAGAAGTGAAAGCACCATTGAACCTGCGGTAATCGCAATGGTGGTTTGCATCTTTCCTATCTTGCTGTTTACAAAAGCGATTAGCATTGCAGCTGCGGATAGAAAACATAAAGTATGATAGACCGACATAGAGCTCTCTATTTGTAACATTTTATGAATGGGATTCTCGACTGATGCTGCTTAAATAGCAAACATTTTTTCGCGATTATTTTGTAAGTTAAGAAGGAGATAAAATAATCATTAATTCCACATTTAGACGTCTAGACTCCTGAAGTTTGTGTGATAGGATGGAAAGATAACTAAAGGAATGAGGCTGTACTGTGGGAAGTAACGTAAGACAACAGATTGAAGCTCAATTGAAGCAACGTATTCTTTTGATTGATGGTGGTATGGGAACCATGATTCAGGGATACAAACTTGAAGAGCAAGACTATCGAGGAACGCGCTTTGCGGATTGGCATTGTGATCTAAAAGGTAACAACGACCTGTTGGTTCTAAGTCAGCCTCAACTTATCAAGGAAATTCACGCTGCATATTTAGAAGCGGGTGCAGATATTCTCGAAACCAACACGTTTAACGCAACAACCATTGCGATGGCTGACTACGAGATGGAAAGCCTAAGTGAAGAAATTAACTTTGCTGCTGCCAAGCTTGCACGTGAAGTTGCAGACGAATGGACCGCAAAAACACCCGATAAACCGCGTTATGTCGCAGGGGTTTTAGGGCCGACGAACCGAACGTGTTCTATCTCTCCTGATGTAAACGACCCTGGATATCGAAATGTTTCTTTCGACGAGTTAGTTGAGGCTTACTCTGAATCGACTCGAGCGCTGATTAAAGGTGGTTCTGACCTTATTCTTATCGAGACCATCTTCGATACTCTTAACGCTAAGGCTTGTTCATTTGCTGTTGAAAGTGTGTTTGAAGAGATGGGTATTGAGTTACCTGTGATGATCTCGGGGACTATTACCGATGCTTCCGGTCGGACATTATCCGGTCAAACCACAGAAGCGTTTTACAACTCATTACGTCATGTTAAACCGATTTCGTTTGGTTTGAACTGTGCGCTGGGCCCAGATGAGCTTCGTCCTTATGTTGAAGAGCTCTCGCGTATATCAGAATCTTTTGTTTCCGCTCACCCAAATGCTGGGCTTCCGAATGCATTCGGCGAATACGATTTGTCGCCAGAAGATATGGCTAAGCATGTTAAAGAGTGGGCTCAAAGTGGCTTTTTAAACTTAATTGGTGGGTGTTGTGGTACAACTCCTGAGCACATTCGCCAAATGGCACTCGCGGTTGAAAATATCGCCCCTCGTAAATTACCTGATCTTCCCGTTGCTTGTCGCTTGTCTGGCTTAGAGCCGCTCGCCATTGATAAAGACTCTTTATTTATCAATGTCGGTGAGCGTACTAATGTAACCGGTTCTGCGCGTTTTAAACGCTTGATTAAAGAAGAGCTGTACGATGAAGCGCTCGATGTGGCTCGTCAACAAGTTGAAAATGGCGCTCAAATTATCGATATCAACATGGATGAAGGCATGTTGGATGCACAAGCTTGTATGGTTCGCTTTTTAAACCTTTGTGCGTCAGAACCTGAAATCTCAAAAGTACCAATCATGGTTGACTCTTCCAAGTGGGAGGTTATTGAAGCCGGTCTTAAGTGCATCCAAGGCAAAGGCATTGTTAACTCGATCTCTCTCAAAGAAGGCAAAGAGAAATTCGTTGAACAAGCTAAGTTGATCCGCCGTTACGGTGCGGCTGTGATTGTGATGGCGTTTGATGAGATTGGGCAAGCAGATACACGTGAGCGCAAAGTAGAAATTTGTACCAACGCTTACCGAATTCTTGTTGATGAAGTGGGCTTTCCACCAGAAGACATCATCTTTGACCCAAACATTTTTGCCATTGCTACGGGTATCGATGAGCATAATAACTACGCGGTGGATTTCATTGAAGCCGTTGGCGATATCAAACGTGATTTACCGCACGCGATGATCTCGGGTGGGGTTTCTAACGTCTCGTTCTCTTTTCGAGGGAATAACTATGTGCGTGAAGCGATTCACGCGGTGTTCCTCTATCACTGTTTTAAAAATGGTATGGATATGGGGATTGTGAATGCGGGTCAGTTAGAAATCTACGATAACGTGCCTGAAAAATTGCGTGAGGCTGTGGAAGATGTCGTTCTTAACCGTCGTGATGACGCCACTGAGAGATTGTTAGATATCGCAGCGGAATACGCAGGCAAAGGGGTAGGTAAAGAGGAGGATGCCTCTGCACTTGAGTGGAGAACTTGGCCTGTTGAAAAGCGTTTAGAGCACGCGTTAGTGAAAGGAATAACTGAGTTCATCGTTGATGATACCGAAGAGGCTCGTGTCAACGCTTCAAAGCCATTAGAGGTGATTGAAGGTCCACTAATGGATGGGATGAACGTCGTCGGAGACCTGTTTGGTGAAGGTAAAATGTTCCTTCCTCAAGTCGTAAAATCTGCACGAGTGATGAAGCAAGCAGTCGCGCATCTGGAGCCCTACATCAATGCAGAAAAGCAGGTGGGACAAACAAACGGTAAGATTTTGCTAGCGACGGTCAAAGGTGATGTACATGATATCGGGAAAAATATCGTTGGCGTTGTATTGCAGTGCAATAACTACGAAATTATCGATCTTGGTGTCATGGTTCCTTGCGAAAAGATCTTAAAAGTAGCGCAAGAAGAGAACGTCGATATTATTGGTTTGTCAGGGTTGATCACACCTTCATTAGACGAAATGGTGCATGTTGCAAAAGAGATGGAGCGTCTCGACTTTAACTTACCTCTTCTCATCGGTGGCGCAACAACGTCAAAAGCCCATACAGCAGTTAAGATTGAGCAAAATTACAAGCATCCAGTTGTTTACGTGAACAACGCCTCACGTGCAGTGGGCGTATGTACTTCTCTTCTGTCAGATGAACGTCGCCCTGAATTTGTTGAAAAACTTGAAGCTGATTACGAACGAGTACGTGATCAACATAATCGAAAGAAACCGAGAACCAAACCAGTGACATTAGAAGCTGCTCGAGCGAATAAAGTTGCGATCGATTGGGAAGCTTATACTCCTCCAGTGCCTGTTAAGCCTGGCATTCATATCTTCAATGATTTTGATGTGGCTATATTACGTCAATACATCGATTGGACACCATTCTTTATGACTTGGTCACTTGTGGGTAAGTATCCAACAATTTTCCAACATGAAGAAGTTGGTGAAGAAGCAAAACGTTTATTCGAAGATGCCAACGAGTTACTTGATCGAGTTGAGCGAGAAGGCCTGTTAAAAGCGCGTGGAATGTGTGGCTTATTCCCTGCTGCGAGCGTGGGGGACGACATTGAAGTTTATGCTGATGAAACTCGTACCGACGTTGTGAAAGTACTGCGTAACTTGCGTCAACAGACCGAGAAACCAAAAGGATTCAACTATTGTTTATCTGACTACATCGCACCTAAAGAGTCGGGTAAACATGATTGGATAGGGGCATTTGCTGTCACTGGTGGTATTGGTGAACGAGAGCTTGCTGATGAATACAAAGCACAGGGAGATGATTACAACGCAATTATGATTCAAGCGGTGGCGGATCGCCTAGCCGAAGCGTTTGCTGAGTATTTGCATGAGCGTGTCCGTAAAGAAATTTGGGGTTATGCTGCGGATGAAGATTTATCTAACAATGATCTCATTCGTGAAAAATACCAAGGTATTCGCCCTGCGCCGGGTTATCCAGCGTGCCCTGAGCATACTGAAAAAGGACCGCTTTGGGAGCTACTTAATGTGGAAGAGAATATTGGCATGACTCTAACCTCCAGCTATGCAATGTATCCGGGCGCGTCAGTCTCTGGTTGGTATTTCTCTCATCCTGACTCACGTTACTTTGCGATCGCACAGATCCAAGAGGATCAGCTAGAGAGCTACGCCGATCGTAAGGGGTGGGATAGGATCGAGGCTGAAAAATGGTTAGGGCCAAACATTAACGGTTAAATTGATGTTTACCTCGTCCAAATGTAACAACTATTGAAACAACAAAGGGCTGCAGATACGCAGCCCTTTGTTTTATTGAGTTGAACTTACTTCTCAAACAACTCGGTGTGAAGTTTTTGTATGGCTTGTTTCGATACCGATTCATGGAGCAAGAAGCATAAGTTGTGAGGGCTAGCACCATAACAAATCATGCGTAGGTTAAAGTCTTCTAGCGTGCCAAAAACCTGTTTCGCGTAGCCTTTACTCTCACTCATGTTGTTACCAATGAGAGCAACGAGGCATAGGTCATGTTCAACTTCTACCTTACATAACTCTTCTAACTCTTCTCGTACAGCTTGCGGCAGCTGTGGTGCTCCGCCAGAGGTATCAGTTTGATCAAGTGTTAACGATACACTGATTTCAGATGTCGTGATCAAATCGACAGAGATCTTATGTTTTGCAAGGATCTCAAAGACCTTTGCTAAGAAGCCGTATGCGTGGAACATATTGGCGCTGCGTAGCGTTACCATGGTTTGGTTACAACGCAAAGCTAGCGCACGGAACAACGGTGAGCTTTCGACTTGGTGGCGAATCCAAGTTCCTCCTTTTTCTGGCTCTTTCGATGACCCTACAAATACCGGAATGTCGTGGCGCAATGCGGGTACTAGCGTAGAAGGGTGAAGGATTTTAGCGCCAAAGTTAGCCATTTCTGAAGCTTCACTAAAGCTGATCTCGGGAATTGGTGAGGCTTTTGGCGCAATTCGCGGGTCTGTTGTGTAGATGCCCGGTACATCAGTCCAGATTTCTAACCCTGCCGCTTTGACGCTCTCAGCAATTAAGGCGGCGCTGTAATCGCTGCCTCCTCGACCTAGTGTTGTTGTATTACCTGCTTCGTCAGATCCTATGAAGCCTTGAGTAACAACAACGGATTGTTGGCAAAGTGGTACGAGTTTATCTTGCGCAAGCGTCGAAATTGCTTCAATGTTTGGCTCCGCGCGACCAAAGTTGTCATCAGTACGCAGCACATCGCGGATATCAAAGCGCACTGCTTGAATGCCTCGCTCACACATTAACTGAGTTAGAATGTGCGTCGACATGAGTTCACCACATGCGACTAAATGATCGGTTAACTTCGCACTAGCTTGGATAGATGCAGCCTCGGCCAGGCTGGTTACGGTATCTAATATGCCATACACCTCGGCAGCAGTTTTCGTGCTGTCTTCGAGCTGAGTTAAAATGGCGTCATGAATATTGGCCAGATTTTGCAGCAGTTCAGTACGGTGCGTTTGATCCTGTACACCATTGGCGAGTTCTACCAACAGGTTGGTGACGCCAGAGCAAGCGCTGCTCACGACCAGGCGAGTATTTGGATTGTTTTCGATAATGGTGGCACAACGACTCATTGCCTCAAAGTTGGCAACACTGGTCCCACCGAATTTAGCTACGTTAAATGCGCTCACTGCGTTCTCCCACGACTTCCTAAAAAATTGTACATCCAATGTTTAGTGAGAAAAGGAACAGAGCAAAAAGAGAGGTATTTAGAATGCTATTTGAAAAATTTACCCTCAGAAGCCCTTCATCAGACTGCGCTGATGACAGTTGATGGGATTCAGCCCAATTCAACCGACAAGTCAAACCCTGCAACTTTGACTTACCTCGGCACTACTCCCCCTCAATGATTGGTGTTGGAATTGCGGTTCCACAAATCATCTACCTGGGTAGCGCTCCTCTTCTACATAAAGCTCAAACATTGAACGGTTTTGAGGCCTTAATGTCAATCAATATTTCAACCTTTATGGTGTTTTTTATTAACGATTTTGTGACACTGGTTTGACCTCCATACTTACGGCTAATTGCTGATAGAGGAAAAATCTATTAGGGTGAAGAACCCTACACCTGAGCCATGTTATTGAATAGAACTTTTAGAATGCTCAGGATAAAAGATAATCAAGGAGCTGACATGTCGATCCAAAGCTTTATTCCACCTCACCGTATTTTGATGGGACCTGGTCCTTCTGATATTTATCCTCAAGTGTTACAAGCACTAAGCCGTCCTACTGTAGGTCACCTTGATCCTCTGTTTATCGGTATGATGGATGAGCTCAAGCAGCTATTGAAGTATGCCTTTCAAACTGACAATGAGTTCACTATTGCGGTTTCAGCGCCTGGTAGTGCAGGGATGGAAACATGCTTTGTAAACTTGATCGAGAAAGGCGATAAAGTGATCGTCTGCCGTAACGGTGTATTTGGTGAACGCATGCGCGAAAATGTCGTCCGTGCTGGTGGTGAAGTTGTTATCGTCGATGATGAATGGGGGAGGCCTGTTTCCATTAATAAAGTCGAGCAAGCACTCGAACAGCACCCAGATACAAAAATTCTTGCTTTTGTGCATGCGGAAACCTCAACTGGTGCAGTCAGTGATGCTCAAGCATTGGGTAAGCTGGCGAAACAGCATAATGCATTATCTATTGTTGATGCGGTGACGTCACTTGGTGGTGTGCCGTTAAAAGTGGATGAATGGCAACTGGATGCGGTTTACTCTGGCAGTCAAAAATGTTTGTCATGTGTACCAGGGCTCTCACCAGTGACGTTTTCTCCTGCCGCGATTGAAAAGATTCAAGCAAGAACAACACCAGTACAGAGTTGGTTCCTCGATCAGAGTTTAGTATTGGGGTATTGGAGTGGAGAAGGTAAGCGTAGTTACCATCATACGGCGCCAGTTAATAGCTTGTATGCGCTTCATGAAGCTTTATTGATACTGAAAAATGAAGGATTAGAAAACGCTTGGGCTCGTCATCAACTGATGTATGAAAAACTCAAAAATGGCCTACAAAAGCTAGGTTTTGAATTTGTTGTGGACGAAGCCCATCGTTTGCCGCAATTAAACGCGATTTACGTGCCTGAAGGAATTGATGAAGCAAAAGTTCGTGCTCACTTGCTAGAAACCTATAACCTAGAAATTGGTGCAGGCCTCGGGGCATTAGCTGGTAAAGCGTGGCGTATTGGCTTAATGGGTTACGGCGCTCGACCTGAAAACGTTGCACTGTGCTTAAAAGCGTTAGAAGAGTCACTCACTGAATAAAGCTATACCGCAATGAGATAAAGAAAAGCGAAGGTCATCCCTTCGCTTTTTTGTACTTATTACTCTGCACCTGAAGTGGGTGCTGGTGAGGCAGAGATTGCTTGAGAAGGTGGTCGGTAATTGACGTCACTGAAATCAATCTTCGGGAACAAAAACTGCGCTTCAGCTCTGATTTGCTCCGCTTTACTTGAGTCATCTAAGCCTTGGTAGGCCAAAATCAAATTATTATAAAATGCAGGGCGAGGCTTATCTTTGATGATTTTTAGCGACCAATCGATATAAGGCTGAATCAAGGTTGCGTCTTGTTGGTACAGCCCAATGTTTAAAAACGTGCTATAGACATCCCAATCAAACCTGTCTTTCCAAACTACAGGGTTACTGACTTGATTCAGAATATCAGGGTTAGTTGGCCTAGTGGTCTCAAACTTCGTCAATACATAGTTCGTATGCAATGCGCTTACCATGTAAAACGTAAACGTAACGGGAAGTACCAAACTAAAGATTCGCAGCAAGCTTTTGGTCACATTACTAAAGCCGACTTGTCGATAACGAGAGACGCGCTGATCTACCCAGTACAGCAGGATAACGAAGATCAACCAATGCACGAGAGAGTGGTAGAAAGGGTATTCCAGTTGTGAGTGCAATACGATAGGTATAAACAAGGCCAGCAACGCAAGACGAGTTCCGCGTTTGGCTTGATAGATTCGATACAGTACCAGTGCCATCGCTAAGAAGATACCGAGTATTGGCAGCAAGCCACCTTCTACTCCCCAGTAAAGTAGCTCATTATGCGGATGATCCATGGCTGGCAAACCAGCTGGGTAATTCTCATTTAGGGCGTGTTGACGAGCCGTATACAGCATGTACTCAGACTCAAACTTGCCATATCCATAGCCAGTAAAAGGCTTTTCAATCACCATGTCTAATGTTTGCGGAAAAGTATACGCTCGAGGAGACTCCATGTTTACTTTTTCTGCGGCTAACCCACTTCCATCAGGAAAGGCAAGATACATGACAACAATTGAGAGTGCGAGCCCAGTGACAAGCGACGTAACCCAGCGGATGAAGCGCCCTTTGGTTGCAAAGCGATACATGTATGGGATGACCAACAAAACGGCGATGATCGATGCTAACCAACCAGTGCGTGAAGCCAACGCCACAATCAATGGTAAGGTTAAAACTGGCACGGCATAGAGAAGATAAACATCGCTTAACTTACGGTCGTATTTGTAAGGCTGACGTGCAAGTAAATAGCTGGCAATCACCAATCCTGTCGCAAGAAAACTGGCCATTACATTAGGCTGTTGGAAAATACCATAAGGACGATTGGCCACCGTGTCGTAACCAAACGGATTGCCTGGTTTGAGATACAGATATTGTGTCAGACCAAAAATGGCTTCGATAACAACCGCAAGGACAATGAACCATAATAGGCGTTGGCGATGTTTATTACTGAAATGAAATTGTTGTAAGACAATAAAGAATAGGACACCGCACCACAGGCCAATGAGCTTATTGGCTGCCAAACTGCTATTCGCATTTGGGTACAGAATGGGCACCGTCATGATAAGAGCACTAATGAACAAGCCGATGGTTAGTTTTGAGTAACGTAGTACTCGATTATTCGCGAGTTGGTAACACCCAATGCCTAATGCAAAGCTAAAAGCAATCCAAGTTGTCGCATTGAACGAAAGCGAAAGCCCCGAACCGCCGGGGTTGGGCATGAAAAAGTGCATTGCCAACACAAATAGTGTTGCCAAGGCAATGAGAAACTTGCGATTGAGGGGAACCTGTACTTTTTCGGGAGAAAGCTTTGTTCCACTTACATGTATAGTAGCCATAGTTATTGCGTTGTTTTGAATGAAAAAAGACCAGCACTTGCTGGTCTCGATACTTTACCTGTTTTTTCTACTTCAACATAGGCTTGAGGAAGTGAGCTGTGTGCGATCCCTCGATTTGCGACACATCTTCCGGTGTGCCTTGAGCGATTATCTCGCCGCCACCCTGACCCCCTTCAGGACCAAGATCGATAATCCAGTCCGCAGTCTTAATGACGTCCAGGTTATGCTCGATCACCACGACAGTGTTTCCGTGGTCGCGAAGTCTGTGCAGTACAGTGAGCAACTGTTGGATATCATGGAAGTGAAGGCCGGTTGTTGGTTCATCCAAAATGTACAAGGTTTTTCCTGTATCACGCTTGGATAGCTCTCGCGCCAATTTCACACGCTGTGCTTCACCACCGGAGAGTGTCGTTGCCGCTTGACCTAGGCGAATGTAAGACAAGCCAACATCCATTAGAGTCTGTAGCTTACGTGCTATAGCAGGTACGGGTTCAAAGAACGTTCGGGCGTCTTCGACCGTCATTTCTAGCACTTCATCAATGGTTTTGCCTTTGTAACGTACTTCAAGTGTTTCACGGTTGTAGCGCTTACCTTTACATACATCACATGGCACATAAACGTCTGGTAGGAAATGCATTTCAACTTTAATGACACCATCACCCTGACAGGCCTCACAACGACCACCGCGTACGTTAAAGCTAAAACGTCCAGGCTTGTAACCGCGAGAACGCGACTCCTGTGTGCCTGCAAACAGTTCACGGATTGGGGTAAAGATCCCCGTATAGGTTGCAGGGTTAGAGCGAGGTGTACGGCCAATTGGGCTTTGATCGATATCGATGACTTTATCGAAGTGCTCTAGACCTTTAATCGATTTATAAGGTGAAGGCTGAGCTGTTGTCGCTCCGTTAAGTTGGGTATGCGCAATTTTAAAGAAAGTATCATTAATCAGCGTTGATTTACCTGAGCCAGATACCCCTGTAATACAGCTGAATAACCCAACAGGAATTGAAAGATTAACGTTTTTAAGGTTATTACCTGTTGCGCCTAAGAGCTCAACCGTTTTTTTCGGATCTCGCGGCGTGCGATCTTTCGGTACTGCGATTTCTTTAACGCCACTTAAGTACTGACCTGTCAGAGAATTCGGGTTCGCGATTATCTCTTCCATGGTGCCTTCCGCAACAACATTACCACCATGTACGCCAGCACCAGGACCGATATCTATGACATGATCCGCACAGCGAATCGCATCTTCATCGTGCTCTACCACAAGTACGGTGTTACCTAAATCACGCAAATGAGTGAGCGTTTTTAATAAGCGTTCATTATCACGCTGGTGGAGACCAATCGATGGCTCATCCAGAACGTACATCACCCCTACTAAACCAGCACCAATTTGGCTCGCTAAACGAATACGTTGAGCTTCACCGCCTGATAAAGTTTCAGCACTGCGTGATAAGTTTAGGTAGTTCAAACCGACGTTAACTAAGAATTGCAGGCGGTCGTTGATTTCCTTCATCACTTTTTCAGCGATTTGGGCTCGTTGACCTTCAAGTTTCAAGGAATGGAAGAATTCCAATGCATCAGCAATGCTAAGTTCAACAATCTCAGGCAGTGTCGTATCAGCAATAAACACGTTACGTGCTTCAAGGCGAAGACGAGTACCACCACAGCTTGAACAAGATTTAGTGGAGATGTATTTCGCAAGCTCTTCACGGACAGAGTTGGATTCTGTATCACGATAGCGACGTTCTAGTGTATTCAGAATACCTTCGAATGGATGGCGCTTAACGCGAATATCGCCACGATCGTTGATGTATTTAAACTCAATCTCAGTGCGGCCAGAGCCCTTTAGAATGACATCTTGCGTTTTCTTTGGCAGAGAATTAAAAGGTGCATGTAGATCAAAACCATAATGATCGGCCAATGAGGTGAGCATTTGGAAGTAGTAGTAGTTCTTTTGATCCCAACCGCGAATCGCACCTTGTGCCAAGCTTAATGAATCATCTTGAATTACTCGGCTTGGATCGAAGTATTGCTGCACACCCAAACCATCACAAGTGCCACATGCACCAGCAGGGTTGTTGAATGAGAAAAGTCGCGGCTCTAACTCTTGCATGCTGTAACCACATTGTGGACAAGCGAAGTTGGCGGAGAAAATAATCTCTTCACCGTCTCCATCCATTGGCGCGACAACCGCAATTCCGCCTGATAACTCGAGCGTTGTCTCAAAAGATTCGGCTAAGCGCTGTTGCAGATCGGGACGAACTTTAAAGCGGTCGACCACGACTTCAATGGTGTGCTTTTTATGTAGCTCTAGCGTTGGAGGATCAGATAGATCGCAAGTTTCTCCATCAATACGCGCACGAATAAAGCCCTGAGCTGCCAGGTTCTCAAGCGTTTTAACATGCTCACCTTTACGCTCTTTGACAATGGGTGCCAACAGCATCATTTTGCTGCCTTCTGGCATCTCTAGAACTTTGTCCACCATTTGACTGATGGTTTGTGCGGCAAGAGGGGCATGGTGCGTTGGACAGCGTGGTTCGCCTACACGAGCATACAACAGACGCAAGTAGTCGTAGACTTCGGTAATTGTACCGACGGTTGAACGCGGGTTATGAGAAGTAGACTTCTGTTCAATAGAAATCGCAGGTGATAACCCTTCAATATGGTCGACATCGGGTTTTTCCATCAGAGACAAAAACTGACGAGCGTAGGCAGAGAGAGACTCTACGTAGCGTCGTTGGCCTTCTGCATACAATGTATCGAAAGCGAGAGAGGATTTACCGGAGCCACTTAGTCCAGTAATGACAATCAGTTTATCGCGAGGGATTGTAAGATTAATGTCTTTGAGGTTATGGGTTCGGGCACCGCGAACTTCTATTTTATCCATCGTTTTTGCTCTATGTATAACCAAGTGGGGCAAGTATTACATAGTGTGAGAAATGTGCAAAGAAAATTACTGGATAAAAAAACAGTAAAAATAAAAGCCCAACATAATGCTGGGCTTTAGAAACAATAATTTCGTACTACGACGATGCTTTATACCGCTTTTTGTGTTGCGTGTTTACCTAACTCAGAGGCTTTTTCATCTTTTAGATAAAGGTTTTCAAAACAGTAGTTGGTTGCTTCGATGTAACCTTCAACACTACCACAGTCAAAGCGTTTGCCTTTGAATTTGTAAGCCAAGACACAGCCCGCTTTTGCTTGTTTAAGTAGCGCGTCAGTGATTTGAATTTCACCACCTTTACCTGGCTCTGTGTTTTCAATCAGTTCGAAAATATCAGGGGTCAGAATGTAGCGACCAATGATCGCAAGGTTGCTTGGTGCCGTGCCTTTCTCAGGTTTTTCTACCATGTCGTCTACGCGGTAGATGTCATCTTTGATCATTTCACCAGAGATAACGCCGTATTTGTGAGTCTCATCTTCTGGGACTTCTTGTACGGCAACGATAGAACAACGGAACTGTTTAAATAGCGCCACCATTTGAGCTAGCACGCCTTCTTCTTCGTTGACACAAAGGTCATCAGCAAGAACGACGGCAAATGGTTCGTCACCCACCAGTTCACGCCCGGTCAGAATCGCGTGGCCTAAGCCTTTCATCTCGCGTTGACGGATGTAAGTGAAGTTTGCAGATTCAATGATTTCACGGATATCTACCAATAGCTCTTCTTTATTGGTACCGCTAATCTGGTGTTCCAGTTCGTAGTTCTTATCAAAGTGGTCCATGATAGAGTGTTTGCCACGACCCGTCACAATACACATGCCGTTCATACCAGCTTGAATTGCTTCTTCAACGCCGTATTCAATAAGCGGTTTATTCACGACTGGCATCATCTCTTTTGGCATAGATTTCGTTGCTGGTAAGAAGCGAGTGCCATAGCCTGCAGCAGGGAACAGACATTTTTTAATCATTGGGGGAATATCCTATCTCGTTATTATCAAGAATCTGCGCATAACTTTAACACGAGAGTCGTCAATGAATCATGAATAAAGTAGGAAAAAGTGTGAGACTCAGTGCGGAAAAAAGATGAGCGACTCGTCATTTCAGTCATTAGAGTCGCGGCATCGCATCATGACATTAAGTTTTGATCTGCCCACGCGATAGCCTGAACGCGATTCTTCACTGATAGCTTTTTGAATATCTGATACAAGTGCGATTTGATGGTGAATTCACTGACAAATAATTCCTCGGCCATTTGGCTGTTTGAGGCGCCAGCTTGCAAGCAACGCAGTACTTGCAGCTCGCGAATGGTTAGGTCTACCGTAGCTGGGGCAGTATGAGTATTAATGACGTTACGGTAATAGTGTAAAAGTTGACTGGTTACATTACGCGGCAGCCAGTTTTGACCGTTAACAATGCCTTTTAATCCTTCTCCAATTTGCTCTAGCGTATCTTCGGAATAGAACAGCCCCTTTAGTTGACCAAATGAAAGAAGCTCATCCGTGGTCAGCCTTTTAGGGACATTGAACACAACGGTTTCAAAGTTCTTCCATACCAGCGGTAAGTTTTTGATCGATTGAACGAGTGATTTATGTTCACTGAAGTCGATCAGTAGGATTTTATTACGGTGCTGTGGCTTAGCTTCCATGAGTGCTTCGGTCGAAATCACCGGGATGCTCATATCAATGTATTTTTCGAGTGCCGCCACCTTTTTTTGCGCATTATCTTCCATACTGATCAGAAATAGCTTTCTTGCGTAAGCCGACTTTCTCACGTGTTCAAATCTCCCAGCGTTCAATAAAGGCCATAAGTTGGCATTAAAGAGAGGTTATAACCATAGCTTTACTGAATAAATGCGTTCGAATTCAAAGCTTCACGAAACGATGTCTGCAACGCGAATCAAAAATGCTACAGGCGTAAGTTGAAATGCGATTTGGGTTCTAGTAGGTGACTCATTAGATCACAATGGTATTAGACTTTAATCAAAACATTAAAGCGTGCTATTCTAATGCGCTAAAATTTTATATATCCAGAGTGAAACGGAGCACATCATGGCCAGCCGTGGAATTAACAAAGTTATTTTGGTGGGGAATCTAGGTAACGACCCTGAAATTCGTTACATGCCGAACGGCGGTGCAGTAGCAAACATTACTATTGCGACTTCTGATTCATGGCGTGATAAAGCGACTGGCGAACAGCGCGAAAAAACGGAATGGCACCGTGTTGTGTTGTTCGGCAAGCTTGCGGAAGTAGCAGGTGAGTACTTGCGTAAAGGTTCTCAAGTATACATTGAAGGCCAACTGCAAACTCGTAAATGGCAAGACCAAAGCGGTCAAGATCGCTACTCAACTGAAGTCGTTGTTCAAGGCTTCAACGGCGTGATGCAAATGCTTGGCGGTCGTGGTCAAGGTGGCGGCGCACCAATGGGCGGTCAACAGCAGCAAGGTGGATGGGGTCAGCCTCAACAACCAGCTCAGCAGCAGTACAATGCGCCTCAGCAACAGCAACAACAGCAGGCTCCGCAGCAACCACAGCAGCAGTACAATGAGCCACCAATGGATTTTGACGACGATATCCCGTTCTAAATTCTGCTTATGCTTGAATCGAAAAGGCCGCGAATATCGCGGTCTTTTTTATTGTCACTATCTAATGATCTCAAAGGCTTATCTCAGCAAGGTTAGGCGCAACAATAAAACTTATCAATGAGTGTGATGTTCTTTATGCTCCAGCCTCTCACTATCAGACGAATCCGATTGTTTGATGAACTCTTATCAAGTATAAATATTTCAATAAGGTATATGATGAATAAAAAAGGAATTTGGTATTCATGAGGTATACCCCAACTCTTAAGTTAAGCACACGGCTGGTGGCTTTTGTCACCATGATCGTCATCTGCGCCATGTTTATCTTGTTTGTCGGTGGCACCCTCTCTTTTAAACGTCTTGGGCAGGAATATCTCACCCATTATTTAGAAGGGATCGTAGAGGTGGTCGACAAGGAGATGGAAGATCCTGACGCTGCTTATTCTATGCAGCGCTGGATGCCGAAAATGCTGCAGGCTTCCAATATTGTCGAAATGACATTGTCGACCAACAATGCGGTTGTTTATCGCTTCAAAGATACTTCTCATCAAATGGAAGCGTCAGTCTTGTTTGAGACAGAATACCAACTGACTCACAATCAAGATTACACGATTCATTTTAAAGCGATCCCGCCTTACTTAGGTTACAGCTACTCAATGCAGGCGCTTTGGTCGATCACGCTTGCCGTTATCCTGATCATCTTCTGTTTAATGCGCGGTGTTGCGTGGCTTAAGGAGCAATTAGAAGGCTCTGAAATGCTCGAAGAGCGAGGCAGGATGATCCTTGCTGGTCGGGTAGAGCAGTATGCAAAAGGCGACAAAAAAGAATGGCCTTATACTGCCAGTGAAGCGCTCGATGTATTAATTGAAGAGTTACAAGATGCGCGTCAAGAGCGAAGCCGATTTGATACCTTTATTCGAACTCAAACCTTCCTTGATAAGTTAACAGGTACAGCCAATCGAGTGCTGTTTGATAGCAAACTGGAATCGGCGTTACTAGAAAGTGGGGCTCGCGGCGCCGTGTTGCTAGTACGTATTCAAGACTGGAAACTGGTTGAAGAAGAGCAAGATAAGCAAATTACGGATGAGTTTATTGTTGAAGTTGGGAGTTTATTATCCAACTTAGTTCAGCGATACCCTGATGTTGTGTTTTCTCGTTATTACGATGCTGATTTTGCGTTATTTCTGCCGCATCAAAGTGCCAAAGATGTGGCTAATTTGGCATCACAATGCATTCGCCAGTTAGAAAAATTAATTCCGCCAGAGCCACTCGACCCAGACAACTGGTGCCATATAGGCATCACTACTTATAAAGAGGGTGAGCGACACAGCCAAATCATCGATGAGGCAGAGACAGCTTTGCGTAGTGCGCAACTACAAAATAACAATAATTGGAGTCGCTTCAAAAAATGGAACCACGATGAAGAAGCTCGCGGAAGTGTGATGTGGAGAACGTTATTTGACACAGCACTTACACCAGAAAATGTGATACTCTACGCACAATCTGTGCACCCAATAAGTGACGCGACGCATAAAAAATCATTATATGAAGAGTTAACATGCAGGATTCGCGATCCTGAGAATGGTATTGTTAAAGCGTCTCGGTTTATTTCTGCGATCAGACAGGTTGGTTATGAAGCGCAAATGGATAAGTCAGTTATTAATAAATTCTTAAGAGAATTTAAGGATAATTTTGATAACTCAAGATCGTATGCGCTCAATTTGAATGTAACGCCTTTTTCTAACCGAGAGTACTTTAAATGGTTTCGTGATGAACTCTTACAGTTGTCACGTGAACAGAGAAAGTGTCTCAGTTTTGAGTTTGTTGAAGCACAATTTGTAAGACACTTAGACTTTATGCGACCAGTCGCTAAAATGCTGGCCGGTTTAGGGTGCCACTTAATGGTTGGGCAGGCTGGACGAACCATCGTCAGCACTCACTATTTAAAAGAAGTGGATATTCGTTACCTTAAACTTCATCGCAGTTTAGTAGCAAAAATCGACCAGCGACATGAGAACCAGCTATTTGTCCGCAGCATGCTAGGTGCCGCGGCAAACAGTAAAACTAAAATCATAGCAGTGGGAATTGAGAATCAAAACGAGCTCAACACGTTAATTGAACTCGGGGTTTATGGTGGGCAAGGGCGCTACTTCTCTGCAGAGCAGCAGTTTCTTCCTCGTCCACAAGCATTGCCAAGTTCTCAATCAGAATCCCAAGTGAAATTGGGAAGACGAAATCGCTGGCGTAAAAAATAAAGATAATAATCATGGATTTCAAAGCACTACTCGACAAGCTCAAACGATCATCTGGTGGTGGTCGTTCCTGCTTTTTGGTTATTCAGCCAGACGCCGTTTATTTATCATCTTCAATAAAAAGTGGCCGCCCATACCAATTTGATATTTCTGAATCCAATTGGGAGAAAGCCGTAGAGCAAGCATTGAGCGTTGCTGCGAGTGCGTATGATTCTCTAACGGTTGTCCTTTCTCATAACTATTATCAGATGTATCAAATCGACAAACCTGTCATGCCGCGCCAAGAATGGCCTGCAGCATTACCGTTTTTGTTGAAAGAACTGATCTCTGAGCGTGCCGTTGACATCATTGCAGATGCGGTAGAGCTACCCAATTCAACCAAAGTGCAAGCTTACGTCTTATCACGAAAAATGTTGGATAAGATCGTGTTACTGGCCAGTCGCGCCCAGTTGCCATTAGAAGCTATTCTTCCTGAAGACGACATTTGGGGAGAGACCGCAGGTGAACTAGGTAACTTCCTATTATTACAACGCAGTGTGCGTGGTCACTTCCGTATTAGCGCTTTTGTCGAAAATACTATCGCGTTCCATCGTTCGATTCGCAGTGTGACGCCACCGTTAACGGGGGTTCCGTCTAGCGAGTTACAGATGGATAGCCTCTCGTTAGAACTGCAACGTTCGATTGATTATCTTTCTTCTCAGTTGCGCCATGTGCAGCTGCATCAATTGAAAGTGTGTTGTGATGAGGAGGATGAGAGTGAGCTTGTTCAGTCTCTGAACTACCGTTTAAGCACTAAAGTTTCTCCGTTATTACCACCAGAACATGAGTTATCAGGACACGTTTTAGCAGATGCCGCTGCGGCTTCTAATACTCGACGCGTTAACTTATACCCTGATTACTTAAAGCCGAAAAAAGAGCTCCTGACACTAAGAAATATCACGTTATCTTGGGGTGTCGCGGCTGCGGCCATTCTACTCTCTTACGGCTATGTGACTTGGCAGAGCAGTGGTTTAGAAGATGAAATTGCTATTGTAAAAAGCAAAGGCGATATCATGAAGTCAGAGCTTGAACGCTATCAAGTCAAGCTACGTAAGCATCAACCCGACAATAATAAGCTGGCAGCTAAAGCCCGCTTAGAGCGTGAAGTCAAGGCGAAGCGAGACTCACTTAAAGCCGTCGGGAAATACGATGACTCGCAGCGCACGGGTTACTCTGGCGTGATGCAATCATTAGCTAAGCTAGGAAACCAAGAAATTTCTTTGTCCGAAATTCGAATCAATAACCATACCTTAGATCTGAAGGGACTGGCGAAAAAGCCGAGCTCAGTACCAAGTTGGGTTAACCAATTTAAAAATGAAATTAGCTTGGTTGGCCGGACATTTGACGACGTCAAAATTGGCCGAAATGATAAGGATATTGTGACGTTTGAACTAAAAACGCGCGAGGATAAAGAGAAATGAACGAATTCTGGATCTCATTAGAAGAGCGCTTTGGCGAAATGAGCGCGCGTGAAAAAGTGCTTATCGCGCTGTGTGGTTTAGTTGTCGTGATCATGTTGCTTTTTACGCTGGTACTGGAACCAAAGCTTAACGAGATCATCAGTAATGAGAGGCAACTAAGCAATTTAAAGCAAGCCAATCAAAAGATTGAAATCGACACGCTACGTATTCAAGCGCAGCTGAAGAAAGATCCAAACGCTGAGATTGATCTCGCGATATCTAACCTGCTAACAGAAAGTCAGCACCTTTCGATGCAGCTAGCGGAGATCATCGAACACCTTATTACACCTTCGCAAATGGCTGAGCTGCTGGAAAATGTATTAGAGCAGCAAAGTGGCATTCACCTTTTGTCTTTGCAAACTTTGCCATCTGAGCCAATTACGGAAGATAAAGAAGCATCGCAATACTCTGGTTACTACGTGCACCCTGTACGCATGGAGCTGACTGGCGACTACTTTTCTATTGCCAATTATCTAAATAAGTTGGAGAGCCTTCCTGCCAGTTATTATTGGCGCAGCTTTAGTTACAAAGTCGAAGAGTACCCGAAAGCGAAGCTTGTGTTGGAAGTCTACACACTAGGATCTCGAGAGGAGTTTATTGGTGGTTAAAAAACTCATCATCTCATTGCTTGTCATGGCTGCGGCAGGAACCGCTTGGGCGAACCAAGATCCAACGGCACCACTTGGCTGGGAAAAGCCTGCGGTTGAAACGTCAACGAAACCAAAACAGTACCGACTGCCTACGCTCAACAGTATTGTGTGTAAGCCAAGTACTGCTTGTGTCGCGATTATGGATAACAAGCTTGTTGAAAAAGGCGAGCTATTTAAGGGTTATCGCGTCGCGAGCATTAATAGTGAATTTGTAACTTTAAAGCGTGGTAACCGTCAGTGGGACCTAGAGCTTTTTGGTTTAAACGTAAAAAAATAATAACCAGAGCCTGATCAGATATGCGCAAATTAGTTGTAGGAATAACGATTGCTTCTTTAATGGGATGTTCAATGGGTCACCGTGACCCAGTGGAAGTCAAAGAAGCGCTCAATGAATCTATCAATCAAGCGAACAGCCGCACGTTAGAAGAAATTCCTTCTTCTGTCGAAGCGGACCTGATGCCTAACTTAGACTCGAATGTTGCTTCAGAGCAAGGCACCTCGAAGCGTTTCCGTATTCAAGCGAATGCGGTCGATGCACGAAGCTTTTTTGCCTCGCTAGTCAAAGGTACTGAGTACAGCGTGGCGATTCATCCTGCGGTACAAGGTAATATCACCGTCAACTTGTCAGATGTTACGTTGGATGAAGTCCTGAGCGTTGTACAGAACATGTATGGCTATGATGTGGTGAAGTCTGGCAAAGTTATTCAAATCTACCCTGCTGGTATGCGTACGGTAACCATTCCTGTTGATTACCTCCAGTTCAAACGCTCTGGTCGATCATTGACGAGCATTGTCACGGGCTCAGTGACCTCGGCTGGTACGTCTAATTCTGGCGGTAGCTCAGACAGTTCTGACTCATCAGACTCTGACAATGGAAGTAACAGCGGCGATAGCTCAACGACCTCTACGGGCGGTACGCGCATCGAAACCATCACTGAAAGTGACTTCTGGCCGATGCTGCAGCAAGCCGTTGCGAATCTAATTGGTTCAGGCAAAGGACAAAGCGTTGTCGTAACACCTCAAGCAGGAGTGATTACGGTTCGAGCGTTTCCAGATGATATTCGAGAAGTCCGTGAGTTCTTAGGTGTATCGCAGGAGCGCATGCAGCGTCAGGTCATTCTTGAAGCTAAAATTCTAGAAGTGACGTTGAATGATGGCTACCAACAAGGCATCAACTGGTCGAACTTATCGGCGTCAATTGGTAACTCGGGTAGTGTCGTAGTGAACCGCCCTGCGTCGGCATTACCACCGTTGGATGCGATTGGCACGCTATTGGGCGGCCAAACCAACGTGACTATCTCTGATGGCAACTTCAATGCTGTGTTGAGTTTTATGTCTACACAAGGTGACTTGAACGTTCTTTCGAGCCCTCGTATTACCGCTGCCAACAACCAAAAGTCGGTCATCAAAGTGGGTACCGATGAGTACTTTGTTACCGAGCTATCGAGCAATGCAGGCAACGGTGAAAATTCAAATGCCGTCCCAGAAGTGGAATTGACACCATTCTTCTCAGGTATCTCTCTCGATGTGACTCCGCAAATTGATAACAAAGGCAATGTGTTCCTGCATGTTCACCCTGCGGTTATTGAAGTCTCGGAAGAAGTGAAGAAATTGAACTTGGGCGGTGAGTTCCAAAACATCCAATTGCCATTGGCAAAAAGCTCTATTCGTGAATCAGACTCGGTTATTCGTGCTAAAGATGGCGATGTTGTGGTTATCGGCGGTTTGATGAAACAGCAAAATCGTGAGCTTGTTTCTAAAGTCCCATTCTTGGGCGATGTGCCCGCATTGGGGCATTTGTTCCGCAACGTAAATAACGTGACTGAGAAAACAGAATTGGTCATCTTGCTAAAACCGACCGTAGTTGGTGTGAACTCTTGGCAGAAAGAGCTAGAGCGCTCTCGTGATCTGCTGCAAGAGTGGTTCCCAGATGCGCAATAAGCGCGGGGAAAGCTTCCGTTTTTCAATGAGTTTGTGATTCGAGTATGTACTTGTCACATTTTGGATTTCGAGTTCAGCCTTTTTCGCTAACCCCAAACACAGAAATGTTCTTGGGGTTAGTCCCTCACTATGAGGCGATCCAAACCATTTTAGCCGCTGTGCAAATGGGAGAAGGGGTGATTAAGGTGACGGGAGAAGTCGGCACCGGAAAAACCATGGTGTGTCGTAAGTTAATTGAGCAGATTGAATCTGAAGTCGAGCTGATTTACTTACCCAATCCAGTTTTGAATGGCGAGCAGTTGCAGTTTGCTGTCGCCAGAGAGTTAGGCATCAAGAACGATGACCCGCTACGTATTGTTTCTCTCATTCAAGAACACCTGATTCAAGTGCATTCTGCGGGAAAGAAAACCGTCTTGATCGTCGATGAAGCGCAAGCTCTTTCTCCACAAGCTTTAGAAACATTGCGTCTGTTCGGTAACCTAGAAACGGAACAAGATAAACTCATTCAACTGGTGTTATTCGGACAACCTGAGTTGGATGAGCGGTTAGCCAGCCACGAGCTAAGGCAGTTTCGTCAACGTATTACGTTTAGTTGTCAGCTGCGTCCTCTTTCTATCGATGAAGGCGTGGCTTACATCAATAATCGTTTAGACAAGGCAGGCAATGGAGCGCACATTTTTTCTATTGAGCAGAAAAAAGCGATTTGGCGTTCATCCATGGGGATTCCACGTTTGATCAACCAAATTAGCCACAAGTCGTTGCTTGCGGCATTTAATGATCGTTGCACACTATTAAAAAATCATCACGTTTACGCAGCTATGCACGATACGTTTGATGCCCGTAAACCTAAGTTTAAAACACCCGTATTTTGGGGATGGAGTCAACCTTGAGTGCCATCAATAAAGCATTATCAGAACTCGCTGAAAAAACATCACCGTCAGAGCTTACTCGTGCGGACATTCCCAACGTTTCACGCAGTAAACCTTGGCTTTGGCTCGTTGCTGGTTTCTCGTTAAGCCTTGCGGTGGGCGGCTGGGCGGTCTCTCGCGGTCCTATCCCTTCAGGCGAGCTTTCATCTGCTCAAACAGAAACCATGCCATTGTCGTCAGTGAATGCTTCGTCAATCACATCATCAGAGCGTACTCATTCGCCAACGAGTAAAATGACGCCCGAGACAGCCCATGTGGTTTACACGAAGCCAGTGACACAACCGGCTGCGCAACAGCTTCATATGCCTGAGACTGATAGGTTCACGCCAAGAGCGGAGGTAAATGCGGTCTCTGAAGATGCAGTGCTACTCGCGCAAGTGGCAACGATGCCAAGCGATGAGCAATCTAATCACGTAACCCGCACGACAGCAGAAAACAGTTCAATGCGTATTGAGCAGGTTGAGCTGACGCACCGCCAGTTATCTCTTAAAGCGGTTAGCCGAGCGGAAAAAGCACTGGATGCTAACGATATGCAAACGGCGTTGTCGGCTTATGCTGAGGCGTTACGTTATGAGCCAATGAATGCAGACACGCGTCAAAAATTATCGGCGTTGTACTTTGGCAAAGGCGACACGCGTAAAGCGTATGAGATTATCCAAGAAGGGATCAACCTTGACACGAACAACCAAGTACTTCGTTTGGCCTTGTCTAAGTTGTTAGTGAAAGCTAATCAACCTGAAGCGGCGCTGAGTCCGCTTGTGCATTTGCCTCCAATACCAAGTCGAGATTACTTGGCGATGCGTGCGGCATTGGCACAAAAACACAAGCAGAATGATATTGCGCTTGAGAGTTATCAACTCCTTACTCAACGTGAGCCGGAAAATGCGCGCTGGTGGCTAGGTTTAGCGATTCAACAAGAGCGCGCGCTGACGTTTACCGCCGCGATCAACTCTTACAACCAAGCTCTGGGTAAAGTTGGCATTTCGAATCAATCGCAAGCGTTTATCCGCGACCGTTTGAGCATCTTGAAACAGCTGGAGAATGCACAATGAAAATTCAGTTGAGAAAACGCTTAGGCGATCTTCTGGTTGAAGAAGGCATCGTCTCTGAAGAGCAAATCCAGCAAGCACTAAACGCACAACGTAGTACCGGGCAGAAGCTAGGCGATGCGTTAATTGATCTCGGCTTTATTACTGAGAAGCAAATGTTGGACTTCTTGTCCCAACAACTTGGTTTGCCATTGATCGATCTTGGTCGTGCCCCTGTGGATGCGGAAGCGGTACAGATTCTACCAGAGGTACACGCACGTCGCTTACGTGCGATGGTCGTTGCTCGAAATGGGGACACGTTGCGCGTTGCTATGAGTGACCCTGCAGATTTGTTCATCCAAGAGTCACTGATGAATTTGCTAGGTGAATACAACCTTGAGTTCATTGTGGCTTCAGAGCGCCAACTCATTTCAAGCTTTGACCGCTATTATCGCCGCACTAAAGAGATCGCTTCTTTCGCGGAACAGTTGCATGAAGAGCATAAAGACGAGCAAAGCTTCGATTACGGTATTGATGGAACCGACAGTGAGGAAGTTACCGTTGTAAAGCTGGTTAATTCCATGTTTGAAGATGCGGTACAAGTCGGGGCATCGGATATTCATATTGAGCCAGACGATCAGATTTTGCGCTTACGTCAGCGTATTGATGGTGTACTGCATGAAACCATCCTGAATGAAGTGAATATCGCATCGGCTTTGGTTCTTCGATTGAAGTTGATGGCGCACCTAGACATCTCTGAGAAGCGCTTGCCGCAAGATGGCCGATTCAATATCAAAGTGCGTGGTCAATCAATCGATATTCGTATGTCGACGCTACCAACGCAATACGGGGAGTCCGTAGTCATGCGTCTGCTTAACCAGTCTGCTGGTTTGCGTCCATTAGAAGAGTCAGGTTTGCCGCCAGATTTGCTTGCTCGTTTACGTCGACAGTTGGCTCGTCCGCACGGCATGATCTTGGTGACGGGGCCGACAGGTTCAGGTAAAACCACCACGCTTTACGGCGCATTAAGTGAGCTCAACGAGCCAGGGAAAAAGATCATTACAGCAGAGGATCCGGTCGAATACCGTCTGCCTCGCATCACTCAGGTACAGGTAAACAGTAAGATCGATCTGACTTTCTCGCGTGTGCTTCGAACCTTTTTACGTCAAGACCCGGACATTATTCTCGTCGGTGAGATGCGTGACCAAGAGACGGTAGAAATTGGTCTGCGAGCTGCACTAACGGGTCACTTAGTATTGAGCACTCTTCACACTAACGACGCGGTTGACAGTGCCTTACGCATGATTGATATGGGCGCACCGGGTTACTTGGTTGCCAGTGCGGTCAGAGCCGTGGTGGCGCAGCGTCTTGTTCGCCGTGTTTGTCCAGATTGCAAAACAGAAGACCATCTAGACGAGTCACGCCAACAGTGGCTAGCTGGGCGTTTTCCAAACCAAGTGGGCACCACTTTTTATAAAGGTGCAGGCTGTCAAAACTGTAACTTGACTGGCTATCGAGGCCGAATTGGTGTGTTTGAAATGCTCGAACTTGAGCAAGAAATGATGGATAAATTGCGCGCCAATGATGCGGTTGGCTTTGCCCAAGCCGCGCGTCGCTCAGAAAACTATAAGCCGCTGCTTGCCTCGGCGATGGAACTGGCGCTGCAAGGCACCGTCAGCTTGGATGAAGTGATGACCCTAGGTGAAGGTGACGCTTCTGGTAAGAATGAACCCATTTTCATATAGGTAAGTGAATGCCAACTTTTCGTTATCAAGGTCGTACTCTAGACGGCTCATCCACTAACGGCAAAATCGAGGCAGTGAACTCAGAAGCTGCAGCGGAAGCGTTGATGAACAAAGGGATCATCCCGCTCAATGTGCGGTTAGAGAAAGAGTCGGCAAAAAGCCAAATGAGCTTGTCTAAGCTATTTGTGCCAGCCATTCCATTGGAAGTGATCATTCTTTTCTCTCGCCAGTTGTTTAGCTTAACTAAAGCGGGCGTACCGTTGCTGCGTTCTATGCGTGGCCTGCTGCAAAATTGTGAAAACAAACAGCTCAAAGAGGCACTGGAAGATGTCGTTTCTGAACTGAGTAATGGCCGAGGTTTGTCTTCTGCGATGCAGCAACACAGCAAAGTATTCAGCCCACTGTTCGTTTCTATGATCAACGTAGGTGAGAATACGGGTCGACTCGATCAAGCACTATTGCAACTGGCGAATTACTACGAGCAGGAACTCGAGACTCGCAAACGTATCAAAGCGGCGATGCGTTATCCGACGTTTGTGATTATCTTTATTACCATCGCCATGTTTATATTGAACATCTTGGTGATCCCTGAGTTTGCATCGATGTTTACGCGCTTTGGTGTTGAGTTACCACTGCCGACGCGTATTTTGATCGCTACTTCTAATTTCTTTGTTAATTATTGGGTGTTGTTGATTGTGGTAATGATTGGCGCGTTTGCGGTTTTCAGAGCCTGGGTGGCGACGGCTGATGGTCGGGAAAAGTTCGATAAGTTTCGGCTTCGGCTTCCAATTGTGGGCGATATCGTTAATCGCGCGCAGCTTTCCCGTTTTGCCAGAACCTTCTCGTTGATGCTTAAGTCAGGCGTTCCACTTAACCAGTCTTTAGCTTTAGCCGGGGAAGCCCTGGGGAACCGCTTTTTAGAAAATCGAATTCTTGAGATGAAATCCGCGATTGAAGCGGGTAGCACCATCTCGGTTACCGCTATCAACAGTAAAATCTTTACCCCTTTGGTGATTCAGATGATTGCAGTAGGGGAAGAAACTGGTCGTATTGATGAGCTGCTGCTGGAAGTGTCGGATTTTTACGATAGAGAAGTTGATTACGATCTAAAAACACTGACCGCAAGAATAGAACCGCTACTTTTGGTGATTGTCGCAGGCATGGTCATGGTGCTGGCACTGGGTATCTTCCTGCCAATGTGGGGAATGCTAGACATCATCAAAGGCGGCTAATAGGTGGTTGAAAATCAAAGTCGAGCGACGCTAATCGTTTTTGGGGTAATTGCTACCATCATTGCTGTTGGCTTGGCGGTCAAATTACGTCCTGTTGCCGAGCAGGCGCAAGTTACTGGAGCGAAGTTGGCGAGAGTTTGGATGCAAGATAGTGTTCAGCGTTATCGTCAAGCTTGGCTCGTAAAAGGCGAGCCAGAACATATGCTGATGGATGGTTTTAACCTCACCATGACTGAGGGCGGGCTAGTATCTCCCTTTACTCAACAAGGTGTTTTAGATTGTGGTTATTGGCTAGCAGTGCATTATCCACAACGTAAAATAATGACCAATAAGTTAATAGATATCAGTGGAGCCATCAAAACTGATCGTTATGTCTGTGACTATACTTATGAAAATGGTCAGTCGATTGTAGTTATTTCAACAGCTAATCAACTGAAAATAGACGTCGAAATGTCGGCGGAGTGAATTTTTTGACACCTAATCACTATAATTGGTAATGAAAGTCGGTATAATGCAATCATTACCATAAGTAAGACGCTGTAATAGAGGGTAAACAATAATGTGTTTTTCTCATTGCAGCATGAACTGAATAATGGCGAATCGTCATTCTGCTCAAGCGGTAGATACAGTATCCACTTCACGGTCAGTTTTAGTGAACGTTGCTGCCCCAAACCGTTTTGACAATATCCAAAATGGTCGCGTGACCTAAACGAAACTTTGCAGTTGTACTGCATGCTTACATAGAGAGAGTAAACAATGAAAAGACAAGGTGGTTTCACCCTTATCGAATTGGTAGTGGTAATTGTAATCCTAGGTATTCTAGCGGTCACTGCAGCACCACGTTTCCTTAACCTGCAAGATGATGCTCGCAACGCAACTTTAGAAGGGCTTGCTGGTGCGATTAATGGCGCGTCTGGTATTATTTATGGTAAAGCTGCTATTGAAGGTATTGAATCGTCATCTGGCCCTGTAAGTGCCGCTGGTGGTAATGTTGATACTTCAAACGGCTACCCGACACCAACTGTAGATAACTTAACGAGAATGGTTGAAGGTCTAGGTGATAAAGGCTCAAATGAAGATTTTGAGTTTATTAAAGCTATCGATAGCTACACTCCATCAAATGGTGGTAAAGCAGTGTCTGCTGCTGCCGTGGGCATTGCAGGTTACACGAAAGCATGTGTTGTGTACTACGGAGCTGAAAATGAAAATACTGCGGGTAAAGCAGAGCTAACAGAAAATGATGATCACTGTACGCAATAGATGAAGAAGGCCAGCTAGTCTGGCCTTTATCTCTTTATTTTGATTAATCTCGGAATAGTTCATATGCGTAAATCATCGGGTCTTAGTGCAATAGAGTTTGTGGTTGTGCTGATTATCTTGGGTGTGATCGGTTATGTGGTATTGCCAAGATTTATCAGCTTTGAACCAGAAACTTACGAAGCGAAGTGGGAGCAAACTAAGCAAACCGCTGAGCATGTTTCTGAGACGCTAAGCAACAAAGAAACTTACGATCGAATAGAAGAAGAGATTGGCCGTTCAAAAGGGCAAAATAACTAGATATTGGTTATTTGTTCGTCTGTTCACATTTCGAATCGAAAAATTATAAACCTATCATTAATCTCATAATTTCATCGTATACTTATTTCGCTTGTTCTAAGCCTAAGGTTGGGTTATGAAAATTCGCAGCTCTGCATTAGGGTTCACTTTAATGGAGTTAATCCTCGTGATTGTTCTCCTCTCTATCCTTTCACTTTTTGCAGCCAGCCGTTTTATGGGCTCTAGCAGTTTCTCTGCATATGCATTACAAGAACGCGTGATTTCTGTGATTCGCCAAGTACAGGTGAATCGTATGCAGTCGAATATCAGCATCCCAAACAAGTCTTATCCTGAAAGGTGCCTACCTAGTAGCTATAAAGCTGGAGAGGACTCTAGCTACACTAACTTTTGTTTGTCGATTACGAGTACTTGCATAGGGTCTAGTGCTGCATGCGGCCTGGCTAGCAAGGAAAGAGACACTCGTAGTGACATAGTTGTTGATAAATCCGCAAAGTTTTCACTGACCAATGCTGTAACTAATCCAATCGAGTTTGATTTATTGGGTAATCCAATAAACTCAGCGAGTGGTGGGGTTTCAATCCTGATTGAAGATAAACATGGTCGAAGCCGCTGCCAAGTTGAAATTAATTCTCAAGGTTATGTTTCTAAAGGTACATGCTCATGAAGAAATCTAGTGGCATGACGTTAATAGAAATGATCATCGCGATTGTTTTAATGGGCATTGCGATGGTGGCGTTTACTTCTTTTCTTGTCCCTCAAATTCGAGATTCCGCCATCCCTCATTATCAAACTCGTGCCGCTGCATTAGGCCAAGGTTTTATGTCACAGATATTGGCGCGAGGCTTCGATGAAAATAGCAACTTTGATGGTGGCACCGTTCGGTGTGGTGAGAATGGAGTGAGCTGCACTGACGTAAATAAATTAGGTGCGGATAAAAAACTAGACGGTTCCTTGGAAACAACGCCTAGTGATTTCAATGATGTCGATGACTATATTGGGTGTTGGAGCACATCTACAACGGCTTCTCAGTGTGATGGTATCCCTAGAGGGAATATTAGTGATGTACTTGGTGCGGACAGTACTGAGCAGTACAAAAACTTTAGATTAGAAATTAGCGTTGCCTATGATGATCTGACGGATAAAGCTCCCGATGAAATAACCGAATTCAAAAAAGTAACATTACGGATTTTTGCGGGGAACACGCAGCCCCTTACTTTAACAGCTCTTAAGGGGAACTACTGATGAAAGATCGTGGTTTCACTTTAATTGAGATGGTCGTTACGATAGTTATAGGTAGTATCATCATGTTGGGTATTGCCGGTTATATTAAACTAGGGATAAAAGGGTACGCAGACAGCATTGACCGTCAGCGAGTGCAGACAGAGGCACAGTTTGTGATCGAGAAAATGTCCCGTGAAATTCGTCATGCCGTGCCAAATAGTTTTCATGAGCCAGCTGGGACAAGCAATTGTTTGGAGTTTGTACCCATTAAATATTCTGGCTTTTATGTATTTACGGCGAACGATATTGAATTTTTAGTCGGTAATGATCCTGATCTTGAGTCCATTCCAGAGAAGAATCGGATGGTGATTAACCCTAGCCGCTATGAGGATCTTCACTCGTCTTCCCAAAGTATTGATATTAGTGGTTTAACCAAAACCAAAGAGGCATTTGTCGTCAGTGGTGCTGCCAGTACAATAGGTGCGACATCGGTTTCGGGGCGCCATTACATCTACCAATCCAGCACTGAAGTCCGTTATTGCTTCGATAACGGCCGAGTACTTCGTAATAATGTCATTGTCACGGATAGTATTGATGCCTCAGCGAGTTACATGCGTTATGTTGAGCCAACTCTACAACGTGGTGGACTAGTACATATTAACTTAGAGTTTTTACAGGATGGGGAGCGTAGTGTGTATCAGCAAGACGTGCAGGTGCTCAATGTTCCGTAAACAAAATCAGCAAGGTAATGTTCTTATCGTGGTGCTTTTTGTCATTATCGTGATGGGGTATTTAGCCGCCTCTCTTATGAGAATAAGTTGGTCAAATCAAAGTGGGCTAACCCGAGAGTTTTTAGGCACAAAAGCTTGGTTTGTTGCTCAATCAGCCAACGAATGGGCGCTGACACAGTTGTACCCGCTTAATGATGATGATCCTGATATCGCAGATATTTGTTTGAATGAGGTCAGTGGTGCAACCCCTAATGTTACACAGAATACGGCATGTAGGATTAATAAGATGAGTTGTTTAAAGTTGGGGGTTCTGGATGAGGGAACCTCAGAGGCACAGTCTTTATTTAGAGTGCAAGCAACCGCCATTTGTGGTTCTGGACTGTCTCAAGTACAGCGTCAGCAAGAAGTTTGGGTTAGGGAGTAGAACAATGAACAAGATAGTCTTAATGTTTGCTTTGATAACTATGCCGTTTTTTTCTCATGCTAACGATTGGGATGAGACTGAGTCTTGTCGTGTAAAACTCAAAGATTCATTTGCTATTGAAGCTAAGTATTGCGATGACTGCGATACTGATGACATCAAATTTTATGTTCGAGGGAAAAAAGACAACACAATAGAACTTAAAGAGGATGTTATTTATCTAAAAAAAGAAGGTAATGTTAATGGCAATGGCAATGGCAATAGTAAAAGTGTTTTATACCGTTTATGGTCTGCCAATGACGATGTCGATGGTATTTTTAATGAAGACGAAGACCATTTAGATGGGGATACAGTTTATACCATTCGTATTGAATTTAATGATATCGAAAAGAGCGGGAATAGTTATACCGTAAACTTGTCTTACTTTTTATATGATGGAACAACACTTCTTAAACCAGGAATCGAAAGTAGAGTTGAGTTTGATGATCTGTCGAACAGCTCTGATGTGTTTTTCGAACAAGATGAAGACTTATTCGATTTAAACTGTCAACCTTCTTCGAGACCAGAGCCCAATCCAGAACCAGAGTTTTCAGTACCTGACAATGTTTGTAAATCGTTTCCTGAGCCAATTCAAGGGTGGAAGCAGGCTGAGAGCGAACTCATCGTGACTAACTCGGCAGTGAGAGTGTTAGGCTGGTCCCCTGAGTACCTTGCGGATAGCCAAAATAGGTACACTCAAGAAACCAATGGCCAAAGTTGGCAAACACTAAGAATAGGTTTTGATTCTGGGGGGCAAGCTTGGCAACTTTATCAGAACTCAAATTCAAAGGTTTGTGACGATAATATGGGATGTTTACCGGACGATGCCGAGCCAGGAGGTGGTGACGGTCTTGTTGAAACACGCAAAGCGAACAAACCTACGCCTATAACAGAGTCTTTTAATTCCGGTCGCGATCTAGTGATTCGCATGCAAGACACTGATGCGAACTTCTATGAAAAAGTGTGCTCGTCAGGCTCTGATGCGTGTTCGTTCAGTGAGACTAATGGCAAGGTTGTTATTCGCCTGAAACGTGACCTGAAGAGCCTGGATATTAATGGCTATAACACAAATAAGACGGTAGAGCTGCAGTTGGATGGACAACGAACCATTGAAGAGTTTGTTTATGACTCTGGCTATGATCTATCCCTTTACTTCAGTGACAATGCCGAACTAACGGTAAAAACGTTTAGAAATAAAGGTTCAAACCCGAAACTTATTTTCGGCAGTAATGTGAAATTTAATGTTGTAGGCACAAATCAGCCTGTTGGCCCAGTTAACTCAGCAGATTTTAAATTAGAAGACGCGCATTTTGATTATCGCACTGTTAAAGACGAACTTATTTTGCCTGTTATTTATGGTCCTGAAGCGAGCTTCCATTTTAAAACGGATTCAGGACAGGTATTCAAAGGCTTTATTTTAGCTAAAAGCATCATGCTTGATACCAGTGAGTATATCCATGGTGCGGTTACGAGCCTTAGACTGGATATGAGTGAGTCAACAAAAATTGAAAAGCCTAAATATCCAGGATCATGTTGGCTTCCGCCTCAGCCTCAGCAATGTACACTATTGCCAGAAGAAAATTTCAATTCAGGCTCACTGTCAAACTGGTCGGTTATGGGCTTTAAAGACAGCGAGGGTAATGTTAGTGATTCCCCTGTCGTGTCTGACCAACGTTTCATTTTAAACTCAAATAAGCAATATCAGGCCACAGCCTCCGCGTACAATTATGTGTTCCCGTCAGATCAAAATTATTTAGAAGTCGATTTTGATCACTATGCCTACGGCGGTAATGGTGCTGATGGGGTTGCATTAGTGATTTCTGACGCGAGTGTTCCTCCTAAAACGGGGGCGTTTGGCGGTCCGCTTGGTTACGGTATGAAGCTTAAGGATTATCCACATTCGGATGTGACTGAGGATACGGAAGGTTTCGCTGGTGGCTGGCTGGGGATTGGTATTGATGAGTATGGTAATTTCAGACGAGAAGGCGGTGAACAAGTCACACGAAATGCTGTTGCAGACAACGTAGTGGTGCGTGGTGCCGGTGCTCAAGACAGCCAAGGTAAATGGCTAAAAGGTTATCCGTTTATTAAAGAGAAAAAGTACACTGGCTTTTTGGATAACCGAAGAGATCAACGACATCGTTATAAAGTGGTTTTAAACTCTCGAGATTCTGGTTCTATTACCCTATCTGTGTGGAGAAAGGTGGGTGATAGTGAAGACTGGGGGGAGCCTGTTATTGAGGAGTTTGATTTATTAACGGAAGGTGGGTTTAACTATATCCCAGAAAATTTCCGCTTATCGGTAACGGCTTCAACGGGTTATGACACGAACACGCATGCGATTGATAACTTCCAAGTTTGTGCCGATAAATATCAGAAAATCACTAATGGTATTCACCACTTTGAGTTTGATTACTCTGGTTCCGGTAGTACTTGTCAGGCTTCTGATGTAACGCTTAGGGCGTGTATGAATGAAAGTTGTTCTGAACAGTATCCTAGTGATGCATATGATGAGGGTTCTTTAAAGCCACTATCCGTTACTCTACTTCCATCTGCAGGGAACAATGTTGCCAACTGGGTCGGTGGTACAAACATTCAGTTTAAAAATGAGACACAACTTAGTTTACAGGGCTCAAGAGCAGGAGAAGTGACTTTAGGTGTGGCTCAAAGCTCTGTGCCACAGTTTGGTTTTGATGGAGCACGTTGCCGTAAAAATGGTGGTCCATTATCAGTTGATAACTGTATTGTCACCTTTGCTCAAAGTGTTCTTGCTGTAAATGTTGCTGATGTTGTGGCTAGTCGAGAAACTGCTGCTGATAATTACCTATCATTTTGTTCAACTCGTACGGAAGAGCAAGGTGAGTCTCGCGATGTCAAAATGTCTATTTATTACGACTTCGCACCTGTAGACAACTCTCAACCAGTTTCGATCACTTACAAGAAAAAGGTTGGAGACAATGATCCAGAGTGGAGTTCTGCCATTGATGTGACTACGACTGACCAAGATTTACCAAGTGTGTTTTTTGACAACGAAGGTAAAGCGTATTTTAAATTGAAATACGAAGAAGTTGGGCAAGTGACGTTAAAAGCTAGTGTGGCTGGATCTGTTGGTGATGATAGTTTTGTTAGTTTCCCTTCAAAACTGAAAGTGACTGCAAAGAGTGGTAATAAAAGTGGAGAGTGCACTAACAGTGAAGTTGGCTGCTCTGGTAGGTTTGTTGCTGCAGGTGAAGTTTTTGAGTTAACCATCTCGGCATTGCAGGATGATGACTCTGTAGCGAAAAACTACCAAGAAGAGACTATTGTAATCAGCAACAGCGTTAAGTATCCGTCAACTGGCTCATCAGCCAAACTTCTGAATGAGAAGCTACCTGAATCAAGTCAATGGTCTCGTGGCAGTGTGACGTTTGATCAATCTGTGTCTGACGTGGGGGCTTTTGAGCTTAAGGCACAAGCACCGATTGCAACCGATGAAAATGGCGATGAATTGGATAAATCACTCTATCTTGGTAGTAACGCGTTCAAAATCCAAGATGGCAATTTGACGGTCGGTCGTTTCTATCCAGATTACTTTAAAGTCACCGGGACAGAGTGGACCTACCCTGATAATCAGAATCAATCTGTATATATGGGACAGAATTTTGAATCGGTTAAGTTTGAAGTCACAGCATATAACGCTAACGGTTACACAACTCAAAATTATGGTGGTTTTGCTAATTCTTTGAAAGCAGATTTGTATTTGGCTGGTGGTTACTCAGATAGACTTAGCATTTTGGATTCCGATTTGGAGAGTGATAACTGGTCGGGAGCTGTGTGGAGCAAAACTTGGGATAACTCAGTTTATTGGCGTAAAGATTTATCTTTGCCGAGTCCCGATGGTCCATTTAATTCAAAACTACCGGCAGACAAGGATAGTTCCATCGAAACGTCTATTTCGCTTTCACTTAATAATAATGGAACTAAAGTATCTGGCTATGTTGATCCTACGATGTTCTTAAAAGAAGGGCAAAATAGCACTGAAGATAGAATGGTTTCGCAACAGCTACTATCGCAACCTGATGTCAGGTTTGGTCGCATAGCTCTGGATGATGTGGGAGTGAATCAGGGGAAATCTGTTAATATCCCCCTTAGAGTGGAGTATTGGAGAGATAACCGATTCGTTTTAAACAGTAAGGATAACGGGACAACAGTGTCCCCAACTCTAAAAAGCCAGGAGCCAGTTTGGCCTGATGATGGCTCCGACTGCGACATTTTACTTGAAGGCG
Organism: Vibrio sp. Y51_MX_L26; assembly: GCF_024181935.1. Taxonomy (NCBI): domain Bacteria; kingdom Pseudomonadati; phylum Pseudomonadota; class Gammaproteobacteria; order Vibrionales; family Vibrionaceae; genus Vibrio; species Vibrio sp. Y51_MX_L26. Next base: position 36,128 of record NZ_JAMZAS010000012.1, read on the forward strand.
TCAGAACGACGGTTAACGATGGTGCCATGCGTGAACTTATTGCTAAGCAAGAGCGCGCAGACTGTGGACGTCAACAAGCTGAAGTTTGGCTTAATCTCGACCCTAGTGGTAACAACCTCCCTTGGCTCAAATACGACTGGGACAATGATGGCTCCGAAGAAAACCCATCTTCCGTCGTCACCTTCGGTATTCACCGTGGTAATGACCGTGTGATTTACCGTGGTGAGCCTGGGTTAACCGGACAGTAACAACTTAGGTTTTTGCCCTTAAGTTAGGAAACTGCAAGAAATTGAGGCTTTCTGCTCATGTTTGTGTACCAATACCTTGCTGTGACAGCGAGGCATTGGTACATTTAGAGCAATTTTTGTCTTCTATATTTTTGCAGGATGAGCGAAGAGTATGTTTAAGAAACTTCGTGGCATGTTTTCTAACGATCTATCTATCGATTTAGGTACAGCCAACACTCTAATTTACGTAAAAGGGCAAGGAATTGTCCTTGATGAACCTTCTGTAGTTGCTATTCGTCAAGATCGTGTAGGTTCTGCAAAAAGCGTTGCTGCAGTCGGTCACGCAGCAAAACAGATGCTTGGTCGTACACCTGGCAACATTTCCGCTATCCGCCCAATGAAAGACGGCGTAATTGCTGATTTCTATGTAACCGAAAAAATGCTTCAGCACTTTATCAAGCAAGTGCACGATAACAGCATCCTAAAGCCAAGCCCACGTGTTCTTGTTTGTGTTCCTTGTGGTTCTACCCAAGTTGAGCGTCGTGCAATTCGTGAATCAGCCCTCGGTGCTGGTGCGCGTGAAGTTTACCTAATCGACGAGCCAATGGCAGCAGCAATTGGTGCTGGTCTGCGCGTGTCTGAGCCGACAGGTTCAATGGTGGTCGATATCGGTGGTGGTACAACTGAAGTTGCCGTTATCTCTCTAAACGGTGTGGTTTACTCATCATCTGTACGTATCGGTGGTGACCGCTTTGATGAAGCCGTGATCAACTACGTACGTCGTAACTACGGCAGCTTAATTGGTGAAGCAACGGCTGAAAAGATCAAACACGAAATCGGCTCTGCTTACCCTGGCGATGAAGTTCAAGAGATTGAAGTTCGCGGTCGTAACCTTGCAGAGGGTGTGCCACGCAGCTTTAGCTTGAACTCAAACGAGATCCTAGAAGCGCTTCAAGAGCCGCTATCTGGCATCGTCTCGGCAGTCATGGTTGCACTAGAGCAGTGTCCACCAGAGCTTGCTTCAGACATTTCTGAAAACGGCATGGTTCTGACTGGTGGTGGCGCGCTACTGAAAGATCTCGATCGTCTATTAATGGAAGAAACCGGTATCCCTGTGGTTATCGCGGAAGATCCACTAACGTGTGTTGCGCGTGGTGGCGGTAAAGCACTAGAAATGATCGACATGCACGGTGGCGATCTGTTCTCTGAAGAATAAAGGTTTAGGTGAAGCTCATGTCGGGCTTCACCTTCATTTCTGCTCTCTCTGTAATTCAAACATGCTCCATACCTAAAAGTATTTATTTAAGTATTTTTAGGTTGCCAAGTAAGGCTCAATAATCATGGAAGCAATCAGGTCAAAAACAAGATGAAACCGATTTTTGGCAGAGGTCCGTCTCTGCAATTACGTCTGTTTTTTGCTGTCATCGTGTCGGCGAGCTTAATGCTGGCTGATAGTCGTCTAGATACGTTTTCCAACGTCCGATACTTATTGAACAGTATGGTTGCGCCCATTCAATACGCAGCCAATTTGCCTCGCAGCATGTTCGATGGCGTATTTGAACGTTTTAATACTCGTCAGGCATTAGTTGAAGGCAATCGCAACTTAAAGCGAGAAGTGCTACGCCTGAAAAGCGAGCTGATCTTGCTCGATCAGTATAAAGAAGAAAACCAACGTCTACGCAAATTGTTAGGCTCTTCATTTGTCCGGGATGAAAAGAAAGTCGTAACTGAAGTGATGGCGGTTGATACTTCACCTTATCGTCATCAAGTGGTGATTGATAAAGGACAAATAGACGGTGTGTACGTCGGACAGCCAGTGATCAACGAAAAAGGCATTGTTGGTCAGGTCACGTTTGTCGCAGCGCACAACGCACGTGTTCTGTTGCTAACGGATGCGAAAAATGCGATTCCTGTCCAGGTGATCCGTAACGATATTCGAGTGATCGCGTCGGGCAATGGTGAAATGGATGAAATCCAACTGGAGCACATTCCAACCAGTACTGATATTCAGGTTGGCGATCTATTGGTGACATCCGGCCTAGGTGGGATTTACCCAGAAGGGTACCCAGTCGCGACGGTTACCAATGTGGATCACGATACGCGCCAAGAATTTGCGGCAATCAAGGCTGAGCCAGTTGTAGAGTTTGATCGTTTACGTTACCTACTGCTGATTTGGCCGAATGAAGATCGTCAACACAAAGTGCTGCGATCCAATGTGGAAGAAGGGTTAGAGCAAGAAGAACAAGAGGTAACTGATGGCCAATAATGTAGTGAGCAGCCGAATGGTGATTGGTGTCAGTTTCTTCGTTGCGCTGGTGTTGCAAACCATTCCGTGGCCAGGTGTGTTAGATGTTTTACGTCCATCATGGTTGTTCCTTGTAACGTGTTATTGGGTGTTGGCACTGCCGCACCGAGTGAACGTTGGAACCGCGCTAGTACTGGGCTTATTATGGGATATCTTGATCGGTTCAACGCTTGGAATTCGCGGCATGATGATGTCGATTGTCATCTATCTGGTGGCGTTGAATTTCCTGTTGATTCGTAACATGGCATTGTGGCAACAGTCGATTTTAATTGCCTTTTTTACTGCGCTATTGGAAGTTTTGATATTCTGTGGGGAATATTTGAACCAGGACGTAGTATTTAATCCATTATCTCTGTGGACGGCGGCAATAAACTGTATACTTTGGCCATGGATGTTTTTATTAATGCGACGAGTTCGTCGTGCATGGCACGTAAGGTAAAGCGGTGAAGAAAAGCTTATCTCTCGTTCTCGCTTCGGGTTCTCCGAGAAGAAAAGAGCTGCTTGCTCAACTAGGTTATGACTTTGAGATCGTATTGCCTGATATTGAGGAAGCCAAACAGGCTCATGAGCAAGCACGAGATTACGTGCTGCGTCTTTCTTTGGAAAAAGCTCAGGCAGGCTTAGCATTAGCTAAGCCTGATTCCGTTGTATTGGGCTCTGACACGGTCGTAGTATGCGATGACCGTGTGCTAGAAAAACCAAAAAGTTTTGAAGATTCAAAGCGTATGCTTACTGACTTATCCGGTCGTCGTCATCAAGTGATGACTGCGGTGAGCGTCGTATCATCGGAACAACAACATTCAGTGGTCGTCACCACTGACGTGTGGTTCAAACAACTGACTCACGAAGAAATCGAACAATATTGGCAGTCAGGAGAGCCATGCGATAAAGCTGGAAGTTATGGTATTCAGGGACTCGGAGGGCGATTTGTCACCCGAATCGAAGGCAGTTATCACGCTGTAGTAGGCTTACCTTTGTTCGAAACCGATCAGCTAATTCAAGAATTTTTATAATTGTTTTGAGGTGTGCACATGAGTGCAGAATTGCTGCTTAACGTGACCCCGAGTGAAACTCGTGTGGCCATGATTGAAGGTGGAGTACTACAAGAAATACATATCGAGCGCGAATCGCGTCGCGGCATTGTGGGCAATATATACAAAGGCAAAGTCAGCCGAGTACTGCCAGGTATGCAAGCGGCTTTCGTCGATATCGGTTTAGATAAAGCGGCGTTTTTACATGCGTCAGATATTGTCCCGCATACCGAATGTGTGGCAGAGAACGAAAAACAGCAGTTTCAAGTCCGTGATATTTCTGAGCTGGTACGTCAGGGACAAGATATAGTTGTACAAGTGGTCAAAGATCCGCTCGGCACGAAAGGCGCGCGTTTAACGACGGATATCACCTTACCTTCACGTTATCTTGTCTTTATGCCGGGTGCCAGCCATGTTGGTGTCTCGCAGCGTATTGAGAGTGAGAAAGAGCGCGAGCGTCTGAAAAAAGTGGTGAATCATTACTGTGATGAGCACGGTGGTTTTATCATTCGTACCGCCGCGGAAGGCGCAGATGAAAAAGAGCTTTCTCAAGATGCGGCATTTCTTAAGCGCTTGTGGCTAAAAGTCATGGAGCGTCGTTCAAAATACAAAACGCGTTCAACGCTTTACGGTGAGCTTGGTTTGGCCCAGCGCATTCTGCGTGATTTTGTCGGCACAGAGCTCGATAAAATCATGGTCGACTCCCGCCTCGAATATGAAAACCTGAAAGAATTCACTTCTGAGTATGTACCTGAGTTAACAGACAAGCTTGAGCTTTACGAAGGTGACAAGCCAATCTTTGACATGTACGACACCGAGAATGAAATTCAGCGTTCTTTAGAGCGCAAGGTTGAACTAAAGTCGGGTGGCTACTTGATCATCGATCAAACTGAAGCCATGACAACTATCGACATCAACACTGGTGCATTTGTTGGTCGTCGTAATCTTGAAGAGACCATCTTTAATACCAACATTGAGGCAACGCAAGCTATTGCGCGTCAGCTGCGTTTACGTAACCTCGGCGGTATTATCATCATTGACTTTATCGATATGGCATCCGAAGAGCACCGTCAGCGAGTGCTTACCTCATTGGAAACCGCACTGGCTAAAGACCGAGTAAAAACCAACATCAACGGCTTTACTCAGCTCGGCTTAGTCGAGATGACGCGTAAGCGCACACGAGAAAGTATTGAACATATCTTGTGTTCTGGCTGTCCTACTTGTGAGGGCCGTGGTAGCGTGAAAACGGTTGAAACCGTGTGCTTTGAGATATTACGCGAGATTACTCGTGTAAACCGTGCTTACGACGCCGATAATTTTGTTGTGTACGCATCGCCGTTTGTTGCTGAAGCGCTGTTGGGTGATGAGTCTCATGCATTGGCTGAGCTCGAAGTATTTATTGGCAAGCAAGTGCGAGTTCAGGCTGAGCCCCTGTACATTCAGGAACAGTTTGACGTCGTAATGATGTAATTTGGAACATTTGTGAATTCTGGTGTTAACCGTTTTGGGCGTTTTTGTGCGTGGAGTTTAGTTACTGTACTGGTGTTATTAGCCATATTAGTAACCACACTGCGCGTCACATTGCCACAACTTAACCACTTCCAAGATGAGATCAAAACCTGGGTCAAGCAGGACACAGGTTTTGACTTTTCTATCGCCAATGTCGCAGGGACGTGGCGCAATAATCACCCCTCGATCGCGCTACTCGGTTTAGAAGCGAATCTGCCGAATATTCAGGATGCACGCTTTGCCGTTGAAGAAATCCAAATTGAATTCGATCTCATTCAATCTCTTTTGCAACTCAAACCGGTGGTCGCTGACCTCACCATCCATAACCTCGCTCTGGATATTCACACCGTAGACATTCTGCCGACCTCTAGTCGTCAAGAGCAGGAGTCGAGTGCGGATAAGAGCGAAGTGAAGCTCATCGACCAACTCGACTCACTTCTTTTACGTCAGTTTGAAGACTTCACCATTACCGACTCACGGATTTGGTATAAATCGGTATCTGGTGAGACTCGCCGTTTGGATATCGAGCAGCTCCGTTGGAGCAACCAAGGCAAGCACCACTTAGCCGAAGGCACCGTGAACATTGCCGATGTTCGTCTGAATTCATTGTTAGTGAGCGCTAACTTTAAAGACCATGGTTCGCTGCGTGATGTGTCTGGTGAGTTTTACGTAAGTGCCCAAGATGTCTCAGTGACGCCTTGGTTAACCACTTACATGCAAGAAGAGTCGGGTGCTGAGTCGGGTAAGGTCAGCTTAAACACTTGGCTGACGTTGAAACACAGCCAACCGAATGATGCGTATGTTGAACTGTTGCCTTCTGAGCTGGTGTGGAATGAAAACGGTCGTCATGAGCTGTTTATCGAGTCAGGTATTTTCAACCTTCGACCTGATAAACAAGGTTGGAAAGTAAATGGTCACTCACTTCGTATCAGAACCGACAACACCCCTTGGCCGGAATTAGACGCAGCGTTTGATTGGCAACCGAATGGTTGGACGCTCAACCTTTCTCAACTCGACATTGAAGCACTCATTCCGCTCATCAAGCTGGCTCCAGAGTCAGAGTCGACCAGTGACCTTATTAACAAACTAGCACCGAAAGGCCGAGTTGAAGATGTTCGCTTGTCCATGAACGGTGGTTTAGACACGTTACGCTACTCCGCGGAACTGGATGAACTTGCGATGACGCAATGGGAACTGCTACCAGGATTCCATCATGTACAGGGCAGTATATCTGGTGATTTAGATCAGGCAAAAGCGAAAGTAACCGTCATTGATGATGTATTTCCGTACGGTGATGTATTTCAAGCTCCGCTGAATATCAAACAAGGTGAAGTCGATATTATCTGGCAACAAGATAAGAGCGGCTGGCGCTTGTGGTCTGATAAAGTGACGGCAGCGACACCGGATCTTCAAGTATTAGGAGCATTCCGTCTTGATTTTCCAAAAGAACAAAGCCCATTTTTATCGTTTTATGCTGAAGCAGATCTCTATAACGCAGGTGAAACATGGCGTTACCTGCCGACGCTGGCACTCGGACAAGACTTAACGGATTACCTATCGACTGCGATTCAAGGCGGTAAAGTGAATACGGCTAAGCTGCTGTGGTATGGCGAGTTAGGGGATTTTCCTTACAAAGATCATAATGGCATGTTTCAGGCGTGGGTCGGTTTAAAAGACGCGAAATTTAGCTTTGATACGGCGTGGCCAACCATCACTGATCTGCAGCTGGACTTGCTGTTTGAAAATGATGCCATGTATTTGGATTCAAAGTCCGCCACGCTAAATGGTGTTCATGCCAAGCGTATTACTGGGCGAATCCCTGAGTTGGCGGAAGGTGGACACATTGAGATTGAAGCCAAAGCGAGCGCGCCGGGCAATGAAGTTCGTGACTACATGATGGCGACGCCATTGGTGGATTCGGTCGGGGCAGCGTTGACGGCGCTGCAAGTGAGTGGTCCGGTTTACTCTGAGTTCCAGCTCAACATTCCGTTTGATTTTGAAAAAGAGTCCCGTGCTTGGGGTTATGCCGATTTAACAGAAAACCGTGTCGATATTGAAGCGCCGCCAATGACACTGGAGAAAGCCACAGGGCGTATCCACTTCGATAATGATGTGGTCACCACATCGGGTTTGTCTGCAGAGTTGCTTACCCAGCCTATCTCCCTCGATTTTCGTGGTGAGAGTGCGGAACAGGGCTACAATGTGACGATTAACACATTAGGAGATTGGGACGTTGAGCCTCTCAAACCTTATGTTGGTGAGCGTTGGTTAAAGCTTGTTTCTGGGCATGCGCCGTGGCAAATGGACATTGATTTACAACTTAATGATGTAGGCTTCACCTATCAACTTGATGTGTTGGCGCAGCTAAATCGTTTAGCGAGTCAATATCCCTATCCGCTAGCGAAACAAGTTGGCGAGTCCGGGCAAGCAAAACTACAGGCATCCGGCAACCAAGAAAGTATTTCAGCAAGACTACAGATACCAAATGCTAAGTATCAAACCGAGATAGATATAACTGGCGATGTACCTGTTCTGACGGCGACTCATTTAATGGTCGGCAAAGGTGGTTTCAGGATCAGCCCTATTGTCGGACACGATGCATCAGTGCGTGTCGGTGAGCTTAATTTAGACCAATGGGCAGAGCTGGTTCAGGGCTCGGAAGGTAAGCAATCCTCATCTGTTCTGGCAAGCATGAAGACGCCGAGTATTCCATTGCCTACACGGATTGATGTTGAAACGCCAAACTTGCAGCTTGGTGGGATTGAGTTTCATGATGTGGACTTCTCCGCAAGCAAAAAGAATTTGAGCTGGCAACTCGATGTGGACAGTCAAGAGGTTAAAGGTAAGGCTAACTATCTGAAACCTTATGACTTATCGGTCTCTTTGGAGCACTTGCACCTGTATATTCCAGGGTTTGAAGAGATGACCAAAGAGCGCAGCTCGCTCTTTGCCAGTGAAGACCAAAACGCGCCTTTGATTACCAATTTTGACCGCAAGTTTCACGCTGAGATGCCAAACTTAACTTTGAACATTGATGATTTTTGGTTGCAAGGTTACAAAGTGGGGAAGGTGAATGTTGATTTGCAGCGTCGCGAGAACCGTTTGGAGTGGAAAAATATCACCTTTAGCAGCGGCAAAAACCGCATTGATATGAGCGGTTGGTGGGATCTGACAAAAGAGAGTAGCCATTCCAACTTAACCATGAAAATGAAAGGTGATAACAACACTGACCTTATGGAGCGCTTTGGTATCACATCGGGTATTCAGCAGGCACCATTTGAGATCAATGCCAATATGGAATGGGACGGCGCGCCTTGGTCTATGAAGACACAAACCTTGCAAGGGAATGTCTCAACGGAATTTGGTAAAGGCTTGATCAGTGAAGTCAGTGGTGCCGCACGCTTGTTAGGCTTGTTCAGTTTGGATTCTATCATCCGTAAGATGCAGCTCGACTTTACCGACGTATTCGACAAAGGCATGGCGTTTAACTCGATCACAGGCACGGGCAAAATCCAAGATGGCGTATTTATCACCAACGATATCGTGATGGATGCGTTAGCAGGGGAAATGCAGATCCGCGGCATCGCCAATATGAACAGCAGAATGGTCGATGCGGAAGTGAAGTTCACCCCAGACATCACATCAGGCCTACCAATGCTGACCGCGTTTGCAGTAGCGCCACAAACCGCGTTGTATGTTTTAGCCATCTCAACAGTGATTTCTCCGGTGGTTGAGGTCTTCACTCAAGTCAATTATGAAGTGAAAGGCCCACTAGATTCACCAACGGTAAAAGAAATTTCTCGAAGTAAAGGTGAATACAAACTGCCAGAAAAGCTGCGTGAACAGGCCAAATAACTCACCGACTAAAATGGAATAGGGAGGAAACACATGGAACGTGTTGGCATTATTCAAATGACATCGGGTCCTGATATCACTGCGAATCTGGACTTTATTGAAAAACAGTGTGCTTTGGCGAGTAAGCAAGGTGCCAAGCTTGTCCTTACCCCTGAAAATACGGTGCTGTTTGCCAACCGCGAAGCGTACCATCAACATGCAGAGCCACTTGGGAGTGGCGTGATTCAACAGCGGCTCTCTGAAATCGCAAGAAAGAACCAGTTAACACTGATTGCCGGAAGCATGCCCATTCAAACCGCAAAAGGTGTCACGACCACAACGCTTGTATTGCCGCCGCACGGTAAATGCATTGCTCACTATGACAAACTGCATATGTTTGATGTCGACGTAGCCGATGGTTATGGTAGTTATCGTGAGTCGGACACGTTTATGGCGGGTAATCAAATAGTCGTGGCGGAAACCGATATCGGCAGCGTTGGATTGAGCATCTGTTACGATCTTCGTTTCCCTGAGCTTTATAAAGTATTACGCCAAGAAGGCGCGGATATCATTGTGGTGCCTGCTGCGTTTACCGCTGTGACGGGGCAAGCTCACTGGGAAGTATTATTGCGAGCTAGAGCGATTGAGACACAATGTTGGATTTTGGCAAGCGGACAAACTGGAACGCATCCATGTGGACGAAAAACATGGGGACACTCGATGGTCGTTGACCCTTGGGGACGTATCCATAAGCAGCTTCAGGATGAAGTAGGCTTGTTAGTGACAGAGATAGATTTGTCACAAAGCCAACAAGTAAGGCAGAATATGCCGCTGACTCAACACAGTCGCTTTCAAAATGAATTGAGACGGAAATAAAAGAGCTAACTATGAGCACAAACCAAATAGAACAGGCACTCCTTGCCCCAAATGGTCTGACAGAACAAGACATTGCTGACACGCTTGCCAGCATTGCGACGCGCCAGATCGATTATGCGGACATTTACTTTCAGTCCAGCTGGCATGAGTCTCTGGTTCTAGAAGACAGCATCATCAAAGATGGCTCTTTTAACATTGATTGTGGTGTTGGTGTCCGCGCCGTAACTGGCGAAAAAACAGGCTTTGCCTACTCTGATCAAATCCAGCCTGAAGGCCTGAAGCAGAGTGCAATGGCGGCGCGCGGTATTGCTCAGCAAGGGCAAAATGGCAAAGTTCATGCGTTTAAACGTACGGAGAACCAAGCGTACTACGCGGCTGTGAATCCACTAGCTGAATGGGAAAAGCAGCAAAAAACAGAATTACTTAAGTCTCTAGATGCTTACATCCGCACTAAAGAACCATTGATTAAAGAAGTCTCGATCAGCATCAGCGGTGTGCATGAGCAGATGCTTGTTGCGGCAACAGACGGTACTTATGCAGGCGATATTCGTCCTTTGGTGCGTTTGTCTATTAGTGTGCTTGCACAAAAAGGTGAACGACGTGAACGCGGTAGCGCTGGTGGCGGTGGCCGTTTTGGTTACGATTTCTTTTTAACGGAAAGCAATGGTGTGAAACAAGCTTTCCATTATGCAGACGAAGCGATTCGCATGGCGTTGGTTAACCTTGAAGCAGAAGCCGCGCCAGCAGGCATGATGCCAGTGGTATTGGGCTCAGGTTGGCCAGGCGTATTGCTACATGAGGCGGTAGGTCATGGCTTAGAAGGTGACTTTAACCGTAAGGAATCTTCGGTTTTCTCTGGCAAAATGGGTCAACAAGTGACGTCTTCACTGTGTACCATTGTTGATGACGGTACATTAAAAGACCTTCGTGGTTCACTGAATGTGGATGATGAAGGGGTGAATGGCCAGTACAACACGCTTATCGAAAATGGTGTGCTGAAAGGTTACATGCAAGACAAGCTAAACGCGCGGTTAATGGGTGTGAACCCAACAGGTAACGGTCGTCGTGAGTCGTATGCACATTTGCCGATGCCGCGTATGACCAACACCTACATGCTTCCAGGTGAGCATACGCCAGAAGAAATCATCTCGACGGTAGAAAAAGGGTTGTATGCGCCAAACTTTGGTGGCGGTCAGGTGGACATTACTTCGGGTAAGTTTGTGTTCTCCGCATCGGAAGCGTACTTAATTGAAAACGGCAAAATTACGCGCCCTGTTAAAGGTGCGACGTTGATTGGCTCTGGTATTGAAGCCATGCAACAAGTGTCGATGGTTGGTAACGACTTAAGTATCGACAAGGGCGTTGGCGTATGTGGTAAAGCAGGTCAAAGTGTACCTGTTGGTGTTGGTCAGCCGACCTTGAAGCTGGACTCACTGACAGTGGGTGGCACTGAGTAACTCAGTCGAATCGTTATAAAAAGAGCGCTCATTAGAGCGCTCTTTTGCTTTGTGAGTCGGTGTCAATTACAGGTTTTCTTCAGCAAATTCCGCCAAGCGGCTACGAACCACGCCGTTGAGGTGAATATTTGCGCTGCCTTCAAAGTTCTTGAAGCGCTCAACCATGTACGTCAACCCTGATGTCACTGGGGTGAGGTAATGAGAGTCAATCTGCGCCAAGTTACCGGAGCAGACGATCTTGGTTCCTTCGCCGCAGCGGGTGATGATGGTTTTGATTTGTGAAGCGGTGAGGTTTTGACACTCATCAAGCAGCACAAACGCATTTTGAATCGAACGGCCACGCATAAAGTTGATCGATTTAAACTGAATATTGGCTTTATCGCAGATGTACTTCAATGAGCCTTCAGTGCAGTGATCGTGTTTATGTAGCGCTTCCAAGGTATCGGTCACCGCCGCTAACCACGGCATCATTTTCTCCTCTTCTGAGCCGGGTAGGAAGCCGATGGATTCACCGATGTCTGGCGTGTTACGCGTCACGATAATTTTATCGAACATGCCTTTTTCAATCGTTTGCTCCAGTGCTGCTGCCATGGCTAATAGCGTTTTACCACTACCAGCGGCACCGGTTAAAATCACCAGGTCAATATCCGGGTCAAGTAAGGCATCCAACGCCATTCCTTGGTAGATATTTTTTGGTGTGATGTCCCAAGCCTTACGGTGCATCATGCGTTCGCGGCTCAGGTCGAGTAGCGTTAATTTGTCTTCATTGATGGTTTCTACGCGGCCAGCAAAGTCGCTGTCTTCATCAATCACATATTGGTTAATAAAGGTTGGTTCAAAAGGTTCACGACTGAGCTTGTGATAGGTTTTTCCGCCCAGCGCATAACTTTCTACTTCCTCAATATCACTCCAGAAGTCCCCCTCACGCAGTTGAAAACCTTTGGTGAGGTATTGAATGTCGTCAATCAGTTGATCGGTTCGGTAGTCTTCAACAAAACGTACGCCAGCGCCTTTGGCGCGCAGACGCATGTTAATGTCTTTCGTGATCAGTACCACTTCACGTGGTGCTCGTTTGTTTTGCAGATAAAGCACCGCATTGAGTATGCGGTTGTCACCGGCTTTGTCGGCGAAGGCTTTGACGGTTTCCTGCAGTTCAAAATCCGCCAAAATGGAAATGGTGCCTTGGTCGGGGCTGTCTTTAGAAACAGGAATACCTTCAGAAATTTCATCGGGCGTTGCTTCTTTAAATAAATCTTCCAAAGCGCGAATAGCCACGCGAGCGTCTCTTGCGACATCGCGTTTGCTGTCTTTGATTCGGTCGAGTTCTTCCAACACGGTCATGGGGATAACGACATCGTGTTCTTGGAAAGAGAAGATGGCAAAGGGTTCATGAAGAAGAATGTTGGTATCAAGTACAAACAGTTTCCGATCGGTATCGCCCATAGCGTCTCCTTGCCGTAATACGGCTCTGCATGCGAGTGGTTAGGTCGTTCTCAAATAGGTGTGAAGCGGCCTAACTCTGATTGCTTGCAATAGAGGTTGTCGGGCTGATGTCGGTTAGTGTGCAACCGAGTAGCAAGACAACTTACTGCAAACCCGTGTTGATCCTAATCGTGTACTAACGCGCTTAAATCATATGCAATGGTTTTAAACGCCCCTCACTAGAAGTATACGTAATATTTACGTTCTACAACTTAATAATTGGCATGAGTATTTTACAATTTGATTGCATTTATAGTTTGGGAAAAAAAGTTTCCGCTTGATGCGGTTTCGGCGTGACCTAAATCACAGCTTCAAGTAAGATTAGCGACCTTTTTCTGCGTATAGGCTACGTCCGATTTATCATGTTGAGCTGGCTTAAAAATACTCAGTTCATACTGGAATGACGAATGCTATCGGCATAGCAGAAGCCAGAATCAGATCTAAACTATTATCCATGCCTACGGGCATGAGTAGACCAACAAGAAACACGAATCAAGAACTAATAACGAGGTAGTCAATTCATGACATTTGCTTTGGGGCAGCGCTGGATTAGCGATACGGAAAGCGATTTAGGTTTAGGTACCGTTGTAGCAATGGATGCTCGTACTGTGACATTGATGTTTGCAGCGTCAGAGGAAAACCGAGTTTACGCACGTAACGATGCACCTGTTACCCGAGTCACCTTTAACGTTGGTGATGTCATCGACTGCCAAGAAGGTTGGTCTCTAAAAGTTGAAGAAGTACTGGAAGATGAAGGTCTATACACCTATTTCGGTACTCGTGAAGACACGCAAGAAACCGCCGTTGTTCTGCGTGAGATTTTTCTGAGCAACCAAATTCGTTTTAATAAACCTCAAGATAAGTTGTACGCCGGTCAAATCGATCGCATGGACAACTTTGTTCTGCGTTACCGTGCGCTAACCAACCAGTTTGAGCAGCATAAGAGCCCAATGCGTGGCCTATGTGGTATGCGTGCAGGTTTGATCCCTCATCAGCTTTACATCGCGCACGAAGTTGGCCGTCGCCACGCGCCACGCGTATTACTGGCGGATGAAGTTGGTTTGGGTAAAACCATCGAAGCGGGCATGATCATCCACCAGCAAGTGCTGTCTGGCCGTGCAGAACGTATTTTGATTGTGGTACCTGAAACACTGCAACATCAATGGCTGGTTGAGATGATGCGTCGTTTCAATCTGCATTTCTCTATCTTTGACGAAGAGCGCTGTATCGAAGCTTTTTCGGATGCAGAAAACCCATTTGATACTCAGCAATACGTGCTGTGTTCTTTGGATTTCCTACGCAAGAGCCGCAAGCGTTTTGAACAAGCACTGGAAGGTGAATGGGACCTACTGGTTGTCGATGAAGCGCATCACCTTGAGTGGAGCCAAGATAAACCAAGCCGTGAATACCAAGTAGTGGAAGGCTTGGCTGAACGCACTCCGGGCGTACTGCTACTGACGGCAACGCCAGAACAGCTTGGTCGTGAAAGCCACTTTGCTCGTCTGCGTTTGCTGGATCCTGACCGTTTCTACGATTACGAAGCGTTCGTCGAGGAAGAAGAGCAATACGCACCTGTAGCTGATGCGATTACGTCACTCTTCTCTGGTGAAAAACTGCCTGATGAAGCGAAAAACCAGATTACTGAATTGTTGTCTGAACAAGACGTAGAACCACTTTTCCGCATAATCGAGAGTGAGACTGACGAAGAAGCGAAAGCGTCAGCGCGCCAAGAGTTGATCGACAACTTGATGGATCGTCACGGTACGGGACGTGTTCTGTTCCGTAACACACGTGCGGCTATCAAAGGCTTCCCTGCGCGTAACGTACACCTGATGCCAATGGATATTCCACCGCAATACACCACGTCAATGCGTGTTGCTGGGATGATCGGCGGTAAGATGAGCTCTGAAGCACGTGCAATGAAGAACCTTTACCCAGAAGAGATCTTCCAAGAATTTGAAGGCGATGATGCAAGCTGGTGGCAATTTGACTCGCGCGTGAATTGGTTACTTGAAAAGGTAAAAGAGAAGCGCAGCGAGAAAATTCTGGTGATTGCCTCTCGTGCAAGTACGGCTCTGCAATTGGAGCAAGCACTGCGTGAGCGTGAAGGCATCCGTGCGACGGTCTTCCACGAAGGCATGTCGATTCTTGAGCGCGACAAAGCTGCGGCTTACTTTGCGCAAGAAGAAGGCGGTGCACAGGTTCTGATCTGTAGCGAAATCGGTTCTGAAGGCCGTAACTTCCAGTTTGCCAACCAATTAGTCATGTTTGACTTGCCGTTCAACCCTGACTTGCTTGAGCAACGTATTGGTCGTTTGGACCGTATCGGTCAAAATCGCGACATCGACATTCATGTTCCTTACCTGAAAGGTACCTCGCAAGCCATTCTTGCTCGCTGGTTTGATGAAGGTTTAAACGCTTTTGCAGAAACTTGCCCAACAGGCCGTGCCGTTTACGATAAGTACTCTGATGATCTGATTGAAATCCTTGCTTCTGGTGACACCAGCACGCTAGATGAGATCATTGAAGCGTCAGCAAAAATGAATAAAGAGCTGAAATCCCAATTGGAGCAAGGCCGTGATCGCCTATTAGAAATGCATTCAAATGGCGGGGAAAAAGCACAACAAATCGTTGAGAAAATTGAATCAACCGACGGTGATACCAATTTGGTCACCTTCGCACTTTCTCTTTTCGATACGATTGGTTTGAACCAAGACGATAAAGGTGAAAACGCACTGATTGTGACCCCATCTGAGCACATGATGGTACCAAGCTACCCAGGTCTGCCATACGAAGGAGCGACGATCACGTTTGATCGTGATACGGCTTTGTCTCGTGAAGATATGCACTTTATCAGTTGGGAGCACCCAATGATCCAGGGTGGTATCGATCTTCTGATGAGTGAAGGGGTGGGGACGTCTGCGGTATCTCTACTGAAAAACAAAGCGTTACCAGTTGGGACCATTCTTCTTGAGTTGATTTACGCGGTAGATGCGCAAGCGCCAAAACGCAGTGGTATCGCGCGCTTCTTACCGAAAACGCCAATCCGTTTGATGATGGACTCGCGTGGTAATGATTTGTCTGCTCAAGTGGAATTTGAAAGCTTTAACCGCCAGCTTAGCCCTGTAAACCGTCACTTAGGTAGCAAGTTGGTCACGTCGGTACAGAAAGACGTACACCGCTTAATTGAAGCGGGGGATAGTCTTATCGAAGCGAAGGTTGAGGAAGTACGCAAGCAAGCTCATCAAGATATGCAGCATAGCTTGAATGCAGAACTTGAGCGTTTGCAAGCACTGAAAGCGGTAAACCCAAATATTCGTGATGAAGAAATTGAAGCCATTGATGCACAAATTAAAGAGCTCACGGGTTACATCAACCAAGCTCAAGTGCAGCTCGACTCGCTACGTTTGATTGTGGTGAGCCACAACTAAGTAAGCATTTATTGCTCATTAAAAAAGGTCTTCAGTTGAAGACCTTTTTCTTTATTTGCGGTTTAGTTTCTTTATGCAGAATGCATTACTCACTCATCGCTAACTCATTTACATCAACCATTTCCACCAGATAAATACAGCCAAGAAGCCAAACAAGTAAATCAGGCCTGCAATCGACAACCACTTCAATTTAGGTCCAACAGCCAAAGGTTCTGGTAGCTCGGTTTTGCTCACTAATGTGTAATTTAGCAGAGCAAAGAATGGCGTGGTCATAAAGGCGAGGATCATCGCAAAGTTCAGCATAGGCAATAACGCAGAAGCCCAGAAAACCACAATACCTAATGCAAGTAAGGCGACCACCAGCATGATCGCTGACGTGGCTTTAGGGTTAGTGTCTGGTTGTGAGCGCAGTAGACGTTGAGAGTCAGAAATAACGCGTGAGTAGCCATCAATAACGGTAATCGTGCTGCCAAAGATACAGAAAAACGCAATTACCGCGATTAAGTAACGAGACCATTCGCCAATTGTTGCCGCATATAAGCCAACCAATTGGTGGGAGAAGCCAACGCCAGAGCTTTCAAGCGCAACGCCAGAGCCATAAAGCATCAAAGAACCTAATGATACAAAGATAATGGCAAGAAAAGCCGTGCCAATATAACCGACATTAAAGTCAAATAGAGCAGAGCGGTATGTTACTTCTTGCTGGCTTGATTGGCGTTTTAACCACGCAGAGGTCAAGCAGGAGATCTCTATCGGTGCTGGCATCCAGCCCATTGTTACGACGATAAAGCCAATTGCCGCAATCGACCAAGGTGACGGTGGCTCGAAGTTGGCCACTTGCTCAACAGGGTTACCAAAGGCGATAGAAACGGCAAGTAAAGTCGCGATGGTTAACACCGACATGATCACCTTAGATAGCGTATCGAGCGCTTTGTAATGGCCAGCAAATAATATGATCAGGCAGGTGACAATCACAATGATACTGAGTGATGTCATTGATAGTGAAAACGGAATGAAGTAGCCCAGCAAGCTAGCGCTAAACATCAACAAAGCGGCGGTATTGATTACGGCTGAGACCACGCTCAGAAATAGAAATAGCCATAGATAAGGCCGACCTAATTTCGCGTAGCCCTCAACCAAAGTGAGCCCTGTTCCCATGGTGTACTGTACGCCCGCTCGGAAAAAAGGGTATTTAAACAGGTTTACGAGCAGAATCAGCGCCGCCAGTTGCCAGCCATAAATCGCACCAGCTTTGGTTGATGCGACGAGGTGAGAGCCACCCACCGCAGCAGATGCCATTAATATGCCGGGGCCTAACGAACGAAAAAATAAGGAAAGTTTGGATTGGGGTTTATCTATAACGGCGGAGTCCATTGCTTATTGTCCTTTTTATCTTATGTACCTTTCTAAAGAGATACATACCGCAGTGCATGACAAGCTGAGCGCTCGCCCTATACTGCGCAACGGTAATGTCTTTTAAATGCTGTGTTTTGATGTATTTATTTTAAGTATTCTTTGCGAATATCATGCTGTGTGCATCTAGCACTCTATTCAGTTATGCGTCTTGTTGTCAAACTAAATTTACAACGTGCTATTTTTAGTTTTTATGCTAAAGGATTGACTTTGTTTTATTGGTTTGAACTTTTCTTCAGCACCCTGCATCTGGGTGCTATTTGGGTATATAATCGCGGCGTTTTTATTTTGTAGAGATCTCCCATGGCAATGCTTGAATATACCCCTCCCACCGATCCTTGGGTCGATATCGTTTTTGAGGATGACGACATTCTGGCAGTGAATAAGCCATCAGGATTGCTGTCTGTTCCTGGTCGCCTCGCAGAGCATTACGACAGCATGTGGAGCCGCCTCAAGGAAGTGCATCCAGAAATCCAAGTAGTGCATCGCTTGGATATGTCGACATCAGGGTTGATGCTGCTGGCGAAAAACAAACCTTCGGAGCGAGCATTAAAAAAGCAGTTCCAATATCGCCTCACTCACAAGGTGTATTACGCACGTGTTTGGGGGCATGTTGAGCCGCAAGAAGGGAATATTGATCTTCCATTAATTTGTGATTGGCCAAATCGTCCGCGACAAAAAGTATGTTTCGACGACGGCAAACCATCTCAAACTTTATTCCAAGTGGTGAAGCGTGAAGTGCACCCTGATGGCACCCATACGACCGTTGTGCGACTACTGCCCATTACTGGTCGATCGCATCAGTTACGCGTGCATTTGATGGCTATTGGTCATGCGATTGTGGGTGATGAGTTTTATGCAAGCGAAGAGGCGTATCAGTTTTCAGAACGTTTAGAGTTGCACGCTGCGGAGCTAAGTTTTTATCACCCAGCCACGGATCAGCTGAGCAGTATTTTTGTACCCTGTGACTTTTATCCTGAAGCCGAGGCGGTGATCTTTAACTATTTTTCGCCAGAACGTACATTGCCTGATTATAAAACGTTGCCACACCCTTAATGCCAGCCGCAGTCAACAACGGTTCTTTCTAGTTCGCTATTTCGTTACTGTGGTTGATGTATCCTGTCTTTCAGCCGTGAACAAGGAGTTGTTATGTCTTTGCCGACCATCGTATTTTTGGACCGTGCGACCATCCCAGAACATATTGAGATCCCACGACCTAGCTTTCAGCACTACTGGCGTGAGTACGACTTAACCGCGCCAGAGCAGGTAATAGAAAGGTTAGCAGATGCAGATATCGTGATTAGCAATAAAGTCCTGCTTGACCAAAATATATTAGAGCAACTACCACAATTGCGGATGATCGCGGTTGCCGCAACTGGTTTTAACAACGTCGATGTGGACTACTGTGCTAAGCATAATATTGCGGTTGCCAATGTACGTGGTTACGCGACGCGTTCGGTGCCCGAGCACGTGATTGCGATGCTGTTTGCTTTACGCCGAAATTTATTTGGTTACCATCAAGATATTGCCGCTGGCGAATGGCAGCGTAATAAGCAGTTTTGCTTTTTTACGCACCCAATCGGGGATATAGGTGGTAGCACGCTAGGTGTTATTGGCAGCGGCGCTTTAGGGCAAGCGACAGCACAGTTAGCTGATGCGCTAGGCATGCAGGTGATCTTTGCTGAGCGTAAAGGTGCATCAGAATGCCGACCTGGTTATGTGCCGTTTGAGGAAGTGTTAAAACGCTCTGATGCGTTGACTTTGCACTGTCCGCTCAACAAGCATACTCAGAATTTGATTGGTCAAGCAGAGTTGCAACAAATGAAGCCCAACGCCATTCTAATTAATACGGGGCGTGGAGGCTTGGTGAATGAGCAAGCGCTGGTGGACGCCCTAAAACAGGGAGAAATTGCTGCGGCTGGTTTTGATGTTTTTACCCAAGAACCAGCTGATGAGAGCAATCCGCTGATTGCCAATATGGGTTTACCTAATTTGTTACTGACACCGCATGTTGCATGGGGCAGTGACTCTTCGATTCAACGTTTAGTGGAAATCTTGATTGAGAACATTGACGCTTTCGAGCGCGGAGAGCGTATTAATCGCTTGGTGTAACGCTGACATTTAAGTAAAAGATAAAAAAAGCAGACATCATGTCTGCTTTTTTCGTTAATTGAATGCTCGTTGGAATCGAGCCGTCGAATTAAAACTCTTCTTCGTTGAGACCTTTTAGGATCTGGAAGATTTCGCGGTACGCTTTTGCTGGTTTCCCTGCTTTTTTCTCTTTGGCTGCTTGGCGAGCCAATTGGCGTAGACGCTGACGATCCGCTTCTGGGTACATTTCCATTACGTCATCAATGGCTTTGTCGCCTTCTTCCACCACGCGATCACGCAATGCTTCAAGCTTGTGGAATACCGCTGTTAATTGAGAGTGCTTGTTACGAATCTTATCCAACGCCGCTTGGATTGGCTCTGGATCTTCATAACGCATCAACTTACCAATACGTTGTAATTGGCGACGACGTGCTTCGTTTTTAAAGCGTTGTGCGTCTGCAATTGCTTCTCGCAGGTCTTCGCTCAATGGAAACTTTTCTAGAACTGCAGGTTTGAGGCCAACAAGCTCCTCACCTAGCTTTTGCAGTTCTTCCATGTCTCGCTTCATCTCGGATTTGCTTACCCAGATGATCTCTTCTTCTGGTTCCCATGGCGCTTTTTGATTCTTACGTGCCATTTCAGTTGCCTGTGTTTTGATTAATATTATGACTATTTTAACAAGAATCGTGGGGAGAAAGCGAAATTCTTGTTATCCTATTGTTCATCAAAGACAAGATGTGAAAGACAATGGATATTAAACAGCAGGTTGCTGAGCAACGTACCGAGCTAGAGCAAGCCGTCGCAAGAGCCTTAAAGCTTGCATCGGCAAAATCTGACGCCGCCGAAGTCGCAATTACCAAAAGCACTGGTTTAAGTGTATCTACTCGCATGGGCGAGGTAGAAAATGTCGAGTTCAACAGCGATGGTGCGCTGGGCATTACCGTTTACCGAGGTCAACGTAAAGGCAGTGCTTCCACGTCTGATTTAAGTGAAGCTGCTATCGAGCAAACCGTTATTGCGGCGCTGGATATTGCGCATTACACATCTGAAGATCCATTTGCAGGGCCCGCAGCCAAAGAATACATGGTGCAAGAGATCCCTGATCTTGATCTTTTCCACCCAGACGCCCCTGATCCCGATTATGCTGCCGATGTGGCGATCGCCGCTGAGAAAGAAGCGTTAAGTTATGACAGTGCAATCAAACAAAGTGATGGCGCGAGTTATGATAGCCACTACGGTGTAAAAGTGTATGGTAACAGCCATGGCTTATTAGCAAGCTATGCGTCTAGCCGCCACAGTACCAGCTGTTGTGTGATTGGCGTTGGTCAAAATGGCGAAATGGAGCGTGATTACAGCTACACAGTGGCACGTCATCGCGATGACTTATGGACACCAGAAACAGTGGGTCGTAAGGCGGCAGAGAATACGATTAACCGTTTAGATGCGCAGCGCCTAAAGACAGGTAAATACCCAATCATGTTTGCTGCTGATGTTGCAACTGGCTTGATTGGTCACCTTGTTATGGCGATCAGCGGTGGTAACCTGTACCGTAAATCTTCTTTTCTACTTGATCATCTTGGTAAGCAAGTGCTTCCTGAGTGGTTCAATATCTCGGAGCGTCCACATGTATTACGTGGTTTGGCGTCAAGCCCCTTCGATAGCGAAGGCGTGTACACTCAAGATCGTGAGATCATCACTGACGGTGTGCTAGCGACTTACCTGTTAACCAGTTATGCCGCACGTAAAATGAAGATGGCGCCGACAGGTCACGCTGGTGGCATCCATAACTGGTACGTGAAATCGACTGGTCAAAACTTCGAACAAATGCTTAAAGAGCTCGGCACTGGTCTTCTAGTGACAGAAGTGATGGGGCAAGGCGTGAACGTGGTAACAGGTGATTACTCTCGCGGTGCTGCAGGCTTTTGGGTTGAGAACGGCGAAATCCAATACCCAGTATCGGAAATTACCATCGCTGGTAATCTGAAGGACATGTTCAATAAGATTGTTGCCGTAGGTAGCGACGTTGAAACGCGCTCGCAAATTCAAACGGGTTCAATCTTACTGGATGCGATGAAAGTTGCAGGTGAGTAAGCTTTCCTAATTCAGAATTAAAAAAGCCTGATGTGTTCATCAGGCTTTTTAGTTTTTGCAGTTAGGTAATCAGTATTGTGGCAAGCCCTAAGAATACTGATAAACCAATTACATCCGTTACGGTCGTTAACGCCATACCACCAGCTAAAGCTGGGTCGATGTTCATTTTCTTTAAGAGGATTGGAATCGTTACTCCGGCAACCCCAGCGACCAATAAGTTGGTCAGCATCGCGGCGGAAATGATTCCCCCTAGCATCCAGTTACCTTTCCAAGCGACAACAATGCCGCCAATAATCAGCGCCCACATGATGCCGTTGAGTAAACCGATCGAGGCTTCTTTCATCAACAGTTCTCGTTTGTTCGAGTCACCGATATGACCAAGAGCAAGACCACGAATCACTAGTGCGACGGTTTGGTTACCAGCGACACCACCCATGGAAGGAACAATCGTCATCAATACGGCAATGGCAGCCATCTGGTCTAGCGTGGCTTCAAACATGTTAGAAACAGAAGCGGCAGCGAGTGCGGCCAACACGTTGGCCCCAAGCCAGATACTGCGTTTGCGAGCTGATTTTACAACGGGTGCGAAGGTATCTTCGTCATCGTCCATACCTGCCATACTCATCATCGAGTGCTCGGCATCTTCACGGATAACGTCAACTACGTCATCGATAGTGATACGGCCAACGAGATGCTGATTCTCGTCTACGACAGGAGCAGAGACCCAGTTACGACGTTCGAACAGACTAGCAACATCTGAATCACTGGTATCGACAGTGATCGCTTCGTCAGCATCTTCCATGATGTCGACAATTTTGACATCAGGCTGGGTCGTGATCAGCAGAGTAATGGGTAGTTCACCAATCAGTTTGCTTTCTTCATCAATGACATAAAGTGCATCCGTTGCTTCTGGTAGTTCACCTTTCATACGCAGATAACGTAAAACCACGTCCACATCTACGTCACCACGAATCGTGATAACGTCGGTGTTCATCAGTCCACCTGCAGTGTCTTCTGGGTAGGACAGGGCGGTTTCGACACGCAGACGGTCAGAGGAGTCCATTTGCGACAGGACTTCGCGTGACAGGTTGTCTGGCAAGCTACGCAGTACATAAGCCACGTCATCGGTATCCATGCCTTCTGTCGCTTCTGCAAGCGCTTCTGGTGCCATTTTGGATACGAGACTATCTTTGACGTCTTCGTTCAGTTCGTCGAGGATTTCACCGTAGTCTTCAGGGTCGGTGAGTTGCCAGAGAACTTCACGGCTTTTGCGTGGAGAGGCTTCTAAAAGGTGAGCGATATCCTCAGGTTCCATGTCCTGTAACTGACGACGAACATGGACGAAGCGGCCATTTTCTAGCGCTTCTGTGACTTCTTGGAGGGCTTGGTGAGCTTGGTCGAATTCAATTTGCTCTGCCATTCATTCCTCCCAATTCCTGATATTTACAATGTGTTGAATAATAACTTAATTCTAGGCGCCTTTTAATAACAACTTATGATACTAAGCAAATTTATTTCTTGGCGCAGTCAGGGGAAGGGGAGTGAGAGGTAATAAAAAAGCGAGTAAATTACTCGCCTTCATCAAATTTATCTTCGATTAAGTGGCAAACGGCATCCAGTGCTTCTTCTGCTTGCTCACCCGCAGCGTGGATTGTGACGTACTGTCCTTGAGCAGACTCAAGCATTAATAAACCCATTACGCTGTCTGCTGTGGCGGTTTTGTCTTCTTCATTATCGATAGTGATGACCGCTTCAAAGCTCTGGGCCAGTTCGACCAGTTTGACGGCTGCGCGAGCATGTAAGCCAAGGCGATTTTGAATCAATACTTTACGACTTAACTCCACAGCTACTCCTTAGTGTTTTTCTCTAGTGAGGTATGGCGAATTTGCACTTGGTGTCCTTTATTGGCGAAGTACTCACCGATTTGCTGAGTTAAGTACACCGAACGGTGTTTACCACCGGTACAACCTATTGCAACGGTCAAATAGCTGCGATTGTTTTTCTCGAGCAGAGGTAACCAATTCTCTATAAAGTTTTCAATTTGGTATTTCAAACTTAACACCGATTGGTGCTGCTCCAAAAATGCGGCGATAGGGGCATCCAAACCCGTAAGTGGGCGCAACGCTGGTTCCCAATGTGGGTTGGGCAAGAAGCGAACGTCGAATACGTAATCGGCATCGGAAGGCAGGCCATATTTGAAGCCAAAAGACTCAAATACCATAACAAGCCCTTTGCGATCTCTGCCTTCAACACGCATACGCACGGTTTCACTCAACTCATGCAAAGATTGTCCGCTGCTGTTCAGTACAAGATCGGCATGCGCTTTAAGTGGTGTTAAAATTTCTTTCTCACGCTCGATGGCTTGGTCAAGGGAGAGAGAGGTGCCACCTAAAGATAAAGGGTGGATTCGGCGTGTTTCGCTGTAGCGTTTGAGTAGCGTTTCCTTATTGGCGTCCAAGAAAAGCACGGTCACATCAAGCTCTGTTTTCAACTGCTCCAGTGTACCAGTCAGTTCTTTTAGCTTTTTAGGGATATTGCGAATATCAATGCTTACCGCAACATTCTGCTTGCTGTCAGCAACAGAGTGAACAAATGCGTCCAGCAAATTCACTGGGAGGTTATCAACACAGTAATAACCTAAGTCTTCCAGTACGCGCAGCGCAATACTCTTACCGGCACCTGAGTGCCCGCTAACCACGATTAGTCGCATGATGTCCGTCCTGCTTATTGGTGAATCATGATGTCGTAAAGTTCTTCATCACTCTGAGCATTGCGCAGTAGTTTCAATACTTGCTTATCGCTCAGACGTTCTGCCATAGAGGATAGAGTCTTGAGGTGCTCTTTGCACTGTTCTTCTGGTACAAGGAGCGCAAAAAGAAGGTCGACAGGTCGATTATCAATCGCATCGAATTCAATTGCTTCATCACATTGCAGCAAGACAGCAATAGCCTTGTCGCTCGATTGCATTCTAGCGTGTGGGATCGCAATACCGTTTCCGATACCAGTACTGCCCATTTTCTCTCTGTTGAGCATGCACTCGAACAGTTCGGTAGAATCTTGGCCCGTTTGATCAGCCACGATGCGGCTGATCATTTCAAGGGCGCGTTTTTTACTCGTGCAGTGGACCGCACTCTTGGTGCAGTCCAATGACAGTATTTCGCTCAGTTGCATGATTAATGACTGTTTAGTTTTTCTTTGTGCTTATTGAGTTGGCGAACCAATTTATCTACCAGCGAATCGATCGCGGCATACATATTTTCGTCATCAGCTGATGCGTGGATTTCGCCTTGATTTATATGAAGCGTAGCTTCCGCGATTTGAGTGATTTTTTCAACTTTTAGTACAACATGTACTTGATTGATATGGTCGAAGAACCTTTCGAGCTTCTGAAACTTAGAATTTACATAGTCTTGCATTGAATCGGTAAGATCAACGTGATGGCCTTGAATATTGATTTGCATAGACTTTCCTTTTCAGTTAGTGCCTTATAATAGGCGTTTACGCTGACTTGAAGGGGCAATTCCCAAGGATTCTCGATATTTGGCTATCGTACGTCTCGCGACCTGAATCCCTTGGTCAGCCAGAAGAGCAGCAATCTTGCTATCACTCAATGGCTTAGCAGTATTCTCTGCTGCGACCAGTTTTTTAATGAGTGCGCGAATTGCTGTTGACGAACATTCTCCGCCGTTGTCAGTACTAACATGGCTAGAGAAGAAGTACTTCAATTCAAAAATGCCACGTGGTGTATGCATAAATTTTTGTGTTGTTACACGAGAAATCGTGGATTCATGCATGTCCACTGCCAAGGCTACATCATTTAGTACCATTGGCTTCATGGCTTCCTCACCATACTCGAAGAAATCTTGTTGATGTTCAACAATACATCTTGCAACTTTGAGTAGCGTCTCGTTTCTACTCTCTAAGCTCTTAATTAACCATTTTGCCTCTTGCAAATTGCTGCGGATGTACTGGCTATCCGCGCTATTGCCTTTGCCTAATTGAGCATATTGTTGATTTACTTTTAATTTTGGAACGCTATCTGGGTTGATAGAAACGGTCCATTTGCCGTTGTCTTTAAAAACGGACACATCTGGAATTACGTACTCGGTATCATCCGGTGTGATACGACTACCGGGACGAGGATCTAACTGCTGGATAAGTTTGAGGACTTCACGGAGATCGGCTTCTTTCAGCTTAGTCTCTTTAATAACGAGCTTGTAATCACGGTTCCCCAGGTGATCAATATGATCCGCAAGAATCATTTTGGCTTCAGCAAGCCACGGTGTGTCTTCTGGGAAAGTCGCTAGCTGTAGCAGTAGGCACTCTTGTAAGTTGCGTGATGCCACACCGAGCGGATCGAACTGCTGAATACGTTTACGAACGGCTTCTACTTCGTCTAACTCAATCTCTTCGTTATCGAAGCTCTCATGAATTTCTTCAGGCGATAGGGTTAGGTAACCGTAGTCGTCAACAGCGTCAATAATCGCTAATGCAATCGTACGATCGGTTTCACTGAATGGTGTCAGGTCAAGCTGCCACATTAGGTAGTCATGCAATGATTCCGTGGTTTCGCCTTGGTAGACAGGCATATCATCATCAAGAGCTAAGCCAGTGCTACCGGTATTCGCGCTGTAGACGTCATCCCAAGTGGTATCGATTTCAAGTTCAGAGCTGATCTCTGACTTCTCAATTACGTCTGAACTGTCTGGAACGTCAATGTCTGCTGGTTCGTTAGCACTGTTGCTATCAGCAGCCTCGACCGCTGATTTATCTTCACCGTTTGCTAGAGGCTCATCTTGGCCTTCTTCAACTTCCAATAATGGGTTTGAATCCAAGGCTTCTTGGATTTCCTGTTGAAGATCGAGTGTCGACAGTTGCAGTAAGCGAATCGCTTGTTGCAACTGTGGCGTCATGGCTAACTGTTGACCTAGCTTGAGTTGTAATGAAGGTTTCATTCAGTGTTACTTACCTTGTAATGCTCAGAATCTTACCGTTCCTAATATAATCATAGACGGAATTGTTCGCCGAGATAAACTTGTTTCACCTGTTCATTATTGAGAACTTCTGCCGGAGTTCCCGATGCAATTAGGTGCCCTTGGCTTACGATATAGGCTTTTTCGCATACGTCCAGTGTTTCACGCACGTTATGGTCAGTGATTAACACTCCGAGGCCGCGATCGCGTAGATGCTCGATGATTTTCTTGATGTCATTAACCGAGATTGGGTCAACACCAGCGAAAGGTTCATCCAACAAAATGAATTGAGGGTTGGCTGCTAAAGCGCGAGCGATTTCCACTCTGCGTCGCTCACCCCCTGATAGTGCCATACCCGCACTGGTTCTGATGTGCTGAATGTGGAATTCTTCTAACAAATCTTCCAGCTTATCTTGGCGCTCTTCACGTGTCATTTCTTGACGAGTTTCGAGTACAGCCATGATGTTATCTTCTACCGACAGCTTACGGAAAATCGACGCTTCTTGCGGAAGGTAGCCAATCCCGAGACGCGAACGACTGTGCATCGGCAGAATACTGATGTCTTTATCATCAATGGTGATGGTGCCTTCATCTCGTGGCACCAAGCCGACAATCATATAAAACGAGGTGGTTTTACCTGCGCCGTTTGGGCCTAGCAGCCCAACAATCTGACCAGATTCAACTTCCAAGCTAACATCGGTTACGACTTTGCGCTTTTTGTAGCTTTTCGCCAAGTTTTTCGCACTCAGTACTGCCATATTAGTTCTCTATCTGATTGGGTTGCAAAATGGTCGTAACGCGCTCTTCCTTAGAGCTATCAGCGACTAGCTTTTGTTTACCAATTTGGTAACGAATCGAAGAACCTTTAATGGTGTTGTTGTCTTGTGCCAGTTGCGCTTGACCTTTCATGGTCAATTCGTCTGTAGAAATACGGTAATCCAGCTCCACAGCTTGACCACTCAGTGTTTTACCATCGTCCATCAGTTGAGAAAACTTGGCAGGTTTACCAAATGCTTGAATCTGTTTGATGGCTTCGGTTTTAGGATCGCGCGTTACCACGATTCTATCAGCATCGATATTGATGCTACCTTGCTTAAGAGATACATCGCCTTTAAAAATAACCTGGTTACTCTTCATATCCACTTGTTGGGTGTCAGAGTTAATGTAAACCGGTTGTTGAGTATCCGACTTAAGTGCCAGCGCTTGAGGCGCCGCCAATACCAGTGCCAGTAGGCTAAGGTGTAACGGTTTCATATCGACCTTGAACTTCGTCTGTCAGAGTTGCGGTATGCTGCTTTAAGTTGCCTTGCATTGCGCCTCCAGTAGTTTCAAATTGTGGCCCAACCAACATGACCTGTTGATCAGCTTTAAAATCACGATTGGTTAGATTAATGACTAACTTGTCTGTTGCCATGGTATCAAAACTCGCACCAGGCAGAAGATTTTGCATTAAGACCTTGTCATATAAAGTCAAAACTTGGTCTTCATCTAACACGGCTCTTGTGGCCGTCACCTTCCATTCAATGACGCTACCTTCACGGTAAACCATCAAAGTCGGGTTATTAAAAATGGTATCTCCACTCTTAGCATAATGGTCTAAGTTCGTGGAGCGGATGATGTAACTGCGGACACCATCTTCACCATAGGTGATGTTTTCCAGTCCAGTACCACTGAACATGGGCAGTTCAGAATCTGGTGCTACTTGAATTGCGTCGTTGCCTTTTGGGGTCAGTAGGTAATAACCGCACCATGCGACAACGAAGATCAAGAGCAAATAAATAAGGCGAGTAAAACTCATATAATGAAGGCCTATCGTTTAGCTCAGTACTTCCCTGACCATTGCCTTTATTTGTGTAATAAATGATTTAAATGTTTGTGCTGATATTACATCACGCCAGCTTTTAGTAAATCGTGCATGTTCAGTGCACCCACAATTTTTTCGTCTTTACATAAAATCAGAGCGTTAATATTTTTATTCTGCATCAAGTTCAAACCTTCAACCGCTAGCATATCAGGGTGCGCTGTGGTTGGATTTGTCGTCATGACTTCGCCAATCGCGGTCGTATGAATATCAATGCGTTTGTCTAAGGTGCGACGTAAATCACCATCGGTGAATATACCAAGCATAGCATCGTGCTCATCGACGATAGCGGTCATGCCTAGCCCTTTTTCTGAAATTTCAAGCAGGGCATCGCGAATCAATGCGTTTGGAGAAACTTTAGGTAACGCTTCTCCAAAGTGCATAATATCAGACAACTTAAGCAGCAGTTTTCTCCCTAACGCGCCACCTGGATGAGATAGGGCAAAATCTTCGGCAGAAAAACCACGCGCTTGAAGTAGGGCTACGGCTAATGCGTCTCCCATTACTAATGTGGCCGTGGTACTGCTGGTCGGTGCCAACCCTAGTGGGCAAGCTTCTTGAGGTACCGTGATTTGCAGGTGCAAGTCAGACAGTTTTGCCATATTGGATTCTGGCTTGCCTGTCATGCTAATTATCTTGATGTTCAGGCGTTTTAATACCGGAAATAGAGACAGAATTTCGTTTGACTCACCAGAGTTAGAAATTGCGAGCACAATATCTCCAGGGCTGATCATGCCCAAGTCGCCATGTGCAGCTTCGCCAGGGTGAACGAAAAACGCAGAAGTCCCCGTGCTTGCCAGAGTCGCAGCAATCTTGTTACCAATGTGGCCTGACTTGCCAATACCCATAACGACTACTTTGCCGCTGTTGGAAAGGATCAGTTCGCACGCTTTCTCAAATTGATCATCAAAGTAGGTATCCAGCTCTTGCAGAGCAGCAACTTCGATATCAAGAACTTGTTTAGCAGCAGCGCGAAAATCAAATTGATTGGACATATCAGTTCTCTACTTATTTATCGTGGTAATTAAGCGGCCATGTTTGCGAATAAGTACACTTGATAA
Source organism: Vibrio sp. Y51_MX_L26 (assembly GCF_024181935.1). Taxonomy (NCBI): domain Bacteria; kingdom Pseudomonadati; phylum Pseudomonadota; class Gammaproteobacteria; order Vibrionales; family Vibrionaceae; genus Vibrio; species Vibrio sp. Y51_MX_L26. The sequence continues at coordinate 65,770 of NZ_JAMZAS010000012.1, forward strand.
CCTAGGAAGCATGCAAACAAGATTGCACCTTCAATACGGTTAATACTGCGTGATTTACCCAAACACATCGCGACAAGTAACAGTGAAACGCCTAACATGACCCAGAAGTCACGTCCCATCGCGTACTCACTCAGCACCGATGGATTAATGATGCCAGGAATGCCCATTACGGCCAGAATATTAAACACATTCGAGCCAATAATGTTACCGACGGCCATGTCGTCTTCACCTTTTAAAACACCAGCAAGCGATGCTGCGAGCTCAGGTAGACTAGTGCCGATGGCAATGATAGTCAGACCGATGACAAGATCGCTCATGCCAAAATACTTTGCAATAATCACCGCGTTATCCACTAGCATGCTTGCTGCCAAAGGAAGCAGTATCAGGCCAATAACCACCCACATGATCGCTTTAGGGTTGCTGACGCCTTCTGGGATCTCTGACTCTTGGTCATCAAGAAAAACATCACCTGATTTTTGTTCTTTGCGGCTGATCTGCAACATAGCAAATAAAAATGCCCCAAAGAGTACAAACAATAAGACACCTTCATAAAAACCGAGATGGCTATTCCAAAGCAGAATACCGGCGAGTACTGTTACTGCAATCATTAATGGCAGTTCCCGGCGGATGACCGCGGAGCTAATCGACAGAGGCTTGATGAGTGCTGTAATACCAAGGATTAACGCGATGTTCGCGATGTTTGAGCCTAAAACGTTACCCACTGCAGTATCGGTTTTTCCGTCCCAGGCTGCGGTTGCAGAAACCATCATCTCTGGCGCAGAAGAGCCCATCGCAAGGATTGTCATGCCGATGACAAGAGGTGAAATACCGACGTTGCGGGCTATCGCTGCAGAACCAAAAACAAGTTTATCTGCACTCCATACGAGCAAAACAAGACCGACTATAAGCAACGCTACGGCTTCGAGCATGAGAATTCCTAAGTATTAAATAAGTAAAATGAATAACCGCTAATTTTGACCTTTTGCGGCCTAAAATGGAAGATAAACGACGAATAAATTAAAGGTTAGTAACGAAAATGTATGCAAATGTCGTTCATTTAAATCAGCAATTCTTGTCTAGGATTTAAACACTTTGCGCTGATTTGATCGTAATCCACAAAAAATTGCAGGTATATACTCGACTTTATTTAATTGAACAGTGCTTTAAATTCAAAGCCAATGTGCTTATGATTGCAGCCTAATAAATGTACCGACGTTACTTTATTAAACGTGAAATTCAACTCCGTTGTGTGTCTGGTTGATGATGCCGTGAGTTGCAACGCTCCGACAGTAGAAGAGATGATATGTCGAACAACGATTTAGTCACCGTGAACAACCTCACTTTTTCACGGGGAGAGCGCAAGATCTTTGATGGTATTGATCTGCATGTTCCTGAGGGCAAAGTGACGGCCATTATGGGACCATCGGGAATAGGTAAAACTACACTGCTGCGTTTAATTGGTGGTCAGTTGTATCCCGAGCAAGGAGAGATCTGGTTTGATGGCGACAATATTCCCTCTCTCTCGCGTAAAAAACTCTACCATGCTCGAAAGAAAATGAGCATGTTGTTTCAATCAGGAGCTTTATTCACTGATTTGAATGTCTTTGATAACGTCGCCTTCCCATTGCGAGAGCATACGAATTTATCTGAAGAGCTGATTCGTACCATGGTATTGCTTAAGCTTGAAGCCGTCGGTCTACGCGGCGCGGCACAACTGATGCCGAGCGAGCTATCGGGTGGCATGGCAAGACGCGCTGCGTTGGCGCGTGCGATCGCCCTAGACCCAGATTTAATCATGTACGATGAACCATTTGTCGGACAAGACCCAATCACCATGGGTGTCTTGGTTGAGCTTATTAGTAATCTAAATCAAGCGTTAGGTTTAACTTCTATAGTCGTTTCTCACGACGTGCCTGAAGTGATGAGTATTGCCGATTGGGTTTATCTGATGGCCGATGGCAAAATTATCGCTTTTGGCACACCAGAAGAGCTTAATCAGAATCCTGACCCTCGCGTTCAGCAGTTCTTACAAGGTGATGCAGATGGTCCTGTACCGTTTCGCTTCCCTTCTCAAAGTATCGAAAAGGACTTATTTGATGGTCGATAACTTTATGCATTTTGTCGCCTCACTAGGTAGACGAACGCTCTCCATCTGCGGAGCATTTGGTCGTGCGACTTTCATGCTGATTGGGGCACTGTTTACTAAGCCACAACCGCTCAAAAGCTTTCCTCTGCTCGTTAAACAACTTTATTCCGTAGGCGTCCAGTCTCTGGCGATTATCGTCGTATCTGGGTTGTTCATTGGTATGGTCTTGAGCCTACAAGGCTATGTTGTGCTGGTGGATTACGGCGCAGAGGGCAGTTTGGGGCAAATGGTGGCGCTCTCATTGCTACGTGAATTAGGGCCAGTTGTCACTGCACTTCTGTTTGCTGGTCGTGCAGGCTCTGCGTTAACTGCAGAGATAGGTTTGATGAAAGCGACGGAGCAACTCTCTAGCCTTGAAATGATGGCGGTAGATCCTTTGAAAAGAGTGATCGCGCCACGTTTTTGGGCTGGTGCTATTTCAATGCCATTACTGGCTATGATTTTCATGGCGGTGGGTATTTGGGGCGCCCAGCTTGTTGGTGTTGACTGGAAAGGTGTTGACCATGGCAGTTTTTGGTCAGCGATGCAGTCCTCAGTTGAACTAGGACAGGATATTGGTAACAGTATGATCAAGTGCTTTGCGTTTGCAATTACGGTTACTTGGGTCGCTCTATTTAACGGGTATGATGCTATTCCAACTTCGGAAGGGATCAGCCGAGCAACTACGCGCACTGTTGTGCATTCTTCTTTAGCAGTACTAGGACTAGACTTTGTACTGACCGCATTGATGTTTGGGAATTAATCATGCAACAAACACGTAAAACTGAATTATGGGTTGGCAGCTTTGTATTAGCGGGAATTTGCGCGATTCTTGTGATGATTTTTCAAGTTGCTGACGTAAAAAGCATTGGCTCTGGTGATACTTACACCCTCAAAGCTGAGTTCGATAATATTGGTAGTTTAAAAGTTCGCTCGCCAGTAAAAGTGGGTGGGGTTGTGATTGGCCGGGTAAGCAATATTTCACTTAACCCAGATAACTTATTACCTGTTGTAACTCTATCGATCAATAGCAAATACAATCAATTCCCAGAAACGTCGAGCGTACAAATTTTGACGTCTGGCTTGATTGGTGAGCAATACATTGGTTTAGTACCAGGCTTTGTTTTTGACGATGAAGTCATGCTGGTCGATGGCGATACCATCGAAGACACCAAATCAGCGCTCGTGCTTGAAGACTTAATTGGTCAAGTGCTTTACAGCGTAGGTGGTTCAGACGATTCAAGTAAGGAATAACTATGTTAGCGAGATTATTACTTTCAGTTTGTGCTGTGTTTAGCGCGTTTGGTACAAGTGCAGCAGAAGTGGATAAAACTGAACCTTATAAGATGATGAAGCAAGTGGCTGAAGTCACGTTCGAAAGATTAAAAGCCGAGCAGCCGAAAATCAAACAAGACCCAGATTTACTCAAGGTGATTGTTGAAGAAGAGCTAATGCCTTACGTCAACTACCGCTATGCTGGGTTAAAGCTCCTAGGTCCAAACCTAAAAGGAGCGAAACGTGAGGATGTACTTGAGTTTATCGATGCATTTCGAGCGTATTTAATTGCTTCTTATGCCCAAGTGCTAACGCAATACAGTGACCAACAAATTGAATTTGGTCCTGAGCCTAGTATTGATGACTCTAAGCGTATCACCAGCATTAAAGTTGATATCATCGATACGCCGCGTCCAAACATCAAGCTAGAGTTCAAATTGCGTAAAGACAACAAATCTGGCGAGTGGGAAGCGTTCGATATGATTGCGGAAGGCATTAGTTTACTCTCTAGCAAACAGTCAGAATGGAATAGCAAAATTCGTCAAGAAGGCATTCTATCTGTCGCGAAAGATCTAGAAAAATTAGCTGCGGAACCGGTTCGCTTTGAGGCGAAGAAATAATGGCCCAGACTCCCGCTCAGTGGCAATTAGATCAAAACATTCTTAAGCTAACAGGGGCACTTGATAGAGATACAGTGCCCTCATTGTGGGCGTATGCTCAGCAATGGCAACCAGCTCAAGCTGAGCTGGAATGCTCGTTAAAAGAGATAGAGCGCGTCGACTCTGCAGGAATGGTGATGTTAATCCACTTATTAGAGCATGCAAAAAAGCAAAACTGTCATATAATGCTCAGTTTCGTGCCGGCGCAACTGCGCACTTTGTTTCAACTGAGCAATGTTGAATCTTTAGTGGCCAAACACATACAGAATTATCAGGGGTAAATTGTGGATAGCGCAAAAGTACAACAGTTATTAGAAGAAGCACTAAACCTTCAAGAAGTGCATGTAAAAGGTGAAGGTAGCCACTATGAGGTGGTTGCTGTTGATGCTTGTTTCGATGGAATGAGCCGCGTTAAGAAGCAGCAGTTAATTTATGGTCCTCTGATGGAATACATCCAGCGTAACGACATTCACGCATTATCAATTAAAGCGTTCACACCAGAAGAGTGGGCTCGTGATAAGAAACTGATGTCGCTTTAAGGTTTATTGATGGAAAAGTTTCGAGTTATTGGGTCAGATAAACCACTCGTTGGTGAAGTGACCATTTCCGGTGCAAAAAACGCAGCACTGCCGATTTTATTTGCGTCTATCTTGGCGGAAGAGCCTGTAGAAGTGGCAAACGTGCCACACCTTCGTGATATCGATACAACCATGGAACTGCTTAAGCGTTTAGGCGCGAAAGTAAGCCGTAATGGTTCTGTTCACGTCGATCCAAGTAGCATTACTGAATACTGCGCACCGTATGATTTGGTGAAAACCATGCGTGCTTCTATTTGGGCTTTGGGCCCGCTCGTAGCGCGATTTGGTCAAGGTCAGGTTTCTCTACCTGGCGGTTGTGCTATCGGTGCTCGTCCTGTTGATCTGCATATTTCTGGCCTAGAGCAGCTTGGCGCAACGATTACGCTTGAAGATGGTTACGTTAAAGCTGAGGTTGATGGTCGTCTAAAAGGTGCGCACATCGTGATGGATAAAGTCAGCGTAGGCGCGACGATCACCATCATGTGTGCTGCAGCACTTGCTGAAGGTACTACAACGCTAGACAACGCGGCGCGTGAACCTGAAATTGTAGACACAGCGGATTTCCTAAATAAGCTTGGTGCAAAAATTTCTGGTGCAGGCACAGATACGATCACGATTGAAGGTGTTGAGCGCCTAGGTGGTTGTAAACACAACGTGGTTGCCGACCGTATTGAGACGGGAACATTCCTTGTCGCTGCTGCGGTATCTGGCGGTAAAGTAGTATGTCGTAACACTAACGCTCATTTGCTTGAAGCGGTTCTAGCCAAGCTAGAAGAAGCTGGCGCGCTTGTCGAAACGGGTGAAGATTGGATTTCAGTTGATATGACCGACCGCGAGCTAAAAGCGGTAAGTGTACGTACTGCGCCACACCCTGGTTTCCCGACTGATATGCAAGCGCAATTTACGCTACTGAACATGATGGCGAAAGGCGGCGGCGTGATCACAGAGACTATCTTTGAAAACCGCTTTATGCACGTACCAGAACTCATGCGTATGGGCGCTAAAGCTGAGATCGAAGGCAATACGGTTATCTGTGGTGATGTTGAGTCACTCAGCGGTGCGCAAGTGATGGCAACCGACCTACGAGCTTCGGCTAGTTTGGTAATTGCGGGCTGTATTGCTAAAGGCGAAACCATCGTTGATCGTATTTACCATATCGACCGCGGTTACGACAAAATCGAAAATAAACTGGCTGCACTTGGCGCAAATATTGAGCGAGTGAGCGAGGCAAGTTAAACTGCACCGCAGGTAACTTGGATATCAAGAGAGCCGAAACCTGAGTTTCGGCTTTTTTATATCACTCTCATGACCATAGTTATCCTTTATGGAAAGAGAGAAATTAATAGCTGTATCTGGCAAAAGCCGGTTCCTGGAGAACAAGAATGATTGCACTGTTACGTGTATTTGCTGTCGCTATCTTTGCGATTGTTATGTTTATTGGTGGTTGTGGTTACTGCCTATTAAGCCCCCGAAACCCTAAGCACGTTTTCACTTTTGGCCGCTTGTTTGCCAAGATGTCTCGTGTATTTGGGATTAAGTTAGAGTTGCGTATCCCTGAAGATGCGTATTCACGCGGCCAACATGTTTACATTGCTAACCACCAGAACAATTGGGACATGTTTACTGTTTCTGCGGCTGTGACTCCGAAAGTTGTGACAGTAGGTAAAAAGAGCTTGGCTTGGATGCCACTGTTTGGTCAGCTTTACTGGCTTACGGGTAACATTCTGATTGACCGAGCGAATCGCTCGAAAGCAAAAGGTACTATCGATCAGGTCGTGAGCAGCATGAAAGAAAGTGATGTTTCGGTGTGGATGTTCCCAGAAGGCACGCGTTCTCGTGGGCGTGGTTTGCTGCCATTCAAAACAGGTGCTTTTCATGCGGCAATTGGTGCAGGTGTGCCAATCATTCCTATCGTATGTAGCTCGACGAATAAAATTAAGCTGAACCGTTGGAACAATGGTCATGTGATTGTTGAAATGCTACCTCCAATCAGTATAGAAGGCTATGGTAAAGAGGGCATTCGCGAGCTAGCGAATATCTGTCGTGAACAGATGAAAGAGAAGCTTGAATCGTTAGATGAAGAAGTCAAACAGCGCAACGCTGCTTAAGTTTTACTGCGATATCATCACGAAAAGACAATAAAAAACGGGTAGCCTGAGCTACCCGTTTTTTTATGTTTGTCAGCAAGTGCAATTATTTGCGAACTGCGATCGCTTCAATCTCGATACCAACATCTTTTGGTAGGCGAGCGACTTCTACACAAGAACGTGCAGGGTAGTTTGCTACGCCGTGCTCATCAAAGAACTTGCCGTAAACTTCGTTCACTGTGCCAAAGTCGTTTAGGTCTTTAACAAAAACCGTTAGCTTTACAATATCAGATACTTTAAGACCTGAAGATTCAACTACAGCCTTTACGTTTTCTAGAGACTGACGAGCTTGCTCTGTGATATCAGCAGACACTTCACCTGTCGCTGGGTTTACTGGGATTTGGCCTGAAGTAAGAACCATGTTACCTAGATCTACGCCTTGAACGTAAGGACCGATTGCTGCTGGTGCAGATTCAGTGTGAAGTACTTTCGTCATTTGATTTTTCCATCAGTTGTAGGGAATAAAGATTCTCAGTTTGCCTCTAAACCCGTGGTAGGTAAAGAGTAAAATACCCCGGCATTGCGGGGTATTTTAAACGTATCACGCCTAGTCGTACGGTGTGTTTATCGTTCGGTTACGATCTCACGTGAGAACACTTTCTCGCAGTACTTACACTTTAGACGGATTTCTTGTTTCTTTTCGAATACGCTAAAGCTGCTTTCTACTGGCTCATTGTGAGAAATACAGTTTGAATTTGGGCATTCGAAGACATCATTGATGCGCTCTGGAAGCTCTAACGCGAGCTTTTTCACCACTTCATAGTTTTCGATTTGGTTCACGGTCGCGTGAGGAGCATACAGCGCCAACTTGCTCGCTTGCTCTTCATTAATAAACACATTTTCTATTTTCAGTAGATCTTTATGACCGAGTGCCGATGATGGCAAGTTCAGACCAATCGTAACGCGCTGTGATGAATTGTGCATATCGAACAGTCTTAATACTTTGATGCCGATTTGCGCAGGGATGTGGTCGATGACTGTGCCATTTTTGATTGCTTCTACCTGCAATTGAGTTTCTTTAGCCATGGGTTTTCTCCTCGATTACAGTGTTTCGTTTAGAACAAGCGCCAACAGTGCTTGGCGAGCGTATACGCCATTTTGAGCTTGCTGGAAGAAGTAAGCGTGAGGCGTTTTATCAACATCGGTTGTGATTTCATCCACACGTGGTAGTGGGTGGAGTACTTTTAGATTTTCGCGCGCCCCTTCGAGTAATGCAGCTGTCAAAATATACGCCGATTTAATGTGCGCGTACTCCGATTCGTCAAAACGTTCTTTCTGTACTCGTGTCATGTACAGAATATCCAGTTCAGGAATCACGCTCTCCATGTCCGTGTGTAGGCTATATTGAATGCCAGCTTCGTCTAGCTCTTCGCAGATGTAATCTGGCATTGCCAATGCTTCTGGTGCAACAAAGAAGAAGCGGATGTTATTAAACTTCGCTAATGCTTGAGTCAGTGAGTGCACCGTGCGGCCATATTTTAGGTCACCGACGAACGCTACGTTCAAGTTGTCTAGACGACCTTGTGTTTCCGCGATGGTGTATAGGTCGAGTAGCGTTTGAGTTGGGTGTTGGTTTGCACCGTCACCAGCGTTGATCACTGGCACGCCATTTGAGAATTCAGAGGCCAAGCGAGCGGCGCCTTCTTGTGGATGGCGCATCACAAAGGCATCGACGTAAGAAGAGATGACCTGTACTGAATCTGCGAGTGTTTCGCCTTTTTTCGCCAGAGAGGTATTACCATCATTATCAAAGCCAATCACGTCACCACCAATGCGTTGAATCGCCGTTTCAAACGATAAACGTGTACGTGTTGATGGTTCAAAGAAACAACTGGCAACGACTTTGTTTTTAATCAGTTCTGGTCGAGGTGCTTTTTTAAGGCTGCCTGCTGTTTCTACGATAAGTTCCAGTTCTTCACGTGAAAGCTCTGGAATAGAGATGATGTGCTTCTGGTAAAGCGAGTTCGCCATGATCTTCTTCCCTATAACATTGATGACTACATCCAAATTGCCGAAAGGAATTTTGGACATAAAAAAACCTCCCCAAATGGGGAGGTTTTAAAATTCAATAGAATTAACGAAAATAACACCACGTAAGCGTAGTCGCTTAGCTAGAGCAAATCGCGTTTTCATGTCGGCAATTAGCTTGGTCATTTCTTAATCCTCAGACAAATTGCCGAGCATTATACGCTTAACTTTCGTGAGCGCAAGCGATTACATCATGGTTTTTAGCGGCTGTTTTTGCTTGCTAGTTTAGCTTCCTAATGTTGCTACCATCACGGCTTTGATAGTGTGCATACGGTTTTCAGCTTCGTCGAATACGATGGAGTATTCTGACTCAAATACCTCTTCTGTTACTTCAAGGCCTTTCATGCCGTATTTTTCAGCGACTTCTTTGCCGACGATGGTCTCATCATTGTGGAAAGCCGGAAGACAGTGCATGAATTTCACATGTGGATTACCCGTTTGTTTAATCACGTCCATATTGATTTGATATGGTGTCATTAAAGCCACTCGTTCATCCCATGCCTCTGCGGATTCACCCATAGATACCCAAACATCGGTGTAAAGGAAGTCACAACCCTTCACGCCTTCCTCCACGCTTTCAGTTAATGTGATTTTTGCACCAGTTTGCTGCGCGATAGTTTGGCAAGTTGCCACCAGATCTTCTTCAGGCCAGAACGCTTTTGGCGCGACAAGGCGAATATCCATGCCCATTTTAGCGGCACCCACCATGAGCGAGTTGCCCATATTGTTGCGTGCATCGCCTAGGTAAGCGAAGGTCATTTCATGCAGCTGTTTACCACGGCCATGCTCTTGCATGGTCAGGAAGTCAGCAAGGATTTGGGTAGGGTGGAACTCATCAGTCAAACCATTCCACACTGGAACACCAGCATAAGTGCCAAGCTCTTCAACAATGGATTGGCCAAAGCCGCGGTATTCGATGCCATCATACATGCGGCCAAGTACGCGAGCGGTGTCTTTCATTGATTCTTTATGGCCAATCTGAGAACCAGAAGGGCCTATGTAAGAGACTTGAGCGCCTTGATCAAAAGCTGCGACTTCAAACGCACATCGGGTACGAGTCGAAGATTTCTCAAAGATGAGTGCAATGTTTTTACCTTGAAGTGTCTTCTGCTCTGTTCCTGCATATTTTGCTTTTTTTAGCTCTGCAGACAGTTCGAGCAAGAACTGGATTTCTTTGGTTGAGAAATCCAATAGCTTCAAAAAGTTGCGGTTACGTAAATTGAAAGCCATAGCTCGTCCCTTAGTACGTGTGATTGAATTAATAGAATGCATTAAAACATATAAATGCTTTATTTGTGAATAATTATTTTTATGTAAAACTAAAAAAGGTTGATGCATTCACATCAACCTTAGTTTTTATTCATTTAATGTAAAAGGACGAATTGGTTATATATCGTCTCGTTCTATCGGACAACTCATGCAGCGGGCGCCACCACGGCCACGGCCAAGCTCGTTACCTGGAACTGTCAGTACTTTGATACCAGCTTTGTCGTATTTTTCGTTGGTGTATACATTGCGTTCGTAACCAATCACAACGCCCGGTTTTACGGTAAGAACGTTATTGGCGTCATTCCATTGTTCGCGCTCAGCTTCATAACTGTCACCACCCGTGGTGATGATTTTCAGCTGATCTAAGCCAAGAGCAGATTCAATCGCATGTAGGTAGTTATGAGATGCTTCAACATGCATTTCACCATTGCCTTTTGGTGTTAAGCGCCATGTGTCGAGATCTTTGCGCATGATCTCTGGGTAAACAGAGAACGTGTCCACATCCATATGGGTCATAACGGTGTCTAAATGCATGCATGAACGGTGTTTAGGCAGATCAATCGCAATCACTTCGGTTGCTTGTCCTGCCTTAAACAGGCTCGCAGCAAGGTTCTCTACGCCTTGCGCGGTCGTACGCTCAGACATACCGATCAGAACTGCACCTTTACCAATAACCAACACATCACCGCCTTCGACATTCGCATTATCATAATGCAGATCATCATCACCGAAGTATTTGATAAAGTCTTGGCCAGCAAAAATTGGGTGCCAACGATAAATCGCACGTAAGTGGTTTGTTTCACGTTGACGTGCAGGCATCATCATTGGGTTGAGCGATACACCACCATAAACCCAGCATGAGGTATCACGCGTAAATAGGTGGTTAGGTAGTGGCTCAATAACAAAATCCAGCGGACGCTTCATTTTTGGCAGCATAGAAGATGAGGTGATCGGCAGCTCTGAGTAAGCTAAGCCACCTAAAAATATGCTGGCAAGGTGTTCATCATCCATTTCTGAAAAATATTGGCGTAGGTCTCGCGCAAAGGTTGGCCCGTAACGAAAGTCAGAAATCTGAGTATCTAGCAGCCACTGTTTTGCTTCTGGAACGGCGAGGGTTTCGACCAGTAAATCGTGGAGGAGAAGCACTTCTACATCTTGATCGCGTAGCGTGCGTGCGAACGCATCGTGCTCTTCACCTGCCGCTTCTACAGCAAGAACATCATCAAACAGTAATTCATGACAGTTTGATGGAGTTAAGTGGGTTAGGGCGCGCTCTGGGCGATTTAATAGAACTCGTCGAAGTTGACCAACTTCTGATCCAACGTACAGCTTGCTCATTTTGTATCCTTACAAATTTTCCAGCCGTTAGTTATGACAAGCTTCCTAGAAAGATGCAAATCACTACGCTTTGCCTATATTCTGATTTTTTATTGTTTTTTAGATTTTAATTTTGTTTGTTTTGCTAATGAAGTTTTGGTTTGGGTTTAAATTCTATTTTGTGAAATGTGGAGAGCGTGCGTTTTTATTCTAATTTTCCCATTGAGAAAGAATACATGCATAGTGCATAAAACGTGCATTTTTATTCTCAATTATGCATTATTGAAGTAAATTTATTCGTTATGCTTCTTCGTTTTACACGTGAGTGTATTCAAGAAAGCGCCATAAACACGCACAGAAAGAGAAAATAACCGCATTAATTGTCAGTTAGGATGTTCTGAATATTAAAAAATGCCATTTTTTGTTAATTTTTTGTTTCTTTGCATGGTCGGTTTAATATTTATATTCAAATAACCGATAAGAATCGCGGTGGTATGATGTTTGTTTGTGGCTTTTCATCGCAATCCATGCCATATTTCACCGGATCAGCATACTCAGTATCGGGTATAGTGTTTCTATCAAGTAACTAATCTGGAGCCAAAACATGTCTCACGAAGATGAATATCTATCAGTAGAAGAATTAATTGAGATTCAAAAGGAAGAGACTCGCGATATCATTGCAGCATTGCTAGAAGATGGCAGCGATCCAGATTCGCTATACGAAATCGAGCACCACCTGTTTGCAGAAGATTTTGACACGCTAGAAAAAGCGGTAGTTGAAGCATTCAAGATGGGCTTTGAAGTGCTTGAAGCGGAAGAAACTGAAGATGAAGATGGCAACAAGTTGCTTTGCTGTGACGCAACCATGGAATCAGCATTAGACGCAGAAGCCATTGATGCGCAAGTTGAAAAACTGATTCACTTGGCAGAAAAATACGACATCATCTATGACGGTTGGGGTACGTACTACGAAGGCGAAGATGCGCTTTACCCTGAAGAAGATGAAGACGACGAGTAATCAAAGCTCACCTCTTTTAGAAAAACCAGCGTTTAACGCTGGTTTTTTTATACCTTGAAAATGGCATCCAACAACAGATGTATGTGGAGGTAATAAATAATTCACATTGAGTTTATAGGGGATTTCTCCCTATAATGCGTGAAAATTGATCTAGCGCAAGGTGTATATGCAACTCTCACTCGCCGGTTTATGGCAAGTCTCTCCACTGACGGACCTCTCGATTCCACAGGATGACATCACTTTTCCCGCCCCTTTAAGTCTGGTCCTGCCTGATGAATTGACGGAAGAAGCAATTCGTCAGCAAGAGTGGCACCTGATGCATGACATTGAAGTGGACGAGGCGATGATGGCATTTCCTGCAGTGGAAATGGTAATGGGTGGTGTTGATTACCATGCGGAGGTACGTTTGAACGGCGTGGCTGTGTTTGATTGTGATGGCTCGCAAAGTGTGTATAAGAAAGACATTCGCCCATACATGCAAATGGGGCGTAATCGCTTTGAGATATTGTTCCTAGAGGAAGAAGAAGATCTTTTATTCGATGAGGATAAGCCAGAACTGTGCCCGCTTTCTGAACATCAATATAAGAAAAGTGATGAGCGACTGGGCGTGTGGCAAGAACCGTACTTGCAGTTTATTCGCAACGTGCGTTTAGATCGCGTGGCAACCGAGCAGATTTGGCACCATGGTGGCGGGTGTGAATTTAAGGTCGATTTGTATTACCAGACATTTGCACCGGGGCTAGTGTCAGCAGCGGTAAAGTTTAATGGCATGACTTACCATATCCCAATTGACGTTCGTGCAGATCACGCCAGCGCACTCTTTCAGATTGAAGCGCCAAAGTATGCTGATCTTAATGACCCTGATCCAAATGATCTCTATCAGTTGTCTGTTGAATTGGATGGACAACGCCAAAACTTCACTGTTGCATTGAGCCAGGAGCTTTGCGTTACCCATGTTGTGCTTTAACGTCTGATAATATTTTTTATTACAGTACCTTAAGCATTACGACTTCACATGCATCATGCCCTGTTTGCCCAAGCGGGGCATCGAGATGCTCAAAGCCTAGCTTTTCATACAAGCCTACCGCCTCTCTTAGACATTCTGTTGTCTCTAAATAGCACTGCTGATACCCAAGCTGTTTCGCCAGTTGTAAGCTCAATGCGACGATGCGTTTGGCTAAACCGTGTCCTCGTGTTTGAGGTAAGAAGTACATCTTTTGCAGCTCACACACATTTGGCTCACCAGCTAAAGGGGCAAAGCCACCGCCACCAACGATCTCTCCGCGATGTTCAATGACCCAATAGGCGGCCCCGTTTTGATTATACACCGAATACATATCATCAAGCGTTGGATCGGCCACACCATAACCTCTGTCTGCGGTTAAGCCGTATTCTGCGGAGACTTTACGAATTACGTCTGCCACTTGCGGATTGTCTGCTTTGGTAAGAGGTCGAAGGGTGTATTCCTCTGCCTGACACACTTTTGTTAGCCCTTTTAGGTAAGTCTCTAGACCAAGTTTGAGTTGTTCTTGCTCACAGTCATCAAGTTGTGTAAGCAACTGCTCAAAAAAGCTGTTTTGCTGTTGGTCTAGTTGCGCTAACGCCTGCTGTCCTTGAATTGTGAGCACTACGAGTTGGCTTCGTTTATCTTTCGGGTTTTCGATGCTCTCAACCAAACCTAATTTAATCAAACCAGTAATGGTGCGGCTTGCATTGGACTTGTCGACACTAAGCTGCTGCGCCAGTTGGTTGATGGTCAATGGCTGCAATTGGATTTCACCTAATGCGTGCGCTTGTACCGGGGTAAGAGCGACATCGCCGCATTGTTTATCGAGCATACCAAGCAATCGGACGGCTTGACGGGAGTAGTGTCGGAGTTGACGAGCGTTCATTATCACTTACCTCTAAAAATAAAGTTGCGCACCGCAATTAAATTAATTGCGGTACGCAACTTTGTCAATGATAAATGTCATTTGGCTCGTTAGGAGACGTAGTGAGCCTCCATGTTTAAGCGTGGTGATGTAAACAAAACTGCGGTGCTGGAGTTTTTGCTGATGATTTACGCATCCATACTTTCTCGTGGAAGTAGTAAGCCACCGTATTCAAACTCGGCTCTAGCATCGCCATTACGCCGCCGACAAATGCATCACCTGTTAGTAAGTAAACCACGGTAAAAGCGACGCTGAAGTGCACGGTCGCAAAGCTTGCGGTTTTTAATTTGGTCATCCACTGACGAGCTTTAAGTGCTGGGACTTTTGCCCATGCCTTTTCATGAAAGTAGAAGGCTACGGTGTTCACTGAAGGCTCAATCATGGCAATTAAACTACCAATTAAAATGTCGCCTGTGAGTACGTAAGCGACACTAAATGCGATAGTAAAATGCAGTGCTGCGAAAGTTAGTGTCTTTTTCATGATAATTACTCAATCGTGTTTGTTTCGATGAGTTTATTATCGATAATAATTCTCATTAATACTAATGGATGATGAGTATTGTTGCGATAGGGGAAAGCTATTGATGATGGTTTTTGGTGAAAGATATACAAAAAAGGTTGACCATGATGGCCAACCTTTGGATTCAAAGTGAGAAGTGTTAGTTCTTCTCTTTCACTGAGGTTTAAAGTGCAGCGATCGTTGTCTTCTGCTCTTCTAGCTTAGCTAGTGTCTCTTTGTAGCCTTCAAGCTTCTCACGCTCTTTAGCAACAACCGCTTCAGGTGCTTTCGCTACAAAGCCTTCGTTGCCCAGTTTGCCTTCGATACGCTTGATTTCGCCGTGCGTCTTCTTGATTTCGCCATCTAGACGAGCAAGCTCTGCATCTTTGTCGATCAAACCCGCCATTGGGATCATCAGCTCAGACTTGCCAACCAGTGCCGTTGCACACGCAGGGGTCTCTTCGCCGGCTTCAAGCACGCGTACTGCTTCTAGCTTCGCTAGAGACATCAATACTTGTTTGCTTGCTTCTAGACGAGAGGCGTCTTTCTCATTCGCTGCTTTCAGCATAACGTCTAGAGGCTTGCCAGGGTTGATGTCGTACTCTGCACGTAGGTTGCGGATGCTAGTGATGAACGCTTTCACCCATTCGATGTCGTCTAGCGCTTCTTGGTGGAAGTTCGCTTCGTCAAACTGAGGCAGAGTTTGTAGCATGATTGTCTCGCCCTCAACACCGTCAACTAGTGGCTTGATGCTTTGCCAGATAGTTTCTGTGATGTAAGGAATCACTGGGTGAGCCAGACGTAGCGTCTTCTCAAGTACCGTGATTAGTGTACGGCGAGTACCACGCTGTTGCGCTTCAGTACCTTTCCATAGAACGGGTTTAGTTAGCTCTAGGTACCAGTCACAGAATTGGTTCCAGATGAATTCGTAAAGTGTGTTTGCAGCCATATCTAGACGGAAGTTGTCGATATGGTTGTTGAACGCTTTCGCTGCGAGTTCAAACTGAGACTCGATCCACTTGTCTGCTAGTGAGTACTCGATCTCACCTTCACCAAAACCACAATCTTGCTCTTCTGTGTTCATCATTACGTAACGGCTTGCGTTCCATAGTTTGTTACAGAAGTTACGGTAACCTTCAAGACGCTTCATATCCCAGTTGATATCGCGACCTGTTGATGCCATTGCTGCAAGAGTGAAACGCAGTGCGTCTGTACCGTATGCTTCGATACCGTTTTCAAACGTCTTACGCGTGTTCTTCTCAATCTTCTTCGCTAGCTGAGGCTGCATCATGTTGCCACAACGCTTCTCTACTAGAGACTCTAGGTCGATACCATCGATCATGTCGATTGGGTCAAGTACGTTACCTTTCGACTTCGACATCTTGTCGCCGTTTTCGTCACGAATTAGGCCGGTAACGTAAACTGTCTTAAATGGTACTTGTGGTTTGCCATTTTCGTCTTTCACGAAGTGCATGGTCATCATGATCATGCGGGCAACCCAGAAGAAGATGATGTCGAAACCAGTTACTAGAACGTCTGAAGGGTGGAATACTTTCAGATCGTCAGTTTGCTCTGGCCAACCTTGAGTACCGAACGTCCATAGCGCAGAAGAGAACCATGTATCCAGTACGTCTTCGTCTTGGTGCAGCTCAATTACTGACTCTAGGTTGTTGTTCTTGCGAACTTCTTCTTCAGTGCGACCTACGTAAACATTACCTTGGTTGTCGTACCAAGCTGGGATGCGGTGACCCCACCATAGCTGACGAGAGATACACCAGTCTTGAACGTCACGCATCCAAGAGAAGTACATGTTTTCGTATTGCTTAGGAACGAATTGGATGTCGCCGTTTTCTACTGCTTCAACTGCTGTTTTCGCTAGAGGCGCAGTACGTACGTACCATTGGTCAGTTAGCATTGGTTCGATAACCACGCCACCACGGTCGCCGTAAGGAACTTGTAGATCGTGATCTTTCACTTCTTCAAGTAGACCTAGCTCGTCGAATTCAGCAACGATAGCTTTACGCGCGGCAAAACGCTCCATACCGTGGTATTTAGCTGGTAGCTCAGTGCTGTAAGCGTCGCTTGCTTCGCCGTTAGTGTTGAATACTTCTGCTGCGTCGCGGATGTTCGCGTCGAAAGTCAGAATGTTGATCATTGGTAGCTGGTGGCGCTTACCAACTTCGTAGTCGTTGAAGTCGTGCGCAGGTGTGATTTTCACACAGCCAGTACCTTTTTCCATATCTGCGTGCTCATCGCCCACGATTGGGATGCGACGATCAACAATAGGAAGGATGATTTCTTTACCGATAAGATCTTTGTAACGTGGATCTTCTGGGTTAACTGCAACACCCGTATCGCCTAGCATGGTCTCTGGACGAGTCGTTGCAACAACGATGTAGTCTTTGCCATCCGCTGTTTTAGCACCATCTGCTAGTGGGTAGCGGAAGTGCCACATGTGACCTTTAGTGTCTTTGTTCTCTACTTCTAGATCTGAAATCGCTGTGTGTAGCTTTGGATCCCAGTTAACTAGACGCTTACCGCGGTAGATTAGATCGTCTTCGTATAGACGTACGAACACTTCTTGAACGGCGTTAGATAGACCATCGTCCATCGTAAAGCGCTCACGGTCCCAGTCTACTGATGCGCCAAGACGACGAAGCTGTTTAGTGATAGTGCCACCAGATTCGCCTTTCCATTCCCAGATTTTGTCGATGAAAGCTTCACGACCGTAATCGTGTTTTGTTTTGCCTTCTTCTGCAGCGATCTTACGCTCAACAACCATCTGAGTTGCGATACCAGCGTGGTCAGTACCTACTTGCCAAAGGGTGTTTTTACCCTTCATACGTTCACAACGGATAAGCGTATCCATGATCGTATCTTGGAACGCGTGGCCCATGTGTAGGCTACCAGTGACGTTCGGTGGCGGGATCATGATGCTGTATGATTCTTTAGTAGTGTCACCGTGTGGCTTAAAGTAGCCTTTCTCTTCCCAAGTCTGATACAGAGCTTGTTCGATTGAAGTTGGGTTGTATGTCTTTTCCATAGCGCTCTTTTAATGGATACGTTGATGGTTGAATCTTAGTCAATCTTTATAAGTGAGGGATCTTAACAAGATCGCCTTAACTATAAGGATTGACCGTTAAGGATATTGAATTTCGATCGTTTGCAGCTGGTAACCTGCTTGACGGTAAATTTTATATCTTTCTCTTGCGAGTTGTTTAGCTTTTTCTTCGCAGGGCACGAAGTCTACCACTTGAGCAAACTTGTTCGCAAAGGTTGTCTCATTTTCCGCCAAATTAATTACCAATTGACGATTCCAAGACGGCTTTACACCGTTATGGCCGATCTCAATATTGGTGGCGTATTTCGGTCCTTCGCCTACGAGGTTATGTGCCATGAACTTGTCTGCATCAACTTGCCAAAAGGCTTCAGCGAGCTGCTCGGCGTGTGGTTTGTCTTGGCAGTTTAAATACACTTTAGCGCCTTGGCGGGCAAAGTGCTGCGCCAAAAACACAATGTACTCTTCAAAGCCAGCCACCGTTGCTTGCGGGCTCTCTTCGTTAATGATGTAGAAGGTTGCAGTTTGCATCATTCTCTCACTTGCCTTGGGTCTCTTCCTAAGACCATCTTAAATCCCATTTTCATTTTAGAAAATTAGGATAATAAAAAAGGGCCTTGCGGCCCTTTTAGATTTTGTTCAGAAATTACTCTTCTGTCTCTTGGCCGCTGCGGTTCAAAAGGAATTGGACAAGCATTGAGACAGGACGGCCCGTTGAGCCTTTCGCTGCGCCTGATTTCCACGCAGTACCTGCGATATCGACGTGAGCCCAGTTGTACTTTTTAGCAAACTTAGACAGGAAGCAACCTGCAGTGATAGTACCAGCAGGACGGCCACCAATGTTTGCCATATCCGCAAACGGGCTCTTCAACTGCTCGTGGTACTCATCTGCCATTGGTAGACGCCATGCACGGTCACTTGCTTGCTCTGAAGCGTTAACTAGCTCATGAGAAAGAGGGTTGTGGTTAGAGATAACGCCACTGATGTGGTGACCTAGTGCGATAACACAAGCACCAGTTAGGGTTGCAACGTCAACCACGCAGTCTGGTTCGAAACGCTCTACGTAAGTCAGTGCGTCACAAAGAACAAGACGACCTTCCGCATCCGTGTTCAGAACTTCTACAGTTTGACCAGACATTGTCGTTAGGATATCACCTGGACGGTAAGCGTTGCTGCCTGGCATGTTTTCACAGCCTGCTAGAACACCAATAACGTTAATTGGTAGGTTTAGCTTCGCTAGCGCTTTCATTGTACCGAATACCGATGCCGCACCACACATGTCGTACTTCATCTCATCCATACCTTCGCCCGGTTTTAGAGAGATACCGCCTGAATCGAAGGTTAGACCTTTACCTACTAGCACAATCGGTTTTGCATCTGAGTCAGGGTTACCTTTGTACTCGATGATAGACATCATAGATTCGTTTTTAGAACCACGGCCTACTGCTAGGTAAGAGGTCATACCCAGTTTTTCCATCTCTTGCTCACCAATGATTTTGGTGGTTACGGTTTCGTAATCGTCCGCTAGACGACGAGCTTGAGAAGCAAGGTAAGCTGGATTAGCTACGTTTGGCGGCATGTTGCCAAGGTCTTTTGAGGCTTTGACACCAGATGCGATAGCGAGACCATGAGTGATTGCTTTTTCACCCAAGTTTAATTCACGACGCGTTGGTACGTTGAAAACAAGCTTGCGCAGTGGGCGGCGAGTCTCAGGTTTAACGCTCTTGAATTGATTAAATGTGTATAGACCATCTTTAGTCGCTTCTACAGCCTGGCGTACTTTCCAGTATGTATCGCGACCCTTAACATGCAGTTCAGTTAGGAAACATACCGCTTCCATTGAGCCTGTCTCGTTAAGTGTGCTGATCGTCTTTTGAATGATTTCCTTGTACTGGCGCTCGCCAAGTTCACGCTCTTTGCCGCAACCGACAAGTAAAACGCGCTCTGACAAAACACCTGGTACTTGATGCAGTAGCAGCATCTGACCAGGTTTACCCTCTAGATCACCACGGCGAAGTAGTGAACTGATGTAACCGTCACTGATTTTATCAAGTTGTTCGGCTACTGGAGAAAGGCGACGTGGTTCAAACACACCAACAACGATACATGCGCTACGTTGTTTCTCTGGACTGCCACTTTTTACACTGAACTCCATGCGTACTCCTACATCCTGAAGACAAATTGCTCTAAATGTTAGATAATGATCGCTTACTTGTTGAATTTTAGCTCCAGGCTTACATGCAGAGCTGATTAAGCGACTAACATCTAGTTTATAATTTTTAAAAAAATAAATGGTTCAACGGGAAACTATAGTGATTCGACCAAAAAAACAAGTTTTGTATAGGTAATTTCAGCGTGATTATTGTTAGATATTTGATCCGCGAAACACTCAAGAGCCAATTTGCGATTTTTTTCGTACTTTTTTTGGTGTTTGTAAGCCAGAAATTCATAAGTGTTCTTGCTGATGCTTCTGATGGGGATATTCCTGCTGGATTGATTTTCTCGATTGTTGGTTTGAATATGCCAGCAATGGGTCTATTAATGCTGCCTTTAAGTCTGTATATCGGCATATTGATCACATTTGGTCGTCTGTATGCAGAGAGCGAAATTGTCGTGATGAACGCGACAGGTATTGGTAACAAATTTTTGGTACAAGCAGCCTTGTACTTAGCGCTGATTACTTCTGCTGTGGCGGCTTTTAATGCATTGTGGTTATCGCCGTGGTCTCAAGACCGTGTAGAGCAACTTTATGAACAAGTGGCGGCAGAAAACAGCGTTGACTTGCTAAAGAAAGGGCAATTCCAAGGCACGCCAGATGGTTCATCGGTTGTGTTCATTGATGACATTAAAGACAATACATTGAGCAACGTTTTTGTCGCGCAGATGCGCCCGAGAGATTCAGTATTGCCGAGTGTGATGTTCTCGTCCTCTGGTGAAGTAAAAGAACTGTCGGACGGCCGTCAGGTCATCACCATGAAAGAAGGCACGCGTTATGAAGGTGTGCCGACTCGCGTTGAATATATGATCACAAAATTCGATGAATACGAAGGCGTTATCGGCCAGCGTGAGGTCAAAAAGAAAGGGCGAGATTGGGAAGCGTACCCAACGGTTGATTTGATTGGACACCCAGACCCAGAAGCACAAGCAGAGCTGCAATGGCGAATTTCGTTATTTGTGTGTATTCCACTCTTAACGATGCTGGTTATTCCTTTGTCGGCGGTGAATCCGCGTCAGGGACGATTTGCCAAAATGGGGCCCGCGATTCTTATTTATCTAGCGTATTTCCTGGCGATCAGTGCAACCAAATCTGCATTAGAAGATGGTGATATTCCGGCGGCAATCGGCATGTGGCCAATTAATGCGATGTTACTGATTGTCGCAATCATGGCCAATATGATGGACAGCGTTGCTGCTCGACGAATAAAAGACAAATTCCGTAAGAAGAGGCTCGCGTAAGCTGTGTTCAAAATCTTAGACCTTTACATCGGTAGAACCATCATCTCTACCACTGCCTTGGTTTTAGCGACGTTTGTTGGCTTATCGGGCATCATCAAATACGTAGAACAGTTACGTAAAGTAGGGCGAGGCGTGTATGACCTCACTCATGCATTGTACTTTGTGTTGCTCAGTGTGCCGCGTGATATCGAAATGTTCTTCCCAATGGCGGCATTACTCGGTGCCTTGATTGGTTTGGGTATGTTGGCGTCAAGCTCTGAGCTGGTGGTGATGCAAGCTGCTGGTTTCTCAAAGTTGGATATCGGGTTATCCGTGCTCAAAACGGCGGTGCCACTTATGCTTATCGTTATGACGTTAGGGCAATGGGGCGCTCCAGAAGCACAAAAGATGGCGCGTGACTTACGTGCGTTTGCGATATCGGGTGGTAGTATTGTGTCTGTGCGTTCTGGAGTTTGGGCTCGTGACGCAAACGACTTTATCTTTATAGGTAAAGTCGAAGACGACAAGCTTTATGCTTTAAATATGTGGCGTTTTGATGATGATAAGAATCTACAAAAGGTTATCTTTGCTGAAGAGGTCGACTATCAACAAGATAACAATTGGTTGATGCGAGACGTACAAATCACGGATATGAAAAATGAAAACGTGATTTCGAAGCAAGACATCGAACAGATGGAATGGCATACGTCATTGGCTCCAGATAAGCTAGCTGTGGTGACGGTAAAGCCTGAAGAGTTATCACTGAGCGGTTTGTATGATTACGTGACCTATCTGAAAGCATCTGAGCAAGATGCATCTCGCTATGAATTGGCGTTTTGGCGTAAGTTGACACAGCCGCTTTCAATTGCCGTGATGATGTTGATGGCGCTATCGTTTGTTTTCGGTCCACTCAGAAGTGTGACCATGGGGGCAAGGGTATTGTCGGGCGTGGTTGCCGGGTTTACTTTTTATATATCCAGTGAGTTCTTTGGCCCATTAAGCTTGGTATATGGCATATCCCCAGTGTTTGGTGCATTGGCTCCGAGCCTGGTGTTCTTAGCCATTGCGATTGCGCTGCTGAGAAGAAAGCTGTAGCTGAAGTATCACCGAATAAACCATGTATCATCGGATAAAGTGTAAAAGGAAGGCATTATGCCTTCCTTTTTTGTATTCCCGGATAAGTTAGTTTGCCTTAGGCAACACAACAACCTCTGTTTTTGCCCAAATGTCGTGGAACCCACGTTTCTTGGGATCAATCGGTACAGTCAGGTTTGCCAAACCAAAGCCAGATGTTGCAATGCGAATCAGGGCTTGAGTGACTGTAATCGGCGCACCGTCTTTGGCATTGCGAACTCGAAGTTTCCAAGCGCGCATCCCAAGTGTTTGCCCTGCTCGCGTCCAGAAGAAGACAAAGAAGTATATCCATACAACCGCAAGATACAGTGTAAATAGAGGGCTTAATACAGGGTGCTTTCCGAGCATATCAGCGGCATCTGCGTACTCGCCATAGCTCAACAGCCCTGCTGCATTTAGTGCAAATACAACGGCCATAACAATACCTGCGGCCATCATTTCAATTGCGATAATAATCAATGTGTCGTAAATCAACGCTGCAAGTCGACGAAAGAGGCCTGCAGGTGGAAGAGTTGTAGACGTTGTCATTATTCCATCACTTACCTTAAAAATTGTGCGTCAGAATATAGATTCCCTCACCAAGAGAAAAGAGACCTAACGCACAGAGTCTTTAATTATGCATAAACGAAGTGACTTTTCTGCTGTGTGTTATGAATATATACCATGATGTACAAGGCCTTTCGGTAACCTATTTCAACTGAATTTTACTTGCCTAACCATTAGCTTTTTGGTCTGTAACTAGATTAGACAGATGAGAGAGTTGGTGTTTCTCATCTTCGGTATAATGCTGGCTCAAGGAGAGCTCTAAAGCTTTTTCTGATAGCTTGGTTGCAGGTGATAAAAACAACTTGGGGTGCATACTAGAAAGAGCCAGCAAGGCTTTTTGTAGGCGAATCTGTATTTGGAGTTGCGCTGCACCATCGTGCGCGATTGGCAAAAAGACATCATCAAATAAATCTTGGCAGCTTAATGCGGGCACAAATAGCCTAGGGTATCGAGTCTTGGTGGGAGGTTCGCTGAGTAACTCTCCCCACAATGAAAGGGCTCGTACAGAACGCCCAAGAACATCAATCGCGGTACCGTTATCATTCACGGCGGGGGAGAGCGCTCGTGAGGCGATCTCCGCCATGACGACTAATCCAAAACGAGGATCTTGATCATAGGAACGCTCCGTTCGAATCGTGAAGGCTGCCGTTATTTCGTTTTCGTCTGGCAACGCTCCACAAACCCAAGCCAATGGTTGACTCACATACACAAAGCTTCCTGGTTGTCGTTCAAGATAGATAGTGCATTGGTTTGCTTCGGCAATACTATCGAGATGATGCATATCAACATGCTGTAAGTAGCCAATTTCTTGGCTGAAAATAGGCTTGCTTCCTCTGGGTTTATGTTCTGGATGGCTCCATGGGTGAGCACCTAGCCAACGTTCTTTGCCCCGTTTTCTTATCGCATCTAACAAGGCTTGCTCCACGTATGACGTGGTTTCACTGACCCTCCCTAGTACGGAAAGGTGCTGAATCCAACGTAGCAGAGTGAGTATGATCATCACGATTACGGCGATGGTCACGATGAACAGATAAATTTGTGCTTGTTGATGATAGGCACCAATGCCTAGCGCGATAATGCCTACCAAGCTAAATAAAAAAGAGCCAAGAAAGGTTGCCAAAGCATTTTGCGTTGTGCTGTCTTCCATCAACAGTTTGGTGGCCCGTGGCGTTACCCCTGCACTAGCGGCACTGTACGCTGAGACCATTATATTGAGCGAGAATGTGGTCACCGCAAGCATGGAAGTCGCGAGGATATTTAATATGTTGTTAAGCAAATCCTTACTGACGTTGATTGCAGGAGGCAGAGTAATGAACTGGTTTAAAACAATGGATATTAGGGCGGTGGCGACAGCAAGTAAGGCATAAAGTGATGTGCGAACCCACAATTTGCGCGTCATTTGCTTCAGTAACCATTGCCATTTTGACCCAGTCATTCGCATGCTCCTATTAGGTTCTTACTCGAAAGTCGATAGAAAATTCAGAAAGTTATTCTTGCTTAAGCATAGGTTAAATCTTCCTCGTTCTACTTGGAATTTCATGCATCATGAGAGTAAGAAAGCCGCTTGCTTCAAAGAATGGTGTTCTTGAGGTGTGAATTACCAAGATTCTGTTACCTTAATTGATAGATGCATTAAAAGTATGTGATTGATAAGAGGTAGCCATGATTGTAATTACAGGTGCAAGTAGCGGTTTAGGGGCAGAGTTGGCAAAGCGTTATGATGCGGAAGACAAAGAGACGTATATCATAGGAAGAAACACAGAAAAACTATCCGCATTAGCTAAACAACTCTCTCATAACGTCGGCTATCAAGCTTGCAACCTCTCATTACATCAAGATGTGAAACACCTATTTGATGGGATGAAACAGCCGCCTGAAATGGTCATTCATAGTGCAGGAAGTGGTTATTTTGGCGAACTGGAAGAGCAGGAGCCGGAAGAGATTCAAAAACTGATTGATAATAACCTGAATTCTGCGATTCATGTGTTAAGAGAGTTAGTAAAGCGTTACAAAGATCAACCGATAAAAGTGGTCATGATCATGTCCACAGCCGCTCAACAACCAAAAGCGCAAGAGTCTACGTATTGTGCTGTGAAGTGGGCTGTCAAAGGATTAATCGAGTCGGTTCGTTTGGAGTTAAAAGGAAAGCCGATGAAAATTATCGCGGTTTATCCTGGTGGTATGGATACGGAATTCTGGAAAACAAGCGGCAACACGATGGACACGAGTCACTTCATGCAAGCGGAAGATGCTGCTGAGATGCTCCATACAGCTTTGTCGAGCATTGGGAATGGTTATGTTTCTGATATTACAGTGAATAGAATTTAAAAAGAGTTACGTATACACATTTTCACCTGGATCAGTAGTAGGAAATGGAGCGTACGTTTCTTATGAGTACAGCTTTGTCACACTTTGTGGCGAAATTATCAGCAAACGATAGTTATTTAAGGTATTTCTGCTTGCGCAGGTCAAAAGCTTCCGTATAATGCCAACCATCAAAGGGCAATAGCCCAAAGATGCCGGTGTGGTGAAATTGGTATACACGACGGATTCAAAAAAAGTTTTAAATCAAGTCGTTATACAAAAAATAAAAATTTTATCACCAAAGCATTACTAAGAAGTCGCTATTTAAAGCGGCTTTTTTTTTATGTCTGTAATAAACTACCTTCATACCGAACTATGGTGCATACATGGTTCATCCCTTCTAAATTTACTCTTTTAATTTCCCAAACAACACCAAGTAACTGCCATCTCACAAGCCAGTATTACCAAGGGCTTCGAGCGAGAAGAACCATGGTACGACCATGGTGACTTTACGGTGCTATGAGGTTTTAGCTTTGCCTTTATGGAACAACTGATAGTTTTGATGAATAGTCGAAAAGTTGGTTTGAGATAGGAGATTTTACGGTGTGTGTAGTAAGCGCGTTGGGGTAATAAATCTACAATCAATCACACAGATGAATTAACTCCAAGTTGATATCAATATGCAACTGTGTAATCTTCTTTATAGTGGTGAACAAATGGAGCTTGACCAACTATGAAGATGATTTTCGTCGATGCTGAAAATGTAGGACTGAAGGAGCTAGAAAAAATTAACGCTTCTGTTGTTGATAAAGTCTTTGTTTTTTCTAAGTCAGATTCAGTCAAGCTTGTTTGTGAAAAGTCGTTGTACCTGTTCTTATCTGACTATCCGACAGGTCAGAACCAAGCCGATTTCTATATCATTGCATATCTGTCTAGAGTGCTACTTGCTTTAGATAAAAAGCAGTTGGGCTCTGTTCATTTTGAGCTATACAGTAACGATGAAAGCTTGATTTCAGCATTTGAGTTTCAGTGCAAGCAATTAGGCGCACCTTTTCAAAGCATCAGGACTAGAGAGAATACCGTTGTTCCAATTGTTAAGCCACAACAGACACCCCAAAAATCTCCTGAAGACAAGCTTCTTCATGCTTTGAAGTCTCCTCGTGCTTTAGATCCTAGCTTTCAAAAGCAGCTAGGGCTGTCAAAGTCAGATTTTACTAAGGCAATCAATGAGCTTTCCAAAAATAACCAAATCAAGCGTAGTCCTCAGTCCAAGAAAAAATGGGTTAGGTGTTAGTACGCTGACTTACCGACCTCATTAAAGTGTAATAAATGGCGGTATTCTCCATCGCTACTACTAACCATCAGGGTATGAATATCGCTGCTCTAAGCTCGTTCGGTGACGACTAGAGTACCTTCTGGTGGTAATTTTACGGGATTAGTGTTCGGCTCTCGGTGTGCTCTGAACTATATGCTTGCGGTTGAGTTTCTATGCGAGAGATAGGGACTCGCTTTGCTTCTGGTGTCTGTGATTTGGTGATTGTGCGAATGTTGCGAAATGAACTGAGAGCTAGGGTTGGGATAGGATCTTGATATTAAATATATAATAACCAGTACAACAGCTTGCCGTAGGCCGCTGTTGTACTGGTTATTATTAATATGTTAGTGGTTCGGGTGGTGAAATTCGGTGTGCGGGTCTGCATGAGCTTTAAGGAGAAAGTGTGAGTAAGATAATTTTGGTTCGAAGCCCAAGTGAATTAATTTCTAAAAATTTAGCTGGGTACGGGTGGGACTGTATTGAGATGTCGTCTTTCTCTAACTTTGAAGATTTAATGAAATATGTTGAAGGTGAGCAGATCAATATTGGTCGACAGAGAAATCAAATTTCTCGATTTTTCCATGCTAAGCCCGGAGATATAGTCGTAGTTCCTGTACATAGAGCTATTGTTATTGGAATTGTTCGAGGTGGAAAGTCTTATGATGAAAATGGCGGCTATGGAGCTAATCGTATTAATGTCGATTACTTTAAAAATGAACATGGTGAGCCGATTAAAATTCCTCGCGCGAAGTTATCACAGCGATTGGAAAGTCGATTAAAAATCAGAATGACTATTGCTTCATTGAATGAATTCGCAGATGAAATAGAGGGGTACGTCACACAGTTAAAAGACAACAACCAAGTCTGTTTTGACAGTATTTTTCAACAGAAGAAGGATAGACAAGTTGCTGACTTTAAAGAGACTCTACTTTCTAGATTAAGAAATGGCTCGACTACTTTGGCAAGTGGAGGTTATGGCTTAGAAAGGTTGGTTAAAGAGCTCATGGAGTTGGAAGGATACTCTGCTCATATAGCTGCGAAAAATAAGACCTCAGATATTTCTGATGTCGACATTGAGGCAAGTCGCACTGACCCGGTATCGAGTAACCGAGTGTTTATCCAAGTTAAGCACCATAGAGGTGAAACTAGTGGTTGGGGAATTCGCCAACTGGCTGCTATCGAAGAAGATGAACATGTTGATAAATGGCTTATTACTACAGCAAATGTAGCTGATGAGACTTTGGAGCTTGCCAAGAAAGAGAATGTTTCCGTAATGGATGGCTCAAAGCTTGTTGATTGGATTTACGATAGAATTGATGAGTTGTCACCTTCAAGCAAAGAACAACTGGGTATCGGGATATTGCCGCAGGTAATCACATCTTAGACTTCAAATCAATATTCGGTCAGTGTGCATATCTGTATAAAAATCAGCTGAAATAAAACCTCCTTCAAGCATTTAATAAGATTAAGAATCTATATCTTAATGGAGGTTTGAATGAGCAAATCACAGCGACTCACCACCACTTTCCTCAACAACCTTAAACCCAACCCTAGAACTGCAAAATCCGCTGATTACGAAGTCAATTTATCCGCTATGAAAGACTCTGGTTTACCTACTGGCGTACGTTGCTTAGTGGGGAAATCTGGCGGGAAACGCTTCTTGCTTAGGTATATTAGCCCTCAAGTTCCGGGTAAAAAATCTGCGATTGGTCTTGGCCGTCACCCTGAGACAGATCTTGTAACCTTGAGAAAGATCGCTAAGGAATACCGCCAGAAGATCCTTGAAGGCATTGATCCCAAGCTTGAGCGTGACAATCAGGCTACCGAGAAGGAGATGACTCTGGAACGGTTCTTTGATGAAGTGTACCTGCCACTGGCTAAACAGAAACGCAGTTGGAAGGATGATGTCGCTCGGTTTCGTTTAGCAAAGTCGATACATCATATATCGATTCACGACCTAACTGCCGCCGATATCATCAAAGTCCAAATGGAGATGCAAAACGCCGTTACGATTAAGGGGAAACCATATGCTCCTGCTTCGATTAATCGCGTTTTGGCTCTATTGAAAACGATCAATCGTCAAGCATACAAGTTGATGGACGCGCCGCTCATTGCTGACAAGGTGAGCTTGTTGAAAGAAGATAACGTGCGAACTGGGTACTTGTCCGAATCACAGCTAAAGGAGTTTATAGGTCACGCTCTGAACCATGAAGACAAAAGTATTGGCGCGTACCTAGCTTTGTTGTTTTTGACTGGCGCGAGGGATAAGGAACTGCGTTTGCGCTTGAAATCCGATGTGAATTGGGAGGAGAAAACACTCACTATTCCACATACGAAAAACGGTACTAGTCACGTTTTATTCCTAAGTGACTACATGCTTGATATTTTGAGGTCGGTGCCTCATGTGGCAAATAATCCGTATCTCTTTCCTGGACGCAAAAAGGGTAAACCCGTAGGGCAACCTAGGCATGCTTTCAAGGCTATCAAAGCTAAGATGGGACTGCCCGACATACCCGGTGATAAAGCGAATCTAACCCTGCACAGTGCTCGCCATACAGTTGGGTCGCTTTTGGCGTCACAAGGAGTCTCGTTACACGACATAGCCAAGCAGTTGAATCACGCTGACCTTTCATCAACAAGGCGCTACTCAAAATTGACTGTAGGGCGTCGGAGGGAGATTGGCTCTCGTTTGTCGGATATGGTGACTGCGAAGCCAGAGATACGTTGGGAATGAAGAAGTTACGTTTAACCAGTTAATTTAGAAATACATTAGAAAAGCCCCTGTTTAGCGATGAGCTAAACAGGGGCTTTTTCATTATTAGAAGGAAATTCACGATGAAAACAGTAAACAAGTTTGAAGACATTCAATCATTGACAATGCCTGATGGCGTGAAAGCAAAACTGCTAGAGCACCTGATAGAACCATTCGGTGATGAAGAAAGCACAAAAACGTTTTGGGATGAGGTCGGTACGACCTTGTACTTGATTGAGGAAGGGGATACCAACGAAACCTTGAGTGAAGAATCTGAGGAAGACCAGCATTTTCTAAGGTTTCTTAGTAACTTTAGCGAGTGGGTGCTAATTCTTAACTCTCCTGACTGTCCTTGGCTATTAGCGGTCGCCATAGTGACCATGGAAGGCGCTGGTGTGTACTGCTGTGCTCCTATGAACAGTCCAACGTTCCCTGTCGCCAAGCTCGCTGACCAAGCTGAATCTTAAAATCAAACTAAACCTGAATTATTCCATCTTAAAGGAGGTGTCCTATGGCACGTAAACCAAGCAATAAACAAGCAGCCGTTCTACCAGAAGTTGTAGAAGGCAATGAACAAGTCACGGTCACTGACGATCAACCAGTAGACCATTTCACTAATATCGTGCGCGAGGGCAAAGCTAAAAAGCTATCACCGAAAACAGAGAACCATGTGTTCTATGAAATCGCCATTCATGATGAAGAAAACGAGCTCTATATCCGCATGTCGGGTAATGAAGGCGGAGGACTACACAGCAAGGAATGGATCCCGCTTAAAGATATCACAGCTGTACTAGATGTGCAGGGTGATAAGCCGTTCAAGAGCTCTGTGATGAAGTGTGTGTTTTCTGGACAGTCAGCGAACAACGCGGGTTTTATGGCTGCTTGTTGCAGGGGGCTTGGTCTTATCATCCAGTCGGAGAAGTCAGTGTTTCTCCACGTTCTAGCGCCAGACTACGTAACGATTCGAGAGGAAATCCTGTCTCTAGTGGATTCTGAAGCTAAAACTGAATAACCCCAAAACCACATCAAGCCTTACCCACTAAGCCAATTCTGGCTTTTCATACTGAGCACTGCCTAAGAGTGCTTCCCTGACAATTTAAACGAGATTTTATTATGAAATTAGTCTTTGATACTGAGCGCCTTTTGTTACCGATATCAACTAGTCTTCAAGATACTTTAAACCGAGCGATCAGCGAATCAGGTAAATGGACACCCATGATCCAATCGGTTGTGATCAACTTCCGAGATTCATCCTACAATACAGAGAGTAGATCTGGATTTCATCCTATTGAAATCAGGCTTGCCCGCCTCTACGACCAGTGGATATTTGATTACATCACTGACTTTGCGTATTGCGGTGGTCCTTATCCCGAACTAGTTAAAGAGGTGGATTTCAACTTCTCATCTGGAACAGCCAGTTTCTCCTATGTTCCGGAGCTGCCGATAACAAGTAGTAAGGTAATGGAGTTCTACTCGATGTGGGAGTCCAACTTTCTCAGCTACGTGGAAATGGGCGTATTCGATGAGATAAAAGTCACTGTGGATTAGTTCATCGGCAACAAACCAAGTAGAAAGCACCATGTATGTACCATAAAATAGTCGACTCACTTCCTAGTGAAACTAAGGCTTCCCATTGCTCCATGTTAATCATGGTGTGATGGGAAGCCTTTTTCATTGGGGCAAGTTTTAGCAACGTTTACCCAATCCGTTGCCTTAGGGATTCAGAGGGGATGAAGTTGCTGGATTGCAATGGACGGTGGAAACACCAAGGAAAGGAGTCTTAATTTTAACGACTTTGGTTGGTTTACACTGGTGTTTTGTTATTAAAAGCTCCCATTGCTATGTCGAAGCAATGGGAGCAGTGAGGGGCGGGAAGCCTATATAAAATACCGAGAGAATGATTTGTCTGATGCTATCTCTGCAACTAGGGATAAAGGCTTCCCTTAATATCAGCGCCAAGAGCGCACCTTAATCTTATGTTCGTAGTTTGGCGCGAAAACTAGGGTATTTTCAACGTTGCCATACGAAATGACAACTTATCCAATGTACCCCCCAGTACAAACAGAATTAGGTATAACTTACTGACTTAGTTCGTCCAGTAGAGACAACCCTAGCTGATACTTGTCATCTAGTGCAGATGGGTGAACATGTCTCTTTATATTTGGTAGAGAGTTCAGGTAGCTGAAGAATCCGGAAGTGGTCATAGGGTATCCAGGCTCAAAATACTCTTCCTCATCATCCCCAAATGAAAACCAATGACAAAGCATTACGAGGTCTTCTTTCTCGTAAACAACCGCAGATGTGCGTGACTTTTCATGGTCGCTGTAAGCTAGAAAGTCAATGAAGATAACTTCTTGGCTTTCTGGGTTTTCCAAATGCTCTTCTGCCATCTGAATCGAGTAGTGATCCGACTCTGCGAAAAACATTTGAGTTCCCATCGTTGCTTCATGTCCCCAAGCTGCTGCCGCACACTTGGCAATTTTCTCACTTTGACAGTCGTTAAGTAGATGCTCTGTTTTATTGAATGAAATAGACATGTTTTTTGTACCTATTTTGTTTTGGTTTCGATATGCGGATTAAACATGCTTCACTTATAAAACACTAGTCTAACTGATAGATTTATAACGATATTCGTGAATGGATTGACACAAATGAACTTTTACTCAAATTTTTCACCTATTTTCAGAAGCTAGTTAAAACAGGCTAGGTGTAACAAAAGGAACTTGTCACCGGAATCTATAGTGACAAGTTCAATTCATGGCTCTGTTTATCCAGTCATCATACCCAGTAGATAGCCAACGGCGGTGAAGCTTAACAAGTTAGCGATATCAACTAGGTAAAAATACGGACTGGACTGAGTGATTTGGAGCAGAGTTCGTGCATCAGACATCATGGTTTTACCCCTATTAAAATTTTACCTTCTTCGAAGTTATTTTAGTGTTTGCTAATTAACGACGAAAAATGGCATCATTTTGAGTTTTCCCTTGAGTGGTATCGGTTTGAGGTTTCGCTAAATCACCTCTTTCCCTTATCCAGTATAGGTAAGTTCAAAATCGGTACATAGTGGCAAGTTCATGATTAGGACGGTAGGTCGCGGCGTAGTGAAACGGCATTATGTCGGGGTTCTTTGTTGTCTTGGAGCTGTGCTTTTAGAGAGAACGCTAGGGCGTTATTTATTAACGCGGCAATGTCATGACACGATACTCATGTACAGCAAATAAAGCATTTGGATCATCATGATCTAATTGCTCAGTAAGCTGATCGGATTCGGTAGTCTGAAACGTGGCACCTACTTGTAACGATCCAATGTGGCGTGGAGGTCGCGTATAAGTTCAAGCTTGAGACTGACTGGGGAGAGAACCTCAACTTGAGGTATCCAAGACTTCAACAAGGGCAAGATATCGCTCAATCTTGATACTCGACTGCTAACCAACAAACTACCGTCGCTCAGTTCTTTCAATAGCTGCTGGTGGGGAAGAATCATACCTTCAAGAAAGCGTGGAGCTACTTCCCTATCAACCTGTACAAGCACCTCAGCATCATCCGGAGTTAGCCACTCCATCCCTTGTTTATATATCTCCTCGTGGACTTTTTGACTCGGTTTGTATTTATCTTCCCTGCGGTGAATCCGTGAAATATTCGGCAGTCGGTACGAATGTAGCTGGTCACAGTAGGTCGCAGCGAGGAACCAGATACCACGGTCATTCACCAAGCGATAGGGATGGGCAGATTCAAACGTTTTGCCATTGTAGGTAAGGTCAATAACAGAGTGAGTGGTAATAACTTCGGTCAACTGTCTAAACAGCGCATCGAACTTCCCGATGGATTCGGAGCGTGGATTCTTAAACAGAACGGGAGTGTGACCGTTGAACTTGTAGTGGTTAGGCAATAGCGCAGACAAACCCGTATCGTGGAGTACCTTGTTGATATTCGCATTACCATTATTTCGAGTTACCGGATCTAACCGATAACCCTCATTGGTGCGGATAATCGGAGCGTTGACTAGCCTTTCATTGAAATCGCGTCTCAGGGTTTTCTCGCTTACCTGATAATCCGCTACCAACTGCTCAGGGGAGAGCACCTCTCCCATAAACAATCTCGTCAATATGTCACCTAGCCTTAATGCTAGCTTTTCACTCTTATCGCTCATGCTACTAGCGTACGGTTTCCCTTGGACAGGTTGAGGGCAAAACATTTTTAAATGTTTCAAACCGTCGCGCACTGAGATTTGGCATAGCTTTCATTGGATAAGGTAGGGCAATGACGATGACTATTTTCACACTCATTCTGCGGTCTTGGACACATCCTGTCCAAGCTCAGTGGGATACTACACAACGTAGATTTACTACAATGTCAATTAAAGGAAACTATAATGAAAGTGACATTCATTAAGCCACTTATGGCATCAGGTTACTCATGCCGCTCTTTAGGTTGTCCCGGTTGGGTCACCAAGGGTGGGTCATGCGATACGTGTGGCGCAATGGATTACAGTTAAGAAGGAGTATTCGTTATGGGCGGTTGGACAGAAGACCAAGGTGACTATGATGATGGCACAGAAGATTCTGGCTTCAGTCAGGACTTCGACATGGAACCGGGCGACGATGGTTGGCTTGGTGGCGACTTCATGGCTGATGATGACGATGACTAAGTCCCATCATTAAATTTGGCTTATCAACAAGGGCGATATCGAAAGGTATCGCCCTTTTCTGTATTTATAGAAAAGGAAAACATTATGACGAAAACACATTTTCACTCTAACCCTCAACAGCGCTGGTTTAAGCCTAGCTCGTCAACAGGTGTTCGATTCGCGAAGTACGGTGCCACACTCGGTACCCGCTATGGTCCCCAAGGGGTCGTGATTGGCGGGGCGCTCGGGTTTGTCGCAGGTGCATTAATCGGAGGGGCATTGGATGAGCTAGACGTTATCTAGTGAAGGAAGAAGTAGGGGATACTCTGCTTCTTTTTTTATTGGTAGTTTCGTGCCGACATTATGTCGTTTCAAGAATGGAAAGCAGAAGGTCGAAAGGTGCTTGCTAACGCCTGTCAACAAACACCTTTCAGATAGGATATGGAAATTCTTGCATGAAATAATCGCTAAGGTCTGGGCAATTTATTTGATAAAAACGTACTATTAAAAACTATTAAGTAGTGAGAGTAACGTGTAACACGTTAGTGACCAGTGACTTCGCTAATCACCTGCTTCAAGCGCTTCGCTGTCTCCTTGTAACCGAAAGAATCGCGTTTAGTGTCATAGTCGTGCACCAGAGCGGTTTCAAGCTCATCAAGGATTTGATCCCAGTGTTGGATCTTGCCACCTTTCGACTCGATATTCTGACCAACTTTACGAACCTCACGAAGACGAGTTCGGCGGTTCTGGTTAGTGCGATTTGCTTCAGCGGTGAAAGCATTAACGATTAAATCATAGATAGACATGTTCATGATGGATACTCCAATAGTTAAGTGAAAGATGCAGTTAAACTGCGGTTTGATAAAAATCCCAAGTCGGTTTGTAACGACGGGACGGTGATGAGGCTGCTGTAGCCTTCTGAATTTCCTGTTTGATCATTAACTGTGTATCTAGATCATCACAGGGAATAAATGAAAGAATCCGGTTACCTTGAGTTCTCAGGATAAGTCCTTGATATTTGTCACTAAGGTGACATTCATATCCTAGAATGGCGTTTTTCCGCACCCAACTACCTGTTGGGAGAGTTATCCAGTAATTCGCGTCTCGGATACAAAGCTTCTCAAGGTCAGCAAATAGCGTATCGAGATTTTGCTCACTTTCTTCATCTTTAAGAGTCAAATGAGCTAGCTGTTTACCGCTCGCTGCTCTGACACTGATATTGCTATCAGTGATATTGATTGATGCCAAGATACTCGTTGACACCTGTAACTTGACACTGAATAAATTCACCGTGTTCTTTTTTACTTCGGTTGCCATGGGTGTTCCTTAATAGTCGATAGCAAAACCGAAACGTCATAATGTCGTTTCGGTAACAAGTTACGCAGCTTCAAGAGTGGGTTGACCTTCTAACTGTTGACGTAGGTTGGCATTTTCCTGCTCTAGCTCTTTGAGGCGAGCTTCCAGTTCCGATACCTTGTCAACTAAGTCATCATTCACAACGGGGGTGGTCTGTTTCTTCTCTGTTTTTAATTGAGTTGCAAAATCGTTGAACATTTCATTGATAGTGTCGGATTCAACATCCGGGTGTTGTTCTAGGTATTGTTTAATTTGCTCACGCAAAGGGGCATAGCGTTTACTCGATAACTTGTAAACTTTGGTAAATCCTACTTTACGACATTCATCTAGCGTTCCGAATTCACATAAGTTAGTCCAACGTGTAAGCGTGCGCTTATCTACCGTACGTTTACCGTTGCCGATAATATTTTCATCACGCCATTTACCGAACTTATTCTTGTTCCCTTGAAAGAGCTGTTTAGCTTCAAGCATTGCAGCACCAATATCGTACTGGGCTTGCTCACACTGTTCCTTATCAACAACACGACCAGCACCCGCATTTCCTAATACTTCAACAATATTCTCGGCAAGCAGCTGTAGTCGTTCTTCGGTTGCTTTTAATAAATCAATTGGTTCACTCATGGGTATCATCCTTATTTTTAATTGATACCCCCGAATTTAGAACCAAAACCCAACATAATCAAAAGGTTAAAAATTAGACAGGCAAAATCCAGTAAGAATCGCGTCATGCTCACTACAAGCAGTCCAGCACTCGTTTAAACGGGGGATTCCGAGGGTATAGCCCCCGGCAGTACAAAGTGAAAGCCATTTCGAATACTTACCTGAAAACCCGAACGGCCACTCAGGAGGGAGGTTGAATAAAAATTTTGATAATAAACTAAAGTGTGACGCTCATCATAATTGATTCATTTTCAAGCGCAGGGCGAAGGTCTTGTATAGAAAAGGTCGACTACTGACAACGGAGGAAATAAACACGTTAATTGGCGAAAAATCACGGTCTCATCGCTAGGGTTTAATCGAGAAACTGATTATCTATCAGAAACTTAGTGCTAAAAATGGATATTGAATCTTGATAGTGTAATTAGGTCACGCAATTCCCCTCTGATTACGTCAGTAATCCCATCACGAAATCGTTAACCTAATCCCCTATCAAGATATAACATCCATTTATGTTGATATAATTTATTAAAATCAACCAGTTATGTGTTTGTGTGTAAGCGGTTCTCTTCACGTTTTCCGCTATCGTTACCAACTATCACGAGTTCTTCAGCATCATTTTTACTTCATCCAGTTCGTCTTTATGGAAAAAGTGTTCTATCTCCATGTCAGGGAACGTTGCAATTAACCAACGTAATAGTGGGATTAGTCTTGGGGTCGCAGCGAGTACGTTAGGACGGAAGGCTGTGTCTCGTGAATTACTAATGGCATTATCTGCAATCCTAAATCCTGCATTGTTAAACAGTTCAGTAAGTTGTTTGAGAGTAAGTTTCTTACCATTAATGGTTTTGGTGAGTCCGTAGCTCTCTTTAGATAGAGCTCTTAACGCGAGTTTTAGCAGGGCACCCTGTGAACCGCCTTCCTCATACTTGATGTATGATCCCTTCAGTAGTGGTTTGGTTTTGCTGTAGTCGATCCAGTTCTCCCAATCTTCCATTATTTTAAGACAGTTATCGCGTCGCCATCCATCAAACAATGCGCGAGTCTGTTGTCCCTCTTGCTCGTTCTTCCACGGTACGGTATCGAAGTAGATATGTTCGACGATGTGACCTTTAGGGTGGCGGATTTTAGTCATGCGAGGATTAACGGGTTTACGCTTAAAGTCGAACTCCAAGTTGAGCGTCTTTTCTCGTTGGATTTCTATCAAGTCCATGTCTTTAAGGTACATGTCACGAGGTGAAATCAATGAGTTGTTTGGGATCTTCTGTCCGGGGTAACGGTCTAAGAACAGTTCGACCATATAAGCATTTTCATCCTTTGCCGATGATAAGGCTGATTCTGGTGGCTTAACGCCTGCTTTTGCTATGACAGGTTCGGTATCGCCATATTCACCTGTGATTTGTCCACGGGTTTTCATTGCGATGATTTGTTTAGCATGGTGCTTATGCTTAATCATCTTACCGTCACCCGTTTGTTTGCAGATCTTACTGAACCGTTGGCTAATGGTTCCTGAAACGTAGAGTTGTTCTTCAGTACAGTCTACGAGATACCCATCTGTTGTGGCACTTACAACGGTAACGTCGTCGTGATTACCTTTATCATCCTGTGTCGATAACCCTGCTAATTGCTCTGAGAGAACGGCTCTAACGAACCCTGTCGCATGAGCTGCGAAATATGGATTGGTAACAGGAGAATGAGGTATGTTTTTACTTAATCCATCTGATGAGTTGAAGCCCCGTTTTCCCTTCAGGCCTTGCCCTAACTTACCGTATAGCGTGTTGCCTATTTCTTTCCAGAGCTTCTCTCTGAATTTATCGCCTTCATCCGTGTATTTTTGTCTTTGCTCTCTGATGAGTTCCGTAAAGCCTTTGAAAAGTGGCTCTTGATCTTCAATCCATGGAACGATAACTCCGAACTGAATTTCAATATCACACCCCATGTTATATGCGACTTCTATTTCAGGTGCGGTGCAGTAAGAGTAGCCCTCTAGTGGGTAGTACAGACCGTATAAGTCCGTTCTGACTGGAAGGGATGGAAACTTAGTATGCTCTGGGAATTTAAACTCAACGTAAGCAAACCCCATTTTATGACCGAGATAGTCATTGATATTGGTTGAAGTGAAGCTTCTCTCAAATGAAACGGGTTTAATGTCCATTAAGGCATTGACGTACGCCGTAGCAAGATCGAAATCGTTGTAATCACCTAAGTTTGCACCACCAAACCCGTAACACTCGTTTCTACCTCCATGGAAGCAGTCTATTGCCAATTGTTCGAAGATACGACGACCAGCAGTGATGACAGTTTCTTTCTTCTGCATGACACGACCTTTTGTTTGATTCCAGTATTGAATCGTTTTGGTCTCCATGCCGAGTGCTTGGTTTAATGCATCTTTATCACCCGTGAGTGCTTTGAAGATTGATACTGAGAAGTTACCCAGTGTTGATGGTAGATGTTCAAATTGAAGTTTGTCTAACCGTTCTTCTGGAACTTTATCTTTGAGTGATTTTTTAATGTCTTCGAGGGCAAATTGTTGCATCTCGAATCCATACCTCACTGTTATTTCGGCATCTCGTAGGGCATAGCGAAGGAAGAGTGGCTCGTCTGCGACCAAAAGCTCATCCATACGGCTTTTACTGTATGGCTCTGGTATCACTTCTTTAGGAATTTTGATGAGTTCACCGACGTTATCAAGTCCGCTTTGTCCTGGACTGAGTAGTAAAGTATCTACAAAGCGGACACGACTCTCACGTTTCTTTCCATTCTTGTCTGTAAAGTGAACGGGCTCTGAAGCTTGCTTGGTTCTACCCACTGCGTCGAGGTCGATGCCGTATGCGCCACGCGTGGAGGTTAATGTACTTCTGACGACTTCCAGTTTCGCTTTCTGACTGGTATCCCAGAACGCTTCGAATGACACCATGTCAGCTCTGAGGTAGTGAGCATAGATGTAGATTTTCTTTGGCCATCCTGTGATGAATCCGCGCCCCATTGCAGTTTGGAGTACTTCAACCAAGAACTCTTCAAATTTCTTACGTGGTTTCTTTATGCGATTAATCGCTTTCAGTTCATCTTCACGACTTTTGTTAGCGGCTCTGGACTTCTTTATAACATCAGCAACGGGGGTAAGTACCACATCACTCATGTGGTGTTCACCTGCGATTAGATAATACTGATAGGACAGAATGTCGTTTCGGTTTTCCTCGGCGTTATAGACGTACTCACTGTCTATACCAATGTGAACCGCTTCATCATCACCTTTGAGTGCTTGCCATGGTGACTGCTGTTCATTCTCGAAGTAGATGTCGAGCTCATCATCGACAGCTTTACTTGAGTATTCATCGGTTTGTTCTTGAGTGAGGAATTGGTCGAGTTCAATGCTGGTTGATTCTTTGGTTTGGTCAGTGGTTTCTGCTTGGAAGTATTCGTCGAGTTCTTTATCTATAGCTTCAACATGGTTAGGTTTGTTTTCATTGTTCATCGTTGTTCTCTTATAACCAAGTGCATTGTTGGCGGGTGATGCGACCTTCTTTATACCACAGAGCTCATCCTCTGATGAGTGTGGCTTCGTTTTGGTTTGGTGTGTGAGTTAAAAGGTTGTGTAGAAAGCGGGAGGGACAGAACTATGATTTTTGAGATTTTGATGTGTGGTATGGAGAGTGGGGCAATTGATGAAAGTAGAAACCCATACCAGATATGGGAACTTTGAAAACGGTGCTGTTTTTTACCGTATGCAACTAAACATATAAATAACTCTGCAAGAGGCCGAATTTTAATATGGTATTACCCTGTTAGTAAGTGGTGAACTATTTGGTCTGACTGTATGTACGGTATAGAAAGCCTGATCCTATAGTGGGATCAGGTCTTTGTTACTGCTTGATTGCATTATGAGCTGCTTTGTCTCGTTTTCTGGTGGTGATTTGGGTAAAGCCGTTACCTCGGTGAATGACAAGGCTCGTCTAGCTAAGAATCAGGGTGAGATGCGCAATCTGTCGTTGGGTCAAGATACTGAGGCTGTTTTTACTTGAAACATACTGTTTATATGTCACATGTGAATATGTGACTTAATTTATATGCCTGTAATTTGATAGATATAATATTAATTTAAATTTTTCATGTGTAAGATATGAGAAAGTTTAAAAAAAAATTATAGGTATTTGAATGAAGCATATATTAAGTGTGTACGTGGCTATTGCTTTTGTTGTTACAGGCTATTCAATGTTTACAACTAATGGTCCAGAAGGTTTTGGTAAGGACCATTTTTCTGAGGGGGTAATGTGGCCTGTCTCATTTTTTAATTATGTGTTTGAGCCTGAGCTTGATGGTAGCTCTGTCGAGTCACTGATTGACTCTGTTGTGGAGGTTGCTGAGTCTAGAGATAGTGATTATGAAGCACAATTAGCTGCTGTTGCATTTAATCGAATCATACTTCTGGATTACGTTGAATCTCGACCTAACTTAACTAGAGGAGAGGTCCAAACTCTAGCGCAACGCTCAAGTAGCCAAAACTTTGGTAGAGATATAAGACTAGATCCTCAACGACAGTCTGATTTGATGGATAGGTTAGATGGACTTGATTACGATGAACTGGTTAGCTTGGGAGGGATTTCTTATGAGCGAGTTATTAAAATCAGTCGTGACAGAGATATGTACTCAACCGGTGAAGATTGTGTGGATGGCCTAATAAAAGCGTATCGACAAGAAAAAGGGGCTGATGCCATGATCAAATACGACATTCTTCAAGAGTTTGATGAAATGTGTGGCCTTTAATTCATAAGAGTGTGCACAGTATGATTAAACTTATTTTTGTTCTCCTTTTTATGGTTTTTTGTATCAACTTTCCACTAGTGGCGTGTGCTATTGGTGTGTTCATGCTATTCATCGGGGCTATTAACAGTAAGTAGTTATAATTTCATAAGCTTCTAAAACTCGTGTATTAAATTATACGAGTTTTTTTTTAACCTTAGCCTCTACTAGAGGATGTGTTCCTCTGTGTCCTTTGCCTTTAACCGTTACAGTCGATATTGATTGTCTTGGAGAGAATACGATTGAAGCTCCCCCTAATTGCTAGCAGGAGGTTTCCGAGAGGGCTTTTCTAGTTGGGAGAGGAAGGGAGCTAGGTGGTTGTTTGAGAAAGGTCTAGGATAGCGAGTCGTAATATATTGTTGATTAGTTAGTAAGTCAGCACCGGAAAACCGTCATTCAGCTCGGTCTCTCAAGAGTCTGATAGATGGTATCAAATTCGGGGGTTGATGTTTGCGCTAAGCTGGTTTTGCCCCTTTCCCATTTAGATTTATTACTCATAACAATTTTTGGTATCAATGTCTGACCAAATAATTTTAATGATTCGATCTGGTTCTGACTAGCTCATAATGTGAACAATTCTCTGTCTACAGGCTTGTTGGCGCTTTAGGATTTCTTTTTGTGTGTTTGTCATCATTTTGATGTGAGTAGACAAAGGGTTGTGAGGTATAAATAGTCAATTCAATCCTTTAAGCGTATAAGTATTTGTGCGATTATGATTTGTTGAAGACGTGGGCTTGGTGGATAAAATGACAATTCAAACAAGAGAATCAAATATAAAAAAGATGCTTTATTCATGCTTGTTACTAGTTTTTGTAGTCGTGATGGCAATAACATTCATATTTAATGAATATCAAACTCAAAGAGAACGAATTTTACTTGGTTCTTCTCATGAACTACGTTCTAAAGTTGAGTCTAGCTTAGGCGTTTATAAAGATTTTTCAAATTACGTATTTAAAGAAATTGAGGATGACCAAGATATTTTTAGGTTGATGAGTGAAGCCTATTTTGGTGATGAGAGCATAAGAACATCTAATAGAAATTCAATATACTCGATGCTGGAAGAAAAGTATAAAACTCTTACAGATTTTAACTTTCGACAGTTACATTTTCACTTTGAAAATGGTGATAGTTTTTTACGTGTCCATAAACCTGAAAAATTTGGTGATAATTTATTCTCTATAAGAGAATCGGTAAGGATATCCAATAAAGAAAAGCGATTTGTACAGGGATTTGAAGAAGGTAGAATATATAACGGTTATCGATTCGTTTATCCAGTAGTATATAATGACATTCAGATAGGCACTTTAGAAGTATCCCTATCAATGGGTAGTATCGTCAATTTATTGTTTAATCTATATCCTGAACAAGATTTTTTCTTCTTGATGAATAAGGATGTTGTGAATTACAAAGTGTTTGATGATACGAAGAATAACTACATACATAGTAAAATAGCCAGTGATTACTATGTAGATAAAGACGTGCTAAATAAAAGCCTGAAAAACCTGAAGTTTACTGAACTTAAGGGTGATACTGAACTATTTAAAAAACAGCTTGATCCTCATATTAAAACTGGTAATACTTTTTCAAAAGAGTTCAATGTGAATGGAAAATATCTGATTGTATCTTTCTTATCAGTTGAAAATTTTAAAAGAGAGCACGTGGCCTATTTAATTTCAATATCAGAAGACGATACATTAATGCTTATGAAAAGAAACTATCTGCTGTTTAATTTTATGATATTCATAGTGTTAATCTCATTTTTTGTAATTGTTTTTCAAAGTTATCGAAATCAAAATAAACTACTTAAAATGTCAACCATAGACTTTCTAACTCAAGTGCTAAATAGAAATAAGATGGTTGAACTATTGTCACAGGAATACGTTAAAGCAAAAAGGTATAATTCCATATATACCGTAATGATGATTGATATTGACTACTTTAAAAGCATCAATGACGAGTTTGGTCATGCTGTTGGCGATGATTATCTAGTTCAGTTTAGTAAATTAATCCATAGAAACATAAGAATTAGTGAC
The DNA here is from genome assembly GCF_024181935.1 of Vibrio sp. Y51_MX_L26. Lineage (NCBI taxonomy): Bacteria > Pseudomonadati > Pseudomonadota > Gammaproteobacteria > Vibrionales > Vibrionaceae > Vibrio > Vibrio sp. Y51_MX_L26. The sequence goes on from NZ_JAMZAS010000012.1 coordinate 108,633, forward strand.
TCTTTTGCTCGTTGGGGCGGTGAGGAGTTTGTTCTATTGCTTCCCAACACAGATGAAGACAGCTCGATGCTAGTTGCCGAAAAATTGCGAAGTTTAATAGAAAAATATATTTTTTCAGGCCCTAAAAACATAACTGTAAGTATCGGTATCTCTGAGTTCCAATTAGATGACAGTAGTCTAGAAGATGCCATAGAAAGAGCTGATACAGCACTTTATCACTCGAAAGAAAATGGCAGGAACCAAGCGACACGCTGGAGTGTGATTAAGTTTTAATCTTAATCGCCTAAAATCAGACCATTTGGCATACCTGAGCTAATCTATGAATCGCTAAGTTAGTAAAATAGCTAAAACACTTTTGTCCAAAAGTGAGTTAGCCACGCCTGAAGGCAGCGGTATTTTGAATCCGAAAGTGCCCAATAAGATTGCTTTAGCATTATGGTGCATTCATGGTCTTGTATCCCTTGCTCTGATTCTGTCGAGGAGGCTGATGAAGTCAGCCTAATCCGCGCAACAACCTAAAGCGCAAGAGTCTACGTATTGTGCAGTGAAATGGGCTGTCAAAGGATTAATCGAGTCGGTTCGTTTGGAGTTAAAAGGAAAGCCGATGAAAATTATCGCGGTTTATCCTGGTGGTATGGATACGGAATTCTGGAAGACAAGCGGCAACACGATGGACACGAGTCACTTCATGCAAGCGGAAGATGCTGCCGAGATGCTCCATACGGCTTTGTCGAGCATTGGGAATGGTTATGTTTCTGATATTACAGTGAATAGAACTTAAAAAGAGTTTCGTATACTCATTTTCATCTGGAAGAGTAGTAGAAAATGGAGCGTACGTTTCTTATCAGTACGGCTTTGTCACACTTTGTGGCGAAATTATCAGCAAACGATAGTTATTTAAGGTATTTCTGCTTGCGCAGGTCAAAAGCTTCCGTATAATGCCAACCATCAAAGGGCAATAGCCCAAAGATGCCGGTGTGGTGAAATTGGTATACACGACGGATTCAAAATCCGTTTCCTTCGGGAGTGGCGGTTCAAGTCCGCCCACCGGTACCATACATAGAAAGGTCGCTTTTATAGCGGCCTTTCGTCGTTTATAAGCTTTGAAAATATTCAAGAAATCAGAAGCTTAGCTCGTTTCCCCCTTCCTTGTTATCGAAGCTTTTCTCGCTCCAATAAACTCCCTTTACCCGCCTTAAAATTTCGCCCATGGTCCATATATGGTTCATCGCATGACGATTCTGTGCGCAAGGGAATCCTAGTAAATCCAACAAATGCAAACTTCTGTAATCTCGCAAGCCAGTATTAGCAAGGGCTTCGAGCGAGAAGAACCATGGTACGACCATGGTGACTTTACGGTGCTATGAGGTTTTGGCTTTGCCTTTATGGAACAACTGATCGTTTTGATGGATAGTCGAAAAGTCGGTTTGAGATAGGCGGTTTTGCGGTGTGTGTAGTAAGCGCGTTGGGGATATTGACATAAGATATTCACGCACAGGTAGTAATGATAAGAATAAATGGGGGGCAGGACAATCCCCCATATATTAAGTGTAGGCGTTTACTGCTCGCAATTATCACCTGTCTTAGCTACCCAAGTTGCTCCGTTGTCATAAGAGCACTGTTCAGCGTAAGTACCGTTTGTGTATATGAGAGTACGAGACCAATGACCTGCATTGTTGTGAGAGGTTGTGCGTTGTGATAATTCTGATGTTGGTTCGTATTCCGCAAGAATACGCCCCCAAAGGTAAGCACCGTAGTCATTAGTGTCATTAAAGTCAGTACTAATGAAGTTGACGGCATCGAACTCGCTTGCATCTATAGTCGCTGGGTCAACCATGACAAGGTGACCAAGGCCCGTTTCCGTTGTGCTGGCAAAGAAGTGCTGTGAACCTGCGTTACTATTCGGGGTTTGTACACGTGTGGTCAATTGTTGTTTTACAGTATCCTTAAGCGTTGACCAGTCTTCGTTTATACAGTTATTTGCTTCTTTTGCGGTTGAGCTAAACACATTCAGGACACCGTATGCGGTATCAGTTGTTTGCTCAATCCACTCCATCGCAGAGCAGTCATTTGCATTTAGATTGTCATTAAACGAAATGGTCCATTCGTAGGTGATATCGTCCAAATTAATACGATAGCCCGAATTGTACTCAACAGTCTTTAATACTGTATTCAGATTGTCAGTCACGGCTTCAGTTGTAGTTGACCAGCCTTCAGCCTCACCTAAATTTAGATATGTTTGTTTATACCACCCATCAGCGAAATGAGTTCGTTCATCCCAGTCACTCTTAAAGTACTCCACCCATGCAGCAACGGCATTTGGGTTATTAGCTTCAATAGCCACGGTATCTGCGTATGAGGCTTTCATGGATGGGACTAGTGCAGCAGCTATAGCGTGAAGGTTGGTATCACCTGTTTTGATATAGTCACCATAAAGCTCATCAACGGTTACGTTATAGCGTTGTGCCACACGGAACTCCTGTTCTTCTAAACGGTCTTTGATGCGTTCACGCGTATCAAAACTTGCTTTTACATTGTCACACGTCAGTTTTTCACCATCAGCATGCAGCTCTTTCTGAATAGTTCCCCAAACAACAGTAGTTAGAGGAGTAGTGTTCTTGATTTCCTGATCGGATGCTATCGCAAATGCTGGTGGGTAAGTCATTTGGTAAGCCTCTGTGACTTCACCGTAGTCAGAGTCGATAGCGCCTACAGGAACATCGACAACTAACGGTACGTATTCAGAGCATTCTGCATAAGATCCTGTTGTCAGTAGTTCCCATGAACCATCTTCACCCGTAACGACGCTAGGCTCACCAGCGTTTAATTTGCCATTATAGTTGACGTCTAAAAATACTGTTGCACCAGTTAAGTACCCGTCGATAGCTGTACCTTTTAGGGTTTTTGAGCTAGGTGATGAACCACTCGAAGAACCTCCACCACCGCCGCAAGCTGCGAGACCAATAGAAACCGATGTTACAAGAAGGATTTTATTTATATTTTTCATTTTGATTTTTTATTTCAATGATTTAGATAGCCAATGGCGAAGGGTAATATATGAGGCTTATTTCATTCTGTGATCTTTGTTGAGTAATCGCTTTTTAATTTGACTACTCAGCATTGCCAAATGGCTTTAATCGACAGGATTCCGCACTGTTACTACTAACCATCAGTGTGTGAATATCGCCGTTCTAAGCTCGTTCGGTGACTACTAGAGTAGCTTCTGGCGGTAATTGTACTGGATTAGTGTCTCGACTCTCGGTGTGCTCTGAACTATATGCTTGTGGTTGAGTTTCTATGCGAGAGATAGGGACTCGGCTTGCTTCGGGTGTCTGTGATTTGGTGATTGTGCGAATGTTGCGAAATGAACTGAGAGCTAGGGTTTGGATAGGATCTTGATATTAAATATATAATAACCAGTACAACAGCTTGCCGTAGGCCGCTGTTGTACTGGTTATTATTAATATGTTAGTGGTTCGGGTGGTGAAATTCAGTGTGTGGGTTTGCATGAGCTTTAAGGAGAAAGTGTGAGTAAGATAATTTTGGTTCGAAGCCCAAGTGAATTAATTTCTAAAAATTTAGCTGGGTACGGGTGGGACTGTATTGAGATGTCGTCTTTCTCTGACTTTGAAGATTTAATGAAATATGTTGAAGATGAGCAGATCAATATTGGTCGACAGAGAAATCAAATCTCTCGATTTTTCCATGCTAAGCCCGGAGATATAGTCGTAGTTCCTGTACATAGAGCTATTGTTATTGGAATTGTTCGAGGCGGAAAGTCTTATGATGAAAATGGCGGCTATGGAGCTAATCGTATTAATGTCGATTACTTTAAAAATGAACATGGTGAGCCGATTAAAATTCCTCGAGCGAAGTTATCACAGCGATTGGAAAGTCGATTAAAAATCAGAATGACGATTGCTTCATTGAATGAATTTGCAGATGAAATAGAGGGGTACGTCACTCAGTTAAAAGACAACAACCAAGTCTGTTTTGACAGTATTTTTCAACAGAAGAAGGATAAACAAGTTGCTGACTTTAAAGAGACTCTACTTTCTAGATTAAGAAATGGCTCGACTACTTTGGCAAGTGGAGGTTATGGCTTAGAAAGGTTGGTTAAAGAGCTCATGGAGTTGGAAGGATACTCTGCTCATATAGCTGCGAAAAATAAGACCTCAGATATTTCTGATGTCGACATTGAGGCAAGTCGAACTGATCCCGTTTCAAGTAATAGAGTGTTTATTCAAGTTAAACACCACAGAGGTGAAACTAGTGGGTGGGGGATCCGACAACTAGCTGAGATTGAAGAAGATGAGCACGTTGATAAATGGCTTATTACGACTGCAACGGTTTCAGACGATACGTTAGAGCTTGCTAAACGTGAAAATGTTTCCGTGATGGATGGAGAAAAACTGGTTGACTGGATATACGACAGAATCAACGAGTTATCACCGTCGACAAAAGAACAACTTGGAGTTGGGATCTTACCTCAGATAATCTCCTCTTAATCATTCATCTGGCTTGAGTTTTAAATGGTTGAAGGTGGTGCTTTTCAGTATCTACTTTCAACCGTAATAATTCATCCTTCAAACTCATATTAACTAATTGAATATCTAGTTAATGGAGGTTTGAATGAGCAAATCACAACGACTCACCAGCACTTTCCTCAACAACCTTAAACCCAATCCGGCTAGCGCTAAATCCACCGATTACGAAGTCAATTTATCCGCTATGAAAGATAGCGGTTTGCCTACTGGCGTTCGTTGCTTAGTGGGTAAGTCTGGTGGGAAACGCTTCCTGCTGCGTTATACCAGTCCGGTAACAGGTAAGAAGGCATCTATTGGTCTTGGTAAGCACCCTGAAACTGACCTCGCCACATTGCGCAAAACAGCCAAAGAGTATCGCCAGCAAATTATTGAAGGCGTTGATCCCAAGCTTGAGCGTGACAATCAGACTACCGAGAAGACGATGACTCTGGAACGGTTCTTTGATGAAGTGTACCTGCCGCTGGCTAAACAGAAACGCAGTTGGAAGGACGACGCAGCGCGATTTCGTTTAGCAAAATCGATACACCATATTTCTATTCATGACCTAACCGCCGCAGATATCATCAAAGTCCAAATGGAGATGCAAAACGCCGTTACGATTAAGGGTAAACCGTATGCTCCTGCTTCGATAAACCGTGTTCTAGCTCTGCTCAAAACGATCAATCGTCAGGCATATAAGTTGATGGACGCGCCACTCATTGCTGACAAGGTGAGCTTGTTGAAAGAAGATAACGTGCGCACTGGTTACTTGTCTGAATCACAGCTAAAGGAGTTCATCGGTCACGCTCTGAGCCATGAAGATAAAAGTATTGGCGCGTACCTAGCCTTGCTGTTTTTGACTGGTGCGAGGGATAAGGAACTGCGTTTGCGCTTGAAATCCGATGTGAATTGGGAGGAGAAAACACTCACTATTCCACATACGAAAAACGGTAGTAGTCACGTTTTATTCCTAAGTGACTACATGCTTGATATTTTGAGGTCGGTGCCTCATGTGGCGAATAATCCGTATCTCTTTCCTGGACGCAAAAAGGGTAAACCAGTAGGGCAACCTAGACATGCTTTCAAGGCTATTAAAGCCACGATGGGGCTGCCCGACATACCCGGTGATAAAGCGAATCTAACCCTACACAGTGCTCGTCATACTGTTGGGTCGCTTTTGGCGTCACAAGGAGTCTCGTTACACGACATAGCCAAGCAGCTCAATCACGCTGACCTGTCATCAACAAGGCGTTACTCAAAATTGACTGTAGGGCGTCGGAGGGAGATTGGCTCTCGTTTATCGGATATGGTGACTGCGAAGCCAGAGATACGTTGGGAATGAAGAAGTTAGGTTTAACCAGTTAATTTAGAAATGACATTAGAAAAGCCCCTGTTTAGCTCATCGCTAAACAGGGGCTTTTTCATTATTAAACGGAGATTAGAAATGAAAACAGTAAACAAGTTTGAAGACATTCATTCACTGCCAATGCCGGATGGTGTGAAAGCAAAACTGCTCGAACACCTGATAGAGCCATTCGGTGATGAAGAAAGTACGAAAACGTTCTGGGATGAAGTCGGTACGACCCTGTACTTGATTGAGGAAGGGGATACCGACGAAACCTTGAGTGAAGAATCTGAGGAAGACCAACACTTCCTTCGCTTTGTTACTAATTACCCAGAATGGGTGCTGTTGTTAAACGACAATGATTGTCCTTGGCTTCTAGCTGTTGCCATAGTGACCATGGAAGGCGGTGGCGTGTACTGCTGTGCTCCTATGAACAGTCCAACGTTCCCTGTCGCCAAGTTAGCTGACCAAGCTGAATCTTAAAACCCAATTAAACCTTAACAATTCCAAATTAATGGAGGTGTCTTATGGCACGTAAATCAAACCAACAACAAGAAACGGTTCAACCTGAAATCGTAGAAGGCAATGAACAAGTCACGGTCACTGACGATCAACCAGTTGACCATTTCACTCATATCGTGCGCGAAGGCAAAGCTAAAAAGCTATCACCGAAAACGGAGAACCATGTGTTCTATGAAATCGCCCTACATGACGAGAAAACCGAGCTCTATATCCGCATGTCGGGCAATGAAGGTGGAGGTCTACACAGCAAGGAATGGATCCCACTTAAAGATATCACCGCTGTTCTAGACGTGCAGGGCGATAAGCCGTTCAAGAGCTCTGTGATGAAGTGTGTGTTTTCTGGACAGTCAGCGAACAACGCGGGTTTTATGGCAGCTTGTTGTAGGGGGCTTGGTCTTATCATCCAGTCGGAGAAATCAGTGTTTCTTCACGTTCTAGCGCCAGACTACGTAACGATTCGAGAAGAAATTCTGTCTCTAGTGGACTCTGAAACCAAAGCGAAATAATCCCCGAAGCACATCAAGCCTTACCCACTAAGCCAATTCTGGCTTTTCATACTGAGCACTGCCTAAGAGTGCTTCCCTGACAATTTAAACGAGATTTTATTATGAAATTAGTCTTTGATACTGAGCGCCTTTTGTTACCGATATCAACTAGTCTTCAAGATGCTTTAAACCGAGTTATCAGCGAATCAGGCAAATGGACACCCATGATCCAATCGGTAGTGTTTAACTTCCGAGATTCATCCTACAGTTCGGAAAACGGCGGTTGGCACCCTGTTGAAATCAGGCTTGTCCGCCTCTACGACCAGTGGATATTTGATTACATCACTGACTTTGCGTATTGCGGTGGTCCTTATCCCGAACTGGTTAAAGAGGTGGATTTTAACTTCTCATCTGGAACAGCGAGTTTTTCCTATGTTCCAGAACTGCCGATAACAAGTAGTGAGGTAATGGAGTTCTACTCGATGTGGGAGTCCAACTTTCTCAGCTACGTCGAAATGGGCGTGTTCGATGAGATAAAAGTCACGGTGGATTAGTCCATCAGCAACAAACCAAGTAGAAAGCACCATGTATGTACCATAAAATAGTCGACTCACTTCCTAGTGAAACTAAGGCTTCCCATTGCTCCATGTTAATCATGGTGTGATGGGAAGCCTTTTTCATTGGGGCAAGTTTTAGCAACGTTTACCCAATCCGTTGCCTTCGGGATTCAGAGGGGATGAAGTTGCTGGATTGCAATGAACGGTGGAAACACCAAGGAAGGGAGCGTTAATTTTAACGAGTTTGGTTGGTTTACACTGGTGTTTTGTTATTAAAAGCTCCCATTGCTATGTCGAAGCAATGGGAGCAGTAAGGGACGGGAAGCCTATAGAAAATACCGAGAGAATGATTTGTCTGATGCTATCTCTGCAACTAGGGATGAAGGCTAGCCCTTATTATGCGACGAGAGGCGCCCCTTAATCTTATGTTTACAGGTCGGCGCGAAAACTTGGGTATTTTCAACGTTACTATGCGCTGTAAGCGTTAATCCACGATTTCCACACATTAGCCTCAAATCCGTTGAGTTAAAAAGGAACTTGTCACTGGGATCTATAGTGACAAGTTCAATTCATGGCTCTGTTTATCCAGTTATCATACCTAGTAGATAGCCAACGGTGGTGAAGCTTAACAAGTTAGCGATATCAACTAGGTAAAAATACGGACTGGACTGAGTGATTTGGAGCAGAGTTCGTGCATCAGACATCATGGTTATACCCCTATTTAATTGCAGCTTCCTTCGGAACTATTTTAGTGTTTTCTAATTAATGCTGAAAAACAGCATCATTTTGAGTTTTCCCTTGCGTGGTATCGGTTTGAGGCTTAGCTAACTCGTCTCTTTAGCTTACCTCGCATAGGTAAGCTCAAAATCGGTACATAGTGGCAAGTTGATGGTTAGGACGGTCTGTAGCAGCGCAGTGAAATAACATTATGTCGTGGTTCTTTGTTGTCTTGGAGCTGAGCTTCTAGAGAGAACGCTAGGGCGTTATTTATTAACGCGGCACCTACTTGTAACGATCCAATGTGGCGTGGAGGTCGCGTATAAGTTCAAGCTTAAGGCTGACTGGGGAGAGAACCTCGACTTGAGGTATCCAAGACTTCAACAAGGGCAAGATATCGCTCAATCTTGATACTCGACTGCTAACCAACAAACTACCGTCACTCAGTTCTTTCAATAGCTGCTGGTGGGGAAGAAGTGTATCTTCAAGAAAGCGTGGAGCCACTTCCCTATCAACCTGTACAAGCACCTCAGCATCATCCGGAGTTAGCCACTCCATCCCCTGTTTATGTATCTCCTCGTGGATCTTTTGATTCGGTTTGTATTTATCTTCCCGGCGGTGAATCCGTGAAATATTCGGTAATCGGTACGAATGTAGCTGGTCACAGTAGGTCGCAGCGAGGAACCAGATACCACGGTCATTTACCAAACGATAGGGATGGACAGATTCAAACGTTTTTCCATTGTAGGTAAGGTCGATAACAGAGTGAGTGGTAATCACTTCGGTCAGTTGTCTAAACAGCGCATCGAACTTCTCCATGGGTTCGGAGCGTGGGTTCTTAAACAGAACGGGAGTGTGACCGTTGAACTTGTAGTGATTAGGTAGTAGCGCGGACAACCCCGTATCGTGAAGTACCTTGTTGGTATTCGCATTACCATTATTTCGAGTTACTGGATCTAACCGATAACCCTCATTGGTGCGGATAATCGGAGCGTTGACTAGCCTTTCATTGAAATCGCGTCTCAGGGTTTTCTCGCTTACCTGATAATCCGCGACCAACTGCTCAGGGGAGAGCACCTCTCCCATAAACAATCTCGTCAATATGTCACCTAGCCTTAAAGCTAGCTTTTCACTCTTATCGCTCATGCTACTAGCGTACGGTTTCCCTTGGACAGGTTGAGGACAAAACATTTTTAAATGTTTCTAACCGTCACGCACTTAGATTTGGCATAGCTTTCATTGGATAAGGCAGGGCAATGACGATGACTATTTTCACACTCATTCTGCGGTCTTGGACATATCCTGTCCGAGCGCAGTGGGATACTACACAACGTAGATTTACTACAACGTCAATTAAAGGAAGCAAGTAATGAAAGTGACATTCATTAAGCCACTTATGGCATCAGGTTATTCATGCCGCTCTTTAGGTTGTCCCGGTTGGGTCACCAAGGGTGGGTCATGCGATACGTGTGGCGCAATGGATTACAGTTAAGAAGGAGTATTCGTTATGGGTGGTTGGACAGAAGACCAAGGTGACTATGATGATGGTACAGAAGATTCTGGCTTCAGTCAGGACTTCGACATGGAACCGGGTGACGATGGTTGGCTCGGCGGCGACTTCATGGCTGATGATGACGATGATTAAGTTATCTTGATAATTTGAATATATCTAAGGGCGATATCAGCAATGGTGTCGCCCTTTTTCGTACCTGTGAGAAAAGGAAAAACATTATGACAAAAACACATTTTCATTCTAACCCACAACAGCGCTGGTTTAAGCCTAGCTCGTCAACAGGTGTTCGATTCGCGAAGTACGGTGCCACACTCGGTACCCGTTATGGTCCCCAAGGGGTCGTGATTGGTGGAGCGATCGGGTTTGTCGCAGGTGCATTAATCGGAGGGGCGTTGGATGAGCTAGATGTTATCTAGTGAAAAAGTAGAGGCGAAACTGCCTCTACTTTTTTCTTTGTCGTAACTGATGGGAAGTGGTTTCCCTTTATCTCGTCGGGCTTTTCCCTCTGTGTTCATTTAGCCCGTTGGGGAATTAATAACATTCCAAATTCGCACTACCATCCGTTACTTCGATTATCGGTATATCACTGTCGCTATTTACTTCTGCAAGTATGAGGTCTTTACGCTGCTTTAGGTCGAACACCGATAGCCGCTCATGAAACTGATACCAAGTAAGCTCAATGTTGCGCGTATCAGTCCCCCCTGTTTTGGATACGATGTTTACTTGTGTGCTCGATAGGGGGGCATCTTTCATTATCAAGTATTCCTTGTCCGGTAGCTTTTCATTCCATACATAGTCAGGCTTGAACACTGGCGCATTTCCGAACGGCGTATTGACTTGTCTAATCTCTTGCTTGAGCTTTAAGGCATAACGACAACTGTCACCGTCTTTGTCTTTGAAGTCTATGTAGAGCGTACAAACCTTGCCTTCTTTCTGTATACCAAGGGTGTACTTATATTCGTCGTGCTTAAGCTTGTCACTTTCGAAGAATGGGTTGTCCCGTAGGTGTAATTTGCAAGGGATATAGCCGATGTGGTCGTAGGGCTTGAACAGCAAGGTCATTTCTATCGGATCTTCTTCAAGCTTCCCTGTGGCTATCGTGGTGAACAACGCTGCATGAAAAGGTTTGTTCTTTGTCTTGGGCAGTACGGAATCTTTGCTTATGTTCTTACGGAACCATCGTTTGGTTGGCTCAATGAGGTGCTTTTCATTCGCTGGCGAGTAACTTTGAAGTACTTGCAAGATGACCTCTAAGCACTCATCTTCGTACTTCGTATCGTCATTGGCTAGCTCATTGACTTTGGCGATAAATGCTTGGTTCATCTCGTACCACAGTGGGAACTGGGTACTTTTGATAGAAAACGTTACCGGAACATGCGTGTATGCTTTGGCACGATTATCGTTAATTTTTTCGTGCATTTCAGCTTGTGTATTACGTGTTTCATCCTCGCTTTTCTTGAACGGTTTTACGGCGAGTGGGCGGTACGGATAATCCTCGACAATGTTGTTTTTGTCGATAGCGATGTGGATATCGATTGTATTATCGAGTTTATCGATAGCCGGTTTTACGGAGTACTTCTTTACGAACAAAGAATGTGCTGACTTGTTTGTAAAACTTGCAGCGATACCAGCCTCGGCGCAAGCCAGAGTGAGTTGGTTGGTGACCTTATCGACACTTACACCGAGTAGGTGGGTGAGTGTCTCAATCAGCTCATGTTTTTGATGAGGTGTTTTTAGGCCATCGCGATGAATATGTAGATTGACGATCTTATCGAGGTAGTGAGTCTTTTTTCTTGGCATGTCAAATCAAACAAATATGTTCCTTGTCGAGTACTTTACTCTTTCTTATCCCCTTATGTCTCCTAGGTTTTTACTTCAATGATGGCGTTGTGGGTTATTGGATGCGCTACCTCATCCAAAACCTTCAAAATAGTAGAAACAATAACTTAGTGCTCACGATTTACTTATACGGAGTGAGATATTGTGAGCACTACACCGATAGAAATGAACCAGAAGGTACTTAACGCCTTGCCTCGTCCTGCTAAGGGCGAGCAAGGTGTTGAGTATCCTTGGAAGAAAAACCCGCGACTACGCGTACTTGTGACCGCGACGAGTATGCGCTGGATAGTTCGCCTTGGCTGGAAGGGAAAGCGTTACTACGAGTCGTTTGGCACTTATCCCGAAATGAAGTTTGCTGAATTCAATCAGTTGGCTTACCAATTTATCGCTGATGTTCAGTCTGGGGCATACCAGAAGGGATCGCGTTTGACGGTTCAGCAGTTCTTTGATGACGTTGTACTTCCATATAGTCGTAATCATCACCGCGATTCTAAGACCTTTTTATCCCGTTCTAAGCGCGTAATGGCTGCGTTTGGTAAAGAGCGTGTTACGGACGTGACTCGCCGTGATGTTGAGCGTTTTCTCAATTCACTTACTGACTTAAGTCATGCGTCCATTAACCGTTATCACGCCTTCTTGTCGAAACTTTTTTCGATGGCGGTTGAGCACGAGATTATTGATAAAAGTCCAGTAAAGGGCGTTAAAAAACGGGTGGAGAACAATGCGAAAGACCGAGTGTTGTCCTCGAAAGAAGCGGAAAGCTTTTGTCGTCATGCTTGTGCTGAGCCGAACTTTCTACATGCGAGTGCGCTGATGTTGAGTTTGTTGACAGGTATGCGCATTGGCAACGTGATGAGTTTAACTCGCTCCATGCTTGCCGATGATCTTTCTTCTGCGCTCCTGCCGATGACGAAATCTGGTAAATCGCAGCGCATTTATTTCCCCGAGCCTGCAAAACGCCTGATCCGTAAATGTCTCAAAGTGTCGTTCAACGATTGGGTGTTCCCCTCGTTAAAGAACCAAGGCGAGCATATTGCCTACCCACGCGCTTGTATGGAGCGCATTCAGCAAGCCATGAAGCAAGAAGGCTGTCTGGACGCACCTTTTACTATCCACGATCTTCGCCGCACTTACGCAACCCAAATGTTGCTTGCGACGAACGATATTCGTCTCGCGCAGCAAAGTCTTGGTCACTCCAATGTGAATGTGACCGAGCGTTACGCCTATTATCAAAATACCCATTTAGCGCAAGCCTCTCAGCAGACCGTTGACGCTATGCTACCTAACTTACAAATCGATTAAGGAGTTCGACATGTCCAGAGTACTAACTATTGAAGAATTTGCGGAAATGTACGGCTTAAACCCTGCAACCGTGCGAACCAATGTAACTCGCAACCCTAAAAGCTTACCGCCAGTGATGCGCATAGGTCGCAGTGTGCGCTTCTTGCGTAGTGAGGTTGAGCGTTGGGAAAAAGAGATGACAATGCATTAACACAGTAATATCTCTTAATACAGATAAAAGCCCAAAGGCGTCCGTTAGGACGTCTTTGGGCTTTTTAGTATCTGCCTATAAAAATCAAACAAAAGTGTACCTAACCTTGATCTTTTTACTATCACAGCCTTGACGATTGATATTTCTTCTAGCGCCTTTCGTGACTTAGGTTCTGCGCTAAATCTTCGCTGGACTTTGAGCAACAAGTTAATTGTTTTGTGGCTTATCGACTCGATTCCCTTCTTCGTTGAGTGCTTTCTTTCATCCCTAATATGAACCTCAGCAACGCAGCGATTCTCTCGCTTAGTTGTTTTCGAGGGGGCAGCGAGCTTCTTCGCTGCTCTTTAACAATTAAATGATTTGAGGTATCAAAATGAGTAACTCTATTTTTGTGCGTACTAACTCTGGTGTAGCAAATGTGTTTGGTGGTAAAACTGTTCTTCCGTCTGAAGATCTACTGCTTATTCTGGGTGCAAAAGGCAATCTAATCGTTGCTGAAACTGGTGAAGAGGCTGACGCACTCTTTAAACAGGTATCGAAGAAGATGAAACCTGAGAAGAATAAATGTTTCATGCTAGAAAGCGGTGGCTGGATCCATGCGGATACGGTCGGCGGTGCTTTCATCTCTCCAAAGTCGGGTGCATTGTTGATGACGGTGGTAAACAGCGACAATTTGCTTGCTATGTTTACGCCTGAAGAATTCAGTGACCTCGAAGGTTTGCGTGACGCGATTACAGAAGCCTTACTGACGTACAGTGAGGGTAATGACCTGCCTAAGATTGCTTGGTCAGACTTTAAATAATCATCATTGTAAACCTTGCAAAAAGACGCCTTAGAGCGTCTTTTTGCGTTTCTGGAGAGTAGTTATATGAACGAAACATATGATTGGTTAGAGCAGTCTTCTGACTTAAGCATGGACAACCTAGCAACATCCGGTTGGACTGAGGACGAAGCGGTAAGTGCTTGGGGTGAAGCTCAACCTAGTGAGCCCACTTCTTTTGATGGCGTAAAGCGCAAAGTTAAACCACTGGTGGGTCGTAAGCCCAAAAAGAAGAAGCAAACTAAGCGAAAGCGACGAGAGGTAACACCGTTCTTTGAACGCCCCGTGATAGCGATGGATACTGAGTATGTAGAGTCTGAATGCGGAACCTACAACCGTATCTTGAGTTACCAATTTGTTGTTCTATTCAAGGGCAAGTTATCAACCATTATCTTGTTTCCTGAATCGACCAAAAAATCGGGACGGCTGGCACTGGACAAATGCTTGGTTCAGGCTATCGAAAAAGCGATGGAAGATGAAGTACTTGATAAGTGGCCGACTGACATCATTTTGTGTGCTCATTGGCTATCGGCTGATTTGTTTAACTTCAGCCAAGCTTTTGACCAACTCAAGACACATGTCAAAGGTTTACGTAAGACGGTGGCGAGTCTTGATGACGTATACGGACTGGAACTTGATAAAGTCATGTCTCGACGTATCGATAAAGAGCCTCTCAATGTTCACGACAAATCCCGCAACCGACACACCTTGTATATCACGTTCTACGACACCATGCTGCTTTCGCCCAATGGATCGTCACTAGCCTCTGTCGGAGAGCTATTGAAGATTCCAAAGGTAGAAATTCCAGAGCCGTACTCTATCTCTCGAATGGATGAGTTTCTGGAAGCACAACCGGAGAAATTCGCTGAGTATGCAATTACTGATTCAATTATCAGTGCTCGTCATTTCGAGCGTGTTTCTTCCTTCTGTCAAAATACACTCGGTCTAAATTCGGTTCCGTTCACCATCGGTGGTATTGCCGTTAAAGCCTTTGTGAATAGCTTGGATGATAAGCGCGGTTATCGTGGTTTGTTCGGTTTTGAGAAGGTGACTAAAGAAGTGTGGCCGTCTGACCGAACCAAGCCCCTAACGATAACTCGTGATGTGCCTGTAACAGCTCGTATGACGTTGGAAAACTTTGCTACCCAGTGTTATCACGGTGGTCGCAACGAGTCATTTATCGCTGGTCCTACTCCTATTGATACTTGGCGAGATTATGATGTTCCATCATGTTATTCGGCGATTACGCTAGGTCTGCGCGAGTTAGATTACGATCAGATGTACATGACTCGAGATCTGAAAGAGCTGTTTGGAGACAAATGTGCTTTGGCTTGGGTTGAGTTTAAGTTCCCTGAACATACTCGCTTCCCAAGCTTAGCCGTTCGATCTGAGTATGGGTTGATCTTCCCGCTATCAGGTGAAACGCACTGCACTGGTCATGAACTTGAAGTGGCGTATAACCAAGGTGCTGAAATCACCATCAAGCAAGCGTTTGTCGTGCCTTGGAAGAATGACGTTCGCATTTTTGAACCGTTTATGAAATGGGGTAGAGAACGCCGTAAGTCATTCGTTAAAAATAGCTTTGACGAGAAATTGACTAAGGAAATGTTGAATAGTTGCTATGGAAAGCTAGCTCAATCGTTACGCCCTAAGAGGTCGTTCGATATCCAAGCTGGTTACTCCACGCAACTACCACCATCGACTTTGACCAACCCATTTTTCGCCGCTTACACGACTGGCTTAGCTAGAGCCTTGTTGGGGGAAATGCTTCATAGCATCCCCGATGACAAGGTTGTTGTTTCAGTGACGACAGATGGCTTCCTGACTAACGCTGAACTGGATGAGATAGACCTAAGTGGCTCTATTTGTCAGCGGTTCCGAGAGCTCTACCATCGTATAGACCAAACTGGTGGTGAAGTATTGGAACTCAAGCATCAAGCGTCCCAGCTGATCGGTGCTAAAACTCGTGCTCAGTACACGGTTATCGGAAGTGAAGGTTTTGAGCCGATACTTGCGAAAGGTAGCGTTAAGGTTGATCCGATGGTCGCTGACCAAAGTGCTTATATGGTGAACAAGTATCTTACCCGTAAGCCCGGCGATAAAGTTGATGGTAGCTACCTGACACCGAACCGAATGCGCTTCTTAGAGCATAAGGATTTGATGCTAGAGAAGCGGTCTATCTACCAGAACATGGAGTTCGATCAGAAGCGACAGCTCCTAAATCCGGTAATGGTTGACGTGAAAGGACGGAAGCATATTGCGCTTGAAAGCAAGCCACACAAGTCGGTGGATGAGATGCTGTTTACAAGATTGCGCTTTGATCACTGGCGGAAGGTGCATTGTCTTAAAACGTCTGAGGATTGGTATGACTGGCAAGACCGCTTGGTAATGGCTGAAACCGCTAGTAATAAAAATTTGCGTTTAAAGGCTAATGAGGCCTCTGACAGTTTGATGGCACGCTTATTCTTGCGTTTCTACGCGCATGAAAAAAGCGGTATGAGTAAGAAACAGATCACCGCCAAAGCATTAGCTGAGTGGATGACCGATATTGGCTATCCGACCAAAGCGACCGCAGTACGTAGTGCTAAGAATACCAAATTGATTGAAGGTGCTGTACCGATGACAGAGCTGACCATCAACTTAGCTCGCTTAATAGTCTCGAAGTTTCCTGACTTCGAAGTTGAAATCCTCTTCAACCCTGAATCTCGCTCCTCACTGCGAGAAGCTCTCAGCCCGAACTGAGATCGTAAATATTAACCTATCGAAAGCCCTTATCTGGAAAGGCTTTTTTATCAAACATGCCATTGCACCGTTGGGGATATAAGAAACCCAACCTCACACGCAATGACATTTATTCAAATTCACAGCCGTCATTCCGGCGGCTAACTCAATAAAATTCTAAGGAGCATTATTATGGCTAAGTCACATTGTAATTATTATTTGGCGATTACTGATGAAGCGATCGTACCTGTTAAAACCTTCGATGAGGCTCGCGCTTTATCTCACGGTAAACCGGGCGGCAATGTTAAAGGTTTTAATAGCTATCAGGAGGCGGTTGATGCAATTCCCAAAATCCGCAAAGCAAACAATAAACGCTTGAAGAGAAAAGCACCGAAGCGACCACGTAATAACGGTATGCCGAAAGTTCAGGAGGACTTGAGTTATCTGAGTAAGTATCTGCCCTCATCGGGAGATAAAAAAGTCACTGTTAACTGCCATCTTGGTACAGGTGGTAAGGCGTCAACAATATCGGTGGTGAATGGAGAAACTTATGTAATCGATGCTTTGAAGGGTTCTGTTGCGGCGATGCACTTACAACTCGGTCGACATGGTCTGAAGCGCGCTAAAGCTGAACTGGATAATGGTGCTGGTTCCGTTGAAGTGTTGGGTCTGAACATCACAGTGGTGAACACTCTGACGTTATGGGCACCGAAGTGGAAGCAACAGAACTGGGTGAAACCTAATGGACAGCCACGACCGAACGCTGAACTCGTGCGCGAAAATGCTGGCGTTATATGAGCAGATTAAATCTAAGGTCAGCTTCGGCGAGGGTGTAGCTCAAAAAACACCTGTAGACGATGATGCGCCGTTTTAAGACCTATTTTGAGTAAGTAACCATGCAGAGGTCGTCTGGCTTGTTCAGGCGGCCTCAGTGTGGTTTTATGCTTAGCAAATTGAAAAGAGATAACAATATGAAAAATATCTATGAAATTGAGGGCGTTGAGTTTCCTTCTCGCACTGCTGCTGCGCGTCACTATGGCTTGAACCCCAAGCTGGTTAATGAGCGCGTTACTAAGTTCGGTTGGACGCTAGAGCAAGCTCTTGAGCTAGAAGCACGACCTAAAGGTGACTACCGCAAGAAAGTTGTTATAGATGGCACTGAGTACTCAAGTATGCGCCAAGCAGCTAGAGAGCTAGGTGTGGCGCAAAGTACGCTGATGAACCGCATAAAGGCTGGCATATCTGTAGAGGAAGCGCTTTCGGCTTCCCACGCCAACCGAGAGAAACTAAAAGGTCAGTCCAAACCTATGTTCTACGGTAACAAACTTTACCCGTCTGCGCGCCATTTGTTGCTTGCTAATCCCGCGCTGGTTGCTGGTGGTGATTTGGATAAGGCCGTTACCTCGCTAAATGACAAGGCTCGTCGTGCTAAGAATCAGGGTAAGGTTCGTAATCTATCACTGGATCAAGTTTCTGCTGAGTATCGTTTGGTGAAAATTGGGTTTGCTGATGAGCTTGATGGTTTTGTTGCTCAGTTAGTGGAACAAGTTGGTGAAGCAGGTTTGACCGAATTGTTCTATGAGCTGAAGTAGTCGATAGCATGGTTTTTTGAAGGCCGCAGTTGCGTAAGGTGACTGCGGCTTTCACTCACCTTTTTTACTTATTTTCTCTAATATAACCATCTATGAATGCTAGAAAACCTTCTTCAGATAGACCTTTTCCTTGGAGTGGTTTTGGCAGATTTGACCAGTTTACATAATTTAACTCGCGAGATTTTGCTGTGTTTTTAGAGAATGAACGAAACCATTTTTTTATTTCGGTACCGTTTCTTATTGCACTGCTGGAAGAGTTTTCAGAATTGTCTCGGTTTTTAATCTGATATGCACACCAAGTACCATCATCATCGTGGATAAAATCAATAGCTCTAACAAAATCGCCACAACACCAATACCAATGACCATCTCTCAATTTCGAGTCAATATATCTTTCAAGTAAGCCTCCGACGCTATTTTCTGCCCCCATTGATTGCTGATGTTGTAACTTTATTTCTTCAGTTTTTTCTTTGGTGTAACCAAACGTAGAAGACAGTACGTTGCTAACGGCAGGATCTGGTACTGTGGAGGGATGCGTTGGAACATCGGATTTACGATAACCACTAAAATGTTTTTTAGCTAGTTTTTCTAGGGTAGAACGTTCGTAAACTGAAGGTTTAAAACCTTCCGCTTTCTCACGCTTTGTTGCAGTCAAGGATAATCTATCAGGGTTATCATCAAGGAATTTACAAATTGCAATAAAACTATCAACTAGAAAACCTTCATCATCTTTGGCCTGAGCTCTTGCGATATCTTCCACCATTTTTAAGTCTAATGTTGGCATGTTTGCCTTCCCTATGTATGAATTTGCATACATAGAACAACATTACCAACAGCTAGTCAATTTTAGTTCCAACAATTCTAACTGACCATAACTCAAAAAAGTTGAGATAAGTTTAAGGGAGAAGTACAGAAAACATTAAAATTTATCTGTTTATTCTCCCTACTACTTCTAGCTGACTTTTCTAAGTTCGTAATTATTTAACTCGAACAAGTCTTTGTGTTTTTTTCTCCACGTTACATCGTCAGTATCTTTATAACGAGAGTATTTAAATGTTAGAGGAGGGATTATTTCCTCTCCAGCGGTATGACGTACTAGTAAGTCACCAATTGCTTTACCTACACCACATGGAACGGCGTTTCCTATCTGGCGGTATTTGGATAATGTTTTACCTTTAAAAACCCAATTCTTAGGGAACTGCTGTAAAGCTGCATATTCAGCAACACTTAACGGACGAAGTTCTTCAGGGTGTGCTAGGCTCGTCGCTGGCATTATAGGGCTCGTTACCAATGTTGGTGATGGTTTGTCCCAAGGCACTCGTCTGTAAAACCCTGTTTTACCACCTCCAGAATTATAAGCGTTTCCTAATGCTTCTTTTTGTAGGTGCTCTGGAAGATGTTTCCAGTACTCACCTGGTCCCAGCAATTCGAAAAACTTCAAACGTTTTTCTGGGAACTCCAGGCGTTCTTGGTTATCTTCATCGCTTAGATGTTCAATAGCATTTCTAGTTGTGTTCCACTTTAGTAATCCATGTGATTCGTGTTCAGAGTGAGTTGGTCGTAAGTAGGGGAGCTTTTGTCCATCTCTAGATGCAATTATAATCACACGTTCACGTACTTGAGGTGTTCCAAAGTTTGCAGAATTATAGAGGTTAAAGCTTACGCCATACCCTGCCATTTCTAGGTATTTTATAATGTAAGCTAGTGCTCCGCCTGCTTTTTCATCACTTCCTAGATCGGGATATTCGGCACCTCGTTTATTATGTGGTCTATGTTTTAGAGGTGCAGATAAAAGACCTCGTACATTTTCAATAACAATAAACTTTGGGGCAATCTCAGTTGCGACTTCTAAGTACTTTAAAAAAACGTTTCCGCGTTCATCTTCAAAGGATTTTCGAGCACCTGCTGTTGAGAAGGCTTGACATGGTGGCCCCCCAACGATGAGGTCTACTTCCTCATGCTCCTTGATGCCTGCAATATCTAAAATTTGTTTTGCGTTGTAATCTCGAATGTCACCAATAACTGGTAAGCAAGGTTTGTTTGCTGTAATCGTGGCAGTGCAATCTTTATCTACCTCACATGCGAGCAATGGCTCAAATCCCGCAGACTCCAAACCTAGATCAAGACCTAGTGCACCACTAAAAAAACTTAAATATTTCACAAACACGCCTCTTCTATCTCTTATGTGAGTAGATTACTTCTTTTCCTAGTAAAGGTCCAGATGTTTTTCTATTGAAACGAAGAAAGAGCTCTATTGAGCTCTTTCTTCGTGATCTCATCATCCGGGCGAGGTTGATAGATCGATTCATACTATAAAGTGTTGTCGGTAAGATAGCTATGCCGCTGAAGAAAATCCTTGCAGAAAAGCTTCTTTTCTGGTGTTGAAACGCTCTACAAGATCCTCAACTGATTCTTGGTTATAAGGTTTTAAGCCTGTAGCTACCATTCGCTTTTTCCCGGTACCAACTTCTTGACCATCTTCCTTAAAAGCGAAGTTAAGTGTCACCACTCCTCTCTTTCCCTCTACATCGAAAGTTGCACCAGTAAAGTCAACTTCAGGGTGTTTGAGCTCTAGTCTAGAAAACTCGACTTCCATGCTTTCGTAAATGACTAATGGACGTTGGCAGTTAATCATCATTTGTTTCTCTTCCATTAGAGGAACCATGATATGTGGGAAGTTCATACCTGAAAACTGCACGTAGTTTGTTACAACATGCTCGATGAACTCGGGATCTTTACTTACATCTCCTTCGCGAGTCATGTGCAGATATTCTTTGCCATTATCGTCTACTAAAGAGCTGTGTTTTTCACATTTATTGTCAATGCTGAGCGCTTTGTTATCACCTACCATGCCTGAGAAATCAAAGCGCATACTCTGACTAATTCCTTCTTGGCTGAGTAGAACCGCAAATAATAAATCACCCGGGACGCAGAAGCGTTTGCTGTCTTCATCGTGTATAGGGTTAAAATCTCCAGCTACTTTTTTTGCAAAGTGACTAGCTTGCTGCTTTGTAAACTGGAACTGATTGTTATTACTTGAGAAATAAGGTGATAAAAACATACTGTGATCAATGTGACTAAAACTGCTCGCGATTATACAGTATGATTCCAAAGTCAATGGTCTATCCAGATAGAAAGTGGTTACAATTGAGTTTGATTTTGTGTTCATTAAGAGTTAACCAGATCCAACTAAATCCTAAGGTATGGTCATTGTTATCCAATAACGTCCTTGTAAATACAAATAGTTAAAATGTCATACAAGGAATTCAAAATCCGTTGCCTTCGGGCGTGGCGGTTCAAGTCCGCCCACCGGTACCATATATAGAAAGGTCGCTCTTATGGCGGCCTTTCGTCGTTTTAGGTGCTTGTAAATATCAAAAGAAAGTTAGCGTTGCCTTTGCGGTGGCGGTAGGAGTGCTTGTCCAATCAACTCTGCCCACGGGTACCATAATTCATATGATAAAGCCTCGACGAAAGTCGGGGCTTTGTTGTATCTAGGGTTTGTGAATTCAAATCCAGCGTGGCGTCAGGAATGCCAGGCCCAGTCAGTCAACTCTTTACTGCTTTCCATTTTTATTTTTAGAAAAGTAAAAAAGCGCGAGGTAATCCCTCGCGCAAGCTACTACATGATAATAGTAGGGAACAGCTTATAGAGCTGTGAACAAGGTGTTCTGTGAGTCAGGTGTCCAATCGGCTTGAGATACGTGTGGCACATTGACGAGATAACGTTTGCCAGAGTACGTCACAACATCTCCCTCTTTATATGAAACATTCACTTCCCAATTTGTTGCCGGATCAGCATTGGTCCAAAGGCTAGAGGTTGGGGAAGGTGCCCAGTCCTGCTGTGCGTTATGGCTGGTCACTGCTTGGTAAACGGTGCCTAAATGTAGGATGTAGTCGCCAGCGTTGTAGCTATGACCAACTTGCCAGTTTGGTGTGTAGTTATCCATCGTATCGAATACATAGCCAGCTTGTTTTGCTAGTCGGATAAATTCCGCTAATTTAGGTAAATTCTTGGTTGCGCCCATTCCTCGCTTACCGTCTTCAAACAAAAACTCATGCGTTAGAATAATGACTTTGTCTGCGTGGAGTGGTGTACCACATGGAAACTCTTGTGCTTTTGAATTGATAGGGTTGATGGTGGTAGGAGCACAGTTGTTCAATGCTGCATCTACGTAACCTAGGAAAGGTTCTGCCTCTGTTAGACTGTTGGCTGGCATTGCTATCCCCCAGTTTTCAGGTGCCCAATCCACATCCCAACCATGTGTTTGATAGCCTTTATTAGCCAGAATGTTTTGTACCGCAATTGACGCTTTCACACTGTTTGATGGGTCGTTGATATTACAAACGTAGCCTGCTTCCCAAGGTTTAAAGTCATCAGACGTTGCACACAACCCATCGGCTTTGAAGTCTTTAGTCACGCGCCAGCCGTTGGTGTAGGGCAGTCTAGCAAACTCTGTTGCCTTATAATTCGGGTAGCTTGTAATGTTAGGCAGATACTTTTCTAAAACAGATAAGTTTTCTGTAAACATTGAGGCATCGTAAACAGGATCTTGGTACGAGTTAAGCTGGTGGTCGCCGGTAGCATTACATTCTGCTGCGCTATTAGGTCCAAACTCATCAACGCAGTTATGAACCATATGATCGTAACTATGGTTCGCGACAATATGACCAGTGTCTAATGCGAGCTTTAAGGCTTCTAGCGAACGGTCTTCATTCTCATCACCAATTCCGTCTAAGTGCCAAGCATTAAAGTAAAACGTCGCTTTGATATCTTCTTGGTTAAGTACTTGAATAACGTCAATAGATGCATTGATTGGTCCATCATCAAACGTTAGATAAATGGTGCCTTTAGAGTCGGTTTGAGCATATGAGTATTGTGATAGTGCGGCACTTACAAGCGTTGCAATAGCCAATTTATTAAATTTCATTCTCTATTCCTTTTTAGAAATTAATAACGACGTTGTCAGTAGTAATATATTGATAATTTGAAACCTAATGTGGTGTCTTAATTTATTTCCTGACTTTTATCCTAGACCTAAATAATTACTAAAAAACAGGTCGTATTTTCTAAATTGGGATTGTGTTCACGAATAATGCAACCGGTTGCGCTTTTTTGTTTTGGTTATTTTTGCTACAGTTTTTGCAGGTTGAAATTTACACAACGGGAGTAAGGCTATGAAAAAGATCCTTTTATGCTGTAGCGCAGGGATGTCAACCAGTATGCTTGTTAAAAAAATGGAGCAAGCTGCTGAAAATAAAGGAGTTGAGTGCAAAATTGACGCGATGTCAGTGAATGCATTTGAAGATGCAATTAAAGAGTACGATGTTTGTCTTCTCGGGCCTCAAGTACGTTTTCAGCTAGAAGAGCTAAGAAAAACGGCGCAAGAGCATGGTAAAAACATTGATGCGATTTCTCCTCAGCATTATGGAATGATGAAGGGAGAAGAAGTACTAGAGCAAGCATTAGAATTAATTAACTAAACCATAGTTTTAAATTAAAAAAGATAACTGTACATCAAATATAAATATTTGATGCGGGATTCTTTTGCCTAAAATAAGGATGGATTCTATGAAGCTTTATGACGCAATTATAGGCGCAGTCGAAAAGCATATAGCCCCTATAGCAGCAAAAGTGGGGAATCAGCCCCATGTTCGAGCAATGAGAGACGGTTTTATAGTTGCAATGCTGTTTATTATTGTCGGTAGTTTCATTTTGATTTTTGCATTCCCACCATTTGCCGAAGACACGACCTTTACTTTTGGTCGAATTTGGCTCGATTTCGCCACCACACATTTTGATACCATAATGATGCCCTACAACATGTCGATGGGGATCATGACCATTTTTGTTTCGCTCGGCGTTGCTTATAGCTTAGCTAAGGCTTACAAGATGGATGGGATCACGAGTGCTGTATTGTCGCTGATGTCTTTTTTACTCATCGCGGCCCCTGCTAAAGATGGCGCGTTGTCTATGTCACACATGGGAGGAACCGGGATCTTCACCGCAGTGATGTGTGCATTCTTCTCGGTAGAGCTCTACCGTTTTATGAAAAAGCACAATATTACGATTCGTATGCCAGAGCAGGTGCCACCGGCGATTGCACGATCATTTGAAGTACTGTTACCAGTCTTAGCGATATTTATTACCTTATATCCACTTAGCCTTTTCGTGCAAACCCAGTACGACATGCTGATTCCAGATGCGGTCATGGCAGTCTTTAAGCCTTTAATTAGTGCGTCTAACTCATTGCCTGCCATTATTGGCGCTCTATTGCTTTGCCAATTACTTTGGTTTGCGGGTATCCATGGTGCTGCAATTGTTGTGGGGCTGCTTTCTCCAATTTTCTTGACCAACATTGGTGCCAACATCGAAGCCTTTGTTGCAGGTGAACCGATTCCAAACGTATTTACTCAGCCTTTCTGGGATTTTTACATCTTTATCGGTGGCTCTGGTGCAACACTTGCTCTTGTTATGCTGATGTCATTTAGCCGTTCTGTTCACCTTAAGAGTATTGGTCGAATGAGTGCGGTGCCTGGCTTCTTCCAAATCAATGAGCCTGTGATCTTCGGTAGCCCAGTTGTGATGAACCCGACTTTGTTTATCCCGTTCGTCTTCGCTCCAGTCATCAACGCTACGATTGCGTACTTTGCTGTGCATGTTGGCTTTGTGGGTATGGGTGTCGCTACAACGCCTTGGACAACACCAGCACTGATAGGTGCTTCGTGGGGTAGCGGTTGGACCTTTGCTCCAGTATTGCTCGTCATTGGTTTATTGATTCTTGACCTAATTATCTACTTTCCATTCTTCAAAATGTTTGAGAAGCAAATGTTGGAGCAAGAACTACCGACGACGAAAGAAACTAAAGATGAGGCGCAACCTTCAGGCGAAGGTGTTACTGCTTAACGGTGCTTAATGGGCCGCAATTACCGCGGCCCGATTTTCGGAGAGAAAATGATGGAACAAGAATTGGTTGTGATGGAGATCATCTGTAATGCTGGCGAAGCCAGAAGTTTGAGCTACGAGGCGTTGCGTTTATCTAGAGAACAAGATTTTGATGCGGCTGAGGAGAAGCTCTCTCAAGCAAGAGAGTGCATTAACAAAGCCCACTTAATTCAGACTCAGTTGATTGAGGAAGATCAGGGGGAAGGGAAAGTCCCGATGACGTTAGTGATGGTACATGCTCAAGATCACTTAATGACCACGATTTTGGCTCAAGAAATGGCTGTAGAAATCGTTGCACTGAACAAAAAAATCTCGAACAAATAAGGGGAGAAAAATGTCTAGAGAGGCGATCAAACTTGCCATTATTGGCGGTGGTAGTAGCTATACCCCTGAACTGGTTGAAGGGGTTATTAAGCGCTTAGAATATTTACCCGTTAAGAAGATTCATTTTGTGGACATTGAGTCAGGAGCTGAGAAGCTTGAGATTATCAAAGGTCTAGCGCAGCGAATGGTTGATAAAGCAGGTGCAAAGATTGAGATAAAAGCAGACTTTGATCGTCGTGCTGCGATAAAAGATGCGGACTTTGTGATGACGCAGTTCCGTGTGGGTGGCCTTGCTGCTCGTGCTAATGACGAGCGAATTCCAATTAAATACGACGTCATTGGCCAAGAAACAACAGGCCCTGGTGGGTTTGCTAAAGCACTGCGAACCATCCCGGTTATTCTTGATATATGTAAAGATATTGAAGAGTTGGCACCCAATGCATGGATGCTCAATTTCACCAACCCTGCGGGCTTGGTCTCTGAAGCCGTCAGTAAGTACACCAAAGTAAAGAGTATTGGTTTATGTAATGTGCCGGTTTCGATGGAAATGATGATCGCAGAAATGATGGAGTGCGAGCCAAAAGAGCTACAACTGGAGTTTGCCGGATTAAACCATCTCGTTTGGGTGCACAAAGCATGGCTCAATGGAGAAGATATTACTCAAACGGTATTAGAGAAAGTCGGTGATGGTGCTAACTTCAGCATGAAGAACATCTGGGAAGAACCGTGGGATCCAGCATTTCTAAAAGCGCTGGGGGCTATACCATGTCCTTACCATCGTTATTTCTATCAAACCGATGCTATGCTCGCTGAAGAGAAACAAAGCGCGGGTGAAAAGGGCACTCGTGCTGAGCAGGTAATGGAAACAGAAAATGCGCTATTCAAGCTCTATCAAGATCCTAATCTCGATCATAAGCCGAAAGAGTTAGAAGAGCGGGGTGGGGCTTATTATTCAGATGCATCACTAAACTTGGTTGATTCAATTTATAACAATCGTAATAGTATTCATGTTGTTAACGTCTTAAATAACGGAGCGATTAACGGCCTCCCTGATGATGCTGTGATTGAGTGTAGCGCGGTGATTGGTAGTTGGGGCGCGAAACCTCTTGCGGTTGGTGAGCTGTCAAACAATATCAAAGGATTACTCTATCAAGTCAAAGCATATGAACAGTTGACAATAGACGCCGCTGTGGAAGGTAATTATGACAAAGCGCTCATGGCACTAACCAACAACCCATTGGTGCCAGACATTGGTCGTGCCAAGTCAATTCTGGATGATATTCTGGCGGTGAACGCTCCGTATTTACCTCAATTTAAACTAACGACGTTGTAGTACTAAGGAAGGACGCCAATGAAAGTCATTTTTAATGCTGATGATTTTGGTTTAACGAGAGGTGTAAATAACGGCATCGTAAAAGCTCATCAGCAAGGTGTTGTTCATTCAACCACCATGATGGTCGGTATGGATGCTGAGAAACATGCTTTAGAGTTGGCTCGCCATAATCCAGACTTGAGAATTGGCGTTCATCTTAGGTTTACAGCGGGAGTGCCTCTAACTGGGCACCCTAATTTGACCAACGGTCGAGCGCATTTTATCAAATACGACGAACTGTGGGGTAAGCAGGACTTCGAAATTCAGGTCATTTATGACGAAGCAAAAGCTCAGGTGGAACATTTTTTATCGCTTGGGTTAGAGCTAAGCCACTTAGATAGCCATCATCACGCGCATACTCACCCTCAAATTTTGCCCGTTATTAAAGAGGTAGCGAGTGAATACCGAGTGCCACTGCGGGGCACTGGCTTGTGTCAAGAATCGATGACAACAAGGTATGTCTTTACTGATGAGTTTTACGATCAAAAAGTAAGTTTGGATGGTTTGATGGCGCATTTATTGAGTCTAAAGACAGACTATGATTTGGTTGAGGTGATGTGCCACCCGGCAGAGGCCGATCAAGCGCTGATTTTAAAGAGTGGTTATGCACTTCAGCGAGAGCTAGAGTTACAAGTTCTTACCTCTCCCATTTTAAAAGAACAGTTAGCTCAACATGGTATAGCTGTCACGGATTACTCTGAGCTCGTTTCTACCAATCAAATGGTCGGTGTATGATTAAAGGCTGCCAGCTTCGCCCCCTATAAGCACCTTACGAATTGCTGGCAGCCGTTCTACACAAACGGATATTTAATAACAATTGCAGTTGGACCCAATAGCATTATGGCAAGGATTAAAGATGTCGCCGAACTCGCCGGTGTAAATCGCTCTACCGTTTCTCGAATCATTAATGGAGAGGGGAAGTTTCGCGAAGAAACTCGAAAAAAAGTAGAGCAAGCTATGGCGCAACTGAATTATCGCCCGAGTGCGATTGCTCGTTCACTCGCAACCTCATCCAGTAATATGGTTGGCTTATTGGTGACTTACTATACGGGGGGCTTCTTTGGCGAGATGATGGAGCAGGTTCAGACTGAGCTGGATATTCATAAAAAGTTTCTGATTACCGCTCAAGGACATCATTCTGCAGAAGGTGAAAAGGAAGCGATTCAGCGTTTTAATGATCTGCGTTGTGATGGCTATGTCCTCCATAGTCGTTATTTGTCAGATGATGACTTACGTGAATTAGCTAAACAGCCAACACCTTTCGTTCTTCTGGATCGCTATGTTGAAGGAATAGAAGAGCGTTGCGTTACTTTTAATCATCATCATGCAAGCCGTATTGCCGTCGAACATCTTTTAGCTGGTGGTCATAGAAAAATCGCCTGTATTACCGGTCCATCC
The DNA here is from genome assembly GCF_024181935.1 of Vibrio sp. Y51_MX_L26. Lineage (NCBI taxonomy): Bacteria > Pseudomonadati > Pseudomonadota > Gammaproteobacteria > Vibrionales > Vibrionaceae > Vibrio > Vibrio sp. Y51_MX_L26. The sequence continues at coordinate 136,802 of NZ_JAMZAS010000012.1, forward strand.
CAACGTCATAATAGTTTATTAAGAAAGCTTGGGTACGTTGATGCGATGAAGGACGCAGGTATCGATATTGACGAAAGCTGGTGTGAAGAAGGGAATTATGGTCGGCAAAGTGGTTATGATGCAATGGCTGCAATTTTACAACGACACCCTGAAGTTACTGCAGTCTTTTCTTGCAGTGAGGAAATGACGGTCGGTGCAATGCAGTACTTACACGAGCACAATATTTCAGTACCGGAGCAAATCTCTTTAACTAGCTTTGACAGTGTCGACCTTTGTGAAAGCCTTTATCCTACAGTGTCGGCAGTGCACTTTCCTATCAGTGATATGGCCCGTGTAGCGGTACAAACATTAATGGGATTAGTCAAAGGTCAAGAAATAATAGATAAGCCAACGTTCGAGGCTCAGCTTAAAATACGCAAAGCAGATCGCACCTTAAAGTAGCTTGCTTTTGCTCATTAAATGAGTCATTAGAAATGACCATCTGATGTTTTGATACTTACTGATGAATTTATTCACAAAATTTACTAGTATTCTAACTCTCTTAGGCAACGTAAATCAGTAGTGAATAAGTGGCAGCCATTAAACTTACGGTCGATCGTATTCAACCCGGATTACATATCCGTCTTCCGCTAAAGTGGAACGATCACCCTTTTCTACTCAATAGTTTTAAGATTAAAGATCAAGAACAAGTCGAGATGATCCGTCACCTCGGTGTAAAGTTCGTTTACTTTAATCCAGAGCAAAGTGATGCCGCACCACTTCCAGTCGACCAGATACAAGCTGATAGAGTAACGAATGAAGCGTCGCTAGATCATGAAACTCAAAAGCTTTGGCAAGAAAAACAAAACCGCATAGAAAAGTTAAGTGCGTATCGTCGACGCGTTATCCAGTGCGAAAAAGAGTTTGAGCGCTCTCTTGCGCGTATGCGCTCGGTCATGACGAAAATTCGTAATCGTCCAACAGCTGCCGTTGATGAAGCGAAGCTTCTTATTGAAGATATCGTCGAGAAGTTAATGTGTGATGATAATGTCACTCTACACCTGATGAACGGTAAAAATGAGTTTGAAGATATTTATTTCCATTCGTTGAACGTTGCTGTTGTCGCCATGATGATTGGCCGTGCTAAGGGGTACTCAGCTGCGCAGTTGAAAGAGCTTTCATTCTCAGCGCTATTCCACGATATCGGGAAAATAAAAATTCCTACCGCAATATTAAGAAAGCAAGCACCGCTGACGGAACCAGAAACTAACTACTTAAAGTTGCACACCAAATATGGAGTAGACCTTGCGAGTCAAATAGAAGGTTTTCCCGAAGTTGCAAGAGTTGTGATTGCACAGCATCATGAACTAAGAGATGGGTCTGGCTATCCCAAAGGTCTGAAAGGAGATGAGATCAACGAGTTTGCTCAAATTATTGCTGTAGCTAACGCATTTGATAACTTGTGTCATACACCTATAGTCTCAGAGCAAAAAATTCCTTATACCGCACTCTCTCATTTATATAAGAACTGTAAACACCTATATAAAGAAGAAAACCTGAATATCCTGATTAAGTTTATGGGCGTGTTTCCTCCAGGCACTGTGGTTCAGCTTTCCAATAATATGGTGGGCTTGGTTATCTCAGTGAATGCATCGCATCTATTATTCCCAAATGTATTGGTTTACGACCCATCAGTGCCAAGAACGCAAGCGCCTATCATTGACCTCGCATCTAAAGATATAAAGATAGTTAATGCGATTCACCCGTCTAAATTGCCGGAAAAAATCAAAGAGTATCTTAATCCGCGCTCACGCATTTCCTACTTCTTTGATAGCGACGAATAGTTATCCACAGCTTTTTGTGGGTAAATTGTAGAGATCCTGAGTGTTATTTCTGGGTAATTTTAAGGTTGGATGGAAAGTGTTCGCTTGGCATGTTTTTTTAGAAAAAATGCATTTTTAGTCTTGCCAAAGAAAATCTTCTCCCTATAATGCGCATCCATCGACACGGTAGACGCCACAAGGCTTCAGCGGAGTCGAAGAGGTAAAAAGGTTCTACGAAAAATTAGTTGAAAAAAGTGTTTGACACTAACAACCAAATCGCTAGAATGCACCTCCGCTTTGAGAGAAAAGCTTCTCGAAAAGCAAGCTCTTTAACAATATAGACCTATCAATCTGTGTGGGCACTCGTTGATGATAATCCAATTAGATACTTCGGTATCAAATTAGGTTTCAATGAAACGAAGTGACCATTGAATCTTCGGATTCAGCACAGTCAATTCAAACATTACTTTTATGTAATGTTCAGTATTCATTGAGCCGAACAAAATCTTAAATTGAAGAGTTTGATCATGGCTCAGATTGAACGCTGGCGGCAGGCCTAACACATGCAAGTCGAGCGGAAACGAGTTAT
>NZ_JAMZAS010000013.1:0-123136 GCF_024181935.1 Vibrio sp. Y51_MX_L26
ATCTGAGCCATGATCAAACTCTTCAATTTAAGATTTTGTTCGGCTCAATGAATACTGAACATTACATAAAGTAATGTTTGAATTGACTGTGCTGAATCCGAAGATTCAATGGTCACTTCGTTTCATTGAAACCTAATTTGAAACCGAAGTTTCTAATTGGATTATCATCAACGAGTGCCCACACAGATTGATAGGTCTATATTGTTAAAGAGCTTTTCCTGTTGAGCTTTGCTCAAAACAGGACGGCCATTTTAGCGAGTTAAAGTTTAGTGTCAATCACTTTTTTCAAACTTTCTTCAAGCGTTTCCGCTTGGCTAATTTGGCTTGCTAACCTCGACGACTTCGTTTCTTTCGAAGCGTTGCCGTGTCAGCGAGGTGGCATTATAGAGATTGCGATCACATTGGCAAGCCCTTTTTCTCGTTTTTTTTGATTTTTTTATCGTTCGGATAAATTTGCATCAAAAGCAGTCAAAAGAGCACGTTATTTCTACAGTTCTCTGAATTTATCTGCGAAAAGAGCCACTTTTTCCCAATTGGTGTATTCCACTTCTTTGGTCGTATCGGTTTCGCCACCTGTCATCGACATAATGAACCTAATCATAGTTCTGTCGAACCAGCTGTAACGTGGGTAATAAAGTGCACCAGCAAAAACACCGATTAGCGTTGGTTTCCAAGGAGACTTAATTAGAAACTTGCGAATGTAAGCACTACCTTCAGGTGTATCCTTTCCTTGGTCCTCTTTACGAGCGGTTAGGTTTACGCAGAAAAATGCCACTTTACTTTGTTCAAGCTGATTGAGGTTTCGCTCAATAAACTGGTATAGCTTTTTATTAAGATGGCCATAGCGAATAGAGGCGCCTATCAATACTCTGTCGTATTGGCTGAAATCAATCGTCTCGACATTATGTAAATCCATCAACTCACAATCGAAGTCTGGAAGTTGTTCATCTATATAGTGGAGAATTTTTTTAGTCTGCCCTTCGCGGGAAGAGTATAGAAATAATGCTTTTGCCACGATTTCCCCTTAGCTACGCCAAAACGTCGGCGTAAGTAGAATAAGTAAGGTAAAGATTTCCAAACGACCAAACAGCATAGAAACTATCAATACCCATTTTGCTTTGTCGTTAACATCACCAAAGTGAAGCGCCACTTCTCCCAAGCCAGGACCGAGGTTGTTCAGAGTCGCAGCCACCGCCGAGAACGCACTGAGCTCATCCATTCCTGTTGCAATTAACCCCAACATACAAACCACAAATACCAATGCGTATGCGGAGAAGAAGCCCCAAACCGCATCGACAACACGTTGCGGTAGGGCACTGCCACCTACTTTGATGGTGTAAACCGCGCGTGGATGGACTAAACGTTTTAGTTCACGCGCACCTTGTAAGGTAAGAAGCAGGATACGGATCACTTTCATGCCGCCGCCTGTTGAACCAGCACAACCACCTATAAAGGAAGAGAACAATAACAGCACAGGTAAGAAGAGCGGCCAATCCGCAAAACCTGTTGTCGTAAAGCCCGCTGTTGTGGATATTGATACGGTTTGGAACAGAGCCTGATCGAAAGCATCGTATGTCGATGTGTAAGAGTGATGTTTCAGTAATAATAGAAAGCAAATGATAAATAGCAGCACTTGAATAAACAAGAAGGCGCGAAACTCAGGATCTTTCCAGTAATACTTGGGATGTACGCCACCTGATGCAAATGCAGCAAAGTGCAGCGTGTAGTTACATGCAGATATAAGCAGAAAAACCACGGTAATCAGGTTAATCGCGTAACTATCAAAGTATCCGATGCTGGCATCGTGGGTAGAGAAGCCACCAATGGCAATGGTGGAAAAGCTGTGACTGATGGCATCAAATGGCGTCATACCAGCTAACCAAAAAGCCGAAGCACAGGCGATAGTCAGGCTCAAATAGATGTACCAAAGCGCCTTAGCAGTTTCTGCTATGCGCGGCGTCACTTTAGTATCCTTGACTGGACCAGGGATCTCGGCGCGGTAAAGCTGCATACCACCGATGCCAAGTACTGGCAAAATCGCCACCGCTAATACGATAATCCCCATACCGCCGAACCACTGCAGTAACTGTCGATAGAATAGAATTGCTTTAGGTAACTCATCCAAACCAACAATAACGGTCGCCCCGGTCGTCGTGAGAGCAGAAAACGATTCAAAAAACGCATCTGTCACTGAGACGTTCGGGTTGTCAGCAATGAGAAAGGGGATCGAGCCTGCACTGCCAAGTACTGTCCAGAATAAGACGACAATAAGAAAGCCATCTCGAGCTTTAAGCTCGTGCTTATACCTGCGGTTTGGGTACCAACAAACGGCCCCACAAAACAGCAGAACAAAAAATGTCGTGACAAAAGGCACACCTGCACCATCTCGATAGATCAGCGCAACGAGTGCTGGCGCAAGCATAGTGACACTAAAGAGTGCGAGCAGTAGCCCGACGATTCGAATAATTGAACGAAATTGCATGGATAAATTGACTAGCGAAGCTGTCCCTGTTGCTTCCTGTTTTTCATTATTGTCCGTCTAGCGGAGTGACAATTGCCTTTGCCCCGCTTTTATTGATGATTGCTTGGGTAAACGCGCTCACTTCTCGAAGCTCAATTTCCACCACTAATACCACCTGATCGCTGTATTCAGCCTCGACTTCTATCGCACCAAATTGCGGCATGATTGACTGTGCGATCGGCATAAACCCATAGTCTAACGTTAGTCTGAGCTTTGTGGTTATTTTTTTCTCAATAGTTTGAAGCAGCTTGAGCGCTTGTTGTACCCCACCCCCATACGCTTTAACCAAGCCGCCTGTACCTAACTTGATTCCACCAGAGTATCGCGTGACCACTGCCGTGATCTCCCCCACCCCAGAGCCAGACAGCTGCGCCAAGATCGGTTTGCCTGCAGTTCCGGACGGCTCCCCATCATCACTAAAGCCCCACTTCATCGAATCTTCTGGTCGACCAGCAACAAAGCCCCAACAGTTATGTCTAGCATCAGCGTGTTTAGCTTTGATTTGATCAACAAATGCTTTTGCAGCTTCGATACTTGGCGTGTGTGCCAAATAAGTAATGAAGACGCTCTTTTTAATTTCTTCTTCAAATTGAGCGGGCTCTGCTGGAATCAGATAAGGCTTGTCATTCATAGGATTATGGATTCAGGTCTATTTGCCTGAAGTCTATCACGAGTGTGATTTACCCGTCGCATAAGATCTGCCACAGCGCACAATGTTAAACACTTGTTTAAAAAATGTATTGAAATTAGACAATCCACGATCCAAACTAACTTTACTGGTCAAACCAGAACAAAAATAAAACGACTTCCTCGATACCTATTTGCCGAGGTACACGGCGTCGTTGAAATAGGTATACAGACAATCCACGATTGTATGTCATGGAGATAGACAATGATTTACCAAGCCGAAACCCTACAGGTAAAGGAAATACAAGATGGTATTGCAGAGCTAAGCTTCTGCTCTCCAAAATCCGTCAACAAACTCGACCTAGCGACATTGGAATCGCTAGATAAAGCTCTTGATGCGCTCATTGCCCATCAAGGCCTCAAGGGGTTGTTGCTCACTTCAGATAAAGACGCATTCATTGTAGGCGCAGACATTACCGAGTTTTTAGGTCTGTTTGCTAAAACGGATACCGAGCTCGACCAATGGCTGCAATTTGCTAACAGCATCTTTAACAAATTAGAAGACTTACCCGTTCCGACCATCTCGGTGATCAAAGGCCACGCTCTTGGTGGCGGTTGTGAATGTGTGCTAGCAACAGACATGCGTATTGGTGACAAAACCACCAGCATCGGCCTACCAGAAACGAAACTGGGAATCATGCCGGGCTTTGGTGGTTGTGTACGCTTACCTCGCGTTATTGGCGCAGACAGCGCAATGGAAATCATCACCCAAGGTAAAGCATGCCGAGCTGATGAAGCATTGAAAATTGGCTTACTCGATGCTGTTGTAGAGACTGATGCTTTATACGAATCGGCACTACAAACTCTTAACTCTGCAATTAATGAGAAACTTGACTGGCAAGCACGCCGAGCACAGAAAACATCTCCGCTAACGCTGAGTAAGCTAGAATCGATGATGAGCTTCACCATGGCGAAAGGTCTAGTAGCACAGAAAGCTGGTCCTCACTACCCTGCCCCAATGACAGCCGTTATCACGATTGAAGAAGGTGCTCGCTTTGCACGTAATGAAGCGTTAGACATTGAACGTAAGCACTTCGTGAAATTGGCTAAATCGGAAGAAGCAAAATCACTGGTTGGCCTATTCCTTAACGATCAATACATCAAAGGCATTGCGAAAAAAGCAGCGAAGTCAGCAAGTAAAGACACGCAACGTGCAGCCGTATTAGGTGCAGGTATCATGGGTGGCGGCATTGCTTACCAATCAGCGCTAAAAGGTGTGCCTGTCTTAATGAAAGACATCGCACAAGCGTCGCTCGACCTAGGCATGACTGAAGCATCTAAGCTGCTGAATAAACGCTTATCTCGCGGTCGCATTGATGGCTTTAAGATGGCGGGTATTTTAGCGTCAATCACACCGAGCCTACATTACGCAGGTATTGAAAACTCTGATGTGATTGTTGAAGCTGTCGTTGAAAATCCGAAAGTAAAAGCGGCGGTTTTGAGTGAAGTCGAATCCCATGTCGGTGACGACACCGTTATCACCTCAAACACCTCGACGATTCCTATCAACCTATTGGCAAAATCACTAAAACGCCCAGAAAACTTCTGTGGTATGCACTTCTTCAACCCAGTGCATCGTATGCCTCTTGTTGAGATCATCCGTGGTGAGCACACCTCTGATGAAACCATCAATCGTGTTGTGGCGTATGCTGCGAAAATGGGCAAATCACCAATTGTCGTTAATGACTGCCCAGGGTTCTTCGTTAACCGCGTATTGTTCCCATACTTTGGCGGCTTCAGCATGCTACTTCGTGATGGTGCTGACTTTACGAAAATCGACAAAGTCATGGAGCGTAAGTTTGGCTGGCCGATGGGACCGGCGTACTTGCTTGATGTAGTCGGCATTGATACCGCGCACCACGCACAAGCTGTGATGGCAGAGGGTTTCCCTGAGCGTATGGGTAAACAAGGTCGTGATGCGATTGATGCACTATTCGAAGCAGACAAATATGGTCAGAAAAATGGTAATGGCTTCTACAGCTACACCATAGATAAAAAAGGTAAGCCGAAGAAAACCTTCTCAGAAGCGATCTTACCAGTACTTGCTGACGTTTGTGCCGATAAGCATGACTTTGACGATGAGACCATCATTCAACGTATGATGATTCCAATGATCAACGAAGTGGTGCTGTGCCTTCAAGAAGGCATCATCGCTACTCCGCAGGAAGCAGACATGGCATTGGTTTATGGTCTTGGTTTCCCTCCATTCCGCGGTGGCGTATTCCGCTACCTAGACAGCGTGGGTATTGCTGAATACGTTAAAATGGCAAAACAACACGCCGAGCTAGGTGCGATGTACCAAGTACCGCAAATGCTGATTGATATGGCGGCGAAAGGTGAAAGCTTTTACGGTGCACAACAGCAAGGTTCTATCTAAGGAGGGATTCTAAAATGACTAATCAAACAAGAAATGTTGTCGTAGTCGATTGTCTACGTACTCCAATGGGTCGCTCTAAAGGTGGTGCTTTCCGTCATACACGAGCAGAAGATCTATCCGCGCGCCTAATGAAGGGTATCCTTGCGCGTAACCCACAAGTGAACCCAAGCGAGATTGAAGACATCTACTGGGGCTGTGTACAGCAAACACTAGAGCAAGGCTTTAACGTTGCACGTAATGCCGCGCTACTCGCGGGCCTGCCGATTGAAATTGGCGCTGTGACGGTTAACCGTTTGTGTGGCTCATCCATGCAAGCGCTGCATGACGGTACACGTGCGATCATGACTGGCGATGCTGAAATCTGCCTAATTGGTGGCGTTGAGCACATGGGGCATGTGCCGATGAACCACGGGGTAGACTTTCATCCTGGTATGTCAAAGAACGTAGCAAAAGCTGCGGGCATGATGGGCTTAACGGCTGAAATGCTTGGTAAATTACATGGCATTAGCCGTGAGCAACAAGACGAGTTTGCCGCGCGCTCTCACGCTCGTGCGCACGCAGCAACCGTAGAGGGTCGCTTTAAAAACGAAATCCTACCAATTGAAGGCCATGCGGCTGACGGTACACTGTTTACTCTCGACTATGATGAAGTGATTCGTCCAGAGACAACAGTTGAAGGTCTGTCTCAGCTTCGTCCTGTGTTTGACCCAGCAAACGGCACAGTAACAGCCGGTACATCATCAGCGCTGTCTGATGGTGCATCAGCGATGCTGATCATGAGCGAAGAGAAAGCCAATGAGCTTGGCTTGAAAATTCGCGCACGTATTAAGGGCATGGCGATCGCAGGTTGCGATCCATCCATCATGGGTTACGGTCCGGTACCGGCGACGAAAAAAGCGCTCAAGCGTGCCGGTCTTTCAATTGAAGACATGGATGTGGTTGAGCTAAACGAAGCATTTGCAGCGCAGTCTCTGCCGTGTGCTAAAGACTTAGGTCTGCTTGATGTGATGGATGAGAAGGTCAACCTTAACGGTGGTGCGATAGCATTGGGTCATCCACTAGGCTGTTCTGGTTCACGCATCTCAACAACGTTGATCAACCTAATGGAAGCGAAAGACGCGAAATACGGTCTAGCCACCATGTGTATCGGTTTGGGTCAGGGTATAGCGACCGTATTTGAGAGGCCTTAACGCTTTGAGTGAAGTAGGCTCAAAACGACGATGGTCGTAGTGATCTACTCAACAACCAGCATGAAATGAATAAATACTAAAATAATTTAGTATTACACTTAAGGGCGACATCAGATGTCGCCCTTTGTTTTACGCCAAACACAGTAAATATGCATACAAAGCATACATGAAATGAGTAACTTTCATTTTATTCATAGATAGAGAAGACATAGACTTATAGACAGTTAATATCTTGCTGTATGTGGCAACTGAGTCACGCTAACGCAATTTCGGAGAACCTTATGTTTAATGCTCTAGTTCTAAACCAAGAAGACAAACGCACTATCGCTAGTATCGAGCAAATCGATGAAACACAACTGCCGGAAGGTGACGTTCTGGTTGAAGTCGATTACTCATCGTTGAATTACAAAGATGGTTTGGCGATCACAGGTAAAGGTAAAATCATCCGTAACTTCCCGATGGTACCTGGCATTGATCTAGCGGGTACGGTTGTAAGTTCTGAAGATTCGCGTTACCAAGCTGGTGACAAAGTGGTCTTAACTGGCTGGGGCGTGGGTGAAAACCATTGGGGTGGCATGGCTCAACGTGCTCGTCTAAAAGCGGATTGGCTAGTGCCACTACCAAAAGGTCTAGACAGCAAAAAAGCAATGATGGTTGGTACTGCTGGCTTCACTGGTATGCTATGTGTTCAAGCACTGCTTGATGCAGGCATCAAACCTGAAGCTGGTGAAATCCTAGTAACGGGCGCAAGTGGCGGCGTAGGCTCGGTAGCAGTAACGCTCCTAGCGCAGCTTGGCTACAAAGTTGCAGCAGTGACAGGACGTGTAGAGAAAAACGGTCCGCTACTTGAAAAACTAGGTGCTAGCCGCATCATTGACCGTACTGAATTTGAAGAACCAGCACGTCCACTTGAAAAGCAAGTATGGGCAGGTGCGGTAGACACCGTCGGCAGCAAAGTACTAGCAAAAGTATTGGCGCAAATGGATTACAACAGTGCAGTCGCCGCTTGTGGTCTTGCAGGTGGTTTTGATCTACCAACTACAGTGATGCCGTTCATCCTACGTAACGTTCGTCTACAAGGTGTGGACTCAGTAATGTGTCCAACAGAGAAACGCATCGCAGCATGGGAAAAACTGGTTGAACTACTACCAGACAGCTATTTCGAGCAAGCATGTACTGAAGTAGAACTAGCAGAAGCACCAAAATACGCAGAAGACATCACCAACGGTCAAGTAACAGGTCGTGTGGTTATCAAGCTATAAACACTGACTCAGCATAAACAGACGAAGAGCCGGCATTGCTGGCTCTTTTTGTTAGCAGTTTAATCCCATATCTTCGATACGCTTAGCTATTAGACGGCTACATTCTTCACGCACAATCGTTCTTAACCATTCTTGAGCAGGAGAATGCTCGCAACGCGCATGCCAAATCATCGAGTATTCAAATGGAGTAAATTGGAAGGGTAATGGTTTCACCACCAAGTCATAACGCTCGGCAACCAGATACGCCAAGTCCGCTGGCACTGTGATGATAATTGGCAAGGTATCCATGATCGCCAATGCAGCTTCTAAATGATAAGCCCGCAGAACCATTTTACGCTTAGGTTTCTCCATCAAAGCTTGTTCGATCAGTGCCTTAACACCATCACTGATGGCGATCATGGCATGTGGATGACTCAGATAATCATCCAAGCTCATTTCTTTATACGCTAATGGATGCTGTTTTGAAAGCATACACAGCACCCCCACTCGCCCCAACACTTCACTGCGTAGCGGCTCCACCGGACCTGTCGGGCGACAAATCGCTAAGTCTGCACCTTCATAAGTGAGCTGATCTGATAAACGGTCGTGTTGCAGTGGTAAGAAGTTAAAAGACACGTTTGGCGCTTCTTGGTAAATTCTCGGCAAAGCGAACGGTAAGATCGTTTGCATGGCATAGTCGGTGGTCACGATGTTGAAAGTCTGTACGCATTGCAATGGGTCAAACTCAACCGGAGATAACAACTGACGTAAAGACTCTAAGGGCTCGCCTAATGAGCGATCGATCTCTAACGCTTTCTGAGTTGGGATCAAATGCTGCCCCTGACGAGTAAACAGCGGGTCTCCCAATAAGTCGCGCAGACGACCAAGCACACGACTCATTGCCGATTGACTCAAATTTAGACGTGTTGCCGCCTTACTGACACTGTTTTCTTCTATCAGTACTCGCAACGCAACCAGTAAATTTAAATCTCGGCGATAGATGTCTTCCAGTTCCACGAATTAGCCACTTATTTTGTATGTGTTTGGGTAAATTGTACTCTTCAGGCAAAAAAAATCCCGCCTTTCAGCGGGGAAGCCCAAGAAAAATGGGGATAGTGTCGGAATGAAGTGTCGGTAAAAATAGGTGAGCGTTATTAAAGTATTCTGATCGAAGCAAAAAGCGCTAATTTTCTTGCTCAGATGCACCTGACCATTTGCGCATCTCGATCCAAATCCCAATAATAGTGGCAACCATGCCTACAAGAGGCATCAAAGAGGTGTCAGCTGGCGTTCTGAGTACCAAAGCACAAAACGAGATAAAACAAAGTACGGAGTAAATCGTAAGTCTGTCTAACGCTGTTAACATTGCCTCTCCTTTGCCAGTTGTTACCAAATTGTTAATTTAAGGTAAAACAAAAAATTCCGTTTGCCAAGTGGTTATTGAATATTTTTTCAACGAACGTAGAATTCACCGCTAAGTTAGTTACGAGAATCACACTATGAGCTTTAATCCTGAACTGGCAACAAAGACATTAGAGGCGGAAGGACTGCGCTGCCCAGAGCCAGTGATGATGGTCAGGAAGACAATTCGCAACATGCAAGATGGTGAGATTTTGCTGGTCAAAGCAGATGACCCATCCACGACTCGAGACATTCCGAGTTTCTGCCGTTTTATGGATCACCAATTAATTGCAGCACAAACGGAGCAAGTTCCGTATCAGTACCTGATCAAGAAAGGATTGGAATAATCTGGTCGAATTAAAAACGGCAGCCGATTGGCTGCCGTTTGTTTATTCATCGTATTCGAGTGTGCGAACTTCTGATTGGAGCTTGTTGAGTTGTTTTTTCATTGCCCGCATCTCTTCATGCATAGGAATGATGTGGGCTACGCGAATCCACGCCTCTACTGTTAATCCAGTAAGAACGAACGATCCTGCCACAATCGGCAACCACATATCAGTCAGTACCATCGCTAACAAGCACAGCGCCAAACCAAAGGTGAATAAATAACTCTGACTCTTTGGGGTCATCCCCATGTAACGTGTAAGCATAAACTTGCCCTCTCGCTATCATTCACACCATTAAACTACCATGACAAGTATGACACTAATATGTCATCCGTCACGCTACGGAGCGATTTTAAGTCAGAGTTTGAGCTACGCCACTAATTCGCTAGTTATTGATTATTTGCATCATTTTAACGATTGTTCGCGGATAACATTTTCCATTTTCAGGCTGCGTTATCCGCCTAAAAATATTAAAAGAAGGCCGCACCAATCGCCAACAACACGAACAAAATAGCGGTGACTTTACGAATCAACCCCAGGGGCATCTTGTCTGCTGAAAGCTTACCAATTAACACCACAGGCACGTTAGCCAACAACATACCAATGGTCGTGCCAAGTATGACCCAACTCAGCGCATCCGCGTATTGCGCCCCTAAGATGGAAGTGGCGATCTGAGTTTTATCGCCTATCTCCGCAACGAAGAACGCGATAAAGCTGGCAATAAATGGGCCTCGATTAGAAATCTGCTCGTCATCATCCAGTTTGTCCGGGATCAGAACCCAAGCCGCCATCGCGACAAAACTGACCACCAGCACCCACTTTAAAATCTCAGGTGATAAATAGTCAGCGACAACCACACCTAACCATGCAGCCAAAGCGTGGTTGGCAATGGTTGCCAAAAAGATTGCTGCAATAATTGGGATTGGTTTGCGGTAACGACTTGCGAGTAATAGAGATAGCAATTGGGTCTTATCGCCAATTTCTGCTAACGCTACAGTAGTAATTGAAATAGCTAAAACGCTCACGACATGCTCATTGGGGCAGGGATTATTATATTTAACCAAAGACAAACCTCACGCCCCTACCCCGGTTCGTGATGATTTGTCTAAGGTCTTGCTAAACTTGAAAGGCTTCAAGTCTCGAACGCCATGGTGATTTTGCACCAATTATGTTGACGGACGAACCAGATGAAACAGAAACTTCATCAGGTAAGCTACTCCCCAAAGACAGGCGCAATTCTAGCCACCTTTGTTGCGCTTCTCAAGAGCCAAAGCAGGCAAAAACTCCCTTTTAAGAAAAATACAGCAGATAACGCGGTAAAAATTCATTAAAGGAGAAAATCGCCCACGAATTAATCAAGATTAGCTCTACTCCCATGCTCAATATCTGGTTATACTAGATTGTTAATTTATTCAACCGTAATTACTCTTTATCGCCGTTGTTAGAGTTGAAAAACTCGGCATAGATGACGAATTAACGAGTAACAAGAGAATCGCGCGAACCTGACTTATGCAAAAATACGATATCAAAACCTTCCAGGGAATGATCCTCGCGCTGCAGGATTATTGGGCTCAAAATGGTTGTACCATTGTTCAACCGCTAGATATGGAAGTGGGTGCGGGTACCTCTCACCCAATGACCTGTCTACGAGCGCTTGGCCCAGAGCCAATGTCGACAGCTTACGTACAACCTTCACGTCGTCCTACTGATGGCCGTTACGGTGAAAACCCTAACCGTCTTCAGCACTACTACCAATTCCAAGTAGCGCTAAAACCATCGCCTGACAATATTCAAGAGTTGTACCTTGGCTCCCTTGAAGTTCTTGGTATTGACCCTCTTGTACACGACATCCGTTTCGTAGAAGACAACTGGGAAAACCCAACACTAGGCGCATGGGGTCTAGGCTGGGAAGTTTGGCTAAACGGTATGGAAGTAACTCAGTTTACGTACTTCCAACAAGTTGGCGGCCTTGAGTGTAAACCAGTCACTGGTGAGATCACTTACGGTATCGAACGTCTAGCAATGTACATCCAAGAAGTAGACTCGGTTTACGACCTAACTTGGAACATCGCGCCAGACGGCAGCAAAGTGACTTACGGTGATATCTTCCACCAAAACGAAGTAGAGCAATCGACTTACAACTTCGAGCACGCAGACGTTGAATTCCTATTTGGTTTCTTCGAGCAGTGTGAGAAAGAGTGTAAAGAGTTGCTTGAGCTTGAAAAGCCACTGCCATTACCTGCTTACGAGCGCATCCTAAAAGCAGGTCACGCATTCAACCTACTAGACGCGCGTAAAGCGATCTCAGTAACTGAGCGTCAGCGTTACATCCTGCGCATTCGCGATCTGACTAAGTCAGTAGCAGAAGCATACTACGCATCGCGTGAAGCTCTTGGCTTCCCAATGTGTAAGAAAGAACAAGCGTAAGGGGTAGAGAACATGGCAAAAGAATTTCTAATCGAGCTAGGTACAGAAGAGCTACCACCAACGCAACTTCGTACGCTAGCTGAAGCATTCGCAGCAAACTTCGAAGCAGAACTAAAAAGCGCTGAGCTTGCTCACGAAGGCGTGAAATGGTTTGCGGCTCCTCGTCGTCTTGCACTTAAAGTCGCGGCACTAGCAGAAAGCCAATCAGACAAAATCGTTGAAAAACGTGGCCCTGCGGTTTCTGCAGCGTTTGACGCGGAAGGCAACCCAACCAAAGCGGCTCAAGGCTGGGCACGCGGTTGTGGTATTTCTGTTGACCAAGCAGAGCGCATGGTTACAGATAAAGGTGAATGGCTACTGTTCAAACAAGAAGTGAAAGGTCAGCCAACGTCTGAGATCGTCGTTGAACTTGCAGCGAAAGCACTAGCAAACCTACCTATCGCAAAACCAATGCGCTGGGGTAACAAAACAACTCAGTTCATCCGTCCAGTTAAGACGCTAACCATGCTGATGGGCAGCGACCTAATCGAAGGCGAGATCCTTGGTGTCGCTTCTGACCGCACTATCCGTGGTCACCGCTTCATGGGTGAACAAGAGTTCACTATCGATTCTGCTGAGCAATACCCTGCGATCCTAGAAGAGCGCGGTAAAGTAATGGCAGATTACGAAGCGCGTAAAGCAATCATCCTAGCTGACGCACAAAAAGCGGCAGCAGCGGTTGGCGGTATCGCTGACCTAGAAGATGACCTAGTAGAAGAAGTCACGTCTCTGGTTGAATGGCCAGTGGTACTAACAGCGAAGTTTGAAGAAGAGTTCCTAAAAGTGCCTTCTGAAGCGTTGGTTTACACCATGAAAGGTGACCAGAAGTACTTCCCTGTTTATGACGAAAACAAGAAGCTACTACCTAACTTCATCTTCGTATCGAACATCGAATCAAAAGAGCCTCGTTACGTAATCGAAGGTAACGAGAAAGTGGTTCGTCCTCGTCTTGCTGACGCAGAGTTCTTCTTCAACACAGACCGTAAGCGTCCGCTTATCGACCGTCTTCCTGAACTAGAGCAAGCGATCTTCCAAAAGCAACTGGGTACGATCAAAGACAAAACAGACCGCATCACTGAACTTGCTGGCTACATTGCAGAACAAATCGGTGCTGACGTTGAAAAATCAAAGCGTGCTGGTCTACTAGCAAAATGTGACCTAATGACCTCTATGGTATTCGAATTTACGGATACTCAAGGTGTGATGGGTATGCACTACGCGCGCCACGACGGTGAAGCAGAAGAAGTTGCAGTCGCACTGAACGAGCAATACATGCCTCGTTTCGCAGGTGATGAACTGCCATCAAACGGCGTTTCAACCGCAGTTGCAATGGCAGACAAGCTAGACACAATCGTCGGTATCTTCGGTATTGGTCAAGCGCCAAAAGGCAGTGACCCATTCGCACTACGTCGCGCATCGCTAGGTGTACTACGTATCATTGTTGAATACGGTTACAACCTAGATCTTGTTGACCTCGTTGCGAAAGCGAAATCACTGTTTGGTGACCGCTTAACTAACGAAAACGTTGAGCAAGACGTAATTGAATTCATGCTTGGTCGTTTCCGTGCTTGGTACCAAGACGAAGGCTTCAGCGTAGACATCATTCAAGCGGTTCTAGCTCGTCGCCCGACGAAACCAGCTGACTTCGACCAACGAGTTAAAGCGGTTTCTCACTTCCGTGAACTAGAAGCAGCTGAGTCTCTAGCAGCGGCGAACAAGCGTGTAGGTAACATCCTAGCGAAATTCGACGGCGAACTAGCAGAAGAAATTGACCTAGCATTGCTACAAGAAGACGCAGAGAAAGCACTAGCAGAAAGCGTTGAAGTAATGACAGAAGCGCTAGAGCCTGCATTTGCGACCGGTAACTACCAAGAAGCCCTAAGCAAGCTAGCAGATCTACGTGAGCCAGTGGATGCGTTCTTCGATAACGTAATGGTAATGGCAGACGACGAAGCACTTAAGAAGAACCGTCTGACATTGCTGAACAACCTGCGCAACCTGTTCTTACAGGTCGCAGATATCTCTGTCCTTCAAAAGTAATTCATTACTCTTCGAAGTGATTAAGAAATAAGTAAAAGGGAAGCATCTGCTTCCCTTTTTTGTTGCCTTCAAACCGATGAAGGTGACGCTTATTATTCATTTTGTGAACAAGACTAAAATTTGTAGGGTGAGACGCGTTTAACTTGTTGGTGTAGAGCTCGGATTGTAGAGGCACAGTTTTGCTATAACTGGACTGTTTATTCGGGGGGAAGGACACAATGAAAAAAACAATTCTCGCACTCTCTATCGGTCTACTGAGCGCCTGCAGCCAGATTCCAGAAAATGCCATCGTATTAAGCGTTGGTGATGACACCGCAGTTTTTGAGGAAAACTCACAAGGCTTACTTGTCGCCGAGCAAAAACTCGAAAAAGGCAGCTACACCTTTACCATTGCCGACAGTAATCAAACCTGTGGAAGTAGCTTTGCTTTGGCAGAAGAAAGCCGCATCAAATTCAATCGTCCATTAAAAATGGATAATTGCGCCACAGATGCCCAAATGCCGCTGCGCATCTTCAAAGCCAACACCTATCAATTTACGCTCAACCCAACCACTAACGAGCTAACTGTTAGGCTCAAACCCAAACAGAATCAAGATATTACCTACTCTTGCCCTGTCGCAACCGATACGCCAAAAACCATCAACGTTGCCCAAACCTTCAGTGATGGCACTGTCGTTCGTGATGCCTTAACCGGACAACAAGCTACAGTCGCCAATGGCAGCGTAACCATGCAGCCGGGCACTATGAGCCAAGGTCTGTTGTTACTAGAAGAGGTTGAGCAGCAAGCCGAAAAACCTTTCAGTTGGGACAACGCGACGGTGTACTTCGTCATGACTGACCGCTTCTATAACGGCAACCCAGACAACGACAACAGCTACGGTCGCAGCAAAGACGGAAAATATGAGATTGGTACCTTCCACGGTGGTGACTTAGCGGGTCTGACGAAAAAACTCGATTACATCGAATCACTTGGTGTCAATGCTATCTGGATAACCTCACCACTGGAACAAATCCACGGCTGGGTTGGCGGCGGCGATAAAGGCGACTTTAAGCACTATGGCTACCACGGCTACTATCACCAAGATTGGACCAAGCTTGATGCCAACATGGGTACCGAAGATGAACTCAGAACCTTCGTCGATACCGCTCATAAGAAAGGCATTCGCGTGATTTGGGATGTGGTCATGAACCACACTGGCTACGCAACATTAGCAGACATGCAGGAATTCGGATTTGGTCAGCTTTACCTTGATGACCAAGAAGCCAAAGAAGTCCTTGGTGAAAAATGGACCGACTGGCAGCCAAAATCAGGACAAAGCTGGCACAGCTTCAACGACTACATCAAATACAGTGATAGCGAAGCGTGGGATAAATGGTGGGGCAAAGATTGGATCCGCACCGACATTGGTGACTACGATGCTCCGGGCTACAACGACATCACCATGTCTTTAAACTACCTACCAGATCTCAAAACCGAATCGACTCAGAAAACCGGATTGCCAAACTTCTTCCGCAATAAAGACACCAATGCGCAAGATGAGCTGCAAACCCCACGTGAACACCTGATTACCTGGTTATCCGATTGGGTGCGCGACTACGGCATTGATGGCTTCCGCGTCGACACGGCCAAACACGTTGAAATGGAAGCATGGGCAGAGCTGAAAGCCAGCACCACTCAAGCGCTTGCCCAGTGGAAACAAAACAACCCAGACAAAGCCTTGGATGACCTACCTTTCTGGATGACGGGTGAAGTGTGGGCACACAGCGTGGTGAAGAGCCCGTATTTCGAAAACGGCTTCGACTCCATCATCAACTTTGAGTTCCAATCTGACGTGGCACCAAAAGCGCTGAAGTGTTTCGCTCAACTCGATAGCGATTATCGCCGCTACGCGGAACGTATTAACTCCGATCCTGAGTTCAACGTGTTGAGTTACCTGTCTTCGCACGATACTCAACTGTTTTGGTCAGCACGCAGCCGCAGCTTTGATGACCAAGCTCGTGCAGCCAATGCGTTGATGCTGGCGCCAGGTGCAGTGCAAATCTACTATGGTGACGAGATCGCCCGTGATTTTGGTATTACCGGTTCCGACCCTACTCAAGGTACTCGCTCTGATATGCCATGGGATAAGATTCATGGCGAACGTGAAGACTTGCTGCAACATTGGCAAAAACTCGGCGAGTTCCGTCAACGCCACCCAGCGGTTGCGCAAGGCAAACACATCACTCGCAATCAAGAAGGGTATTACGCGTTCGAGCGCCAATACCACGACGACAAAGTGCTGATCGTCTACACTGGCGAATAGCCGATTCACTCCACCAGCAAGGGAAGCATCTCGCTTCCCTTTTCTGTTCACTGCTCATATCCCCATCATCTGGTCTGATGACAAACTTTTTTCTTCTTCGAGTAAATTCACACTTTGCGTCGTAATAACATTAGGGTAAGGTCAAGTATTACTCTATAAGCTGATGTTTCATCAGCATTCAATACACATAAGCAATCACAATGAATTAGGTATCAGTCAGCATGCAGTTCTCAAAGTTTGGTGAAAAATTTAATCAGTATTCAGGTATCACGCAGTTAATGGACGATTTGAATGATGGTCTACGCACACCAGGTGCCATCATGCTCGGTGGAGGTAACCCAGCCGCCATTCCTGCCATGCTCGATTACTTTCACCAAGCCAGTGAGGAAATGCTCGCCAGTGGCGAACTCGTCGCCGCCCTAGCCAACTACGATGGGCCGCAGGGTAAAGACGCGTTCGTGAAAGCGCTGGCTCAGTTATTCCGTGAAACTTACGGTTGGGACATTTCAGAGAAGAACATCAGCTTAACTAACGGTAGCCAAAGTGGCTTCTTCTACTTGTTCAACTTACTCGCTGGTAAACAGCCAGACGGTTCGCATAAGAAGGTGCTACTGCCTATCGCGCCTGAGTACATCGGCTATGGTGATGCTGGCATTGATGAAGATATCTTTGTCTCTTACCACCCAGAAATCGAGCTGTTAGATAACGGATTGTTTAAATACCACGTCGATTTTGAACAGCTAACCGTCGACGATTCTGTTGCGGCAATCTGCGCATCTCGCCCAACCAACCCAACGGGTAACGTACTGACAGACGAAGAAGTGCGTAAACTGGACAAACTCGCACGTGAAAACAACATCCCACTGATCATCGATAACGCCTACGGCTTGCCGTTCCCGAACATCATCTTTGAAGATGTCGAACCGTTCTGGAATGAAAACACCATCTTGTGCATGAGCCTATCCAAACTTGGCTTGCCTGGCGTGCGTTGCGGGATTGTGATTGCGAGTGAAGAAATCACTCAAGCGTTAACCAATATGAACGGCATCATCAGCCTAGCACCAGGCAGTGTGGGTCCAGCGCTGGCAAACCACATCATCGCTAAAGGCGACCTGCTTAAACTGAGTTCAGAGGTGATTAAGCCGTTTTACAAGCAGAAGTCGCAACGTGCGGTTGAACTGCTGCAAGAAGCGATTACCGATGAGCGCTTCCGTATTCACAAACCGGAAGGCGCTATCTTCTTGTGGTTGTGGTTTGATGAACTGCCAATAACAACAATGGAACTGTACCAACGCTTGAAAGCGCGTGGCGTATTGATTGTCCCTGGTGAATATTTCTTTATTGGTCAGCAAGACGAGTGGGATCACGCGCACCAATGCCTGCGTATGAACTACGTTCAAGACGATGAGATGATGCAAAAAGGCATTGCGATTATCGCGGAAGAAGTTGAAAAGGCTTACCAACAAGGTCAGTAAAGCAAACTCCCACATCAAAGACACAAATTAAAAAGAGCGCCAACTGGCGCTCTTTCTCACTCTATAAGGCAAATAACTTGCTGATTAGTTGCTTTCTAGCAGGTTGTTGCCACCGATAGCAATTTTACGTGGTTGCATTGCTTCTGGGATTTCACGAACCAAATCAATATGTAATAAGCCGTTTTCCATTGATGCGCCAGTCACTTTGACGTAATCCGCTAGCTGGAATTTACGTTCAAAGTCGCGCTCAGCAATGCCTTGGTACACGTAGTTTTTGCCTTCTTCTGCTTTGCGTTCGCCCTTCACAATCAACATGTTTTCGTTTTGAGTCAGATCGAGTTGGTCTTCAGAGAAGCCAGCAACTGCCATAGTAATACGGTAGTTATGCTCGTCTTTTTGCTCAATGTTGTACGGAGGGTAACCGCCAGAAGTATTTTTCGCTGTATTCGCTTCCATCAGGTTTAGCAGACGATCAAAGCCAATTGCATTACGGTATAGTGGTGAGAAATCTACGTTACGCATAAATCTATCCTCTTAATTAAGCAATAGTCTTAGCTCAGATGACGTTCATCTCACAGGCGTGTTTATGCAAAAACCAACGCCGAGCTAAGAGATTCTTATCATTCCGCAGGCCATCATTTGGCTCGGAGACATGATAGGAAATCTAAAGGTTTAGGTTGTGTGCTAAAACGCCATATCCTCTTTTGAGCGATCTCGTTTTAGCGATTCCAGAGGGCTGTCTTCTAGTCTCTAGCAAGCCAGTCATCCTCTTCACAACTAGATATAAGGTCGTCAAAAATGACTTTCAAGGGAAAAAATAAAAAATTTTAAGTGCGCTCGCTATTTCCCCAGAAAGGTCAGTTTACCCTCGCTTTGCAATCGGTATTAAAAAGCCCACCTTTCTGGTGGGCTCAATCTGCACTCTACTTGCGGGAGGATTTACGCGCTTTTACAACGCTCTTTTCTGCCGCTTTTTCCTGTTTTAACTTACGCTTTTCTTTCAGACTCAACTGTGGTTGTTTCTTGTCTTTCTTACTCATGACTTCACCTCTATTTATTGACACAACAGACAGCCACACAGCATTTTCTGCGCTGGTGGCTGCGATTGATGAACAATTTCAGTAATCACAAAGCAGCGTCGCTGATTAAAAATTTCTATTTCGAACGCATCATTTTTAGCTCGCCCTAATAAACGGGATCCCAAATAAGAATCGACCGCGAGCATACCTGTCATCGGTTGGCTCTTGTGCGAGTTGACCAACGTCATGCGATATTGATAAGCACGCTCAACATCCACTAAGCGAACCGTGTCCCCAACCGCAATACGAGCTCGGTTACGGCAATGGGCTTGTTGCTCGCAGGTTTCAAATAGCGATAACAACCTTAGTGGTGATTGATAGGTTAAAAAGCGACTGGTTAACCACCAAGTTCGCAGCGCCAAACAGTACGCCGAGAACCAGCGTTCAAACATGATTATTTCCTTCTTAATGCCTTGTCTTACAAATAAATTCAGTGCATTGAACCGGAAGTGCATCACCTCCGGCTTAGTTCAGGAAAGTCATCACCATTTTCTCAACCTCCTTATTCATCAGCTCTTCAGCACTATAGCGAGCAGAAAAAAGAAAGCAAAAGTGCCCAAGCGAACAAAATGGCGAGAAAAAAAGAAAACAGAAATAAAATGGCAAGCTTGATCAGGTTATTGGCAGTTAGCACCAGAAAAACCAAAGTCTTGGCAGAAAGTGGCGATTTTCATTGGTGGTTAAAACAAAAAAGCAGCGATTTCTCGCTGCTTTTTTCTATTAAGACAAGTTGTCGTTACACGTCTAAGTTCGCTACTTTCAGTGCGTTCTCTTCGATGAAGTTACGACGAGGTTCTACTTGGTCACCCATCAGTGTTGTGAACAATTGGTCTGCGCCTACCGCATCCTCAATCGTTACTTGCATCATGCGACGCGTTTCTGGGTCCATAGTCGTTTCCCACAGCTGATCTGGGTTCATCTCACCTAGACCTTTGTAACGCTGACGACTCAGACCACGCATTGACTCTTTAACCAACCAATCAAGCGCTTCTGCAAAGCTTGCTACTGGCATCGTACGCTCACCACGTTTGATGTACGCGCCTTCTTCCAGAAGCCCATCCAGTGCTTCTGATAGATCAGCCAATTTGCCGTACTCTTTCGAGTTTAGGAAATCGATGCTAATTGCATGTTCGTGCGTCACACCGTGAGTACGAACCACGATCTTAGGCAAGTTTAAGCCTAGTTCTTCGTGCTGTTCAACTTCGTAGCTGTATTGGCTAGCGCCCACTTCTTTCGCATTCAGCTGCTCAATAAGCTGCTTCGTCCACGCTTCAACAACTGATGCGTCATGGCATTGCTCAGGCGTTAGACGAGGAGTGTAAATCAGCTCGTTTACCAAAGCACTTGGGTAACGACGGCTCATACGTTCCGCCAGTTTAATACCCGCATTGTACTGTTGAACAAGCTTCTCTAGTGCTTCACCTGCCAATGCTGGTGCTTCTGCGTTTACGTGTAGCGATGCATTATCCAGAGCCAATGATACTTGGTATTGGTTCATCGCTTCTTCGTCTTTGATGTACTGCTCTTGTTTGCCTTTTTTCACTTTGTAAAGTGGTGGCTGAGCGATGTACACGTAACCACGCTCGATAAGCTCTGGCATTTGACGGTAGAAGAAGGTCAATAGTAGCGTACGAATGTGCGAACCATCGACATCGGCATCGGTCATGATGATGATGTTGTGGTAACGCAGCTTGTCCGGGTTGTACTCGTCACGACCGATACCACAACCAAGTGCAGTGATCAGAGTAGCCACTTCTTGCGAAGACAGCATCTTGTCGAAACGTGCTTTTTCTACGTTAAGAATCTTACCTTTTAGCGGTAGGATTGCTTGGTTCTTACGGTTACGGCCTTGTTTTGCGGAGCCGCCTGCCGAATCACCCTCCACTATGTATAGTTCAGAGAGTGCCGGATCTTTTTCCTGACAGTCTGCAAGTTTACCTGGAAGGCCAGCTAGGTCTAGTGCACCTTTACGGCGCGTCATTTCACGAGCTTTACGCGCTGCTTCACGTGCACGTGCTGCATCGATGATTTTCGAACAAACCATCTTCGCTTCTGTCGGGTTCTCAATCAGGAACTCAGACAGTTTTTCACCCATTGCAGACTCAACAGCTGATTTCACTTCAGAAGAAACCAGTTTGTCTTTTGTTTGGCTTGAGAACTTAGGATCAGGCACTTTCACCGAAACAACCGCAGTTAGACCTTCACGCGCATCGTCGCCTGAAGTCGCTGTTTTTGCTTTCTTAGAGAAACCTTCTTTATCCATAAAGCTGTTCAATGTACGTGTTAACGCAGCACGGAAACCAGCAAGGTGAGTACCACCATCACGCTGTGGGATATTGTTGGTAAAACAGAAGATGTTCTCTTGGAAACCATCGTTCCATTGCATCGCCACTTCAACTGAAATGCCGTCTTCACGCTCTGAGTTAAAGTGGAAGATTTTTTCGATGATTGGCGTTTTGTTGGTGTTTAGGTGATCAACGAACGCTTGAATACCACCTTCATACATGAAGTGATCATGTTTGTCCGCTTCACGCTCATCAACCAATTTGATCGATACACCAGAGTTCAGGAATGACAGTTCACGCAGGCGTTTCGCCAGAATGTCATAGTGGAACTCAGTGTTAGAGAAGGTCTCGGCACTTGGCCAGAAACGAATTTGCGTACCGGTTTTATCCGTATCACCCACAACAGCTAGTGGCGCTTGAGGCTCACCATGGCGGTAGGTTTGCGTATGGATATGGCCACCACGATGAATCGTCAGCTCAACTTTCTCAGATAGCGCGTTTACCACTGAAACGCCTACCCCATGAAGACCACCCGATACTTTGTATGAGTTATCGTCGAACTTACCACCCGCGTGAAGTACCGTCATGATTACTTCTGCTGCAGAGACATTTTCCTCTGAGTGGATTTCTGTTGGAATGCCACGACCATCATCGCTAACGGAAACCGAGTTATCCTCATGAATTGTCACAACGATGTCTTTACAGTGACCTGCCAACGCTTCATCAATTGAGTTATCCACCACCTCGAAAACCATGTGGTGAAGGCCGGTGCCGTCGTCCGTATCGCCGATGTACATTCCTGGACGCTTACGTACCGCATCCAGACCCTTCAGTACCTTAATACTCGATGAATCGTAATTTTCAGACATGAGTTTCTCTCTTCTAGTTTGACTCTATCCTGCCATGTTCCACATGAAACAATTTACCGTTATCGTCCAACATATCGGCGATTTGGCTTTCAGTGATAGAGCTTACAAATACTTGTGCGCCCGTCTCTTTTAAGCAGTCAGCAAGACGCTTGCGACGTTGGCTATCTAATTCCGACGCGAAGTCATCAATTAGGTAAATGCATTGTTTACCGGTCATCTCTGTCAGGTGTTGCCCTTGCGCGACACGCAATGCACACACCATGAGTTTTAATTGACCGCGTGACAGAACATCTTCAACGGGCGTTCCGTTCACTTTAATGCGCAAATCAGCTTTGTTTGGGCCACTAAAGGTGTATCCCAATGCCTGATCACGCTCAAAATTCTTTTCTAGTATCTCGTGGTATGGGGTGTCTTTATCCCAGCCACGATAATACTTCAATTGGATCTCAAATTCTGGCAAAAATGTCTGACAGATAGTTTCTGCGACGGTTTTCATCTGCTCGATGTAACTTGCTCGCCATTGGCTGATGTTTTCAGCCAACCCTGCCATTTCCTGATCCCAATAACTGAGTTCACGATAACTATTGGCGGTTTTCAACAACGCGTTGCGCTGCTTGTTAAGGCGCTTGAACCTTCCCCATGCTTGATAAAAAGCGGGCTCGGTATGAAACACGCCCCAATCAATAAACGCACGACGATGTTTAGGGCCATCTGTCAGTAAATCAAACCCTTCTGGGTGTATCAACTGCAGAGGCAGAACTTGTGCCAACTGCGCTAATTTTTGTCCAGATTGACCGCCTATTTTAACCTCTGTTGAGCCATCACGCTGCTTATTAATGCCGATAGGTAGCTCAAATTGATCCGAGTTCAAAAAACGACCATGAACAAACAGTTCGTCACACTCATTTTGTATCACTCGTCCGGTGAGAGAGCTCTTGAATGAGCGGCCATGCCCGAGCAGGTAAACCGCTTCTAAGACACTGGTTTTACCGCTGCCGTTCGGCCCGATAAGAAAGTTAAAGCCTGCTGATAACTCAATATCACAGGCTTTAATGTTTCGAAACTGCTGAATGATGAGACGAGAAAGAGGCATTCAGTTGGCTTATAGACGAATTGGCATCACCACGTACATGGCACTGTCATCGTCGGCATTTTCAATCAATGCGCTAGCGTTAGCATCCGACATCGACACACGTACATTTTCACAACGCAACGTGTTCAGAACATCAAGCACATAGCTTACGTTAAAGCCGATTTCAATGGCGTCACCTTCAAAGGTTACATCAAGCATCTCTTCCGCTTCTTCTTGTTCTGGGTTATTCGCGGTTATGCGCATTTCAGTATCAGCCAGATTCACACGCACGCCACGGAATTTTTCGTTGGAAAGAATCGCAGCACGAGAGAAGGCTTGGCGCAACTCGTCACAACTTGCTATTAGGGTCTTATTGGTGCTCTGAGGCAATACGCGGCGGTAGTCAGGGAAACGACCATCAACCAACTTAGAGGTAAAAGTAAAGTTATTCACCTCAGCACGAACATTGGAGCTACCGATCTGAAGTACTACAGGTTGCTCTGGCGCGTCCATCAACTTCACTAATTCTTGCACACCTTTGCGTGGCACGATGATTTGCTTCTGCGCAAAATCCGCACCCAGCTGAGTTTGCGATACCGCCATACGGTGGCCGTCCGTCGCCACGCTGCGTAGCGTGGTACCGTCAATTTCAAACAACATGCCGTTGAGGTAGTAACGAACGTCTTGATTCGCCATCGAGAACTGAGTTTTGTCGATCAGCGTACGTAGATCGGCTTGGCTCAGTGATACTTCCACTTCACTTTGCCAATCTTCAATATTAGGGAAATCGTTCGCAGGAAGCGTTGCCAATGAGAAACGGCTGCGACCAGAGCGAACTTGTACGCGATCACCTTCTAATACAAATGTGATGATCGCATCGTCCGGTAAACCACGGCAGATATCGAGAAACTTACGCGAAGGAACGGTAATGCTGCCCGCTTCAAAATCACCTTCTAGCGTCACTTTGCTTACTAACTCTACTTCAAGATCGGTTGCCGTCATCGACAATACGTTCTCTTCTACTTTAAGAAGTAGGTTACCCAGGATTGGCAGAGTTGGTCGGCCACCTAAAGCGCCCGAAACCTGCTGTAGCGGTTTGATTAAATGACTACGTTCAATGGTAAATTTCATGCTTGGCTCTTTACGCTGTCAGCTCAATAAATGATTTGCTTAGAATACCGTTATTCTAACCGATTACGAGGACAGGGTGCGAATCAAGTTAGAGTAATCTTCTTTAATATCGT
The DNA here is from genome assembly GCF_024181935.1 of Vibrio sp. Y51_MX_L26. Taxonomy (NCBI): domain Bacteria; kingdom Pseudomonadati; phylum Pseudomonadota; class Gammaproteobacteria; order Vibrionales; family Vibrionaceae; genus Vibrio; species Vibrio sp. Y51_MX_L26. The sequence goes on from NZ_JAMZAS010000013.1 coordinate 24,637, forward strand.
GGCTCTCTTCACGCAGCTGCTCAATCTTGCGACACGCATGAAGTACGGTCGTATGGTCACGGCCCCCAAACGCATCGCCAATTTCAGGCAAACTGTGGTTGGTTAGCTCTTTTGCTAACGCCATAGCCAGCTGACGAGGACGCGCTACAGAACGAGAACGACGCTTAGACAGCAAGTCCGCCACTTTAATCTTGTAATATTCCGCCACGGTCTTTTGAATGTTATCGATTGTCACCAGCTTCTCTTGTAGAGCAAGCAGATCGCGCAGCGCTTCACGAACAAAATCAATCGTAATTGGGCGGCCAGTAAAGTTCGCGTTCGCGATAACGCGGTTCAGTGCACCTTCTAGCTCACGAACGTTCGAACGCAGACGCTTGGCAATGAAGAATGCCACTTCATCAGCAAGGTGGATTTGGTGATCTTCGGCTTTTTTCATCAAGATCGCCACACGCGTTTCAAGCTCAGGCGGCTCGATCGCAACAGTAAGACCCCAACCAAAGCGAGATTTAAGACGATCTTCAACGCCATTAATTTCTTTAGGATAACGGTCAGACGTTAAGATGATCTGCTGGTTACCTTCCAATAGTGCGTTGAAGGTATGGAAGAATTCTTCTTGCGAACGTTCTTTATTAGCAAAGAATTGAATGTCATCGATAAGGAGCGCATCCACGCTGCGGTAGTAGCGTTTGAATTCTTCAATCGCATTGTTTTGCAGCGCTTTCACCATGTCTTGCACAAAACGTTCTGAGTGCATGTAGACCACTTTCGCGTTCGGGTTGTTATCCACAATCGCGTTACCCACCGCATGCAATAAGTGGGTTTTACCCAAGCCCGTGCCGCCGTATAAGAATAGTGGGTTGTAAGCTGCACCTGGGTTATCCGATACCTGACGCGCCGCAGCCAAACCCAGTTGGTTCGACTTACCTTCAACAAAGTTGTCGAACTTGTGTTTTGGATTCATGTTTGAGCGGTGATTGATCGCCGCAATCGCTTGAGCGTCGTCATCCCAGGTTTTGTGTACTGGCTTACGTGCCTGTAATTGCGCAGGTGCAGATGACTCCGCTGCCACATCTGCAGGCGTACGTGTCGGCGCTGGTTTTGGAGCAGAGACAGGTCGACTCCCCACTTCAAAGCGTAAGTTAGGAATGTCGCCACCACAGTATTCCTGTAGTAAACGAGTAATATTGTTCAGATACTTATCACGCACCCAGTCCAACACAAAGCGGTTTGGCGCGAATAGAGTGAGAGTATTGTCATTGAGCTCCGCTTGTAGCGGACGAACCCACATGCTGAATTCTGTAGCTGGTAGCTCTTCTTGAAGCTGCTGCAAACATTGCAGCCAAAGCGAAGATGACACGGTGCCCCCACTGAGTAATTGAATTATCGGAAAAGACTGGCAATTTTACCTGTTGATAACCAAGATCGCCAGCGATTGATCGACGATCCAGTGAATAAGATCCAAGTTATTCACAATTATTTCTGCAAACTTGATGAGATCAACACACCTTGCCCCAAATTTGCCCACACAACGATCCACAATTGGGCAAAATTCACAAGATCGAGTGATTGGTGATAAGTCTGTGTATTATTTTATTCCCAATGCTGATTTTGTCGATCATTTCCCCTGGTTCAGTTCGCATTTTCGTCACATTTAACATTCTTCTTCTATTATCTAATAACTCACAGGTCTAGGTTATTGCTCTTGGTTATTTATTTAATTGAGCTAACTAACAGTAGTATTTCCAACCATAAAATTATGGAGATGTATTATGAAAAACTGGATTAAGGTTGCCGTTGCAGCCATTGCACTGTCGGCAGCAACCGTACAAGCCGCTACTGAAGTCAAAGTTGGTATGTCAGGTCGCTACTTCCCGTTTACTTTTGTAAAGCAAGATAAGCTACAAGGCTTTGAAGTCGACATGTGGGATGAAATCGGCAAACGCAACGATTACAAAATCGAATACGTAACAGCCAACTTCTCTGGTTTATTTGGTCTGCTAGAAACCGGTCGCATCGATACGATCTCCAACCAAATCACCATGACTGATGAGCGTAAAGCCAAATACCTATTCGCAGACCCTTACGTTGTAGATGGCGCACAAATTACCGTGCGTAAAGGCAACGACAGCATCAAAGGTGTTGACGATCTCGCGGGTAAAACCGTTGCTGTGAACCTAGGATCTAACTTCGAGCAACTGCTTCGTCAGTACGACAAAGATGGCAAGATCAACATCAAAACGTACGACACTGGTATCGAACATGATGTGGCACTCGGTCGTGCAGATGCATTTGTAATGGATCGTCTTTCTGCGTTAGAGCTGATTAAGAAAACTGGTCTTCCTTTGGAATTGGCGGGCGAACCGTTTGAAACCATTCAAAACGCATGGCCTTTCGTGGACAACGAGAAAGGTCGTAAGCTGCAAGAAGAAGTAAACAAAGCACTGGCTGAGATGCGCGCAGATGGTACAGTAGAGAAAATTTCCGTGAAGTGGTTTGGCGCTGACATCACGAAATAAGAACTCTTTGTACTTTAGGCCGCAAAGTGGTATCACTCTCGGACTAAAATAAACTTACGTAAAGGTGGAACTTGTTTTCCACCTTTTCTTTTCTCTAGCCTTTAGGTAAGCCGTATGGGATTTGACTTTAATTACATGTTGGAACTGCTGCCGATATTGCTGAAATATCTTGGCACTACCATGGAAATGGCGACATGGGGATTGGTGTTTTCACTGATTTTATCCGTCATTTTAGCCAATATTCGCGTATTTAAACTGCCAGTTCTGGATCAATTAAGCCAACTGTACATCAGCTTCTTCCGTGGCACCCCTCTCTTAGTTCAGCTTTTCCTGCTTTATTACGGCTTACCACAAATTTTCCCATTGATGGTGGGTATTGATGCCTTCTCAGCAGCGGTGATCGGTTTAACGCTGCACTTTGCCGCTTATATGGCGGAAAGTATTCGTGCCGCCATTATTGGTATTGATCGTAGCCAGATGGAAGCGAGCTTGTCGGTGGGTATGACAACATCTCAGGCGATGCGCCGAGTGATTTTACCTCAAGCAACGCGTGTCGCACTGCCTTCATTGATGAACTATTTCATCGATATGATCAAGTCAACGTCTCTCGCCTTCACGCTTGGTGTGGCCGAAATCATGGCGAAAGCACAGATGGAAGCCTCATCAAGTTTCCGTTTCTTTGAAGCTTTCCTTGCGGTTGCTCTTATTTACTGGGGCGTGGTGGTGATTCTGACTCGCGTACAAATCTGGGCAGAAGCAAAACTGAATAAGGCGTACGTACGATGATTAAGTTAGAAAATATTCACAAACGTTTTGGTGAGACTGAAGTGCTGAAAGGCATCGACCTCGATATTAAGCAAGGTGAGATCATCGTGATTATCGGCTCAAGTGGTACGGGTAAATCAACCTTGCTGCGTACGGTGAACTTTCTAGAACAAGCAGATGAAGGTCGTATCACGATAGATGACATCTCCGTTGATACTCAAAAACACACTAAAGCCGAAGTATTAGCGCTGCGTCGTCGAACTGGCTTTGTGTTCCAAAACTATGCCCTGTTTGCCCATATGAATGCGCGCCAGAACATTGCCGAAGGTCTAGTGACCGTTCGAGGTTGGAAAAAAGTCGATGCTCTCAAACGAGCGCAACAAATTCTGGATGACATAGGCCTTGGGGATAAAGGCGATAGTTATCCAGCGGCATTGTCTGGCGGCCAACAACAACGTGTGGGTATCGGCCGAGCGATGGCGCTGCAACCAGAACTGCTGTTATTTGACGAACCAACTTCTGCGTTGGATCCGGAATGGGTTGGAGAAGTTCTCTCATTAATGAAGAAGTTAGCTAATCAGCATCAAACCATGCTGGTGGTGACGCACGAGATGCAATTCGCGAAAGAAGTCGCAGATAGAGTGATCTTCATGGCGGAAGGCAATATCGTTGAGCAAGGTTCTCCACAGGATATCTTCGATAATCCACAAGATCCTCGTTTGAAAAAATTCCTTAACCAAGTAGGAATAGAGTAACGATCAAGCATCAGGATCGATTGATCCTTGAGATTTTACTCACACTACGTATAATCGCCCGGCCGGAATTTCGTACTCATTGAGTCATTGACACATTATGTGAGTGTGATTACAATTCCGCCTCTTTGTTGAGAGGCGTCGGTTGTCCTTCTCTATATAAAGAGCTTCTTTATATAAGAAAGCAAATACCCACGCCGGGTTTAACAAGAACCTAAAACTACTGATCAGTAAAGGTAATTATCATGAAACGCACTTTTCAACCTACAGTTCTAAAGCGCAAGCGTACCCACGGCTTCCGTGCTCGCATGGCAACTAAGAACGGTCGTAAAGTTATCAACGCACGTCGTGCAAAAGGCCGTGCGCGCCTATCAAAATAATCGCTAGTTTATTTTGAACACGTACGCGTTTAATCGGGAGTTACGTTTGTTAACTCCCGAGCATTATCAAAACGTCTTCCAGCAAGCTCATCGAGCTGGCTCGCCTCATTTCACCATCATTGCTCGCAATAACAAACTTTCTCATCCACGATTAGGTTTAGCGGTTCCAAAAAAGCAAATCAAAACGGCTGTCGGTCGTAACCGATTTAAGCGTTTGGCTCGTGAAAGCTTTCGTAACAATCAACATCAGCTTCCAAACAAAGATTTTGTTGTGATTGCGAAGAAAAGCGCGCAAGATTTAAGCAATGAGGAAATTTTTAAGTTGTTTGATAAGCTATGGCAACGCCTGTCTCGCCCTTCACGTGGATAGCCATTGGGCTCGTTTATCTGTATCGCTGGTTTATCAGCCCTTTGATTGGTCCTCGTTGCCGGTTCACACCAACTTGTTCCACTTACGCGCTAGAAGCTTTGAGAGCTCACGGTTTTGTAAAAGGATGTTGGTTATCAGGCAAACGTCTATTAAAATGCCACCCTTTGAATGAAGGGGGGTATGACCCCGTTCCACCAGTCCAAAAACAAGACAGAGATAACTAACGATGGATTCTCAACGTAATATCCTGCTCATCGGTTTGGCCCTGGTTTCTTTTTTGCTGTTTCAACAATGGCAAGTTGCAAAGAATCCAGCACCTCAAGCAGTTGAACAGGCTCAATCAAGCAGCACTCTACCTGCACCATCTTTTGCTGATGAACTTGACCCAGTTCCTGGCCAACAGCAAGCTTCTGCAAAAACTATCACAGTAACGACTGATGTTTTAACTCTGTCGATCGACACCGTTGGTGGCGATGTGGTACATGCCAACCTTAACGAATACTCTGCTGAGTTAGATTCATCAGATTCTTTTGTTCTGCTTAAAGACGCTCAAGGTCACCAATTTATCGCTCAGAGCGGTCTAGTGGGTCCTCAAGGTATCGACTTGAGCAGCACAAATCGCCCTCACTACAACGTAAGTGCAGACAGCTTCACTCTAGCTGACGGTCAAGATGAACTTCGTGTTCCGATGACATTCACTGCAAACGGCATCGAATACACCAAAACTTACATCTTTAAACGCGGCAGCTACGCGCTTAATGTTGAATACGATGTAGTGAACAACTCAGGCAATAACGCAACATTTGGTATGTACGCTCACCTACGTCAAAACCTAATGGACGATGGTGGTAGCATCACAATGCCTACTTACCGTGGTGGCGCATACTCAACAGAAGATACGCGTTACAAGAAGTACAGCTTTGATGATATGCAGGATCGCAACCTGTCTCTTAACCTAGCCGATGGCCAAGGTTGGGCAGCAATGATTCAGCACTACTTTGCCGCAGCTTGGATCCCACGTAACGAACCAGGTACTAACCTATACACTCGTGTAATTGGCAACCTAGGCGACATCGGCGTTCGTATGCCGAACAAAACTATCGCAACAGGCGATCAGGCTAAGTTTGAAGCAACACTTTGGGTTGGTCCAAAACTGCAAGATGAAATGGCAGAAGTGGCACCTAACCTAGACCTAGTAGTGGACTACGGCTGGTTATGGTTCATTGCGAAGCCTCTTCATATGTTGCTTTCATTCATCCAGAGCTTTGTTGGTAACTGGGGTGTGGCAATCATCTGTCTGACCTTCATCGTTCGTGGTGCAATGTACCCACTAACAAAAGCGCAATACACGTCTATGGCGAAAATGCGTATGCTACAGCCTAAGCTGCAAGCAATGCGTGAGCGTATCGGTGATGACCGTCAGCGCATGAGCCAAGAAATGATGGAACTGTACAAGAAAGAGAAAGTGAACCCACTCGGTGGCTGTTTACCTCTTATCCTACAGATGCCTATCTTCATCGCACTATACTGGGCGCTAATGGAATCGGTAGAGCTTCGTCACTCACCATTCTTTGGTTGGATTCACGACTTGTCAGCGCAGGACCCTTACTACATCCTGCCGCTATTGATGGGTGCGTCTATGTTCCTAATCCAGAAGATGAGCCCGACAACAGTAACGGATCCAATGCAGCAGAAGATCATGACCTTTATGCCGGTTATGTTTACCTTCTTCTTCTTGTTCTTCCCATCAGGCCTAGTTCTGTACTGGTTGGTGTCGAACATCGTAACGCTTATCCAGCAAACTCTGATCTACAAAGGGTTAGAGAAAAAAGGCTTACACAGCAAGTAACCTTTTAGGAAATGATTGAGAAAGGCGGCCAAAAGGTCGCCTTTTTGTTTTTGGCTGATTACAATTCAGCTAACTAAAGTTATGGCTCAATTTGAGCCCAGCTCAAAAGGCAAAATTATGACTACAGATACGATTGTCGCTCAAGCGACCGCGCCTGGTCGTGGCGGTGTCGGTATTATTCGAGTATCAGGCCCTAAAGCCAACCAAGTGGCGTTAGAAGTCACGGGTAAGACACTAAAGCCCCGCTATGCAGAGTACCTGCCATTTAAGTCAGAAGATGGCACTGTGCTTGATCAGGGCATCGCTCTGTACTTCCCTAACCCGCACTCATTTACAGGTGAAGACGTACTTGAACTGCAAGGCCATGGCGGCCCTGTCGTGATGGATATGCTGATAAAACGCATTCTAGGTATTGATGGTATTCGAGCAGCTCGCCCTGGTGAGTTCTCTGAACGCGCGTTCCTGAACGATAAACTCGACCTCGCTCAAGCAGAAGCAATTGCAGACCTCATTGATGCAAGTTCTGAAGAAGCAGCAAAATCGGCGTTGCAATCCTTACAGGGCGCCTTTTCAGGGCGCATTAATACCTTAGTTGAGTCGCTGATTCATTTGCGTATCTATGTTGAGGCAGCCATCGACTTCCCAGAAGAAGAAATCGACTTTCTGGCCGACGGCAAAGTGGCTGGTGACCTACAAGCCATCATCGACAACCTAGATGCGGTGCGTAAAGAAGCCAACCAAGGCGCGATCATGCGTGAAGGGATGAAAGTCGTGATTGCAGGTCGTCCAAATGCGGGCAAATCAAGCCTACTGAACGCGCTATCAGGCAAAGAGTCTGCAATCGTAACCGACATCGCAGGTACCACGCGTGACGTACTGCGTGAGCATATCCACATTGATGGTATGCCACTACACATCATTGATACAGCAGGTCTGCGTGATGCCTCCGACGAAGTCGAGAAAATCGGTATCGAGCGCGCGTGGGATGAAATCGCTCAAGCAGACCGCGTCTTGTTCATGGTGGATGGCACCACAACCGATGCCACCGATCCGAAAGATATTTGGCCAGACTTTGTGGATCGCCTACCCGACAATATCGGCATAACCGTGATCCGAAACAAAGCGGATCAAACGGGTGAAGAAATGGGGATCTGCCACGTCAATAACCCTACCCTCATCCGCTTGTCAGCGAAAACTGGTGCAGGGGTTGAAGCTCTGCGTGAACACCTAAAAGAATGCATGGGCTTCTCAGGCAATAGTGAGGGTGGCTTTATGGCTCGTCGCCGTCACCTCGATGCATTGGAACGCGCCGCACAGCACCTTCAAATAGGCCAGGAACAGCTTGAAGGCTATATGGCTGGTGAGATACTGGCAGAAGAGCTGCGCATCACCCAACAGCATCTCAACGAGATTACCGGCGAGTTCAGTTCTGACGACTTACTGGGCCGAATCTTCTCTTCATTCTGTATCGGGAAGTAAAGTGGGCAAATAACGGAAAGCAACAGCAAACAACGGTAGATAACACACTGATTTTATTAGATCGTCATTTGCCGTTTGTTTCCATCTATTGCCGTTAATTGCCAAATCTAGTCCCCAGTTGGCCCCCAATGACATGATAAATGCCGTATTGGGGACCAATTGGGGGCTAAAATGAGAATTTCCATTGAAAAACGAACACTTAGAACTGACGGCACACGCTCACTACGCTTAGTTTATGACTATGGCTACACCACAAATACGCAAGGTGGACGCCAAAATAAACGTAAGCGCAGTTACGAAACCTTAGACCTGTACGTTCACGACAAACCTAAAACACCCACCCAGCGCCAACACAACAAAGAACATATGCTTCTCGCCGAAACCATTAAGAGTAAACGGCTGGTTGAGTGGCAATCCCAAAAGCATGGTTTTGAGGATCGAACCAAGCGTTCAGCTAGCTTCATTGATTACTTTCAACGGCAAGTTGATATCAAAGAACAAACCACCTCAACCTCCAACCACTCGATCTGGCTGTCAGCTCGTAAACACCTGCTGTTCTACTGCGGGAAACATGATCTTAGCTTTGATGAGCTGGACAAAGACTGGTTAGATGGGTTTAAGTATTACCTAACCAATGAAGCAAAAACCAAAAGTGATACCGCGTTATCTCGCAACACACAAAGCTCCTACTTCAATAAAGTTCGCGCGGCGATCAACGAAGCTCATCGAGAAGGTATTATTCGTGATAACCCGCTTGCACAAGTGACCAGTATCAAAGCGAAAACAACTAAGCGTGTTTATTTAACACTGGATGAAGTCAACGCGTTAGCACACACAGAATGTCGTTATCCTGTCCTTAAGCGTGCGTTTTTGTTCTCATGTGCAACGGGTATGCGTTGGTGCGATATCCACAGACTTACCTGGTCAGAAATAGAGACATTCAATAATCACAAACGAATTATCTTCGACCAAGCCAAGCTCTCTCACGGCGATGCTAAGAGCCTCCAATACCTAGACCTACCAAAGTTCGCAGAGTCACTCTTAGGCCCAGTAAAAGCGGCACACGAGCGCGTATTCAAGGGGTTGAAATACTCTTCTTATATGAATGTAGAACTGCTTAGATGGAGCCTAGCTGCTGGAATCAGTAAACACGTTACATTCCACAGTGGTCGTCATACCTTTGCTGTGATCCAGCTTAGCCGAGGTGTGGATATTTACTCAGTGTCTCGATTGCTCGGTCATAGTGAGCTCAAGACAACCGAGATCTACGCTGACATCATTGAACAACGCCGAATGGAAGCTATGCTGACATTCCCTGATATTTTTGCTTCTGGAAAGGATTCAGCGGCCTGATGAGGCCGCTGCGATAACAGTGTTACTTAAGAGAAGTGGTGGCGACATAGTTTGCTGCCCTTTTTTCGATCTCATAATGAGATGAAACACGCTGCTCCTCAACCCAATCCATGATGGCTTGACGCTCAAATCGAAGGTGTTTGCCAATTTTGAAAAATGGTATTTCCCCAGAGCTGGTCAGCTTATAAAGCTGGTTGGTTGATAAACCCAACAAGGCTGCACATTCATCAACCGTTAGAATGTCCTTTCCAAGGAGCTCCACCTTTTGTTGCTGTAAACGCTGCTCTAACACAACCCGCTCGACATGATCGATTTTAGCCAAAATGGACTGGAGAAGGACCTGTTCATTGCTTGTCATAGCTTCCTCCATGTCACTGCGCTGGGAAATGTGGGAAAACTGGGAAACGGATTACGCATCAGCTGTCAGCTCCTCTAATTCTTCGATAATTTGAGAAGGTGTGAAGGCAAAAAACCTTTCCAATTTGCCGTTCACTTTGACTCGTAGCGTCCCCCTAGCTCCCTCATTTGATTCAAACCAACGTCTCTGAACCAAGGGAGTCAATTGGCTGATATATTGCTTACGAAGCTGGAGATCACGAATAAATACATTTTTATGAATAAGCCACTGCACCTCGTCCCCGTCTTGCCGATAATATCCCGTACTTGATACTCTGCCGCTGGATATCTCACTTAACTGCTTTTCCCATTTGGCGAGAGCCTGCTTCAATGCCAATAGCACTTCAAACTCTTCGTGATTTTGAGTGTGACCTCTCGCTGCAATCCACCGCTGAAAAATGCTGTGCACGGAGAATAAGGACTCTTCTTCGCTCCAAGGTACTAATTTGTGCCGCGAGGCCAGTGAGAGTGCAACGGCAACTAAGCAAAAGCGATGCAGCACCCTAAGAACTTGAGCTGACATACAGCTTTCTTTCCAGCGCTGCATCAACCTATCCGTTTCCGATCTCAACAGTAGTTCCAGATCTGGTTGCTTTACTATCAAGCACATCCAAGCTGGAAATAGCGAACCATGGTACTTTTTCGTTGCCTCTTCCAAATGTTTGGCAAATTCGTGTGAGTCATTGAATCGGTGAACACTAGAAAAACAGCCATATTTTTCCGTCAGCGGTATCTCGACAATTCTGACCAATTGACCTGCCGCGGGCTTTTTGCCTATTTCTTCCAGCAAATCAACCAAACCAACTTCACCAGTACTAAGAACTAAAGTTCGCCACTTTGCTTGTTTACCTAAAGCACCTGTGATTAACGATCTTAGCTTTCCATCGCCATTGACTATCTGGTAAGCCGCTGTGTCTAAATTTTCACCTCTTGCCATACCTATCTCATCGAGCGGCAGCATGACATCATTGTAATTGACTGATACAGATTCAATACCATTATTCGTGCTATACCAAGTCTTCTTGTAAGAGTGGGAGCCGTAAACTGACGATCCAACAAAAATAGCACCAGACTTACCTTGACTTGATGACCCCATCAAGTGAAACACCGAACTTTCCCCTCCCGATGGTGCTAGTAGCGGTGCGGCAAGTGCGACTCCAACAGAAAATATCAAGGTTGGATTTCCGCTCAAAAGAAAGCCTATCTCCTGTTGCCAGTGGTCTAGACTACCTTTTACTGCAAAATTACTATCAACAATTGCTCCAGCATAAAAATATGGCTCCTCGGATACGCCAAAACTGGTTTCAGTTGTCACAAATACATCGTCATGCCAGCCAGTATTAAATGCACTGATACCTGTTGGCGCTTGTTTTATCTCTTGCCGCAAGTAGCGTAGTACAAGGCCCCAGTTGTACTTCTCATCTTCTAGCCAAAAGCCACGATCAAATAGTTCCTCGCGTAATACGTTACTTGAGCTACCTAAGATTCGATTTGCAGGCACAACCAACCGGACAGGAACAAGATCCATATTCACAAACTCAATACAGGCACCGTAACCTGACTTTTTATCTTGCGCTCTAACTCTAGCTACGACAGAAAGTTCAGAACTAATAGCCACCCAACCTTCTTCTTTGTCACAGTACTCCAGTGCGTTATTTTTGTTTCGATACATACACACCTCACCGTCACAGACTCAAAAGCCACTTCTGCACATCTTCAAGGCGAAACCGCACAGCTCGAGAGCCAGGTGATAAATACACTGGAGAAGGAAAGGAACCATTTCTCACATAACGGCGAATGGTCGCTTGTGACAGTTGCGTCAACTGGCAGACTTCTTGATAACTTAGTAACTGATTTGATTGGTTATGAACGTTCATAGATACTCCTGTAGCTTATTAACTTGCAGGAGGTATTTTCTGGTATAGGCTAAGAAAAGGCGCGCGCTGCTCAGGCCCCAAATGGGCAGATTGAGCAGAGAATATGCTCGTAAAATACTTTATTTAGGGTTACAGAAGCAGATAATGGCGCAGTAATACGATTCGGCGTTGCTTCACCGTTAATCATCAAGTAACAAATAACTTTCACATGTGAAAGTGGCGTTTTTTATAATTACTGCCAAAAATGTCTGATTGGTTGGGCGAACCCATTAACAATAAAGCTAAAATATCTATTTGGCTCTACAAACTGGAATCACTACAAAAAGATGGACTTTCACTCATTTAAGCAACTTGTAAAACAAATTAATATCGGAAAACAACTGCCCGACGCTATTTACCTACATAGAGATGCTATGAGTGAGCTTCCAGACGCACTAAAAAAGTTCGTACCAGCGGTTGCTCAAGCGGTGAATCTACCGGACAACCAATGGAACCTCATTAAGCTGTTTAAAAAGGAATTCCGTTTATCGTTGTTGAACTACCCAACTTTTTATACCGACTCCTACCCAGCGTTAGAGCAGAGCCTGAATGTAGATCTGAGCAAACTTAGTCATAAAGTGACTTGCTATCGCTCTTCAGAAAACCCACCGATCCTGCATCGAAAAGAGACGATGATCCTACCAGGCAGCGATCACTTTGAGCTCTTCACCGCGCTGACTAAAGAAGGGGAGGAGGCAGGTCTATACGAAAACACCCGCACTATTGGCTTCAAACAGTCGTGGTTAAATTTGATCCAAAAAAAGGGATACCAGTTAGTCGATGGGAGGATACTGAAAGTCGAAGCAGGTGCATCGAGTAATGCTCAACAAGAACCTGGGATAGATCGTCACAAAACTGCCATTGTACGCCATGAGCTATCAGGCCCGATGAAGACATTGGCGAAGCAAGGTTACCTAGATGGGCGGTTTTCTATTTTCGATTACGGATGTGGCCGAGGGGATGACTTGAGAGAGCTTGAAGCACACGGGCTCGATGCGTTGGGCTGGGATCCGGTTTTCTCACCTGATAACGATAAAGTCAATTCGGACATTGTGAACTTGGGGTTTGTCCTAAATGTTATCGAAGACCAAGATGAACGTCTTGAAGCACTATTGAGCGCTTGGGAGCTCACAAACAAAGTACTGGTCGTCTCGGTAATGCTGGCCAACGATTCGTATATTGCGCAGTTCCAGCCCTATAAAGACGGAGTGATTACGTCGAGAAACACGTTCCAAAAATACTACGCACAATCAGAATTTAAGGGGTACCTAGAACGCTCTTTGCAAGAGGATGCTATTGCTGTAGCACCGGGCATCTTTTACATATTTAAAGATAAGCTAGAAGAACAGCGTTACCTCCAAAGTAAGTACCAGCGACACCATACTTGGCAGCAACTGACATCGCCTCAGCCTATAGAGAGTAAAGATAAAGCCAAGTTGGTCATTAGCCAAAACAGCACTCTGTTTGATGATTTTTGGAACGTATGTCTGGAACTTGGCCGGATACCGGCGAATGACGAATTTAACCGTTCTGAAGAAGTGAGGAGTTTAATTGGTTCCCATAAAAAAGTGTTTGGTTTACTTAAGGAAATGTTCGATACACGGGAATTTGTCAATGCAGAGAAATCCCGAAAAGAGGACCTACTTGTCTATTTTGCTATTGGGCTATTTGACAAGCGCAAACCCTACACACAACAGCCTGAAAGCCTAAAGCGGGATATTAAAGCCTTGTTTGATGATTATCGTACGGCCATTAATCTCGCGACCGAGTTACTTTTTGCGATTGCAGATACGGAGCTCATTGGAGAGCAGTGTGTCAAAGCTCACCAGCAATTACCGGCGAGCATCCTCAACGAAGGACACTCTCTAATTTTCCACAAGATCTATATAGAAAAGTTACCGCTTCTTTTACGCGTTTATGTTGGAGCAGCTTTGCAGATGTACGGTGAGCTCGATGGCGGCATTGACTTGATCAAAATACATATCAACTCTGGCAAGCTTACCTTGACTCAATACGATGATTTCGAAGAATCAGTCCCGTATTTAGTCGAAAGAACAAAAATAAAGATGGCGGATCAAGATATCGATTTTTTTTACTATGTAGATGAACAGCACCGCCCACCTTTACTCAATAAACACTTGTTGCTTGATAAACAGAGTGAGCTGTATGAAAAGCAAAAGCGCTTTGATCTGCGACTATCAAAGCTCTTAGGAACAACACCAACAATTGAAGTCATTTTGCACCGGAAAATGTACGAAAAGCGCTTGCTTCAAGCAGGAAAAACCGTCTCTGGCTTTAGGCTCAACTCTCGCTGAGCTGGTATGGCGGAAGGCTGATGCGATAAGTGCGCCGAGCAATATCTTCGGACATACCAATCGCAGTCAGGACATGTGAAGCCACATTTGAGAGCGCATTACACGCAGAACCTTGAGAAATCAGCCAAGGGTACTCGCTCGTAAAGCGCTTCACTTCTTCATCAGAGTGGAATGTAACACTCCACGTCGACGGCACTACGAACGGTCCGCCGTTCCTTGTAAAATCAAACTGCGCCATGACGTCGAGAAATTGCTTTTCAAAAGAGCCTGATTTGGTTGGATACGATTCTACCGCCGCTGCGAGCCCGACTATCAACGGAGTAGGGGAGGTGCCGCCTCGTAACCCTGCTTCTTGGCCGCCGCCGTGGATCAGTGGGACGAGCTCAGAGTCTCTAGCATCTCGTACGTAAAGTGCGCCTATGCCTTTCGGGCCGTAGATTTTGTGGCCTGATAACGAGAGCATGTCGATATCCATATCGTCTACGTCGATAGCACACTTGCAAAAGCTCTGTGCTGCGTCAGTGTGAAAGGGGATATTGTGCTCAAAAGCTATAGCACCAAACTCTTCAATGGGTTGAATAGTCCCAAGCTCATTGTTGACGTGATGGATAGAAATCAGAATTGTGTTACTTCGTATTTTTTCTTCGAGAGACGACGACGATATGCGGCCATTCTTATCTGGCGCTAGATAAGTCACTTCGAAACCGATTGACTCGAGAAAAGCACAAGTATTTAGAATACACTTGTGTTCGATTTCTGAAGTAATGATATGCCCTTTGCTATCAAGGTGCTTGAACGCAATTCCTTTTAGAGCAAGGTTATTCGCTTCACTAGCCCCACTTGTAAAAATAATTTCACTTGGAAGAGCACCTACTTTGTCCGCGATTAGTTCTCTTGCTCTCTGGATAACTTGAGAACTTGCTCTTCCAGCTTGGTGAGCAGAAGATGCATTCGCAAAATTTTCATTCTCCCAAGGCTTCATGGCGTCTAAAACACGCAGAGACACTGGTGTAGAAGCGGCGTAGTCGTAATAATTATCCATTTTCAACCAAATACTCTAATGTCTGATTAAATAAAATATTAGCCACTAACGATTCACCAATATTATTCATAATCCAACTATCAATGTGCTTCAAACCACTATTGCAATATCCTTCAAAAATACCAATAGCATCTCTTAAGTTCTCATTTTTGAGTATATCCAGAGACGGTTCTTTAGCTAGTGCAATAAGATATATATAAGCATCATGACCTGTCGTCGCATAGGTATCCAACAAAATTGGGGTTGTGTTTACTTTAGACTCAAGTGGTTGAAAGTCACCTAATTGATAACCAACTAATGCAGCAAAAACCATCAGTTCTTTTACTGTACTAAAGACTCGATTATCACTTTTCGCCCCTTTTGTTGAGCAAAACCGTTCTTCCAATGCTTCAAAGCGAACATCTCGGCGTACCGCTAACTTGCGCCAATCAATTATTTCTGCCATGAACAGGGATCTCCTCAATAGTTACTTTATCAAAATCACTACCAAAGCGTACAACATCATAGTCATTCCCTTTTACAGTAAGTTTTGTAGGATACTGTCCTTGAAACTCTTCTTCAGTCAATACTGTATGCTGAACGAGGTTATATTCCTTACCAATTTTATGCCGAATTCCCTTGTCAGTATGTGTTTCTGTCCACTGAGCCTGAGAGAACATAAAGATTGATTGCTCTACTTTGTTCGCAATGTAACGGACAAGCTCTCGACCATTATCAGGGCCAATAAACGCTAGAATTGAGTCTGCAATAAAGGGAGCAACAGTACCTGGAGTAAGCAAATGCTGCTTGTTATTCGCACGATCTTTCGAGAACTCAATCAACGCAACAATGAATGAAATAGCCAACATTGCTTGATACCCATTACCCGCGGCAACTCTCTTACCTTCTTTATCCACGATAGTCCATGTAAACTTTCCATTCTTGGCATGGGTATCTTTTATAACTGTATAACCATTGAAAGCAACCTGTTTGAATAGAGACTGCATCTTATTTAAAAGAATTAAGTCAACACCTTGCCGTGAGGAGCTAATAGCCTCTTCATATAGTTCGATGATCTTATCTGTAGCGAGAATTAAGTTACGAACTTTATGAGCTTTAGGCTGAGTTGATGACAAACTAGTTACTCTGCGATCGATATCTTTAATATCAATTTCTTTTTTACGAATACTCTGTTCGAGCTGTAAAATCTGACGATTTAGTTGGTCACACTTAGATTTTGCTAAATCTTTGGATTGCTCTATAACCTTAATATCATCAATATCAGATTCGATGATAGTATGGCTTAAATCCTTGATACTATTGTTTATCTGTTGAATTTCATCTTCACGATCATCAATATCAGCTAACAACCTCTCCATGCTAGTCTTCGGTAAAGGCTGAATACCAAGTTTTTCTTGTAACTTGGTTGCTAACCGCCAACGGCGCTTAAGCTCAGGATCTACAGCATGTTTACCAAGCTCTTCTAAAAGCCGCGCAGCTGAACTGTCTTTTCCAATATGGGTACCACAGATACACTCGTTATTATCTATAATTTCACATAGTAATTGTTTATCAACGGTATAACGTAGAGACTTATTAAGCTCTTCTGTATTAATACTTGAAAGATCAAATGAAGCAAGCTTTTGGCTAAATGTACTTAATGCCCATTTCGGTGTATTGGTGATTTTTTCAGATAGTAGTCGCTTATATTCACGTTGATAATCACTTAACAACCTTTCTTGCTTATCGCGAAGTTTTATCTTTTCTTCAATTACTGTTTTGTCGAAACGAGCCAGCTTAGCATGTTGATTATCATAATCTTTTTCTGCACTTTCTAACTCACTTCGCTTCTGTTCAAGCAGAGCATTCTCTCGCTCTAACGTGGAGGTCAAGATGTCTTTGTCTGATAATAAAGCCTCTATTTCATTATTTGTATCGTATTGCTTTAATTCTTTTTGATAGCTTGCTTTTACCGTATTCAAGTGCCTTAAGGTTGTTTGTGCGACAGTTAACCCCAAGACTTTGTCGATAGCATCTTTGATGTGAGAGAAATCATTTTGGCTGCTTAATGTGCCCGTACCTTCACCTTGATAAAAAAAGTACTGAGACATCTCTTTTGGTAAGATCGTATTGATTAATGTATTCGGATTATCTTCAGCTTTCTCCGCATAGCATCCGTCTTCAATTTCATAAACATGCAAACTGCTACTAGCATTACTTTTTGCCTGAATTCTTCGAACTTCAAATAAGCGATTTTGATGCTCTAATTGTAAACAAACACTAAAAGTATTTTTACCTTGTTCCGCAGCATGCTTGTTGAGAAGATTTTTGGGATCCAGTAAATTCTCAGTGGTTTCCTCATAAAGGCACCAGCGAAGAGCATTGAGCAGCGCTGTTTTACCACCATTATTTTCACCATGAATTAGCGTAACACCGCACTTAGGATCTACAGCAAAGTCTATAGATTGTTTACCATAGAATTGACGGAAATTATTTATCTCTAGCTTTATTAATTTCATTTACTATATCTTCCGCATTAACGTCAACTATGTCTTTAAGCTTTTGGATATGACGAGGTTGCACCAAATCACCATAGTACAACTCTTTCTCAAACTGCATTATCTGTATTGCCGCTTTGTGAACGGCAGACCTCTTTGAATAATCCTGATGAGCAAGCTGTGTATCTTTATCAATTTCTTTTAATAAAGTTTTAAATGCATTAAGGTCCATCAATAGATTCCTAATTCAATGATTCTTTTCTCGATTTCTTGTGGGTTGGTCGCGGTTAGTTTAAAGTCCTCTATCCTTTCCAATTCAGCTCGAAGTAAGTTCTGACTATAGTTATTCACTACACCAGGCAAAGGAAGAACAACAAAGTCCACAATCAAAGCTTCATTTTTGCCTGCAGCTTTTCGAAGAACACGGCCTCGCCTCTGGATATACTGTCTTGGATTACGAGTACTAGCTAAAATAAATGCGCTTTGGCACACTGGAACGTCGATACCCTCATCCAACACCTTCATGGCAACTAAAGCATCAATTCGTTTTGCTTTGAAGCTATCCATGATCCGACTTCGCTCAGATGGTGTTTCTTGGGACGTGAATTTGGAAACCTTACAGCCATATTCATGTAGACGATTGGTTACTTTAGTGATGTATGGGGTACTTTCTCCAGGTTCCGTTCCCTCTCCAACATAGATTAAAGAGTGTGTTAATGATAAGTCTGGATGATTTTTTAAATAGGATATTAATGCTGGCAGTTTACCTGAACTTGTTGCTATTATCCTTGATCTTGCCCCACACATATTAGTCAACATCGACTGCTCATCACTTGATAGCTTGTTAGACCTTGCCCTTAAAATTAATTTCTGAATTTTCGCAGAATACTCTTCATACTCTTGTTGTTCTTGCTCATTAAGATAAACAGGAACAAGCTCATAGCGGTAAGGAGCGAGTATACCGTCATTGATAGCGTCACTCAGTGAGTATTCACTAATTATGCCTTTAAAGTATGAGAGTAAATTCTGTTTGATTGTATCAGGGAAAGGTGAACCTTCAATCTCGTCATCATCGGTACGGAAAGGGGTGGCCGATAACCCTATTCGATAACGAGCAGGCGGCAAGGCCTTGAAATAGCTTTGACTACCAAGATGATGGCATTCATCACCAATTAACAGCATATCTTCAGGTAATACTTTAGCGATTTTTGACTGGAACAAATCTGATGACAAAGTCTTATTAACTACAATAACACAGATAAAATCTAGCGTTCCTGTTCTAAATCGCAGCAGCTTTTTATCTAGTGTAGAAGCCCATTTATCATAACCCTCGTAACACTGAATAGGAATAATGTTAAAAAGCGCTAACTCTTTAACCCATTGGTTGGCTAGCTCAATATAAGGGACGCTAATAATAGCAAAAGTAGCTTTACCATTTTTATGGCGCTCTTCATACAGTTCCGTCAATGCAGAAATAGATGTAATTGTCTTACCGGATCCAGTTGCCAATTTAAATAGCCCATTGAAATCAGATTTACGCCAATTATTAATGGCATCAATTTGATGAGAAAATAAATCAAAGACTTTACCATTTATTTTCAATGGTTTGCGTGGAGTCTTAGCTTCAATATCTAACTTGGCTAACTGCTGTTCCGACTTTGGAAAGCTATATGAGAAGAAAGGCTTGGCAATTTTAGGAGGATAAGCAGCTGGAAATAATTCTTTACCTAACGCTTCAAGGTCAACACCCACTTGAATCTTCTGGTAAGCCTCCGAATCTATAGAAACAACTTTTGCTCGCTTCTTGGTATCACTCCAAAGCGCATTAAAATTATCAACTTCAACCAAGCCATAATCAACAAAAGATTCACGCCAACTGAAAAAAAGTGAAATTTCCTCAGAGTTATATTTAGATAACCCAGCGAGGGTTTCGTTTGCTGAGCCACTGAATACCACTATTTCATCTTGCTGATAGAAGATCCCTATCTTTTTGTGGAACATACCTTGATGAGTGAAAGCAAACTTAATCTCAAGTTGTCCTTTTGCCACCATATACGTCAACAGCTTTAGGTTTATTTCTTCACTACCAAGTAGTAAATCTACTAATTGAAAGGACTTCCTTTTACAAGGGTTTAATATGCCCTTCATAACGGCCTCATACTCATTGTCAGACAATGGATCACCAATGATAAGGCGCATTTTCCCTTCAGAATAAATAAACTTCTCTAGCCCTTGAGCAGCAGCAGCAAGTACATCAGACGAAAAATATCCCACAGCTCTATCATATCGATCTGCGTGAGAAAGTAAGGGAATATGTACACTATCAAGTATACTTTCTTCATCGGAATCATACTTAGCTTTAAGGCCAAGGGCAGAAAACTGCATGATTACTCCCAGTCAAGCCATTGTGTAAGATTTCGCCATGCATTAGTTAATAGCAATACACTGCGTTCATCGATCTGTTGCTTTTTCCATTCATCAGCAAACGTAATATCCACAAACTTTTTCTCTAGCATCAATATTGAAGCATGACGTTTAGACTCATATGAAACATGACCCTCTGCTAATAAAATATCTTCAATATTATTAATAGAGTCATTAGCTAAAGCTTGAAGCAAATGTTGCTTGAGGTTATACCAAGAAGGTGGGTTTATACTAGAAACCCCATTACGAGCATCGATTAATACGTTACCGATCTTGTTGTACTCTTCTGGGTTAGCAATTTCGTCATCACCCCACCCCTCTGTAGAGCCTCCATTGAAAACCTTCTTAATTGCATCTTTGCCAGAAAGTAGTTCCCACATTGTAGTAGTCAAGAAGTTAACGCTCGGTTTGTCTGAAATCTCATAATAGATATCGTTGAGCTCGATACCATGCATACCAGCTAAGAGCAACATTTTGATACTTTTCGGCTTAGTTAGAATCTGTTGCTTAGAACAGATATCAAGCCATTTTTCATCAACCACCTCTTTTGGAGAGCCCTTTGAATTGATCTTAGCTTCTAGTTCAAGCCGAAAAAAGCTCTTAATAACATCGGCATTAAATCTATCCGAGGTTAGAGGGCCATTACCTAACTGATACCCTTTGGGATCATTAGCCATACCACGTTCATGTAGTTTTTTATAAACAGCATCAATACCATCAGCTCCGCCACTCATAGCTCTCCAAAGAACACTAAATGCCGTTACTGCCTTAAGAACTTTTGCAAACTCTGAATACTCCGTACCAGTTGAGCCAAATTTTTCATCTACCAATACAAACTGCACCAATAGGCTCTGTACGATGTCATGCTTCATATCTACAAGATAACGTAAACATAGATTTGAAATATCTCGAGCATTGGCATCAACTAAACCTCCGACATCAGGTACCGGCGATTGCCAATGATCAAATAAAAAATCAGCCGTTGTCGCAAGCTGGTTTAAATACTCATCTTTATAATAACAATTTTCATAGCTTTTCAGCATTGCATCACGCTGATCTCTCAAACTAGTGACTTTTACTTTTCCTTGATAAGCACGCACAAATGCTAGTATTAATGCCTTAGTTTTATCGTTTTTTTCTTTACTCTTGATAATGTCTTCAAAGCGTTCTGTGATAGAATTTAGAGCCTTCATTGAGGCTTCAAGCTCTTCTTCAGAAGCCCCTTCCTTACGTTTATTACCAATATGCTCAATCACTTTAGGGACAAATGTTTCAATGGCCGTAAGAGGTTCTCCTGTCGTGTTCAAAGCCTCAAACATGTCGAATGCATACGATTCATTATTGACTTCAACATAAGTAAGGCAAACTCGGTGGAGTAAAAACTTCGTAAACAAAGCAATGTAAATTACTTCAGCCACTTTAGGGTGCGCTTCAGATGCCTTAGCTAAATCCTCATCTATAGGAAAATCTAAACATACATCTAATGTATCAATACCAACCAAATCAATGATTTTTATTTTTTCTTCTACCTCACCATCAGGTAATTTAAACTGGAAGCCTTTTTGTACACAGTCCAGCTGTTTTCTAATCTCTTTGACGTTGCTAACAACACGTTTAGCTGAAGTGCTCATCAGAGATAAGTCTAGAGGCTTAAATACAGAGCTATCGCCTTGCCCCACAATGTGACGCTGATAACCTGACAGCAATTCAGATATGGGGCTGTCATATATAGCTTTATTTTCATTTCGCCCCCAACAATCAACTTGTGAACGAATAATTTTAGGAAGATATTTGTACACTTCATGCTCTGCGGTCGTCTCTACAACCGTATTAGAAGTGTCAATCTCCAATTGAGAAACCTCCTGACGTAGCTCATCAAGAACGTCTTTTATCTCATCATTTTGTTCAGAGTTAATAGCTCTCTTCAAACTAGGTAAAAGAATTCTCAATCTTTCATTCAGACAAAGAATCATTAACATCAAAGTAGACAAACGTTGTTGTCCATCAATGATAAGCTTTATCTCTGTAGGCTTATCCTTCTTAATTAACGGATAAATTGTCAATGCAGAGCTATCATCAACGCTAAGGATTGAACCGAGGAAAATGATAGCATCAGGAGACTCAAGAAGGTTTCTAAACACATTCTCACAATCAGAAAACAAATCCCTAATGTGGCTTTCTTCCCATGAATATGGCCTCTGATAAGCAGGCATATAAAAACCTGTCTGCTTACGTGCACAGATCATATCAAAAACTGACTGAGGCTTTGCTTTAAAAATATCTAGAGACTTTTGCATAAATGCTTTTCCTAGGTAACTGATATACAGAACAAATATGCCACTTATAGCACTAAAACTAAGTAAATTCTATGGTTCTAGTATTGTACACTTGCCATTCGGTTGCATATAAAGATCACGTATTATATCTATTCGATACAATGACCTTCTGATACAATAATTTCTCCGTTTGGATAAAATCTCCAATTCAGCAGCAAGGTAAGTACATTGAACATCGAATCTACGACACTGAAATTCTCCGGACATCAAACTTTCCCTATCCGTTACGGGTGGATTTACAAGATTATTCAAGAAGTTGTAAAAGGTGAATCCCTTTCTAGTAAGTCGAACATCGAGCAACAGATGCAATCGATGGGCATGGGTAAAAATATGGTGCTGTCTGTTAGACACTGGATCCGTGCGCTGAACTTGGTGATTTGTATCGATAGCAAAGAACAGATTTTTCAACTAACACCGCTTGCAGAACAGCTGTTTACGGACAAAAACGGTCATACCGCGTATGATGAATACCTCGATAAAATAGGCACAACTTGGCTCCTGCATTGGTTGCTACAATCGATTGAACCTACTAAAGCTGAGCTTAACGCTTCTAGATTTTTATTTAATTATTTCAATGGAATAAAAGTAAAGAAAGACTCCTTAGCGACTGAAATCAAAGACGCACTGGCGAATCACGAAAAAGAACTCACAGAAGCAACACTGAATAAAGACATTGATTGTCTTTTACAAATGTATGCACACAAATCGTTGCAGGCCAACAAAATAAACGAAGACAGCTTTGCCTCTCCGTTTACGGAACTCGGTCTATTAAAACAAGAGGACGCTAAAAGCTACATTGCAGAGCTTAATCGACGTCCATCTTTGCCCGTCGAAATTTTTACCTTTGCACTGATTGATTACATGCAGAAAAAATATAAAGGTAGCAAGGTCAACACCTTATCTTTTGACGCATTGTTAAATGACGTGGGCTCCCCAGGCCGGGTATTCCGTCTATCTTCCGCAGGACTGAGTGATAAACTGGATCAAGTAGAAACACTCACTGACGGCAAAATTGCTTGGACCGATACTCAAGGCTTAAGACAAGTGCAGCACTCTTTTAACAGCATCGATAACATAGACCCAAGCCAGTACCTTAAACACTACTACCAATCAGAGGAAAAATAAGCGTGACTCTCAGTAAACAATACTCTATTGCTACACGCCACCAACGTTCTACCCGTATCGATAGTGACTTGAGCGCCGATTTCTTTCCTGGCTTGGTTTACCACGGTACAGCACAAGCTTCCTTAGAGACGCTCTTTCGCCAATACGGCCAAACCGGACAAAGCGCTTACACATTAACAGGCGCTTACGGTTCAGGTAAATCAACGGTGGCACTGCTTATGGCCGGTCTATTGCATGCTGATTCGGATATCCGAAGTGCTGCTATCAACACCATAAATGCAGAGTCAAAATCGCTATTAGACGAGAGCGCACCATACCAAAAAGGGTGGCTACAAATACGTGCAGTCGGCGGCGTCAGTGGCCCTGTCGAATCTTTTTGGAATGCAACACTGAGAGCGCTTGAGGAGCACCCTAATACACATAAAGCAAAGGTGCTAAACAAATACCGTAAAGCCAGTGTTGAGAGTGATAGCGAACTGATTAGCTCTTGGAAGGCCCTCTTTGATGATGTCGCGCCTCATGTTGATGGCGTACTGATCATTGCCGATGAGATGGGGAAAAGCTTAGAGTTTATCAACCGAAGCGGTGGTGATTTACACTTATTTCAAGACATCGCTGAAGAGCTCTCTCGCATTGATACTCAGGTCATTTTCTTAGGCTTGCTACATCAAGCATTCAGTGAGTATGCAAAAGAGCGCGGTACTAAGCTACAGGATGAATGGGCCAAAATTCAAGGCCGCTTCAGCGATATTCTGTACAATGTATCGACCGATGAAACGGTCGCGCTGATCAGTAACTCGATCAAAACAACGTCACCACACCGTAGTGGTGATGAGCTCGTCCAACGCGTACTCTCAGCACTTGAAGACAAACAGCAGCGTAAAGAGTTACTACTCACGCGCCTAGAGCAATGTGTCCCACTTCACCCATTAACGGCATTGTTACTAGGGCCTATCGCTAAGAGACGCTTTAGTCAAAACGAACGCAGTACATTCGGCTTCTTGAATTCGCACGAGCAATTCAGCTTTCAACTTTTTTTACAACAAACTAGTGACCAAAACGCTCGATACGATCTTAGCCATCTATGGGATTATCTTGAAGCTAACATGGAACACGCCATATTGGGTTCACCCGATGGACATGGGTGGGCAACCGCGGCGGACGCGCTAAGAAAAGCTTTCAAACAAGATTTTTCTCCACGATGCATTGCATTACTTAAAGCGATATCTTTAATTACTCTGTTTGGTAAATCTGCCAACCTCACGGCAACGGAAAACGTACTCCTTACAGCAACAGAGATAATCGATAAAAAGCAGCTAAAAGAATGCTTACAACAGCTCAAAGAAGCCTCATGCATCGTCTTTAGAAAGCACTTATCGTCTTGGGTCGTGTTTGAAGGTTCAGATCTCGATATTGCAGGCTTAGTGGAAGAGAAAATAGAACAACTGCATAACAGCCACGAAGCTGTTGAGCGCATTAACTTTAGTTCCCAAGTAATTGCAAAAGGCCACTATCACGAATTTGGTACATTGAGATGGGCGGCTCAAACCGTAGCGATGCAACTCAATTATATCGATATGCCGACCCTTATTGGATCTCGAAGTGGCGAGTTTGCGAACTTCTTGTTATTGCTCAAAGAAGAGCCAGAAGATCGCCTACTTGAACTGACACGCAATGATAAATCATTAATGATCGCATGTGCACCTAACGCGAATGAAATAATAAATTTAGCCAATGAAAAGTACGTCCTGGAGCTCATCAAAAGTGACAAAAGCACTGGTGCAGCGCTGACGCACGACAAGGTTGCTCGAGAAGAACATAGAGCACGCTTGTTTAACGCTCAGTCGGCTTTAGATGCGGCATTGACTACCGCCTTCAATAACGCGCGATGGATACACAATGGCGAGATCTACTGTAAGGAAACGATGAGTGAAATCGCCACATTTGCCGCTGACAGAATATTCCATAAAACCCCGAGAATTCTTAACGAGCTGGTTAACCGTAACAAACTCTCTGGTACGGCGGTTTCCGCTTTGAAAAAACTGCTTGAAGCGATGCTTGACGAAGAAGATCGAGAGGATTTAGGCATTGAGGGGTTCCCACCAGAGAAATCCATGTATATCAGCTGCTTAAAAAATACTAACATTCACTCAGCTGAAGGGGAAAAGGGGCAGCATTGGTTTAGAGATCACTTAGACAAAAATTTAAATGCTGTATTCGCCGCTGCGGAAAAACGCCTAAAAGATCGCAAGGGCAACGAGGTCGATTTATCTGAAATCGCGGAGCTTTGGGCAAACGCGCCTTTTGGTTTAACAAAGGGTGTCATCCCGATCTTTTTGCTAGCGTTCTTGAAATCGATGGGTGAACAAATCGCCTTTTACGAGAAAGATATGTCTGGTGAATTTGCCTTTATTGCAGAACCAGATAGTGACTATGTCCATAAACTGATTAAGAACCCGGGCGATCTCGCCGTCAAATACATCGTATTGGCGAAGGATGAGAAAGAATGGTTGCAGCATCTCGCAATTTTCGCGGCGTCTGAAACAAACCGTGATGTATCCAATAACATCCTTTCTGTCGCGAAGCCGTTAGTGACGACTATGCACAACCTTCCGCACTGGGTAAAAAACGCTCACCATATTGTCCCAGACAACGATGAGCGCAACAAAACCTACTTGAGGATCCGGGATCTATTTTTACAGGCAAATGACCCTCATACTCTACTCATCAAAGACTTGCGTAAAGAGTTAATTGCCTTTGGCGCTGATGAGTTTACGAGTCAAATAGATCTGTTAGAAGACTGCTTTAAAACGTTAAGACAAAAGCACGAGCAGATGCTTGCTGCCATTAAAACCAAGGTGAAAACCATTTTCCCAGAAAGTGGTGAAGAGCTTGCTGATATGTGCCAGTACGTCGAGCAAAACTCCGGCGACTTGCGTTTAAAGGCGTTCGCACGCGAACTCGCGAAAAGTGACACTGGATTATTACAATGGCTGGAAAGCATGATTCAGATCGTCATCGGACGCGGAAAACAAAACTGGAACGAAGGCATCCTTCAGACTGCATCAAACAAAATCAGTGATTATGCCCAAGATTTTTTGAGTGTAGTTAAGTCCCAACGTAATGGCGGCGATGCGGCCGCCCAATCAGGTAAAACAAAACTGGTCTCCCTCGTTTTAGAAGGGGATGATGGCAAACTGACATCGTTTAAACGAGAAATCAGGGCAATAGAAACAGAAGAGTTGAAAAATACCATGAGCACGATTGAACACCAGCTCTCAGAACTCGATGATTTCCATAAAATCAACCTATTACAACAACTACTAAGAAAATCGCTCGAAGCGCAAAGTTAACGCACGTAGGTATTATTCATGAGTGATCAACGCAAGGTGAAACATGTCCTTGGCTTGTCAGGAGGCAAGGACAGTGCTGCTCTCGCAGTGTACATGGCTAGAAACTATCCTGAACTCGATATCGAGTATTTCTTTACTGATACAGGCAAAGAACTACCCGAAGTGTATGAATACCTAGAACAACTTGAAATTGTGCTGGGTAAGCCAATTTTGCACATCAATGACAAGAAAGGTTTCGATTATTGGTTAGAGCAACACAATAATTTTCTACCAGCTGGTCAACAACGGTGGTGTACGATCCGCATGAAGCTCGAACCCTTTGAAAAATGGATTCGACCTTTTCTTAATGATGGTTATGAAGTCATATCTTATGTCGGTATTCGCGCAGATGAACCGTGGCGAGACGGTTACCGCCCTAATGAAAATCAAAAGTACCTCACTATTAAAATGCCATTCGCAGAAGACGGCATAAAAAAACAGGGAGTCCTCGACATCCTCGATAGTGCAGGGCTAGGTTTGCCTAAGTACTACGACTGGCGATCTCGTTCAGGTTGTACGTTCTGCTTCTTCCAACGCAAGATTGAATGGGTTCGCCTGCGTGAAGAGCACCCTGAAGCCTTTGAGGAAGCAAAGGCTTACGAGAAAAGAGCAGAAACCAGTGCCAATGGTGAAACCTTCTTCTGGATGGGCCCTAATGAACCATTAGAAACACTCGAAGATCCTGAGCGTATCAAGCAAATCAAAGAAAACCACGAGAAAGTAAAGGCTCGGTTCGAAAAGAAAAAGCAACGTGAAAGAAAGCGCCGCTTAGGTATGCATGCAATGGTCGATGAAAGTATGCTCATCGACACGCTAGACATGGACGCGATGTATGACCTTGAAGAGGGCGGTGGTGCCTGTATCACTTGCTACAAATAAGTGAAAACTGCAACGAAAAAGCGCTTTGTAAAACACAAAGCGCCTTCGACATGATGGTAGTAGGTTAAGCTTAGACTCGTAAGCTTAACAAACGCGCCTTCAAGGAGCTTTCCAACGCGTCAAAACGTTCAGACAAGGCAGCTTCAATATCCTCAATAGCCGAACCAGTAGAAATACGTTTAAATGAACCACCAATCAGAAGCGAATCCATTACAATATTGTTTTGTGGAATATCAGAAAAATAACGCGAGGGGTCCATTGAGCTAATCACATTATTCGCCGCACCAGAAATCAGTACTCGGTTTAACGGGCTATTTAAAATGTGATTAGGATCTTGACGGATATCCTCGGTTTTTTGCCCTAGTCCTTTTACTGAGCCCAGCGGGATAATATGGTGGTCATTCAAGCCATCTGACGCATTCGCTGGCCACAACACAACATCACCCTGCTCGTTCTTTCTGAATGCATTAAGTGGTTTAGTTTCTGTTGCATGTAAGTCATAACTAGGCGACACACTCAAAACGTATTGCAAAATCAGATTATGAATACCTTCTTTCGGATACTCATTTAAACGCTGCATCAATAGTTCTTTAGACGCAAACTTGTCATCTTGGAAAATCTGCGCTTCTCGATCCAAGATTACCTGTCCCTCTCCGTTAGCAACCCAGTTGTACAGCTGATTAATATCATCAATCACCACTGCACTTTGATCATAAAGGTAACGACCAGAGAACGCACTCGTCCAATACCAGAACTCGACTTTTTTATGCACCGCAGCATCATTCCAAAAGCGATCTTCCGCAAAGATGAAAGCGATAGGCTGAATCATTAGCTTGTAGTGCAACTTGTTAGAGTTATAAACACCGCAGCGAATCAATAAGAACGAATATGCGCGCTGTACGGCCAAAGTCGCGGTTTCAATATACTTGCGAATAATTTCAGTATCTAGACTCAGCAATGTTTTTGAACTGGTATCTTTTTTCTTCACTTCAAAATCGTTGCCCGCTTCAAGCTCAATTTCACGACGAGCTAATGCAGTGCAGATAGCGAGAATCGCCTTAGAAAGATAACCAGAAGGTAAGCCATCAGACAAACTGTCGAGCTCATTGAGATACAGACCACCTGATGCACCACTAGCGTGTTGAAGCGAAGAACAAAGGGTAACCGGTTTAATAAACATGGAACGAATGATAGAGCTGAGTGAGTATGTCGACGTATCTCCAGCAACGCTCTTTGCAACTTTAGCTGATACCAAATCAAAGTCATCAAGCTTCATACCACCATCGTTCAAATGACAAAAAATAGGAATAGCTCGGCGAATATCGTTGGTCACCAGACTATTGAGTTTATAGTCATCAAAAATGTCACGAATTAAGTAGTTAGAAACGTTATTCTTCCACTCACTTTTGCAAGTGATGAAGATTTTTTCGATTTCTTCTGAGTAAACAATGCCATTTTCTTCACACTCTTCAATAGAATCAATGCCATCAAAAAGCTGTGCCGTATCGTAATGTTCTTTAATAAATGCAAAATCGTCTTCGTATTTGTCACGAATTGCTTGCATGTTGATTTCAGCAATCCCCTCTAAAATACGATTCACTACGATCGACTTAGTACCGATCATAAACAGTGGAATCATGCCATATTCAACACAGTCGTTGACAAATTGAGTGATGACCTGTGGTTTGGTCTTACCCGTCTCGATGGCTTTGATTTGGTTGTATGGAGAAAACCACTTAGACACGCCTTTACTGTTGCGCTCATTGAACGTTTCACAGTTAAAAATATCAACGATATCATTCGGCTCGAAGTGATCAAGACCGTCTTTATCAAATACGACCTTAGTGGCACTGAAAACATCCGTAACGTTTTCATTCGCCTTACCAACAACCGGCACGCGAATAAACCAACGCACTTTCATAGGATTAGCTTTTCTCGAAATAAACTCGGACAGTTCGGCTTGGTCGGAGAACTGAGAGAAGTCAAACACATCATTAAATGCATTATACAGCGTAGTCGTTCTCTGCTGGCCATCGAGTAAATACTCGCAAGGGTCTGCACTAGCTAGAGTGTGCTGAACCGTTTCCCCAATTTTACGCAAAGCAAAATCGTTTGACTGCCCTTCTAAAATCAAGGAACTACCAACCGGGAACTTAAGCAGAATAGATGCAAGTAAGCTTTGCTGTTTTGCTGTTCCCCATTTGTAATCCCGCTGGAAGTCAGGCAATAACAAAGTTTGATCGTTAATTTTCTTAAACGTGTCACTGAGAGAGCGTTCCATAACCAACCTTAAAATTTATTTTTAGTCAATATTTTATGCGGTTATTTTCTATCATATAAACCATTTACTTTCCATTGTTAATATAAAAAACTATTCAATACAAACACTTCTAACATTAATCTAATTACTCGCTCACACAAAATTAAGGATAAATATCAAAAATGAACTGAGAGTAGTGGAAACTCGAAGATCTTTAAGGTACCGCACTACTAAGCATTTTCCTTTTTCACAAGCAAGTGAACTATCCGGTAATTCCGGATAGTTCATCACAAGACATCATTTCGATGGCTTTTGGATTCAAGTTCCAGTGCTAGTATCAAACCCATCAACCGAAAAGCAACCCAAAAGCACTCTTGCTCACAGCACTCCACGTGCAGCCCCATGGGCTTTCACATGTGAAAGTTGCCAGGAGCATCAACAATAAATCCTTCCAACATCCCACAATAATTGGATTACTACTCCTCAAATCCCAGAACAAACAAAAATCTTAAGCCATATCCCACAAATACCGGACTGTGAGTATCAGCATCCCAACAACCATCATTAACCAGTCATGGATTATTAGCTTCGACCTCCCACAAAGATAGAGATTTGGAAAGCAACAGGTCAGCTCCCAGGAAAGGAATCTCTTCTATTGCTGCTTTAGCTGCTGGGATATGGGGCAAATATCTAACGCCCAAAATGGGCAACTTCGCGTGTTATAGCTAAAGGACGTCTGGGTTACGGTAATTGGTGACGAACAAGCAAAACCAAGGAGTAACCTAACGATGTTAGATGAGAACAGCGCAGCTTATCGCTGGCATAAAATGGCACAGCAGTGCAAACCAACCGAAGAGAAGCAAGCTTTCGAGCTAGCACTTTCACAATCACTCAATGCTCTGGCACAAGTCGAGCATTTTACTGATCAAGAGCCTTATTTGCTGGAGTTTTTAGCAAGTTGCTACGCCAACAACTTCTGGCGAATCCACCGTTCTTATAAAGACACAAACCCCGGTCATTTCGCCTGTCGAGTCCGCAACCGTGACAACGCGTTCGAGGCCGCATGGCACCATAACTGGTACATGAGTGAGAATCAAATGGCGCAGCGACACAATAAAAAGCACCGTGTTCGCTCGACACATATCCGCAAAGGAAAAGGCTTTCGCTACCCACCAAGCCGCTTTTCAAAAGCTAACGCTGAATGGGAATCCGACCTTATAGAGTACACCGAAGATGCCTTCGCCCTTATACGAGAAGTGCGGCATGAAATCCTATCCATCAAGAAGAAGGCCCAAACCTGTACAAAACGACTTCACAAGCTACATAAACACTTCAAAAAAATGGAGATGCAACATGACTAAAAAACCTGCCGTTGGCATCACAAACTATTACGGAGAGCTAGACCTGTCAGACTTTGATATTGCACTGCCAGAACAATCACCACAGCCAGAATTAATAAAAGATTTACCTCTATTTGTCGCCGATGAATCGAAGATACTAATGGTTGCGGCCAAAGACCTTGAAGCTCGATTGGAAAAGCTGTGCAAAGCTCTGACAGCTGAGTACAAAGTGAAATATCCAATACGCTACAAATTCAAAGTCAAAAAATCAAAAGGCTTACCAAAGATCACATGGTATCGCCTTATTCTTCATCGCTACCCAGACGAAGAGCTCGAAGAAAAAGAAGTATCGAACGGTGTATTGAGACGTTTTTCATACGCAATGCCCTGGGAGATCCCGCTGTATTTGCATTTGCTCGATGAGTTAGAAAAGCTGGATCAACGTGTCATCCGTATAAGCACACTGACCGAAGCCATTAAAGAACTCACTAAAGCCACCAAGAAATACAACACTTAACGTACTGGGTTGCTCCATACTTGCCGGTGTGGAGCTCCACTTAATCATGAACTTGTAGTTTGAAAATAGGTGGTAAAATTAAGGAAGTAGAGGCTTAGGAATACTAAGCTAAAGAGAAACAAAATTAATGGAGGTTTTATGGAGCTTTGGATTTGGTTGGGTGGTTTATTACTGACAGTCGCCGCAGTCGGTGGGGTATTTTGGTATTCCGGACGAGAGCGATAGCTTTATTGCGAACCTTCGGGTTCCTTTTTATTTGCTAATCGCCAATGCGATACAGGTCTTCTTTTATGTCTAAGCTTAGACCTAATGTCCTACTTTTCTTTTTAGTAGGATAGCGCTTACTAATTGGTGATCGTTGATGAACAATAACAGCCTTCACAATAGAGAATAATAAATATGCCGATATTGAAATCACTGCAATTTGCCAATTCATATAAGCTATCGCAGTCCAAAAAACTATAGCTGAAAAATGGCTTTTATGTACTAATACGATAAAACTCATAGCCCAATAGACAATTGGAACTGACATCAAAGCCCAGCCCCAAGCCGTATCGGTAGCCATAGCGAATCCCAGCAACAAAAGAAATAAACCGAAAACATTAACCACATGCTTCATACTTACGAACTCAATTAATTTCATATATCTAGTGTATCGCAGAATCAGAAAATGCAATTGTACACATATATTTTATTGTTCACTTTCACATGTTCATCAAAGGCATGGGGTAACAGCCTCTAGAACGTATCGGCTGGAACGAGGTTCGGATCAACGCGGTGGATACGCGGCTCGGTAAAAACTCTACCAGAACGCTTGGATTGTCCAAAATGGGCAGATCCAGAGTCTTTGCAGAGCAAATTGGATTGATATTATTTATCTAATTTAATCCCCCACGAAAGGAGAATGAAAATGACTAAATGTGATCATGTTAATATTGAAAACATGCAGAAAGCTGTTCAAGCATTGGAACGCGCAATTGATGCTGATATTGATGAACAGGTTGTTCAAGCACTTGAATCGGAAAATGTTATTGATATTGGTGTCATTGTTGATAAAAACGGAAATCCTGGCATTAGTAATGGCTTGCCGTTTGATGTCTACACCTCTAAGGATGACGCTACTTTGGTCGCTGCGGCGCTAAATGAAGCAGATGCTTTCCTGCTGTCGCTTATAGATAACCCAGCCCAGCTGGAACATCGTTCTGATTACCAGGTTCAACAAGACACAATCCTCGCCCTTGTTAACAATTTTACCAATGTTGATTTAGAGAATGTACCAAGCTTAGTGGTAGGTAATATCCAAGAAGCTAAACGGGTGCTAGAGGACACTATACAGCGTTTGTTGTAATCACTACTTCAGTTTGACCGTTGAACAATGTGAAATGCGATCGCTGGAACTGGATCGAATCGAGCTGGAATTTGTTATCGCCTTGGATGCTGATGAAAGCGATGAACCTTGGGAGAAAGTTTTAAGTATCGATGAAGCTGTTCGTTGATCGTGAAAAAAGCCGGGTTTCCCGGCTTTTTCCGTTTCTGATCTAGCGTTCGTAGGTGGTGATAAGTGTTCTAATGCCCTGATCATTTAGTACTAGGAAGTAGAGCTCACTGCTCGGATGGCCCCATTCCTCTATATTGTCAGCGGTGCCGTACTTTTGGGCTTTGCGACGACGCTCTCGTTCCGCAAGAGGGTAAATGCGAAGCTCCGGGTTCTGGATGCGTTTGACCAGTGATAGCCACGGGGCTTTGGGCTTGCCTGAGGTTATCCGCTCGCTGTATCGTGATACAGCGTGAGCTGTTACCAAGACCGTGCCCATTGCAGGTGTTTCGATAGCATCAAAGGTACCTGCGTATCGCTTTCGTTCAGCCAGCAGTAGTTCCGTAGCCTCTTCCTCAATGTTGGCCATGTACTCTGTTTTAGTGGAGACCTCGAGCTGCACTCCTGCCAAACGAGATTGTAGGAAGGCCGAAAACTTTTGGGCGCACTTTTTGTCAGATCTTCCCCGTACCAGTTTCTTGATGGCACCTTTTGATACAACAAGTTTGTAGCCTCTTCCTGTTCCTGGGACTCGGCCAAAAACTTGTTTTTCGAGCAGCAGGTAGCGAATGGCGCATAACTCGCAGAGTAGGGCGCTATCGTTGCTTTCAAAATCGAGGGTGACATTGAGTATGCCCTTTCGTTGGGTACCCACACGCCAAAATACTCTGCTCTGAATGCTACTAAGTTGTTCTGATACGGTCGTTAATGTCATCATAATTTTGTTTCCATTGAGGAACTGGTATGCAGCGTCGCCAGTTTCGCACTTATATGGTTTCAGTTAGCTTTGAGGAGTTACGAACATAAGCTGTTGACCATGTTCATAAAGCACCGGGTAAGGTAGTGTTTGCCCATCCTTAAGGACGGTATTGGGAGGAAAGTACATAGCTGACCATGCAGGGAGGCTGGCACTTAACTGCCGATAGAATTCATCGACCGGAAAGGAAACCTTTTCAGTTGTCTGCTGGAAAATAATTCGGCTGTATTGACTAGGGTGATTAGAATCTAGAATAAAACTTGCACCTGGCCCAGAAGTGATAAATTCAGGTGTTTGCCAATCATTTATCCGAGCAACGTGAGTTGCAATTACGCAATGCTCAGGTTTGCAGCCGAACTGAGGCGCATCCACTGTCCATATATTGATATCCCAGCCATTCAGTTCTGGCATCGTAATACCTTTATCGGCCAGTTTTTCAACGATTATTCCCATATTCTGGGCTGTATTTATTAGGCCTGCA
Source organism: Vibrio sp. Y51_MX_L26 (assembly GCF_024181935.1). Lineage (NCBI taxonomy): Bacteria > Pseudomonadati > Pseudomonadota > Gammaproteobacteria > Vibrionales > Vibrionaceae > Vibrio > Vibrio sp. Y51_MX_L26. The sequence goes on from NZ_JAMZAS010000013.1 coordinate 59,292, forward strand.
TCCACAAGTTCCTCGAACTTGATACGTGCATCATCGTTATTAGTAGCTTCTGTTTTGGGCATCCAGGCCATTAACGATGGGCGAGCGGACGGGTTATCAGGCGTCGCCATGATATTTCCTGCATTGAATGCTAGAGTCTGAGCGCCAGTCATCCCAGACAATGGCGCATCGAGTGAAGTTAGTAGGGCTGTTGCATTTAGTGCGCGAAGCAAAAGTGATTTTTTGTAGGAGTTGGTACCATCTGAGGAGTCTTGTAAATCTTGATCGTAAATCCCGCCAGCTCTAGCAATGTTTAGTGCTCTACTCTGTTGTGTATCGTATTGCTTTGGTGATACAGCGCAGCCGTTTAAAAAGAGGCTGCAAATGATAGTTGATAATAACAGTGTCAATTTGTGGTTCATTCGTCATTCTCCATTTGTTGAGATTAGTTTCATATATAACATCTCATGGAAAACCATAAACGCAAGTCTAAGAAAGTGGCTTTTTCAAATGTTTTTAATCTGTCACGAAAGAACAATTTAAAGTAAATCCCGATTGCTCCCAAAGTGGGCTTTCAGAAGCTGATCCGTTATGGGGAAGACGACTCGCAAGTATGGAGCAAGCCTAAAGGAAACATTTATTTTCAGTTAATTAAGTCTGAAGAAGCACTTGCTACTGGTGACCGTTTTTTCAAAACTCAGCCACTCATTTACGGATTTAAGAGCTTAGGAAGGCTAAGCTAAACATTAAAAAATTATCGAGGAGATGTTATGGAACTTTGGATATGGTTGTGTGGCTTACTATTGACTGTAGCGGCTGTAGGTGGCGTCTTCTGGTACGCTGGGCGGGAGAAGTAGAACTAAGCGCTATCTGACTTATCCAGCTCTTGCTTAAGGTGAGTGATGAGTGCTTGTTTTTCCTTTTCATTAAGCTGTTCTATTAGGCAAGCCAGCTCAGCTGAACTATCAGAGTCAGAGAAGAAAAATGCAACAGGTACACCCAACTCTTTTGCCAGCTTCTTGAGTGTACCGACATCTGGCATGTGGCGGCCTTTTTCATAATGATTCATTCGGCCACTCGCAGAACTTGGATCCATACCCAAACGGATACCGAGCTCTCTTTGGCTGATGCCAACTCGATTTCTAGCCTGTTTAAGGCGCTGCGGGAATACGTTTGTTCTAGACAAGTGAGAATCATCATCAACTTTTGATGCTTAGATTCTCTAAGTTTTTATTATACCTGTATACTTAGGATAACTAAGCACAAGATGGAGACTAAGATGAAAACACTAAAAAAGTTCGCACTATTTTGCGTTTTTTGTCTTGGTGCGTTAATGACTGTATATCAAAGCTGGGGTGTGATGTTGATGGCCTTTCCAAGCGTTATTTGGTTACATAAGCCTCTGGATGTTATCCACACAAATAAGTACATCGCGTTATTATTTTGGTTGGTACTCTTTTATATAAACTGGCTATTCACCACTGCCGCCGCCCTCACCAATTTCTTCATTCATGTCTGGCATTTGCACCAACAGAATATTCCGCTCAATGAGTCGTCTTGTACCAAGCGAACGCCTCGACGCATTAACCCAAGCACTGGTTTGTTGATGAAGAACAGGCACTTTGATATCGCAGGTAATGCTTATGGTTGGAGTGACGATTAAGATGAGAAAGCTCCTTCACTTCTTAAAATATTTGCCGGGTATGCTGATGATCCTTGCTGGGTTAATGATCGTCGATCCATTTTGGCGCCAAGTTACGCTTTGCTTGAAACTCACTTTCACATGTGATGGTCGAGAGTGATTATAACCTTTGTCGAATAAAAGCTAGTGAGATATGACCGACGTTACGCCCTCTATCGAGATATTCCCACTAATACTTGATTTCATTGGTGATAATTTCTATTTGAGGTTTAAAAGATTACTCAGTCAATACCTACAACAAAGATTAGAGTTATGGTAATAAACGACGGATGTTTTCTAGACAAGCAAGCACTTCTTGCTTGTCATATAGATTATCCGCTTTTCTACTTGTACTTTGCCTTACAACTAAACTCACAGGCAATATTTCAGAGACAACACCTTGTCCTTCCTCCATCTGTCTCAGCGCTAACTTAACTGCCCTACGTCCAAGTTCGTTGAAATCTTGCTTAACCGTTGTCAGAGGAGGTGAGAAAAATTGACTATCTTGAATACCATCAAATCCAACCACAGAGACTGTTTTAGGTACATGAATACCCGCCTCCGAAAGAGCGCATAATACACCGAGCGCCATCTGATCATTGGCCACTAATACGGCATCAAAAGGCACACCTTTTAACACTGCATCTTTAACTGCGTTGTAACCACTGGCCGCTTGCCAATCCCCCTCATAGTATGCCGCTTGTACCAATCCATGTTGCTGAATCTGTGATTGCCACTCTTGGTAACGAATCTGAGAAGCGGTGGATGCCTTAGGCCCAGAAATACACACAAAGGATTCGCGCTTATGTTCGATCAAATGAGACACCAACAAGTTTGCCCCGGCTTTATGATCACAACTGATATAATTAACAGGCGTCCCCTCTGGTACATCGATAAAAACTAACGTGAGCTGACTGAATTGCTCCACAAGGTTCTCTGCTATCTCTTTCGTTACTGGGGCGTTGATAATAATAGCATCCACTTGTTGGGCAATGAGTTCTCGAAGTGCTACGCGAAATTCATCAATCGAGTTGTCACCTAAAACGGCCAGCGCCGTTGCATAATTCATCTCATGCGCTTGGTTGCGAACGCCATTAGCAATAAGAGCCACACCGTGCAGTGAGATATCCAAAGAAACAATACCGATGATCCGTGATTTAGCTCGACTCAACATTTGAGCCCCTTTGTTTGGCACATAGCCAAGCTTTTTGATTGCGTCGTTGACTCGTTTTCGTGTTTCTTCTGCGACGTTATCTGCACCATTGGTTACGCGGGATACGGTTTGCGTCGAGACCCCTGCTAACCGAGCAACATCTTTAAACGTAACTGCCACTGCCTTCTCCTGTACTGGTTGGCTGTTCACTCTACCAAATTTTATTCGAATGTTCTCGTGAAAAATGTCGTAAAAAACATATAAAAATGTTCCCGAAAACAACAGATCTGTCACACAAAATCACATTCTAAAACCTGACAAATATCACATTTAAAGGGTTATCCAATCGAAATAAAGCCAAAAGCGCGCATGATTACCCTTAGATTAAATGTTTGCGAAAACAGAGAAACAACATGCAAAAAATTGTTCACTTAAAATCCAAGAATCACAGCATGATCATCAAAGTGGATCGTGTACCTGAAATCCTCCATTGGGGAGCAAAGATCGCGCAAATCGATCCTGATTTAATGCTCTCAACCGAACGCCCTATCTCTCAAGCTCGTCTTGATGTCGACGTCCCGTTATCACTCTGTCCTGAACTTGGTAGTGGCCACTTTAATGCACCAGGTATTGATGGGCATCGCAATGGCGAAGATTGGGCACCAGTGTTCACAACTAAATCCATTGAGCACGATGACAACAGCGCGAGATTTACCCTGCAAGATAACATTGCAGGTCTTGAATTATTGATTGAGTTACAACTGGACTTTAATAGTGATGTGGTACAAAAACGCATCACTGTAAAAAACACAGCTGCCGGTGAATATTACTTGGGTAAGCTCTCCTCTACCTTGCCACTTCCTAATCATGCCAACGAGCTGATGACTTTCCACGGACGCTGGTGTCATGAATTTCAAACTCAACGTTTGCGCTTTGAACATGGTGGCTTTATGCAAGAAAACCGCCGTGGCCGAACCTCTCATGAAAATTTCCCTGGTCTGTTCGCTGGGACGAATGGCTTTAGCGAGCAGTTGGGTCACGTATGGGGCTTTCACCTTGGTTGGAGTGGTAACCACCAACTTCGTGCTGATGTCCGTAGTGACGGTCGTCGCTTTGTTCAAGCCGGTGAACTATTGTTGTCTGGTGAAAAGCGTCTACAAAGCGGTGAAATATATCAATCACCATGGCTTTACGCGACATACAGTCACTCTGGTTTGAATGGTATTTCAGAGCGATTCCACGAGTTTGTTCGTGCCAATATTATTCAATTTCCAAACAACAAACCCCGCCCTGTTCACTTAAACACGTGGGAGGGTATCTACTTCGATCACAACCCTGACTACATCATGCAGATGGCAACCGAAGCTGCTGAGATGGGTGTGGAACGCTTCATCATTGATGATGGCTGGTTCATTGGTCGTGATGGTGAACGTGCCGCACTTGGTGACTGGTATTTAGATGAAACGAAATACCCAAATGGTCTTGAGCCTGTCATCGAGCACGTAAACAACAAAGGTATGGAGTTTGGTCTTTGGGTTGAACCAGAGATGGTCAGCCAAGACTCAAACCTCTATCGCCAACACCCAGATTGGGTATTGAGTCTGCAAGGTTACCACCAGCCTTCAGGTCGTTGGCAATACGTATTGGATTTGCAAAACCAAGATTGCTTCAACTATCTGTTTGAGCGTTTGAATGACTTATTAACTCGCTACAATATTGGTTACCTCAAATGGGACATGAACCGTGAATTAGTGCAACCAGGGCATCAAGGGAAACCGGCTGTTCATGGTCAAACTAAAGCTCTTTACCGCCTATTAGATGAACTTCAAGCTGCGCACCCTGCGGTTGAAATTGAGTCTTGCTCTTCGGGTGGTGGCCGTATTGATTTTGAAATTCTTAAACGCACTCATCGTTTCTGGGCTTCTGATTGTAACGACGCGTTAGAGCGTCAAGCGATTCAACGTGGTATGAGCTACTTCTTTCCACCTGAAGTTATGGGGGCTCACATAGGCCCTGCCGAGTGTCACTCAACCAATCGTCGCCATGCCATCAATATGCGTGGTGTCACAGCGTTAAGTGGCCACATGGGCGTTGAGCTTGATCCAGTAAAAGAAAGCACAGAAGAAAAACAAGCTTTTGCTCATTACATTCAGCTGCATAAGCAATATCGCGATTTACTTCATTCCGGACGCACTTTCCGCATCGATCCCGCTGATCAAAATCAGAACATCTATGGCGTAGAAAACGGACAAGAAATGCTGATCACTGTTTGCCAGTTGGCCATGCCAAATCACGCGCTTCCATCTCCACTTCGAGTCAGCTGTGCGGATGAACACGCCTGTTACGAAGTTAAAATTGTAGAAATGCCAAAGACCAGCTTCCAGTTGATGAAGCAACGTCCTCAATGGTTAGACAAAACCCTAACGTTAAGTGGCGATAACTTAAAAGAAATAGGGGTGACACTTCCGATTCTTGATCCAGAGTCAGCACTGATTGTTCACCTTAAAAAAATGTAAACCTCTAACTGCCCTCTAGCGACCGGATTTCAACCTCTCGTTGTTCCTGATAAAACACTCCTATTATGCGCTAGAGGGACACCCTACAACTAACAAGCAAAACTTAATTGCTTAACTTGTTAAGGAAACAAAATGTCTATTACAGTATTAATATCGTTCTTGCTGTTTACAGGCTTTGTTGTGGTGTTCACTTACAACAAAGTTAAAAATGATAAACACAACTCTCAAGACGGCTTCTTCCTTGGTGGACGAAGCTTAACAGGCGGGCTCATTGCCAGCTCTTTGATTCTTACCAACCTGAGTGCCACTAGCTTTGTTGGAATGAGCGCGCAATCCTACACCCACAATATGAGTGTGATGGGCTGGGAAGTCGCCTCTGGCGTTACACTGGTTATCATTGCGCTACTGCTTGTACCACGTTATCTCAAACAAGGCATTACCACCATTCCAGACTTCTTAGAAAGCCGTTACGACATGTCGGTGAAGAAGTTCGTTACCCTATTGTTCTTGTGTCAATACGTCATCAACATTCTTCCTACCACTCTTTACGCTGGCGCAGTGGTACTGGGCGAAATCTTTGATGTGCAAGCTTTATTGGGCATTTCTGAGTTCAGCGCTATCGCCCTTATTTCTGCCACCATCGGTTTACTAGGCTTCTTCTATGCGATTTACGGAGGCCTAAAAGCGGTGGTCATTGCAGACACAATTAACGGTGTAGGCTTGATTATCGGCGGTTTGATGATCCCAGTGTTTGGTCTGATGGCATTAGGTAGCGGCAACTTCATGGAAGGCTTAGACGTATTGCTGACTGCCGCACCAGAAAAGCTGCAATCGGTAGGTAAAGAAACCGATCCACTGCCATTTTCTACCCTGTTCACAGGTCTATTGTTGGTGAACTTGTACTACTGGGGTACTGACCAATCAATTATCCAACGTGCACTTGGTGCGAAGAACCTAAAAGAAGGTCAAAAAGGTGTCATTCTGGCAGGGGCGATTAAGGTTATCTCTCCACTCTTTCTTATCATTCCGGGCATCATTGCGTTCCACATGTTTGGCGCAGATGCAGGCAACCCAGATACGATGTACACACGTTTGGTTAACGAAGTATTGCCTAAGCCACTTGTTGGCTTCTTCGTTGCAGTGATGTTCGGCGCTATCCTAAGTACCTTTAACGGTGTATTGAACAGCTCAACAACCTTGTTTGCTTTAAACGTTTACAAACCATTATTTGGCAAAGACAAATCGGATGAGGAGTTAGTCGGTAAAGGTCGTATCTTCGGCGTTATCATTGCGATCATTTCAGTCTGTATTGCACCTTTCATCATGTATGCACCAGAAGGTTTGTTCCAATACTTACAAATGGTTGCGGGCTTCTTTAGTGTGCCTATCTTCACCATCGTATTTGTGGGCTACATTTCAAAACGTGTACCTGCTATTGCCGCAAAAATTGCACTGACCGTATTTGTTAGCTCGTATGCTGCGATGCAGTTGATCTTTGACACTCCAATTCACTTCCTACACCAATTAGCAATTCTGTTCGTTGCGTGTACTGTTCTGATGTTTGTGATTGGTCACTTCATGCCACGTGATACAGATTACGTGATGCCAGTGAATGAGAATATCAACGTGACGCCGTGGTCATTCCGCTTTGAAGCATCAGCAGTCATCATATACATGGTATTGGGGGCTTACGTTATGTTCTCAGATTTTGGCTTTGTTTCGAACGATCCGACCATTATGCAAGTATACGGTTTCTGTGGTGTGATCTTGATGCTTGGTGTGATTTCTAACTACCTCATCAAGCGTAGAAAGCACAAAGAAATATCAAAGCTAAATGACATGTACACACCATAAGCAAACAATGTCTATTGTTTAGTCATAGAAAATCAGCAGTAAATAAATGTTCTGTGTACTCAAACGACAAACATACTTTGAGTGCACAGGCTCTAGTTATATAAATGTTTAAAGGTTGAAATAGATATTTATGACAGTTCTCGTCACAGGCGGTATGGGATATATCGGCAGCCACACATGTGTTCAGATGATTGAAGCAGGAATGGAGCCAATCATTGTCGATAATTTGTGTAATTCCAAAATGGAAGTGTTAAATCGCATTGAAGCACTAACAGGTAAAAAACCGACTTTCTACCAAGGTGATATTCGTGATGAATCCTTTTTGGATTCGGTATTTTCCAAGCATAACATTCAAGCTGTAATTCACTTTGCTGGTCTGAAAGCCGTAGGGGAATCTGTCGAAAAGCCATTGGAATACTATGACAACAATGTAAATGGCTCACTTGTTTTGGCGCGCAGCATGCGTAAAGCGGGCGTAAAAAGCATTGTATTTAGCTCATCAGCAACGGTTTACGGCGATCCTGACATTGTGCCGATTACGGAAGAATCTCCAACAGGGGCAACCACTAACCCTTATGGCCGCAGCAAGTACATGGTGGAAGAGTGCTTTAGCGATTTGTTCAACGCAGAAAACGATTGGAGTATCACCTTGTTACGCTACTTCAACCCTGTTGGTGCACATCCATCAGGCACCATGGGTGAAGACCCTCAGGGTATCCCAAACAACTTGATGCCGTTCATTGCGCAAGTAGCAGTAGGTCGCCGTGAAAAACTGTCAGTATTCGGCAATGACTACCCAACGCCAGACGGCACAGGTGTGCGTGATTACATCCACGTAATGGACTTGGCAGACGGCCATATTGCAGCGTTGAAATCGGTGGGCGAAAAAGCTGGTTTGCACGTTTATAACTTAGGCACGGGTAAAGGATCTAGCGTGCTTGAGATGGTCGAAGCGTTCGCAACGGCTTGCGGTAACCCAGTGCCTTACGAACTTTGCCCTCGTCGACCTGGAGATATCGCAGAATGCTGGGCAAGTACAGAAAAAGCAGAGAGAGAGCTAGGTTGGAAAGCGACTCGCAGCATTGCTGAAATGACGGTAGATACATGGAATTGGCAATCGAGTAATCCAGATGGATATTAGTTAATTTGAAATTTCTTACAAACAAATTGATGAATTTGGGTGTGTGCCAAATCGAAAACAGACTAAAAAAGATGAGCAAGTAATATGTCAAATATTGAATTCAATCCAATAGATCATCCACATCGCCGTTACAACCCATTAACTGGGCAATGGGTTTTAGTATCTCCACATCGAGCTAAACGTCCTTGGAGTGGGGCTGATGAGAAACCAGAGATTGACGAACAATCAAGTTACGATGAGAAGTGCTTCCTTTGTCCAACGAATGAGCGTATTTCTGGGGATGTAAACCCAGATTACCAAGGTACATACGTATTCCAAAATGACTTCGCAGCGTTGATGGTGGACTCGCCGGATGCACCTAAGTCAGATAATCCACTGTTCAAAACTCAAGGAGTACGAGGTTTGAGCCGCGTCATCTGTTTCTCGCCTGATCACAGCAAAACCTTACCGGAACTGCCAGTTGATAAAATTCGCGGCGTGATTGATACATGGAATGATCAAATCGAAGAGTTAGGCAAAGACTACGTTTGGGTTCAAGCATTCGAAAATAAAGGCGAAACCATGGGTTGTTCTCAGCCTCACCCACACGGTCAAATCTGGGCGAACAGCTTCTTACCAAACGAAATTGAGCGCAAAGAGCGCAACTTAAAAGCGTATTACCAAGAACATGACAGCAACTTGCTGGTGGACTACGTACAAGCTGAACTTAAAGACGGTTCACGCACAGTAGTTGAGACTAAACACTGGGTTGCTGTTGTTCCTTACTGGGCAGCGTGGCCATTCGAAACCATGCTACTTCCTAAAACGCATATTCGTCGAATGAGTGAGCTAACCGATGAGCAACGCGATGACCTTGCGGTTGCAATCAAAAAGCTAACCAGCCGTTACGACAACCTATTCCAATGCTCTTTCCCTTACTCAATGGGCTGGCATTATGCGCCATTCTTTGAAGAAGGCACCGATATTGACCATTGGCAATTACACGCGTTGTTCTACCCACCATTATTGCGCAGTGCAACGGTTCGTAAGTTTATGGTCGGCTATGAAATGCTGGCAGAAAGCCAACGAGACCTAACCGCAGAACAAGCGGCGCAGCGTCTACGTGACCTAAGCGATGTGCACTACAAAGAGCAATAACGTCTCAAAGTAGACTGATAATGAATAACGGGATAGCGCACCTTTACAGATAAAAAGTTAGGATCACAACGATATCCCAATACCAAATTTATAATTTAAGAGAACGTCCCAATGTCTGATCTAATCCAACATGTGAATACTTCTTTTGAACAAGTTCTGGGCTATGCACCAAGCCACATTATTCAAGCGCCTGGCCGTGTAAACCTGATTGGTGAGCATACTGACTACAACGACGGTTTTGTATTGCCATGTGCGATCAACTACCAAACGGTAGCGGCGGCAGCAAAGCGTGAAGACAGCCTAGTGCGTGTGGTTTCTGTGGATTACGGTAATGCTGTTGATGAGTTCGATATAACGCAAGAAATTACATTCCAACCAGACAAAATGTGGGCGAACTACATTCGCGGTGTGGTGAAATGTCTTCTTGCTCGTGGCTACCAATTCACGGGGGTGGATATTTCAGTAAGCGGCAATGTACCTCAAGGTGCGGGTTTAAGCTCATCGGCAGCGTTGGAAGTGGTGATAGGCCAAACGTTTAAAGTTCTGTTTAATCTAGAAATCAGCCAAGAGGAAATCGCCCTAAATGCACAACAAGCGGAGAACGAATTCGTCGGTTGTAACTGCGGCATTATGGACCAAATGATTTCAGCAAAAGGTCGTGAAAATCACGCGATGCTGTTGGACTGCCGTAACCTAGAAACTGAAGCGGTCTCGATGCCAGAAGATATAGCGGTTGTGATCATTAACTCGAACAAAAAACGTGGCTTGGTAGACAGTGAATACAACACTCGCCGTGATCAATGTGAAGAAGCCGCGCGTATCTTTGGTGTGAAAGCACTGCGTGATGTCACCATTGAGCAGTTTAACGAAAAAGTATCTGAGCTGGATGGAATCGTCGCAAAACGAGCTCGTCACGTGATAACTGAAAATAATCGCACTGTAGAAGCCGCACAAGCACTTCGTGCACACGACTTAAAGCGTATGGGGGAACTCATGGCTGAATCTCATGCATCTATGCGGGATGATTTCGAAATCACAGTAAAAGAAATCGATATTTTGGTTGAGATGGTGAAAGAGGTAATCGGCGATCAAGGTGGGGTGCGCATGACGGGTGGCGGCTTTGGTGGTTGTATTGTGGCACTTGTGCCGCCAGCTCTGGTTGAAGACGTGAAAGCGACAGTTGAAGCGAAGTACCAAGCAGCAACGGGATTAAAAGAGTCGATTTATGTTTGCCAAGCCCAAAATGGCGCTGGATTAATAAATAACGCCGAAGAGCGAACTTAATCAACCGTCAAATGATGCATAAGTAGGACAAAAAACACTCTAAAATACCTAATGTCAGTCAGTTCATCTGGCTGGCTTTCTTTTTATTAGAAGTCCTAGTTGTTTTCTGCTGGTGTACTGTCGTCAGAAAATTCGCGACAATGTGCCTATTTTGAATACGAACGGAACGCTGTGCGTAAACGCTGTAGCTGAGCAGGGTGAGCAGTTGAAATGGCATATGAGAACGTTAATTGGATAAAATCGATTAAAATGTAATGAAACACTTTAATCAAAGTGGTGGAGCCCTGAGCCTGAATCGTTGAGAGTTTTTATTTTGGTGTAAGGCTCATACGAGCCCACGAGAATCATGTATTCTTTGTTGGCTATATTTCTCACACATATTTCATCAAAAAGGAGGAATAATATACGATCGAAAGGATAGCAACACTATAATCTCGGTCGTATGATGTAACTTCGACAGCATATTTGTTCGTAATTACTATTAGGACAGCCATGGCAAAGTTAACCATCGATACACAATATGGCATCATAATTATCCAAGACTTAGAAATTGTATTCGTAAATGAATACTACGCACACCTTTATGGATACTCCAGCGTATCTGAGCTACTGAGGTCGATAGACTCATTTCTTGATTTAATCGATCCGTCTTACCACTCACAAGCTATTGATAACTACTATCAAACGTTGAAGGGTGCTGTTATGCCACGAGGGAGAACCATTAAGAATCACGATCGCAACGGTCGAGAGTTCTCAGTGTTTGCCATCGATCACGTGATTGAGTGGAACGGAGAACCCGCTTTACAAGTCACCATTATCGACCTTTCAGCGCAAGAACGAGCCCAACAACAACTTAAAGAAAATGAACGGAAATTCAAGCAGCTGATCACCGAATCAAGGCAAGGAATTAGCGTCCACCGAGACTTTAAACCTATATTTGTTAATCAAGCTTGGGTCGACTTGATGCGCGCGCCGTCGATCGACGCCGTACTTAATGATGTGAACTTGCTTTCTTTAGTACCAAAGGAGGAGCACACCAACGCTCAGTTACGTTATACATCACTCATTAGTGGTCGGTTATCGGGGGCCAAGACGGTTGTAAAAAATCGATGTTTTGATGGAGAAATTCGTTACTTTTGTGTCTACGACAACTTGATTGAATGGGATGGAGAGCCAGCTGTTCAAGCCGTTATCGAGGATATTACCGATCGCGTAAAACTCGAAGCGAAGTTAAGACAGCTTTCAGTGACCGATCCACTTACCGAGATCTATAACCGTAGGGAACTCGATCGTGTGCTCAACCAAGAGTTTCAAAGAGGGCAACGTTATGACCACCCATTTTCGGTTATCCTGCTCGATATCGATCACTTCAAGATCATCAATGATACTTATGGCCATGATGTGGGCGACAGTACATTAAAAGCTATTGCCAACACACTTCGTGACACCCTACGCCAGACTGATGTGTTAGGCCGTTGGGGAGGAGAAGAGTTTTTAATTGTTTGCCCGTCCACAGGCATTCAAGGAGCCTTGCATCTCGCAAATACTTTGAGGGCACGCATTGCGAACATGACACTACGCGATGTGAAGTCCATCACAGTCAGCATCGGCGTCGCCAGTCTACACAATGACGACACACAAATTTCCGATATCCTTAAAAGAGCCGACAACGCGCTCTATGACGCAAAGCGCAACGGAAGAAACTGCGTGAAGGTTGTTCACCACCCGTAATATTGTCAGACGACCATTTCAACACTAACGAATCAAATACTGATACAATATACCATGAACGACACTTAATTCAGGCAATGCTCATCCACTCGAAGTCCCCAAATCTCAGTGGCCTCGTCTATGTTTTCATTCATGTCCGACACTTTCACCAACAGAACATTCCGCTCAATGATTCGCTTAGTATCAAGCGAACACCTCAACTTATCAACCCAAGCATTGATGTATCGATGAAGAACAAACACTTTGACACGACGGAGGAAACTTATGGCTGGAAGAATGGTTGAAATTGATAGGTGATGATCACTCCGCTCCCAAAGGAAAGGATCGTGAATAGAAAATGATCCATGCACCATGGTAAAGCCCTCACTCAACAGCTTGTGAGTTTAATGATCAAAAGATATCTCCTTCTTATCCACAACAAGTTAACTTAAGCTCGCCTGCACGCTCATAACATTGCCCACGTATATAGTCCCTGCCAAACAGAAGACTATTTATAACAAAAGATAAAGTTCTATATCTATAGATCAGGATACCCATGTCCAAAATACCAAGTTGGTATGGCAAACCAGGACCTATGCTATATCACCGCAGAAGTTTTCGAACCGAGAAGAGCGATGTCACCGTCTTTCGTCAACTATGGACAGGAAAGTGATGCATTTGAATCTAACCATCACGTCTACTACCAGAGATTTAGAATTTCTCCAGACAAGAATAGTGACATATCTTCTGATGCATTTTATGCTGTTATTTAGTAGTTAATTGCCCGATTGGATCTTCATTTATATAGCAAAAGGGAACATTCACTTTGGTAAGGAAACGATCATCGCCCCTAACCAGCTAGCGAGTGGAAACCTCTCTTGTTTTTCGTCGCTGAAGAGAAAGATCGCGAAAGCTAATCCGGTTTCCCACTATTCCCACTTTTCCCATCCTAATCTATGATGGAAGTCATCTTGGGAAGTCAGTATTTGACCATAAATTGCAATTTGGTCCCCAATCGGTCCCCAAGACGTCGCGCGAGGCCAGCTATTATGGGAAACTTCACTTTCTGTATCGGGAAGTAAATAATCGAACGCGCGGTGCTGAGCTTAACTCACACCGCGTTTCTTTTTGTACGGCAAGCCATCCATGAGCTTTAGCCGTCGCATTCAATAAGGAAGAAGTATGATCCACATTATTACAGGCAGCACGCTAGGTGGCGCAGAATACGTAGGGGATCACCTGAGTGATCTACTCAACGAGAATGGATTTGAAACAACGATCCACAACCAACCGTCCCTCGATGAGATCGAAAATCAAGGAACGTGGTTGGTGATCACCTCAACCCATGGGGCTGGTGAGTACCCTGACAATATTCAACCTTTTATCGCGGCATTACAAAATACCCCGCCGAAAATGACCGACGTAAAGTTCGCAGTGATTGCGATTGGTGATTCAAGCTATGATACGTTCTGCGCCGCTGGTCAACACGCTTATGATTTACTAGAGGACATTGGTGCCACACCGCTCGCTGATTGTCTTAAGATTGATGTACTGAGCCATGCTGTACCCGAAGACGCCGCAGAGGCATGGTTAAAAGAGAATATCGAACGCTTTTAAGCTCCCCGCTTTCCCTTCAACAGAGTCGAAATTCGGCTCTGTTTTCCCCAATGTGAATAACTCCCGTCAAATTATTTTGTTTAACTGCTCAAAAACCAACCAAACGAGTTGTGGATAACTACGATAAGATCCAGTGGTTTTCCTTTAGTTATCCCAATAACAACTTTGATCAATTTCACCACCTGTGTATAACTACCACTTTTGATCCCAGGTAATCCTCGATCTGATCCAATCATGATCACAAGATATGATCCAAAGAAGAACCATGATCTTGTTGATCATTTTTAGGTTATCCACAGAAACGGTCGATCCTAATAGTAGATCTAATAAAAGATCATATATATAGATCTTATATATATTTATCTTGAAGCTTAAAACGGATAAAACGAGAAAACGTTTTTCTCTGTGGCATAAAGCAGGTAAAATACGGCTCCTTTATCTGTCCATTAAATCCCTTTGAATACCTGAGGTCAGTTCATGCTTTATCACGAAAACTTTGACGTCATTGTTGTCGGTGGCGGACACGCAGGAACGGAAGCCGCGCTCGCATCTGCACGCACAGGACAAAAAACGCTTCTCCTTACCCATAACATCGATACATTAGGCCAGATGTCTTGTAACCCGGCGATTGGTGGTATTGGTAAAGGTCACTTAGTAAAAGAAGTGGATGCTATGGGCGGTTTGATGGCTGAAGCCATCGACCATGCAGGTATTCAATTCCGTACACTAAATGCCTCCAAAGGTCCTGCAGTTCGAGCGACTCGAGCTCAAGCCGATCGCGCTCTGTACAAAGCGTACGTCCGTAACGCATTAGAAAATGCACCTAACTTAACACTGTTCCAGCAGTCAGTGGATGATCTGATTGTTGAGCAAGACCGCGCGGTTGGAGTGGTGACTCAAATGGGACTTCGCTTCCATGCGAAAGCCGTCGTACTAACGGTAGGTACGTTTCTTGGTGGTAAGATCCACATTGGCATGGAGAGCTCTTCAGGCGGACGTGCAGGAGATCCACCGTCGATCGCATTAGCGGATCGATTACGTGAACTGCCATTCCGTGTGGATCGTTTAAAAACGGGTACCCCACCGCGCATTGATGCTCGCACCGTTGATTTTTCAGTGCTTGAAGCTCAGCACGGTGATAACCCTACCCCTGTATTTTCATTCATGGGTAAACGCGAACAACACCCGCGTCAGATCCCATGTTTTATTACGCACACCAATGAGCAAACGCACGACGTGATCCGTAGCAACTTGGATCGCAGTCCGATGTACGCGGGTGTGATTGAAGGCATTGGTCCGCGTTACTGCCCGTCGATTGAAGACAAAGTGATGCGTTTTGCGGATAAAAATAGCCACCAAATCTTCATTGAGCCAGAAGGTTTAACGACGCACGAGCTATATCCTAACGGTATCTCGACTAGCTTGCCATTTGATGTGCAAGTACAAATCGTTCGCTCAATGAAAGGCTTTGAAAATGCGCATATCGTTCGTCCTGGTTATGCGATTGAATACGATTTCTTCGATCCACGTGATTTGAAGCAAACGTACGAAACCAAGTTTATTCATGGTCTGTTCTTTGCTGGTCAGATTAATGGTACGACTGGCTACGAAGAAGCCGCAGCGCAAGGCTTGATGGCCGGTCTAAACGCAAGCTTGTACAGCCAAGACAAAGAAGGCTGGAGCCCACGTCGTGACCAAGCTTACATGGGCGTATTGATTGATGATTTATCGACCATGGGTACGAAAGAACCGTACCGCATGTTCACTTCTCGTGCGGAATACCGCTTGTTGCTACGTGAAGATAACGCCGATTTACGTTTAACGGAAAAAGCACGCGAGTTAGGCTTGATTGACGATGTTCGTTGGGCTCGCTTTAACGAGAAACTCAATAACATGGAAACGGAACGTCAGCGTTTGAAATCAACGTGGATGAATCCGAAATCAGAAGGCGTGGATGAGCTGAACAAGCTGCTGAAAACCCCAATGGCACGTGAAGCGAGTGGTGAGGATCTTCTGCGTCGTCCAGAGATCACTTATTCGCAACTGACGCAACTTGAAGCGTTTGCTCCTGCACTTGAAGATCAGCAAGCGGCTGAGCAAGTTGAAATTCAAGTAAAATACGATGGTTACATCAAGCGTCAGCAGGAAGAGATCGAAAAATCACTACGTCACGAAAATACCAAGTTACCTGCTGATTTGGATTACCGCGATGTAAAAGGTTTATCAAACGAAGTCGTTGTTAAACTGAGTGAAGCCAAACCAGAGAGCATCGGTATTGCATCGCGCATTTCTGGTATTACGCCTGCAGCAATCTCTATTCTACTTGTTCACTTGAAAAAGCATGGTTTGCTGAAGAAAGGTGAGGAAGAATAATGAGCGCATTGCGAACAAAGCTGGATTCACTGATCGCGAAAACCGATTTAGAAGTGTCAGAGCAACAAAGAGAGCAATTGGTCGGTTACGTCGAACTGCTCGACAAGTGGAACAAAGCGTACAACTTAACGTCGGTGCGCGATCCGCTTGATATGTTAGTGAAACATATCCTTGATAGCATCGTGGTGAGCGCACACCTGCCCGGTGAGCGCTTTATTGATGTTGGTACTGGTCCGGGCTTACCGGGCATACCTTTGGCAATCATGAACCCTGAGAAGACCTTCTTCTTGCTCGACAGTCTTGGCAAACGCATCCGTTTTATCAAGCAAGTCGTGCACACATTAGGGCTGAAAAACGTGACACCAATTCAAAGTCGCGTCGAAGAATTCCAACCTGAAGAAAAATTTGATGGCGTTTTGAGTCGAGCTTTTGCTTCAATGACAGACATGGTGGAATGGTGCCACCATTTGCCGAAACAAGAGCATGGGGTGTTTCTAGCGCTGAAAGGACAGCACCCTAAAGATGAAATGGATCAGCTTCCTGAATGGTGCAGTGTGACAGAGATCATATCTTTAGCTGTTCCTGAGTTGGAAGGTGATCGTCATCTAGTAATCTTATCGCGCAAGGAAAATTAGCGAGGTAATCGTGGGTAAAATTGTAGCAATCGCCAACCAGAAAGGTGGGGTCGGCAAAACAACAACGTGCATTAACTTAGCGGCTTCGATGGCGGCAACAAAGCGCAAGGTTTTGGTGATCGATCTCGACCCGCAAGGCAATGCTACGATGGCCAGTGGCGTGGATAAATATATGGTCGATGCCACCGCATACGATCTTTTGGTCGAAGATACACCGTTCGATCAAGTCGTTTGTACCCAAACCACAGGGAAGTATGATTTGATCGCGGCGAACGGAGACGTAACCGCGGCAGAGATCAAATTGATGGAAGTGTTCGCTCGCGAAGTGCGTTTAAAAAATGCATTGTCGTCAGTTCGCGATAACTATGATTTCATCTTTATTGATTGTCCTCCTTCTCTAAACCTTCTTACAATCAATGCGATGGCGGCAGCTGATTCTGTGCTGGTGCCGATGCAATGTGAATACTTTGCGTTAGAAGGTTTAACTGCTCTTATGGACACAATCAGCAAGTTAGCGGCTGTGGTTAATGAAAACCTCAAAATCGAAGGTTTACTGCGTACTATGTACGACCCGCGCAACCGCCTATCGAATGAAGTGTCCGATCAACTTAAAAAACACTTTGGCAATAAAGTTTACCGTACCGTCATTCCGCGTAATGTGCGTTTGGCTGAAGCGCCAAGTCACGGTAAACCAGCGATGTACTACGATAAGTACTCTGCAGGGGCCAAAGCGTATCTTGCTCTAGCGGGCGAAATGCTCCGCCGCGAAGAAATCCCAGTTTAACTCTAACCTAAGGAATTCAATCCCATGTCTAAGCGTGGTCTCGGAAAAGGACTGGATGCGTTATTGTCGACCAGTTCGTTTGCTCGTGAAAAACAGCATATTGCATCGCATAGCCAAGAATTATCGGCAGACGGTGAGTTAACCGACTTAGCGATTGCTCAATTGCAACCGGGCGTATACCAACCGCGTAAAGATATGGCGCCTGAAGCGCTAGAAGAATTAGCGGCTTCGATTCAGTCACAAGGCATTATTCAGCCAATCGTGGTTCGCCAGGTTGAAAACGGCCAGTTTGAGATCATCGCTGGTGAGCGCCGCTGGCGTGCGGCAAGGCAGGCTGGTTTAAAACGCGTGCCGTGTTTGGTGAAGAAAGTCGAAGATCGCGCGGCGATTGCCATGGCGTTGATTGAGAACATTCAACGTGAAGACTTGAATGTAATTGAAGAAGCACAAGCGCTTGAGCGCTTACAAGACGAATTTACGCTTACGCATCAACAAGTCGCAGAAGTGATTGGTAAGTCGAGAACGACGGTCAGTAACTTGTTACGTTTAAACCAGCTTGAGTCCGATGTGAAAAGCTTGGTTGCGGATAAATTGCTAGAAATGGGTCATGCGCGAGCGCTATTGGCCTTGCAGGGTGAGAAGCAGGTTGAGGTTGCTCAACAAGTCGCGAAAAAGCAAATGACTGTTCGCCAAACCGAACAGTTAGTAAAAAAGTGCTTAGCCCCACAAAATGAGCAAAAAGGGCAACAAGAAGATACCGAAGCTGAGCAAATGTCGCATAAATTGAGTCAGCTGCTTGATGCAAAAGTTTCTCTGACCCGTTCTGCAAACGGAAAAGCGAAATTAACGATAAGTATTGATGAGCCTCACAAATTGGACCAACTAATTGCCAAGCTTGAGGCCTAGATGAGATAATTGATTTAGGTCAATTAATCTAATTAATCTAATTTTGTGCGAAAGTTGTCGTTTTGTAAACAAAACTGTAAGTTTTTGATGCAATCGAATTGCTTTACGTTGAACTGAACGTATAATTTTCGCCAATTTCCCAGCACAGAGAGTTTAGTGCGAAGTGGATATTACTAGAGGTACGAATACATGGTAGCTGCGTTAGCTAGACCAGGACGAGAGCTCGCAAGGCAATTGTTAATGATCCAGTCTGGCGCGGTTATTTTTGTGGCAGCAGGAATGGCGGTAGCCATAAATCCTGACTGGGGATTTTCAGCGTTGATTGGCGGAGGCATTTTTGTTGTTGCCAATGCAGTATTCGCGTTGTGTGCTTTCATGTTTAGTGGGGCTCGCGCTGCCAAGCGCATCGCGGCTTCCTTCTATACGGGTGAAGTACTGAAAATTCTCATCACGGTTGCACTGTTCTATGTTGCCTACATGTATATGCAGGTGGAACTTGTTCCCCTCAAACTAACCTATTTGCTGGTACTAGGTATTAATATCTGTGCACCAGTGCTATTCATTAACAACAAAAAATAGGATGAGTTATGGCTGCGCCAGGTGAAGCGCTAACATCGTCCGGTTACATTGCCCACCACCTTTCTAACCTATCGCTGTATAAGTTGGGTTTAGTAGGGTCGGAGACAAGTTTCTGGAACGTACATATCGATAGCCTGTTTTTTTCTTGGTTTACTGGTTTAATCTTCCTCGGAATTTTTTACAAAGTAGCGAAGAGAACAACAGCGGGTGTACCGGGTAAGCTTCAGTGTGCTGTAGAAATGATCGTTGAATTTGTCGCCGATAACGTCAAAGACACGTTCCATGGACGCAACCCACTGATCGCGCCTTTAGCACTGACTATCTTTTGTTGGGTATTTTTGATGAACGTGATGGACTTAGTTCCTATCGACTTCTTACCGTACCCAGCAGAACATTGGCTAGGTATCCCTTACCTTAAGGTTGTACCGTCTGCTGATGTGAATATCACCATGGCTATGGCTCTAGGCGTTTTTGCATTGATGATTTACTACAGTATCAAAGTGAAAGGTCTAGGTGGATTCGCAAAAGAACTTGCACTACATCCATTCAATCACCCACTTATGATTCCGTTTAACCTACTGATTGAAGTGGTATCGCTACTGGCGAAACCTCTATCACTTGGTATGCGTCTATTCGGTAACATGTTCGCGGGTGAGGTTGTATTCATTCTTTGTGCGGCAATGCTACCATGGTACTTACAATGGATGGGTTCACTACCGTGGGCAATCTTCCATATCTTGGTTATTACGATTCAAGCCTTCGTATTCATGATGTTGACAATTGTTTACCTGTCAATGGCACACGAAGATCCTGATCATTAATTTTTTTAAAGCTTTTTATTTGGGCACTAAGCCAACAACTATAAATTGGAGATAGTAATGGAAACTTTACTGAGCTTTTCTGCAATCGCCGTAGGTATTATCGTCGGTCTTGCTTCTCTTGGTACAGCGATTGGTTTCGCACTGCTAGGTGGTAAATTCCTAGAAGGTGCTGCACGTCAACCAGAAATGGCTCCTATGCTACAAGTTAAGATGTTCATCATCGCGGGTCTACTTGATGCGGTTCCAATGATCGGTATCGTAATCGCGCTACTATTCACTTTCGCAAACCCATTCGTTGGTCAACTAGGTTAATCACCTTTAACTCGGGACGAGCGATTAGCGCTTGTCACTGATTAACACTAAGTCCAAATAGAGGGGTAGCTGTTGTGAACATAAACGCAACTCTGCTAGGTCAAGCAATCTCGTTTGCACTATTTGTGTGGTTCTGCATGAAGTATGTATGGCCACCATTGATGAAAGCGATCGAAGAGCGTCAGAAGAAAATTGCTGATGGCCTTCAAGCAGCAGAACGTGCTGCGAAAGACTTGGATCTAGCACAAGCCAACGCTTCTGATCAATTGAAAGAAGCGAAGCGCACAGCAACTGAGATCATCGAACAAGCGAACAAGCGCAAGTCTCAAATTCTTGATGAAGCTCGCGAGGAAGCTCAGGCAGAACGCCAGAAAATCCTAGCGCAAGCAGAAGCAGAACTTGAAGCTGAACGCAATCGTGCGCGCGATGACCTGCGCAAACAAGTTGCTACTCTGGCTGTAGCTGGTGCTGAGAAAATCCTTGAGCGTTCTATCGATAAAGATGCGCAAAAAGATATTCTCGACAACATTACTGCAAAACTTTAAGTCTGGGGGCGCATATGTCTGATTTGACTACTATCGCACGCCCCTATGCTAAAGCAGCCTTCGACTTTGCTTTAGAGAAAGACCAGTTGGACCAATGGGGCCAAATGTTATCTTTTGCTGCTGAAGTGGCCAAAAACGAACAAATGAACGAACTTCTAACCGGTTCGGTTTCTGCTGATAAAATGGCAGAGATTTTTGTTGCAGTTTGCGGCGAACAAGTTGATACGCACGGTCAAAACCTTTTGAAGGTGATGGCTGAGAATGGTCGTTTAGCGGCCCTTCCTGATGTTTGCACAGAGTTTTACACTCTGAAGAAAGAGCATGAGAAAGAAATCGATGTTGAAGTCATTTCAGCAACAGAACTTTCTGATGAGCAACTTGCAAACATTGGCAGCAAACTTGAAAAGCGTCTTGAACGCAAAGTGAAGCTGAATTGCAGTGTAGATGAGACCCTACTTGGTGGGGTTATTATTCGAGCCGGAGACCTAGTCATCGATGACTCAGCGCGTGGTCGTTTGAACCGCCTGAGCGATGCATTGCAGTCTTAATGGGGATTGGAGCATGCAACTTAATTCCACGGAAATTAGCGATCTAATCAAACAACGTATCGAATCTTTCGAAGTTGTTAGTGAAGCTCGCAACGAGGGTACTATCGTATCGGTAAGCGATGGTATCATCCGCATCCACGGCCTAGCGGACGTGATGCAAGGTGAAATGATTGAATTACCGGGTGGCCGTTATGCACTGGCACTTAACCTTGAGCGTGACTCGGTTGGTGCGGTTGTAATGGGCCCATATGCTGACCTTAAGGAAGGCATGAAAGTTACAGGTACTGGCCGCATTCTTGAAGTGCCAGTTGGTCCAGAACTACTAGGCCGCGTAGTAAACACGCTAGGTGAGCCTATCGATGGTAAAGGTCCAATCGAAGCGAAAATGACTTCGCCTGTAGAAGTGATCGCACCAGGTGTAATCGACCGTAAATCGGTAGACCAACCTGTGCAAACTGGTTATAAGTCAGTTGACTCAATGATCCCTATCGGTCGTGGTCAGCGTGAGCTTATCATCGGTGACCGTCAGATTGGTAAAACAGCACTGGCGATCGACGCGATCATCAACCAGAAAGACTCTGGTATTTTCTCTATCTACGTAGCAATTGGTCAGAAAGCATCGACTATCGCTAACGTAGTTCGCAAACTAGAAGAGCACGGCGCACTACAAAACACTATCGTTGTAGTTGCATCAGCTTCTGAATCTGCAGCGCTGCAATACCTAGCGCCATACGCAGGTTGTGCGATGGGTGAATACTTCCGCGATCGCGGTGAAGACGCACTGATTGTTTACGATGACCTATCTAAGCAAGCGGTAGCTTACCGTCAGATCTCTCTACTACTTAAACGTCCACCAGGCCGTGAGGCATTCCCAGGTGACGTATTCTACTTACACTCGCGTCTACTAGAGCGTGCAGCTCGTGTAAACGAAGAGTACGTAGAACGTTTCACTAACGGTGAAGTGAAAGGTAAGACTGGTTCATTGACTGCTCTTCCTATCATCGAAACTCAAGCAGGTGACGTTTCAGCATTCGTACCGACTAACGTAATCTCGATTACCGATGGTCAGATCTTCCTACAAACTGAGCTATTCAACGCCGGTGTTCGTCCAGCGGTTGACCCAGGTATCTCAGTATCTCGTGTAGGTGGTTCAGCTCAGACGAAAATCATCAAGAAACTATCAGGTGGTATCCGTACAGCACTAGCTGCATACCGCGAACTAGCAGCATTTGCTCAGTTCTCTTCTGACCTTGATGAAGCAACGAAGAAACAGCTAGACCATGGTCAAAAAGTAACAGAACTAATGAAGCAGAAGCAGTACGCT
The DNA here is from genome assembly GCF_024181935.1 of Vibrio sp. Y51_MX_L26. NCBI lineage: Bacteria > Pseudomonadati > Pseudomonadota > Gammaproteobacteria > Vibrionales > Vibrionaceae > Vibrio > Vibrio sp. Y51_MX_L26. The sequence goes on from NZ_JAMZAS010000013.1 coordinate 82,191, forward strand.
CCAATGTCTGTATTTGACCAAGCTCTAACTATCTTCGCGGCAGAGCGCGGTTACCTTGATGATGTAGAACTTAACAAAGTTCTAGATTTCGAGGCGGCTCTACTATCGTACGCTCGCGGTCAATACGCTGAACTAGCAGCTGAGATCGACAAGTCTGGCGCTTACAACGATGAAATCGAAGCTCAGTTGAAGAAACTGACTGACGACTTCAAAGCAACCCAAACTTGGTAATTAGGTCGGTGGCAGTTTCTGCCACCAACTAACGGAGAGTAACGATGGCCGGCGCAAAAGAGATACGTAATAAAATCGGTAGTGTTAAAAGCACGCAGAAAATTACGAAAGCGATGGAAATGGTAGCAGCTTCAAAAATGCGTCGTTCTCAAGATGCAATGGAAGCTTCTCGTCCATACGCTGAAACAATGCGTAAAGTGATCGGTCATGTGGCTAACGCAAACCTAGAGTACCGTCATCCGTACCTAGAAGAGCGTGAAGCTAAACGTGTTGGTTACATCATCGTTTCGACAGACCGTGGTCTGTGTGGTGGTTTGAACATTAACGTGTTCAAAAAAGCCGTTACAGACATGCAAGCATGGAGAGAGAAAGGTGCTGAGATTGAGCTTGCCGTTGTTGGCTCAAAAGCAACAGCTTTCTTTAAACATGGTGGCGCAAAAGTTGCGGCACAGGTTTCTGGCCTGGGTGATAACCCAAGCTTAGAAGACCTAATCGGTTCTGTTGGCGTAATGCTGAAGAAATACGATGAAGGTGAACTGGACCGTCTATACGTAGTATTCAACAAGTTTGTGAATACTATGGTTCAGCAACCAACGATCGATCAATTGCTACCTTTGCCTAAATCGGACAGCGAAGAGATGCAGCGTGAGCACTCATGGGACTACATCTATGAGCCTGAGCCAAAACCTCTACTGGATACGCTACTAGTGCGTTACGTAGAGTCTCAGGTATACCAAGGTGTGGTTGAGAACCTTGCTTGTGAACAAGCGGCTCGAATGATTGCGATGAAGGCTGCAACGGATAACGCAACCAACTTGATTGACGATTTGGAACTTGTGTACAACAAAGCCCGTCAGGCTGCGATCACACAAGAACTATCGGAAATCGTTGGTGGTGCAGCTGCGGTTTAAGCTTAGGTAAAACGAAATAGTTTAGAGGATTAACGATGGCTACAGGTAAGATCGTACAGATCATCGGTGCGGTAGTCGACGTAGAGTTCCCACAGAGCAATGTACCTAGTGTATATGACGCTCTAAACGTAACGGACTCAAAAGAGCGTCTAGTTCTTGAAGTTCAACAACAGCTAGGCGGTGGCGTAGTTCGTTGTATCGTAATGGGTAGCTCTGATGGTTTACGTCGTGGAGTTGAAGTGGTTAACACTGGCGCTCCAATTTCAGTACCAGTCGGTACTAAAACTCTAGGTCGTATCATGAACGTCCTAGGTGACGCGATTGATGAGCGTGGTGAAGTGGGCGCGGAAGAGGTTTACTCTATCCACCGCAGCGCACCAAGCTACGAAGAACAATCAAACGAGATCGCACTTCTAGAAACGGGCGTTAAAGTAATCGACCTAATTTGTCCATTCGCTAAGGGTGGTAAAATCGGTCTGTTCGGTGGTGCTGGTGTAGGTAAGACCGTTAACATGATGGAACTTATCAACAACATCGCACTACAGCACTCAGGTCTATCCGTATTTGCGGGTGTTGGTGAGCGTACTCGTGAAGGTAACGATTTCTACTACGAGATGCAGGAAGCGGGCGTTGTAAACGTTGAGAAGCCTGAAGAATCGAAAGTAGCGATGGTTTACGGTCAGATGAACGAGCCACCAGGTAACCGTCTACGTGTTGCACTGACTGGTCTAACAATGGCAGAACGTTTCCGTGACGAAGGTCGTGACGTACTACTGTTCATTGATAACATCTACCGTTACACACTTGCAGGTACAGAGGTATCGGCACTGCTAGGTCGTATGCCTTCTGCGGTAGGTTACCAGCCAACTCTTGCAGAAGAGATGGGTGTACTTCAGGAGCGTATCACGTCAACGAAATCAGGTTCTATCACGTCTGTACAGGCGGTATACGTACCTGCGGATGACTTGACTGACCCGTCTCCAGCAACCACGTTCGCGCACTTGGATGCAACGGTTGTACTTAACCGTAACATCGCTGCAATGGGTCTATACCCTGCGATCGACCCACTAGATTCAACATCTCGTATGCTTGATCCACTAGTAGTTGGTCAAGATCACTACGAAGTTGCTCGTGGCGTTCAGCAGACACTTCAGCGCTACAAAGAGCTGAAAGACATCATTGCTATCCTAGGTATGGACGAGCTATCTGAAGAAGATAAGCAAGTTGTATCTCGTGCACGTAAGATTGAGCGTTTCCTAACTCAGCCTTACCACGTAGCAGAAGTATTTACAGGTGACCCTGGTATTTACGTACCTCTAAAAGAGACTCTACGTGGCTTTAAAGGTCTACTAGCTGGTGAATACGACGACATTCCTGAGCAGGCATTCATGTACTGCGGTAGCATCGACGATGCTATTGAGAATGCGAAGAAGCTATAAGGCTAACTAGGAGGCGATATGGCAGCAATAACCTTTCACCTAGACGTAGTAAGCGCTGAGAAGAAAATCTTCTCTGGTCGTGTTGAAACGTTTCAGGTGACCGGTAGCGAAGGTGAACTTGGTATTTTCCATGGTCACACACCGCTGCTGACCGCTATCAAGCCTGGTATGGTGCGTATTGTGAAACAGCACGGCCACGAAGAAATCATTTATGTTTCTGGTGGTATGGTAGAGATTCAGCCTGGTACAGCGACTGTACTGGCTGATACCGCTATCCGTGGTGAAGAGCTAGACGCAGCGAAGGCAGAAGAAGCCAAGCGCCGCGCTGAGGAGCAAATCCAGAATCAGCATGGTGACATGGACTTCGCACAAGCGGCCAGTGAACTGGCTAAAGCCATTGCTCAGCTACGAGTTATCGAGCTGACAAAAAAGCGTCGCTAAGCTCAATTAGCAACGTTGCATGACAAAAGGCGGCCAAATGGTCGCCTTTTTGATTAATTTTAGTTGGAAATTTACCTTACTCCATTAACTATTTTAAAAGAGCTGTTTAAAATAACGGCCAATTAACATAAAACGTCAATAGGTTCTCAATGAAATTCAGTGCAGTGATTCTTGCTGCGGGTAAAGGTACCCGTATGCATTCGAACATGCCTAAAGTGCTTCACACTTTGGCAGGGAAGCCAATGGCAAAACATGTGATTGATACATGTACTGGTCTTGGTGCACAAAATATTCACTTAGTATTTGGTCACGGTGGTGATCAAATGCAAACCACTCTTGCTGAAGAGCCAGTAAACTGGGTGCTGCAAGCGGATCAGTTGGGAACTGGCCATGCAGTTGACCAAGCATCTCCTCGCTTCGAAGACGATGAGAAAATCCTCGTGCTTTATGGTGATGTGCCATTAATTTCAGCTGAAACCATCGAGAACTTGTTGGATGCTCAACCAACTGGTGGTATTGCACTGCTTACAGTGATGCTTGATAACCCAACAGGTTATGGTCGTATTATTCGTAAAAATGGTCCTGTTGTTGCGATTGTTGAGCAAAAAGACGCAACGGAAGAACAAAAGCAAATTAAAGAGATCAACACTGGCGTGATGGTTGCGACTGGTGGGGATCTTAAGCGTTGGTTGTCTGGCTTAAACAACAACAACGCGCAAGGCGAGTACTACCTAACTGACGTTATTGCAGCCGCACACGATGAAGGTCGCGCCGTTGAAGCTGTACACCCAGTCAATGCCATTGAGGTGGAAGGGGTCAACGACCGTGCTCAACTGGCTCGTCTAGAGCGTGCCTTCCAATCAATGCAAGCTCAGAAGCTACTAGAGCAAGGTGTGATGCTACGCGACCCAGCACGCTTTGATTTGCGTGGTGAGTTGCAGTGCGGTATGGACTGTGAAATCGACGTGAATGTTATCATCGAAGGTAAAGTATCACTCGGTGATAACGTGGTTATCGGTGCGGGTTGTGTACTGAAAGATTGTGAAATCGACGACAACACCATCGTTCGCCCTTACAGTGTGATTGAAGGTGCAACGGTTGGTGAAGAATGTACCGTTGGTCCATTTACTCGCCTTCGTCCTGGTGCTGAGATGCGTAACGATTCCCATGTGGGTAACTTCGTAGAAGTGAAAAATGCGCGTATCGGAGAAGGCTCAAAAGCGAACCATCTAACTTACCTTGGTGATGCTGAAATCGGTCAACGTACGAACATCGGTGCCGGTACGATTACTTGTAACTATGATGGTGCGAACAAGTTTAAAACCATCATCGGTAATGATGTCTTTGTTGGTTCTGATAGCCAGTTGGTGGCGCCTGTCACTATCGCTGATGGCGCAACCATCGGTGCAGGTACGACGCTGACAAAAGATGTTGAAGAAGGCGAGTTAGTGATTACTCGCGTCAAAGAGCGCAAAATTAATGGCTGGCAACGCCCTGTAAAACAGAAATAAGCAGTACCTGCACTCTGTCGCTATATTGTCAAAGCCGCTCAACAAGAGCGGCTTTGTTGTTTCTAGCTAAAGGCTTCATCGTTAGTAACTGGGAATGGCGATGCGTTTTTCGAGCCAACGAACAGCTTGGGATACGAATAGAATGAGCAACAAGTACTCCAAAACGAGGAAGGTATAAATCTCTAGGGGTAAGTACTCATTCACCACCAGCTCATTGGCACGGCGAGTGAGATCGCTCAAACCAATCACACTAACCAAAGAACTCATCTTCAGGATATACACAAATTGATTTCCCAATGGTGGGAGAATTTGTCGAAACGCTTGGGGAAGAATTACCAAGTGCATCTTTTGCCAATAGCTTAAGCCCAAAGATTCAGCCGCTTCATGCTGGCCACGACTGATGGCTTGGATTCCGCCGCGAAACACCTCCGCCATAAACGCACTCTCAGCAATGGTCAGGGCAATAACACCCGCCCAAAAGTGATTGAGTGAGACATCCAACAGCGTTGGCATGCCGTAATACACCCAAAGTAGTAAGACTAAAACAGGCACTGAACGGACTACCTCGACATAAATGCGGTTGATCCACTTCAAGTAGGGGGAGTTCGACAGAGCCGGTAGGGCGATGATTAAACCTAAGGTCATCGCAAATAACATACTGAGGAGTGATACTTGGATGGTGTCACTAAATCCGGCGATTAAAAACTTCAGATTGGTGAGTCCTTGCTCCGTGGAGGGATCGAGCACATACCAGCCCCATTGATAATCTGAGCAACCTGTGAGCAACAGCAGCGAAATCAGCCATAGAGTTCGAAAGGTCACATTTACTCCCTGAATTAACTAAAAAACTTCCATTGTTGCTGCTATGTTATCAATAGAGCTTTAATAAAGGTTAATCATTAAACCGCATAAGGTCATTATTTTTAAGGGAATAAAAATGAAAAAGATTTTACTAGCGCTAGGAATGTGTTTACTTGCTGCAACTCAAATTGCTCATGCTGAAAGCCGTCTTCAATCCATTTTAGACAGTGGTGTACTCCGTGTTGGAACGACGGGAGATTGGAATCCGATGACGATGAAAGACCCTGCAACCAACAGTTATCGTGGCTTTGATATCGACGTAACGACAGAGCTTGCTAAAGATCTCGGTGTAAAAGTAGAGTATGTAGCCACGGATTGGAAGACACTAGTCAATGGCATTACCGCCAACAAATACGATATTACTGGCAGCGCGTCCCTGAATATGTCGCGCGCGAAAGTCGCTGGATACAGCCAACCGTATTTCTACCTTGCCTTTGTACCCGTTGTGCAAAAGAAAGATCTCGCCAAATTCTCTGATTGGGCAGATTTTAATACGCCTGATGTGAAAGTCGCGGCGACACTAGGAACGGTGCAAGAAAAAATGGTGAAAGAGTTTTTCCCGCTGGCTCAACACATTGTGATTGAAGCGCCAGCGCGCGACTTCCAAGAATTACTAGCTCGCAGGGCCGATGTATCGGTGACGTCCAATGTGGAAGCAGCGACGTTGGTGGACAAGTTTAAACAACTGGCGATAGTACCAGTGACCGCTCCGCGTAAACCGACACCAATTGCGATGCTGTTGCCGCAAAACGATCAAGTATGGATTAATTACATCAACCATTGGGTTGAGCTGAAAAAGACCCAAGGCTTTTTCAAGCTGACTGCCAAGAAGTGGGGGTTGAAAAGCTTATAATAAAAAAGAGCCGCATTACGCGGCTCTTTTTTATTATCTGAACAATTAAAGTTCGTCTTCACTCACTACACGAGCATTGTCTGGAGTCGTGAAGTGCTGAGACAATTCACGGTTAGATAAGATGTAACCCATCCAAAGACCACCCATACAGATGATGATTGCAACGCCCGTTACCATTTGAGCTTGGCTTGCCATTGCAGCAACTAATGCGCTTGATAGACTGCTCACAGTAATTTGTAAGCTGTTTTGCAGGCCTGCAGCTGTTGCAGGGCTTTGTTTAGCACTTGCCAACGCGCGGTTTACTACGATTGGGTATAGCGCACCATTGGCTACCGCAATTAAACAGAAAGGCGCTAGAATTGGCCAGATAGAAGACAGTTCCCATTGTGAGGCAATGAATATCATTATTGCCGCGACACTAAATAGGCCAATCAATTGACGTAGAACTTTTTCATCACCAAATTTACGAACGCCGACTTTACCCAAGTAACCACCAGCCATAAACGCGATAGTTTGTGGGATAAAGCTCAAACCAATATCTTTTGCTTCATAGCCTAGTTGCGCCATGATTTCTGGCATACCAGTTAGGTAAGCAAAGAATGCAGCCGAAGCCGTCGCAAACATAAACACGTTGCCAAGGTATTTTTTAGAACTCAGCAGCGCTTTGATGTCGGCAGACATACTGGTTTGTTTGATTTCTGCTTTCTCGTCTTTTTGGGCCATTGTCGCAAAGACCAAGAAGACACCAACTAGTGTCAGCGTAATAAAGATACTGTGCCAGCCGAAGTTATCTGCCAACACTACCCCTAATTGAGGTGCTAGTGCTGGTGATAGCGCGACTAACGGCATGATCGTTGCAAAAATTTGCTGACTGCTGCTTGAGTAGCGTTTAATGACCATGGCTTGCCAGATCACGGCTGGTGCACATACACCGATAGCTTGGATAAAGCGCAGTGTCAGTAGTTGCCATACTTGGTCACAGAAAGCCAAACCGAATGACGCGATAGTAAACAGCACTAACCCGGCCGCGAGTGTATTGCGGTGGCCAAATTTATCGGATGCCAATCCCCACATTAGCTGGCCAACCGCCATACCAACTAGGAATACCGTTAAAGAGAGCGCTATTTGCTCAGGGCCTGTTGCAAAGTCGATTTCCATCGCTTTGAATGCTGGCAGATACATATCGGTAGCAACGAAGCCAAGCATCGATAATGCTGCCAGATAAATGAGCTGTAGTTTTGATATTTTCATGATTCAACCAGTCAAATTATTTAATCATTTTTTAATCAACATCAGTTGGCGCCAACCCTGATTTATTTACCTTATTATTCTATTTTTCGATTTTGATAAAATAAAACGCTAAAATTGTTGGTTATCAATCAAATTTTTTGAAAGGTTAAATCATGTTCTCTAAAGCGTCTCTGGAAATGCTGGATACGGTTGCCCGTTTAGGCAGTTTCACCGCTGCGGCTGAGGTGCTGCATAAAGTCCCTTCAGCCATCAGTTATGGAGTAAGGCAGGTCGAGCAAGATTTAGATGTGGTGCTGTTTCGACGCTTACCGAGGAAAGTGGAGTTAACTCCAGCAGGTGAGCTTTTTATGGCTGAGGCTCGCTCTTTGCTGCGTCAAATGGAAGAGGTGAAAGCACAAACACGCCGAGCAGCTCAGGGATGGAAGAGCACGTTAAAGCTGACCTTAGATAACGTGGTGAAGTTAGAAAAACTCAAACCTTTGGTGGAAGACTTTTATCGCGAGTTTGAATTTGCTGAATTGCAGATCAATATGGAAGTATTTAATGGCTCTTGGGAAGCCATAGCACAAGGTAGAGCCGACATTGTCGTTGGCGCGACATCTGCGGTTCCCGTTGGTGGAGATTTTGAAGTCAAAGATATGGGCGTATTAGATTGGGCATTTGTAATGTCTCCCGCTCATCCCTGTGTTCGCCAACAAGTGCTTACTGAAGAGTTTGTGAGTCAATTTCCGGCGATCTGCCTTGATGATACTTCGAACGTGCTGCCAAAGCGCCATACTGGCCATTACCCGCAACAACGCCGATTGTTACTACCCAACTGGTACAGTGCAATTGAATGTTTGAAAAATGGAGTTGGCGTGGGTTACATGCCACGTCATATTGCAACGCCACTGATCAATGATGGTGTGCTGGTGGAGAAGGTGATGCCAGATGATAAGCCGCTCAGTCATTGTTGCTTGGTCTGGCGCAAAGATGATAATCATAAATTGATCCAATGGATGGTGGATTACCTAGGATCGCCTAATCAGCTACATCAAGATTGGTTACAGTCATAAAAAAACACCTCGCAATAGCGAGGTGTTTTATTTGATATGTTTGGAGCGTGGCGTTTTATGACAGGAAGAACTTGTAAGACGGGTTGTCTGTTTCGTCTTTGCATTGATAGCCAAGTTCGCGCAAATGTGCCGAAAACTGAGCTAAATCTCCTTCATCTAACTCGAAACCACATAAAACGCGTCCATAGTCGGCGCCGTGGTTACGGTAGTTGAACAAGCTAATATTCCAATGGGTACCAAGAGTGCTTAAGAATTTCAGTAAGGCACCAGGGTACTCTGGAAATTCAAAGCTGTAGAGTCGCTCTTTGAGTTGTTTCGATGGCTTCCCGCCGATCATGTAGCGAATGTGTAGCTTCGCCATTTCATCGTCAGAAAGGTCAACCACCGGATAGCCACCTTCACGTAGATCGTGAATGATGTTTTCCAACTCTTCTTGACCACCTTGCAGACGAACACCGACAAAGATATTAGCGAGTTCGTCATCGTTGTAACGATAGTTAAACTCCGTTACGGCACGACCGCCAATCAAGTTACAGAACTCAAAGAACGCTCCTTGGCGTTCAGGGATCGTCACTGCCAATAAACCTTCACGTTTTTCACCTAGCTCGCAACGTTCTGACACATAGCGTAACCCGTGGAAGTTGGTGTTTGCGCCAGACAGTACCGTGCCTAGGTTTTTGTCTTTCAGCTTGTTCTGTTCAGCAAATTTCTTCAAACCGGCCAGAGCAAGCGCACCCGAAGGCTCAGCAATCGCACGGGTATCTTCAAAGATGTCTTTTACGGCTGCGCAGATTTCATCACTAGAGACCGCAATATGGCCATCAATGTACTTCTGGCACAGACGGAAAGTCTCTTCACCAATGCGCTTTACTGCGACGCCATCGGCAAACATGCTGACTTGGTCTAGTACGACAGGTTCACCAGCATCCAGCGCGGCTTTAAGACAAGATGAGTCTTCCGGCTCTACAGCAATGACTTTGATTTCTGGCATGAGCTGCTTCACGAGTACCGCAACACCGGCAGCTAAACCGCCACCACCGACAGGAACAAAGATGTAATCAAGGTGACCATTTTGCTGCAGCATTTCCATACCGATGGTGCCTTGACCTGCGATCACCAGTGGGTGATCAAAGGGGGGCACAAAAGTATAGCCATATTGCTCTGACAAACGTTCGGCTTCTGCTTTTGCTTCATCAAAGTTGCTGCCGTGTAGTACCACATTGCCACCAAAGCTGCGTACTGCGTCGACTTTGATATCCGGCGTGGTCTTTGGCATCACGATGGTGGTTTTGATGCCCAGCTTAGTGCCAGACAGCGCCATGCCTTGAGCGTGGTTACCTGCCGATGCTGCGATGACACCAGCGGCTTTCTGCGCTTCAGATAAACTCGCCACCATGTTGTATGCACCGCGCAATTTGAACGAGTGCACGGGTTGGCGATCTTCACGCTTGATCTGCACATTATTCCCGATACGTGCAGATAAACGAGGCATTTCTTGCAGTGGCGTCACTGTTGCTACTTCATAAACAGGTGCGCGAAGGATTTGGCGCAGATAGTCTGCGCCAGTTTGATTTACTTTCTTTTCGGGTTGAGATTCCATCATTGCTAGTCCTCTAGCTTCGACTTGTCTCGTACTGCACCCTTGTCAGCACTGGTGGCCATGCTCGCGTACGCTTTAAGTGCAAAGGAAACTTCTCTTTGACGATCAACAGGTTTCCAGCCAAGTTCATCTTGTTTTGCACGGCGCTCTGCAAGTTCTTGTTCAGACACTTCGAGTGAAATTGAACGGTTCGGAATATCAATCGCGATCATATCGCCCGGTTTCACCAGTCCAATAGCACCGCCGTTAGCGGCTTCAGGAGAAGCATGGCCGATAGAGAGTCCTGATGTACCACCAGAGAAACGACCGTCAGTCAGCAGTGCACATTCTTTACCAAGGCCCATCGATTTTAGGTAAGTGGTTGGGTAAAGCATTTCTTGCATGCCCGGACCACCTTTAGGGCCCTCGTAACGGATAACAACCACATCACCGGCTTTCACTTTACCGCCTAAGATGCCTTCCACCGCATCTTCTTGGCTTTCAAATACCACAGCCGGACCAGTGAACTTAAGAATGCTTTCATCAACACCGGCTGTCTTAACGATACAGCCATCCAATGCGATGTTGCCTGATAGAACGGCTAGGCCACCTTCTTGGCTGAAGGCGTTGTCTTTCGCGCGAATACAACCTTCTGCACGGTCGTCATCAAGGCGATCCCAGCGGCAATCTTGTGAGAACGCTTGGGTGGTACGAATACCAGCCGGACCGGCACGGTAGAATTTAAGTACCTCTTCGTCTTCAGTTTGGATGATGTCGTATTTCGCCAGCTGCTCTTTCATCGAAAGGCCAAGCACGGTGCGCGCATCATTGTGTAGAAGACCTGCACGATCTAACTCACCGAGAATCGCCATGACGCCACCAGCGCGGTGTACGTCTTCCATGTGATATTTCTGGGTAGATGGTGCCACTTTACATAGGTGTGGGACTTGGCGTGATAGGCGATCGATATCTTCCATATCGAAATCCACTTCACCTTCTTGCGCTGCAGCCAACAGGTGCAAAATGGTGTTGGTTGAACCACCCATGGCAATATCCAGTGCCATTGCATTTTCGAAGGCATCAAACGTAGCGATGTTGCGTGGCAACGCGGATTCGTCATCTTGCTCGTAGTAACGACGAGTCAGTTCAACAATGCGTCTGCCCGCGTTAAGGAATAGCTGTTCACGATCAGCGTGAGTCGCCAGCATAGAACCGTTGCCCGGCTGAGAAAGACCCAGTGCTTCTGTTAGGCAGTTCATCGAGTTTGCCGTGAACATGCCTGAACACGATCCACAGGTTGGACATGCGCTGCGTTCGATTTGCTCGCTTTGCTCATCAGATACTTTTGGATCCGCGCCTTGGATCATTGCATCAACAAGGTCTAGTTTGATGATCTGATCAGAAAGCTTGGTTTTACCCGCTTCCATCGGACCACCAGAAACAAAGATAACTGGGATGTTAAGACGCATAGATGCCATCAACATTCCCGGAGTGATTTTGTCACAGTTAGAGATACATACCATGGCATCAGCACAATGCGCATTCACCATGTATTCTACTGAGTCTGCAATCAGCTCACGCGATGGCAGTGAATACAGCATGCCACCGTGACCCATTGCGATACCATCATCGACCGCGATGGTGTTGAACTCTTTCGCGATGCCGCCTGATTTTTCAATTTCACGTGCGACAAGCTGACCCATGTCTTTAAGATGTACGTGACCCGGAACAAATTGAGTAAACGAGTTCACTACGGCGATGATTGGTTTACCGAAGTCTTCTTCTTTCACGCCCGTTGCACGCCACAGCGCGCGTGCCCCCGCCATGTTACGACCATGTGTGGTGGTAGCTGATCTATATTTTGGCATTTCTTAAATCCTTCTTACTTCTGTTCTGGGTACACATAGTCTAACCAGCCCCACTTATCTTCCGTGGTGCCGTCAAATAGGCCAAAGTAGGCTGCTTGTAGTTCTTTAGTGATTGGGCCGCGTTTACCTGTGCCCACTTCAATTTTGTCGATGGTTGCCACTGGCACAATTTCAGCCGCAGTACCTGTCATGAAGACTTCATCGGCAAGGTAAAGGGCTTCACGAGCAATGTTGGCTTCACGTACTTCGTAGCCTTTATCGCGTGCAATCGTCATGATCGAATCACGAGTGATGCCCGGTAGAATCGCGCTAGTTGCTGGTGGTGTGGTGATTACGCCATCTTTGATAACGAAGATGTTTTCACCGGCGCCTTCCGATAGGTAACCATCTACGCTTAGCGCAATACCTTCGTCGTAACCGTGACGACGCGCTTCACCACCAACCAGTAGTGAAGATAGGTAGTTACCGCCTGCTTTAGCCGCAGTTGGGATGGTGTTTGGCGCAGCGCGGTTCCAGCTTGAAATCATCGCATCGACACCTTTTTCTAGCGCTTCTTCGCCTAAGTAAGAGCCCCAAGGAAATGCCGCAATGATTAGATCCATTTCAGTGCCAACTGGTGGGCACACGCCCAAACCAACATTACCGACAAAACCTAATGGACGAATGTAAGCACTATCGAGTTTGTTTTGGCGCAGTGTTTCGCGGGTAGCTTCCATGATTTCTTCTACAGAAAAAGGGATCGGGAAACGGTAAATCTTGGCGGAATCTTTTAAACGTTGTGCATGCTCACGGTGACGGAAGACAATTGGGCCTTTTGGTGTGTTGTAACAGCGCACGCCTTCAAACACGGATGTACCATAGTGCATTGCGTGAGTCAGAACGTGAACGTTAGCCTCTGCCCATGGAACCATCTCACCATTAAACCAAATGAAATCTGCAGTTTTCGTTGCCATTTGTTGCCTTCCTTATGCACTTACGTGTTGTTGTAAGTTGTGATTTGGCAGTTCATCGTTGCGGATTTTTAGCACCTCAACCTTACGAACGTCCCACAACTTCTCTATTTGATTGATCAAAAACGAGATTGGTCGATCGCTGTCGACGATGATCTCGACGCTGGCTACTTTACTTTCATGGTTTTGCGTAGCAGCGACTTGTTTGATCACGAAGCCTCGGTGACGAATCACACGTAGAACGCGCTCCAACAGTACCGGTTTGTCATCGGCTTTGATGTCGAGTAAATATCTGTCCATGCGATTGTCTCCTATGTATTTTCCAACATATCACTGTTTGATGCGCCTGGTGGCACCAATGGCCACACGTTTTCTTCTTCATCAATCAAAACGTGAAGCATGTAAGAAGTTTCACTCGCTAGCATCTCTTTCAGCGCTGGCTCCACTTCTTCTTTCTTGGTGATGGTCTTGCCCGGGATATCGAACGCTTTTGCTAGCATCACGAAATCTGGGTTGTCATCAAGAATGGTTTCACTGTGGCGACCGTCGAAAAACAGCGATTGCCATTGGCGAACCATGCCAAGACGTTGGTTATTAAGAAGGACAATCTTCACTGGAATCTGACGACGCTTCAGCGTGCCCAATTCCTGCACGTTCATCATAAATGAACCGTCACCTGTAATAAGGATAGACTGATCATCAGGACGTGCGACTGCTGCACCCATCGCTGCTGGCAAGCCAAAGCCCATGGTGCCAAGGCCAGCAGAAGTGATGAAATTTTGTGGTTCGCGTGGCTGGATATGTTGCGCTGCCCACATCTGGTGCTGACCGACATCAGTCGAGACAATTGAGCTGTCTGGCATCATGTCTGACAGTTGTTTAAGCAATAGCGGTGCGTAGATTAACTCGCCCGGATGGTCGTAACGCCACTTAAAGCCGCTGCGCAGACTTTCACTGTGATGTACCCACGGTGAGATATCTTGAGTCAGCTCTAGCTGAGGAAGAATGGTGTTGATGTCGCCACGCAATGGTGCGTTGGCGTGGCGCAGTTTATGAATTTCTGCGGCATCAATGTCGATGTGAATCACTTTCGCATTTGGTGCAAACGTGTCGAGCTTACCCGTCACACGGTCATCAAAGCGTGCGCCAACCACGATCAATAGATCGGCTTCTTGAACCACTAGGTTAGCGGCTTTGGTGCCGTGCATGCCCAACATACCAAGATAGTGAGGATCATGGCGTTCAATGGTACCGAGGCCTTTTAGTGTACTAACTGCTGGCATTGGGTTTAAGCGAAGGAATTCGCGTACTGCATCGGTTGCTTTCGCGAGTTGCACGCCACCACCAACATACAACACTGGGCGAGTTGATGCTGCCAGTACATCTTGCGCACGTTTGATATCTTCAGCGCTGACATCTTCGATTGCAGGCGCAACATATGGAGGCAGTAGATCTGTTGGGGTTTGAGCCAGTTGAACGTCTTTGGCGATATCGACAATGACTGGACCCGGACGACCCGTTTTGGCCACTTCAAACGCTTCGGCTAGCGTTGGCGCTAGGTCTTCAATTTCGGTCACGAGATAGCTGTGCTTAGTACAGGCTAGGGACATTCCGATCACATCCATTTCTTGGAATGCATCGGTACCGATATGAGAGCTAGCAACCTGGCCTGTGATGGCAACTAGAGGTACGGAGTCAAGGAAAGCGTCGGCAAGGCCGGTAACAAGGTTAGTGGCCCCTGGGCCGGAAGTTGCCATACATACAGCAACGTCTTGAGTGGAACGAGCCATACCGATGGCGGCCATGGCGGCCCCTTGCTCATGACGGCATAGGATGTGCTCCACCCCTCCGTCATACAAAGCATCGTAGATTGGCATGATGGCCCCGCCAGGGTAGCCAAAAACGGTTTCGATGCCTTGCTGTCTTAAAGCGGCTACGACAAGTTGTGCACCAGTCATCGTAAACCTCCTTTGCTACGTTGTGGCTCGTAGCGATTGCCATATTTATTGCACTTCATGTGCACTCCCATTCTTCCCGTTAAACTGTCCGAGGGTTAGACAGATGACAACTTGTAGTTGTAAAAAAACCCCCGGACTTTTCAGTGCGGGGGTTTTTTGTAATTTGTGGTTACCTTTCGCCCACAATACCCCGCGCGGTGCCAATAATGACCACGATAATCAGGGCTAGCAGTGCGTTGATATGAGCGAAAAGGTTCATCTGTCTGTCGTTCTTTTTTCGTTAAAAAATGTTGTGTAATGTTCTACGAAATTGTTTGCGTCATTAGTGGTATCACACAATTCCGCTGCATGACAAGCAAAAAGTCATTCTTTTTTCACATTAACTCTCAATTGGGACGCGGTATATAACATAACCAACTAGATAAAACATTTGTTTACAGAGTGTTCAATAAATTGAGGAACGTATGGGGCTGGCAATCATTCATAGTCGAGCAAGCGTCGGGGTGCAAGCGCCATCGGTTAGTGTAGAAGTTCATATTAGCAATGGTATGCCCGGGTTTACCTTGGTAGGGCTGCCAGAGACGACGGTAAAAGAGTCCAAAGATCGCGTTCGTAGCGCGATCATTAATTCTAATTTTCAGTTTCCAGCTAAGCGGATCACCGTTAATTTAGCTCCAGCAGATTTGCCCAAAGAGGGAGGGCGTTTTGATCTTCCTATCGCATTAGGGATTTTGGCCGCTTCGGAGCAAATCGCGACAGATAAGCTTAAAAACTACGAATTTGTTGGCGAGTTAGCGCTATCTGGTGGTCTGAGACCTGTAAAAGGTGTGCTGCCTGCTGCGCTGGAAGCCAGTAAGATTCAACGTCATTTAGTGGTCCCACATGTCAATGGCGATCAGGCGGCGCTGGTGGGGAAGGAACAACATAAATCGGCCCAATCATTACTGGAAGTATGTGCTGAGCTTTGTGGTCAACATCGACTGAATCTTTTTCAAGCGCCTAAGCGAAAAACGATCGAAAAACATGGTCGAGACTTACAAGATATTATTGGCCAACAACAAGGTAAGCGCGCACTGGAGATTGCTGCCGCTGGAAACCACAACTTACTTTTCCTTGGCCCGCCAGGTACCGGGAAAACCATGTTGGCTTCGCGCTTGTGTGACTTACTACCGGAGATGAGTGACGAAGAAGCAATGGAAACCGCTTCGGTGGCATCGCTGACACAAAGTGAAATTAATGAGCATAATTGGAAGTCGCGTCCGTTTCGTTCGCCGCATCATTCAAGTTCAATGGCAGCATTAGTTGGCGGTGGCTCGGTACCCAGACCCGGGGAGATCTCTTTAGCCCACAACGGCTTGTTGTTTCTCGACGAAATGCCCGAATTTGACCGAAAGGTGCTGGACTCGTTACGCGAACCGCTCGAATCTGGTGAGATCATTATCTCTCGAGCGCAAGGTAAAACACGCTTTCCGGCTCGCTTCCAATTAGTTGGAGCATTGAACCCAAGTCCGACAGGATATTACGAAGGCAATCAAGCTCGCACCAATCCACAAGCTATTTTGCGTTACCTTGGTCGATTATCTGGACCACTGTTAGATCGCTTTGATATGTCTTTAGAAATCCCAGCTTTGCCCAAAGGAACATTAGCAGAAGGTGGGGATCGCGGTGAGCCGACCGCTATCGTTAAAGAACGTGTGAATCATGCGCGTACCAATATGTTGAACCGCAGCGGTAAGGTAAATGCACTGTTAGGCAGTCGAGAAATCGAGGCGTTTTGCCCCTTACACAAAAGTGATGCGGAGTTTCTTGAAACCGCTTTACATCGTTTGGGGCTTTCGATTCGCGCGTATCATCGCATTATCAAAGTAGCACGAACGATAGCAGATCTTGATGGGGCGGAGCAGATTGAACGAGCGCACTTAGCCGAGGCGCTTGGGTATCGAGCGATGGATCGCTTACTGAAACAACTCACGGCGCAAGCGGTATAGAGACGTGCAAATATCACCGCAACAAGTGTTGTAAGTGCCTTGTTGCGATGAAGGACGTTAGAAGGTGTAGTTGAGACCAAGAGACAACAGGTACTCTTTCTCATCATAGAACGTGATATTGGATTCCGTTTGGCTGTAGCCGGCTAAAGAGATGAACGACCAGTTTTGCCAGTCAAATACGTTTTGATATTCATAGGCTGCAAATAGGCTGAAGGTGTCGTCATTTCGTGTTTTAGCAAAAGTTTGGCTAGCGGCTTGATAGTCTTTCCATGCATAACCTGCGGTGAGGGCCAATCGATGGCGGTTGATAAATTTAAACCAGCTGATGTCAAACCCGTACGAATCAAATGATTCCGCCTTACCGTCGGCATCTTGATTGATGTAGGTGAAAGCGGGTTGCAACATGGATGTTTGATTAAGTGAAATCCGATAGTCACCTTTAACGTAGTAAAGGCTCGCATCGCGAGCGAGTGAACGGTCCGTTACTTCTTCTTGCTCAATGTCTTTATCAGCATAAGCGAGATCAAGGTTGAAGTTTTTATCAATCAATCCCTTGATTTGAAAGCGATAGGCATTGCCGTCCACATCCGTTTCTTGACGGGCGATTCCGACTTGATATGGGTTACGCCAAGTTTCGCTTTTGAGCACGGTCGGTAGATAGGAAATATCGAGCACGGTGCCGGATGGCAACTCGTGTTGATAGCCCAGCTGAAAAGCGAGTGTACCAACCGCGACATCGGAACGTGTGGTACCCGCGTACACTTGGTGATTGAGTCGGTTACCAAAAGTGTAAGTAATGCTTCCTAGCGGCGCAGCGATAACGGAACTGTCACTATCGGCGCGCTTATCGAGAGAATCGATGGTGTTACTATTTTCCGTATTGAAGTTGGATTCTGATGATACAAATCCGGCATTCAGCGAAATTTCACCGCCAAAACCTGTGGTTTCAGCGAGTTGAGCCTGAGCAGAACTGACGACAAAGGCCAAAGGCAAGAGAATTAGCCTTGGTTTCATTCGTTATCTCCTTATTGTCGAATGAGTGGTGCAAATATTGGTTGAGGTAACAAATCTGACCATTCCCACGCATATTCCAATGTGGCAAAGGCGCAGTATAATTACACGCTGTTTTATTCTTCACACATTATCACTGTTGTTTGACTATCATGTTGGCATATTTGTTATTTTTTTTTAACGCTTCTTTTGTGATTCTCAATTCTGCGCTGTGTTCACTCGCAATTTGTATTATCGCTGTGTTTAAAGTATTGCTTCCAAGCGTGGAGCTAAAAGCGAAAGCGACCGCTTGTGCCAACAAGGTGATGTGGTTATGGGCTACAGTCAATGCGGGCATTTTGGCGGTTTCTAACCGTGTTGACTGGGATGTTCAGGGCGGTGAGGCGCTGAAAAAAGACGGGTGGTATCTGTTGATCAGTAATCATCTCAGTTGGACCGATATTGTGGTGCTTTGCTGTGTGTTTAAAGATCGCATTCCTATGCCGAAGTTTTTCCTCAAACAACAACTGTTGTATGTGCCTTTCATTGGGATGGCGTGTTGGGCGCTCGACATGCCATTTATGCGTCGTTATTCGCGAGAGTATCTGATCCGCAACCCGCACAAACGAGGTCAAGATTTAGAGACGACACGTCGCTCGTGCGCCAAGTTCAAAAATGCCCCAACCACAGTGGTTAATTATGTCGAAGGCACTCGATTTACCGAAGAAAAACAGCGTAAGAGCAAGGCGAGCTACCAATATTTGCTGCAACCAAAATCGGGCGGGATCGCATACACGTTAGCGGCAATGGGGGAGCAGTTCGAGAACATTATCGATGTGACGCTGGCGTACCCAGAAAATACAAATAAGCCATTCAAGGATTTATTAATGGGCCGAATGGGCAAGGTTGTTGTGCGTGTGAATGTGTTGCCCGTCGATGAACGAGTGCTTGGTGATTACTTTAACGATAAGCCCTATAAGCGACAATTTCAGCAATGGTTGGGTGATGTGTGGCAAGAAAAAGATCGGTTGCTACAAGAGATTTACAAATAAACAAAGGGGAGCGATGAGCTCCCCTTTTGATTGATATCGATGCGCTTATTTTAGTGTCAGCAAGTAGTTCACCAGAGAGAAGTACTCATCCATCGTCTTGATGCTTTGTGCTTGAACTAGGTATTTGTTGTTAACGATAACCGCAGGAACGCCGGTTAGACCGCTGTTTTCAAATTGCTTGTCCATACGGCGAACCATGGAATCAACCGCAAAGCCTTTGAATGCAGAGTCGAATTTCTTCGCGTCTACACCTTCATCAAGGAAGATTTGGCGAAGCTCTTCATCGTTACGTGGCGCCTTCTTTAGATTGTGGATGCGGTTAAACATCACTGGCACCATTTTGTCTTCCACTTTTAGTGCAACCATGGTCGCGTAGGCTTTGCTCATTGATGGGCCCATGTTGCCACCCATGAAAGAAACGTGGTTTTTTAGTAGTTTAGTGCCTTCTGGCAACTGCTTTTTCAGTTGCTGGATAACAGGTTCAAAGCTATTACAGTGCGGGCAGTAGAAAGAGAAAAACTCCGTCACAAGAGGTTTTTTTGATGCCTCAAGATCCAATACTTTGTAATGTTCACCTTCTTTGAATTGCGCTGCATGTGCCGACAGGCTTAGCATCAGCATAGAAAACAGTGCGAACAGTTTTTTCATCGAAATATCTCCATTTTTGAATTTGTGGCCTGACTTACCATTGAGGCATTAAAGACAGCGGTGCTTCTTCTAAAGCGGCGATCTGCTCTTTAAATGCAAGGACCTGACCTTCCCAGTATTTTGGCTCATTAAACCATGGAAAAGCGAGAGGAAACGCAGGGTCATGCCAACGTTTTGCTAGCCATGCCATATAGTGCACCATTCGTAGACCGCGAAGTGGCTCAATTAGTTTCAATTCTGCGGGGTTAAAGTCGCAAAACTCTTGATAAGCTTCTAAAACAATATCCAGCTGCATAAGTTTGTCTTGGCGTTCACCGTTCAGTAGCATCCATAAGTCCTGCACAGCAGGGCCGTTACGAGCGTCATCCAAATCAACAAACATAGGGCCATCTCGCCACAAAATATTGCCTGGGTGGCAATCGCCATGCAAACGAATGATATTGAAGCTTTCTTGCCAGTGGCTTTCAATCGATTTGATCAGCATATCCAAGTCATTGAAGAAGCTGTTCTCCAAGTGCATTGGAATCATGTTGGCGTTTTGCAGAATCTCTCTTGGTTGATACAGGTATTCTTGTAAGCCGATCGTAGGGCGATGTTGGAAGGCTTGGCGGCTGCCGACTTTATGGATTCGGCCAAGGAAACGCCCTACACCTTCGAGCTGATCTAAATTGTCAACCTCGTATTGGCGACCACCCACGCTATCAAACAGCGCAAAAGCATAGCCTTGATAGTGATGCAGGGTTTCACCGTTGATGCGCACAGGTGGTGCGACGGGGATCTCATTGCCAATCAGCTCTAAAGTAAAGTCGTGCTCCTCTTGGATCTGTTCATTGCTCCAACGTTCAGGACGGTAAAACTTGACGACATAACGACGACGCTCTTCGTCAGTAAATTGATAAACACGGTTTTCGTAGCTATTGAGGGGAAGAAAGCCTGATTCTGCGCGAACGCCGATGCTTTCTAACGCGTACCACATAAAGTCTGGGGTAAGGGCGTCAAAGTTAAACATACTTTGGGACATATAAACAAAAAGGCTCATTACTGAGCCTTTTTCCATTAGTCATCGAAGTTATAGCTTCTTGATAAATCGGCTTTCCACTTCAATGGTGAATTCGTTGCTCTTATCGGTGAGTATAAACTGAATTGTCGTAATCGCAGAGTTTAGCTTGTCAGGATCGGCACCAAGACTCATTGGCAGGTTCAATACCTCACCTGGCTGGACCTGAATTGTCTGCTTACCGTACCAGCTTACATCGGATAGCCCTTCAACATCCAACGAGTACTCTTGCACTTGCTGAGTTTTGTTGATCACCTTGAGGGTGTAGGTGTTTTCTACTTCTCCCGAGCTATTAACGCGGAACAGTTGGTTACGGTCGCGAATAACACTCATGCCGGCTGGGTCTACCGCTGCAATTTGGGCAAAGAAAAGACCGACCATGACGAGTAGTACGGCACCATAGCCTAGCAGCTTCGGACGCATGACTTTGGTACTCTTACCCGATAAGCGATGCTCGGTGGTGTAACTAATTAGGCCTTTCTCGTAGCCCATGCGATCCATGGTGTTGTCACACGCATCAATACAGGCGCCACAGTTGATACATTCATACTGCAAGCCGTCACGAATATCGATACCTGTTGGGCACACCTGCACACACAAATCACAATCAATACAATCCCCCAAACCAAGCTGCTTTGGATCGGCTTTACGCGGACGTGGGCCACGTTTTTCCCCACGTTTTGCATCGTAGCCAACGATGAAGGTGTCTTTATCAAACATGGCAGACTGGAAGCGCGCGTAAGGACACATGTGAATACACATGATGGAACGCATCCAACCAGCATTACCATAAGTACAAATGGCAAAGAACATTACCCAAAAGACGGGCCAGAAGTTGGCGTTAAAGGTGAAAAAGTCGATAACCAATTGCTTCATTGGTACGAAGTAGCCAACAAAAGTAAAACCAGTGGCGAGTGCAATGGCAAACCAAGCTATATGTTTGACGGCTTTACGCATCGCTAAATTCGCCGTCAGCTTATTGGAGTCTTGTTTACGGCGTTTATTGGCACTACCTTCGAGCTTCTCTTCAAACCAGATATACATGAAGGTCCAGACGGTTTGTGGGCAGAGATAGCCACACCAAACCCGACCTAAGAAGGTGGTAATAAAGAACAACCCAAACGCCGCGATCACAAACAGCAAGGCGAGTAGGGTAAGATCTTGTGGGTACAGGGTGGTACCGAAAAAGTTGAACTGCTGGTTGCCAATATCAAGCAAGATCGCTTGACGTTCACCGTAAGGGATCCACGGTATCAAAGCGAAGAGAAGCAGTAAGAACCAACCACCGTAACGACGCAGTTTCTGGTAAGTCCCTTTGCTTTCGCGTACATAGATGCGATTACTTGGGTTGAACCGATCCCCGTTTCCTTTATGGGTTTTGGGATTATAGGTTTTAGGAGTCACATCTTTGATATCGATCTTGTCCTGACTCATGCACTCATCCTTCTTAGGCTTTTATAATGTACGGCGTCATTTCTATTGATGTCGCTCGATGACATTGCTGCTCGTTCCGTCATAAAGATGACCGAACATAATTATTTTAGTAAATACTGATGAACGGCGATTATACAATCAATAACAATTCCGTTTCTTTAACGCAGTCAATGTTTAACAACAAAAATCAGTACAGTTAACCTGATAATTGGCTGAACAGTTATAACCAATTGTGGGACTAAAAACTTTGGTTATAAAAAAGCGACTCACAGAGAGAGTCGCTTAAAGAATACTGGCTGTTGAGCTGGTTATTTGATGATGCCACGAGCGCGTAGGATCGCCGTTTTAAAATCGTCCTCTTGGTCTTTTTTGAGTCCAGGGATCATTTCATCTTTGCTGCTATTACGCATTTTAAGGTGGTAGATCAGTACATCGTCGGTCAGATCTTCTAGCTTACCTTCGTAGCCTGCTTCTTTCGCTAGCTTCACGATGAACTGCAGTAGGTTCATTTCTTGGTCTTTATGCCATTCAGGCTCTAGTAGCTCAAGCAGCTCTTCAATGCGATGACACTTCATTTCTTTCTCCACAGAATTTATAGGTGTAATTAGCTGTAAAGGTACCAAATTGCTTTGCGAAGACCAAATAGGAAAAACTATCTATTTCACTGTGTTTTGTTCTAAGTCGTTGAGGTGGTTTGAGTCGCGTGCAAAGAAAAAAGCGCAGCTGGCGCCGCGCTTTTGATTAAGCTGCTTTGATAACTTTGGCCGGAACACTCGACATCATTGCTGTCTTCTCAACCAATGTCATTGCTGGCGCAACTTGCTTTGCCTTTGGTGCAGTAGTAAAGCCACTGCGGCGGCGCATTGCACTAGTATTAGTGTGTGCGAACCTGACTGTTGTTGGGCGCATTAATTTACCTAACTGTCAGGCATATCCATTGCCGATGTAATGGCCTGAATCATTATGAGCTAGGCTCCAACAAGATTGAAGAATCACTCTTCTGGCTCTCGCCAATCCAGTTAATGAGTCAGGAATACCGATATGCATGCATATCAAGTGTAAGATTAGCATCCTTGTAATAATTGGTCGATAGTTGAGCAATTGAATTGTTTAGATTTTGTCATTTTGTCGCGATGTTCGAGGCAATTTTTGTTTGATCCCACGATCAGCAGTAGTAGTATGAGATCTCGACGAAGGAGGTGCCTATGTCATTTTTGAAGAAGACACTTGCCAGTTTTGGGATTGGGAGCGCTAAGGTCGACTCAATCCTAAATCAAGACGTGCTATATCCTGGTCAAAGTGTGGATGTGTCTATCCATGTTTATGGTGGTGCCACTGAACAAGCGATCGACAACATCGATTTAAAACTGTGTTGTCGCTATATCGCGGAAGCTCCTGATGACCGTGGTGCGCGAGAAGGACACAGCATGCGCCGAGTACCTCAGACTCATGTGCTTGCTAAGTGGAGCCTCCCTTATGCGTTTACCATCCATTCCGGCGAAGAGCGTACCTTCGATGTTCAGCTCGATGTGCCTTGGAATACGCCTGTCACCATTGGTGACGCCAAAGTGTGGCTCGAAACCGGCTTGGACGTTGCTGCTGCTTTAGACCCGACCGATAAAGACATCCTCACCGTTCGACCTGATCCACTAATGGATGCGGTGTTATCCGCATTTGAAGCGCAAGGTTTGCGTATTCGCCAAGTGGAGTGTGAGGAAGTAAAAGGGTTCGACCTGCCATTTGTGCAAGAATTTGAGATGGTGCCGACTGACGGGCCATACCATGGCGTGTGGCGTGAGTTAGAATTTGTCGCTCATCGTAGCGAGCAAGAACTCAAATTATGGTTTGAAGTTGACCGCACACGCAAGGGCGAGGGTGGCATGCTCGCAAGCTTACTGGGTAGCGGAAAACTCAAACGAGAGTTGACCATTCCAGCCACGACTAAGCTTGATCAAGTGGGTGAACTTGTACTTAATTATCTCGATCAAACCACGGCCGTTCATGAGTCTTAATTTAAGCTTACACGTGTAAGCCTAATGTGCCATACTAGAGCAAATTTCAAACTCTAGTATAGGCGCATTGATGTCTGAACTGCAGAAACCTCAATACAGTCAACGCGAAGAACTGGCCAATACCATCACTCATGGCATTGGGATGATTTTTGGTATTGTTGGCCTGATACTGCTGCTAATCAAAGCCATAGACCAGCAAGCTGATACGCTGACGCTGGCCAGTATGGCTGTCTACGGTGCGAGTATTATCGTGCTATTTTTGGCTTCGACGCTGTATCACGCAATTCCGCACCCCAACGCTAAACGATGGCTAAAAACTTTCGATCACTGCGCCATTTATCTGCTCATTGCTGGCAGTTATACGCCTTTTTTGTTGGTGAGTTTACGTACGCCGCTCGCGTTTGGTTTGATGATTGTTATCTGGACCATCGCTCTACTCGGCATCATCATGAAAGTCGCGTTTGTTTACCGATTTAAAAAGCTTTCCTTGATGACGTATTTGGTCATGGGCTGGCTGTCGTTGATTGTGATTTATCAGTTGGCGATCAACTTGGATATTGGCGGACTGACATTACTCGCAGCTGGTGGGATTGTGTATTCACTGGGGGTGATTTTCTACGTTGCGAAGCGTATTCCATTCAATCATGCGATTTGGCACGGCTTCGTTTTAGCGGGTTGTGTGTGTCACTTCTTCGCAATTTATTATTTTGTCGAGCCTATCTAACGGATAGATATGAACTCGACAAAACATGTGTTATCACATTAACGAGTTTTCACTTCTAACACTTTGGCTGAAAACTGGTATTGCTGAGACTGCGGCACTGCCAGTTTGATGCTTTTACCCTGTTCTGCTTGCTTTGGTCGCAGGTAAGTATCCGCCATTCGCTTGATGGATTGCCAAACTGTGACTTTTTCTTTCGCCAGTTGCTGGCCAGACATATCAAATACCAGAACTTCCACTTCAACTTGAATCACCGATTGTGAGCTTTGATTGGTAATGGACGTTGGCAGTACGAGCTCACCATCTTGATAGCTCGCGGAGCCAATCAGTACGTCGACACCAGAGTCAGACAGCTGCATGGTTGGCTTTTTGGCGTTTACCACCACAGTAGTGCCAACAGTTTTCGTCACAACTGGAATTGTCGCAATTGCGGGAGCTGCGATCGTTTCAACCGCGCCTATTGTCGCTTGCGTCTCTGTTGCTTGCTGCGCAGGTTTTTTCATGACGTATTCCCAAGTAAAGTCATCGTTTAACTTCACTTCTCGACCATCGGCTAAAGTGATGACTTCAGCGGCGTATGTGGATGAGGCGGCAAGTAGGGTCGCCAGAGTGATCCATGTTTTCATTGTTATACCTTTTATTTGTGTCTGCTTAACGGCGCCAAAACGCAGGGAAGAACAGTACAAGAATAGTCAGAATTTCCAAGCGGCCCATCAACATGCCAAAGCTCAGAAGCCACTTGGCGGTATCTGGCAGAGGCGCGAAGTTACCCGTCGGTCCAATCACGCTTCCCATACCTGGGCCGACGTTGGCTACCGCAGTGATGGCACCAGAGATGCTAGTGATGGGGTCTAAACCCAGCGCACTCAAGCAACCCGCGATAAAGATGATGGTGATAAAGAACATCAAGCCAAACGCGACCACTGAGCGAACAATGTCATCATTCACTGGGCGTTGGTTGTAGCGCTGTACAAACACACCTGAAGGGTGAATCAATTTCATCATTTGTTTGTTCAGCAGTGTCATTGCGATTTGGAAACGGAAGATTTTGATCCCACCAGACGTTGACCCCGAACATGCGCCCGCCATCATTAAGAAGGCAAAAAGAGTTGTGGGTAATGCGCCCCACGCGGTGAAGTCCTCTAAGCCAAAGCCGGTTGTGGTGACGACAGAGACGATATTAAACATCGACACTCGTAGCGCATCCAAAATGGTGTATCCGTCTCGAATCACTAACCAAGCTGAAATCACTAAGCTTGAGAACACGAACAGGTACGCGAATCCTCGAACTTGAGCGTCGTTAACCAACACATCAATACGGCGTTTACGTAACGCGGCGATGAAGAGCAAAAATGGCAAGCCACCTAAGAACATAAAGGTAGTGGCCACCCAGTGTGCGCCATTAGAGAAGTGGTTCATCGACCCGTCGGATGTAGAGTATCCGCCCGTTGATAGCGTGGTAAAGGCGTGATTGATCGCTTCAAACAGGTTCATGCCGGTGACCAAGTAGCCCACAATGCATAAGCCAGTAAGCATCAAATAAACCGCTACGATGTTTTTGGCGACCGTTTTCGCTCTCGGGCTACTTTTATCCGACCAATCTGATGATTCGGTTTGGAATAGCTTCATACCACCGACATTGAGCATAGGTAGCACCGCCACCGCCATTACGATAAAACCAATCCCCCCAAGCCACTGCAAAATAGAGCGCCACAGCAAGATGCTCGGCGCCATGTTGTCTAGGCCACTGAGCACCGTTGAGCCCGTCGTGGTGATACCCGACATCGTTTCGAAGTAGGCGTCGGTGAAGCTGATGTGGTTGATAAACACAAATGGCAAGGCGGCAAACGCACTCGCGATGGTCCAAACCAGACTGGTGATGAGGAACATATCGCGTACGCTGAGTTTGAACTTGGCGGTTCGACCGATCGTTAGGCAAATGAAGGCGGCAAGGTGCGTGATCACAACGGCTTGGGCGAAATCGAGGAATCCCCCCGTACCGGTAAAGAAAGCGACCAAAGTCGGCACGTACATAAACAGGGCCAGTTTGGATAAAACCAGCCCGATAACAAACAGTACGGGACGTAAGTTGACCATAGGAAAATCCTAGAGGAAGAATGGACTCGGCTGGAATAGCGCTTCGACGTCTGATACGTATTTTTTGTTGACCAGGAACATCACCACATGGTCATCCTGCTCGATGACCGTACGGTCGTGGGCAATAAGGACTTCTTCGCCACGAACGATAGCACCAATGGTGGTCCCAGGTGGGAGCTTAATATCTCCAATCGCACGTCCAACCACTTTGGATGTACTTTCATCACCGTGAGCGACGGCTTCAATGGCTTCCGCAGCGCCGCGGCGAAGTGAGGACACGTTTACGATATCAGCGCGACGCACGTGCGTCAGCAAGGCGGAAATGGTCGCTTGTTGTGGTGAGATCGCCACATCAATTACGCCGCCTTGTACCAGATCTACATAAGCGCCACGTTGGATCAGCACCATTACTTTTTTCGCGCCCATGCGTTTTGCCAACATCGCAGACATGATGTTGGTTTCATCTTCGTTGGTCAGCGCGATGAAGACGTCGACTTGGTCGATGTTCTCTTCCGAGAGAAGCTCTTGGTCTGCCGCGTCGCCGCAGAACACGATGGTGTTTTCTAGCTCTTCTGACAGTTTTTCTGCACGTTGGTAGTTACGTTCAATCAGCTTCACGCTGTAGTTTTGTTCTAAGCGCTTTGCGAGACTGGCACCAATGTTACCCCCGCCAACAATCATGATGCGGCGGTACGGTTTTTCTAGGCGCTGAAGTTCACTCATCACTGAGCGAATATGGTTGCTTGCGGCGACGAAGAACACTTCATCATCGGCTTCAATGATGGTGGTGCCTTGAGGACGAATCGGGCGACCTTGACGGAAAATCGCCGCCACACGGGTATCGATGTGCGGCATGTGCTCACGCAAAGCAGACAGCGCATTACCCACCAGCGGGCCACCGTAGTAGGCTTTTACCGCCACTAGGCTGACTTTCTGTTCAGCAAAGCTCACCACTTGCAGCGCGCCCGGGTATTGGATCAGACGTTCGATGTAGCTCGTAACGAGTTCTTCTGGGGCGATAAGGTGATCAACAGGAATAGCGCCAGATTTAAACAGGGCTTCTTTTTCGGCCAGATATTCTGGAGAGCGAATACGTGCAACGCGGTTTGGGGTGTTGAATAGAGTGAACGCGACTTGGCAGGCGGCCATGTTGGTTTCATCAGTGTTGGTCACCGCGACGAGCATATCGGCGTCTTGCGCACCAGCTTCGTGCAGCACGTCGGGGTGGCTCGCATGACCATTGACCACACGCAGGTCGTATTTGTCCTGTAATTCACGCAGTCGGTCGGCATTGTTGTCGACGATGGTGATGTCGTTGTTTTCACCCACTAGGTTTTCTGCCAGTGTGCCGCCAACCTGACCTGCACCAAGAATAATGATCTTCATACTCTTTTCTCGTATCTGAAAAAGGCGATTGAAATCACTCCAATCGCCCTATTTAGCATGCTGTTACGCGTGTGTTTTGGTTAGCACTGCGTAGTAGAAACCATCCATGTCTTCTTCGCCTGGTAGAATTTGACGACCAGGCTGGTCGGGATCAGAATCCAGCAGTTGCGCATCCGCGGTACGTGCTAAAAACGCTTTTACTTGCTCCACGTTTTCTTGCGGTGTGATTGAACAAGTCGCGTAAACCATTGTGCCGCCGGGTTTCAGTTGCGTCCACATGGCATCAAAAATTTCACTTTGTAGCTCTGCTAATGCGGCGATGTCGTCTGCACGACGTAGCCATTTTATGTCTGGGTGACGACGAATCACGCCAGTCGCAGAACATGGGGCATCCAGCAAAATGCGATCAAATTGCTCGCCTTGCCACCATTCTTGTGGATTACGCGCATCACCGCAAACCACTTTTGCCTGAAGGTTGAGACGCTTCAGGTTTTCGTGCACACGTTTAAGACGTGTGTCGTCGCAGTCAATGGCAACCACTTCGCTGCCTGATGTACGCTCAAGAATGTGTGCCGTCTTACCGCCCGGTGCTGCACAGCAGTCTAGGATCAGCTCGCCATCTTTTGGTTCAAGATAGTTAATCGACAGCTGTGCTGCCGCATCTTGCACCGATACCCAACCTTTTTCAAAGCCCGGCAGTTTCATCACATCGCATGGCGCGGCCAATTTTAGGGCGTCCATTGCTTGTGTGTGTGGCGTGCTATCAATGTTTTCATTTTTGAGTAGCGTTAGGTATTCATCACGAGTGTGGTGCTGGTGGTTTACACGCAGCCACATTGGCGCTTTTTGGTTGTTGGCTTCAACAATGCTTTCCCATTGCTCTGGGTAAGCTTCTTGCAGCAGTTTAAGTAACCAGCTTGGGTGGCCATACTTGCCCGCATTGTTGCTGACCGCCATTTGGTCTAGTTCTTCTTGGTTGCGCTGGTAGTTACGCAATACCGCGTTGATAAGACCGCGTAGACGAGGGCCTTTCAGCTCTTTAGTACCTTCAACCGTTTCACCGACTGCAGCGTGCGCAGGAATACGCATGAAGCTTAGCTGATAAATGCCTACCAAAATAAGGTGATGGAAAACGCGTTGTTTGCCTTTTAGCGGCTTATCCATCAACTGGTTTGCAATCATTTCTAGGCGAGGGAGGTAACGTAGAGCGCCGTAACAGATCTCTTGAAGAAGAGCGTGGTCACGTGGTCGTACGTTTTGTTGAGCCGCTGGAAGAGCGCTTGAAAGTGAGTGGCCCTTGTCGACGACAAGATACAAGACGTTGGCAGCCGCAGCGCGAACATTCATGATGAGTACCTTAAAGTAAAGGAGGGCATCTCTGCCCTCTAAAAGTTCGTATTATTGGTCTTTGACACTATTGTCTGGCTTTTTAAACCAGTTGGGTGCCAACTTCAAACCAAGATGCACGTGAGTTCAGAATATCTTGAACTGACATGGCTTTTTTGCCAGGAACTTGCAGTTGTTCTAGCACCAGTACGCCGTTGCCTGTCGCAACATAAATACCGGTTTTATCTGCTTGCACGATAGTGCCGGCTGGCTTGTCACTGGTTTGCTCTGCCACACGGCTTTGCCATACTTTGATGCTGTTTTCTGCCGCCTCAAAGTGGCTCATTGGCCATGGGTTAAATGCACGAACGCAGCGCTCAATGTGAGCCGCATCGTCGTTCCAGTTAATGCGTGCTTCTTCTTTGCTGAGTTTTTTCGCGTAGTTCGCTAGCTCATCGTCTTGCTTCACTGGCACTGCTTTACCCGCAGCAATGTCGGCTAAGCAGTCAATCAGGGCTTCTGGGCCAAGCTCAGCCAATTTTTCGTACATTGAAGCGCTGGTATCTGTCGCTTCGATTGGCAGCGTTGCAATCTTCAGCATATCACCAGTGTCGAGACCGATGTCCATCTGCATGATGGTCACGCCCGTTTCTGCGTCGCCCGCCCAAATAGAGCGTTGGATTGGAGCCGCACCACGCCAACGAGGTAGGATAGAGCCATGTACGTTGATACAACCCAGTTTAGGGGTATCAAGAACCGCTTGTGGCAGTAGCATACCGTATGCCACGACAACCATGAGATCGGCGTTCAGGTCGGCAAGTTCTTGTTTCGCTTCGTCGGACTTAAAGCTTTCAGGTTGGTAAACCGGGATGTTGTGTTCCAGCGCCAGTTGTTTTACCGGTGGCGCAGCCAATTTCTTGCCACGACCCGCTGGTCGATCTGGGTTTGTATAAACCGCGATGACTTCATGCTCCGAAGACAACAACGCCGCCAAGTGACGGGCGGCGAAATCCGGAGTACCTGCAAAGACAATACGTAAAGACTGACTCAAGGTAGACTTCCTTCTAATTGGTATGGGTCGAGATTAAGCGTTTTGCTGCTTCTCGTTAAAGCGTTTGATTTTTGCTAGCTTGTCCTGAATGCGTTTGCGTTTCAGTGGAGATAGGTAATCCACGAATAGCTTACCTTGTAAGTGATCAAGCTCGTGTTGAACACAAATCGCTAGCAGGTCGTCGGCTTCAAAGGTGAACTCTTTGCCATCACGATCCAGTGCTTTAACGGTAACTTCTGCAGCGCGAGGCACAAGTGCGCGTGCACCTGGTACCGACAGACAGCCTTCTTCGATGCCATCTTCGCCACGCTTTTCCAGAATCTCAGGGTTGATTAGCACCATCGGCTCATCGCGAGTTTCTGAAATATCAATCACTACGATACGTTTGTGGATATCAACCTGCGTTGCAGCAAGGCCAATACCTTCTTCGTCGTACATGGTTTCAATCATGTCATCGACGATTTTTTGAATCTCAGGCGTCACCGCTTCAACAGGCTTTGCGACTGTGCGCAGGCGATCATCCGGGAATGTTAATACTTGTAATACAGACATATTCACTCGAAATATTGAACTGTGCCGAAACAGCACAAACCTTGTTGGCTCAATTCTAGACATTTTATAGCCTAAATGACAGCATCCTTGCACCAATTTCCATTCTGGTTCCTGCTTAATAGACCAAGGACGAGGGTCATGAATCGAATTTTCCGCAACGTTGCCAGTGTTACGTTGCCGTTACTTTTCTCTTTCAACGCTGTAGCAAATGTGGATGCGAAACCACTAACTGTTAAAGATGATGCGCCACAAACATATGTAGTCGTGAAGGGCGATACGCTATGGGATATTTCGGCTATGTACCTAGATAGCCCGTGGCTGTGGCCTCGTTTATGGCAAGTAAACCCGGAAATCGACAACCCTCATTTAATTTATCCCGGAGATAAGCTGTCTTTGGTGTGGATTAACGGTCAGCCCGTGTTAAGCCTAAAACCAGTTAAGAAGCTTAGCCCGAAAGCACGCATCACGGAAAAGAAAGCGGTACCAACGGTCGCGGAAGGTTTAGTGATGCCGTACCTCAAATCGGATCGATTGCTGGATCAAGATGCGTTGAACAGTGCAGCAAAAGTGATGGGTAGCAGCAAAGGCAGTAAGTATCTGACGGCAGAAGATGTGCTGTACATCGATGGCAAGCAGACCGCTACAGGCTGGGCTATTTACCGACCGGTAGAAACCTTTTCGCGTGACGATGTGTCTAAAGAGATCACTGCGCTGCGTTTGATTGCAAAAGGCGAACTCGTTGAGGCTTCGAGCGATTATTCTGGTTTGAAGATCACGTCTCAATTGCAAGAAATCCTGCGCAACGATATCGCGTTGCCAAATCAATCGGTTGAGAACACTGACTTCACAACAACGTTCTACCCTATGCCGTCGCCACAAGGCAGTTCTGCAAAGTTGCTAGGCAATATCGAAGGTATTCGCTTTAGCTCAACCAACCAAGTCGTGGTGATTGATAAAGGTACGTCTGACAGTCTGAAACAAGGCAGTGTGTTTGATTTAAAAGAAGACGCGCACCCCGTTTACAAAGATGGCGATGAGTTCAAGAAAGAGTTTGGCGTGCTTGATAAGAAAATCACTTTGCCTCAAAGCAAAGTTGGTGAGTTGCTGGTCATTCGTCCTTATGAGTACTTTAGCTTGGCACTGATCACTAACAGTACGAAACCCATTAACCAAGATGTTTCGGTGGTGTCACCGTTGGCGGACGAATTAATCATCGATGAATCGACGAAATAAGGATGATCTCG
Organism: Vibrio sp. Y51_MX_L26; assembly: GCF_024181935.1. Lineage (NCBI taxonomy): Bacteria > Pseudomonadati > Pseudomonadota > Gammaproteobacteria > Vibrionales > Vibrionaceae > Vibrio > Vibrio sp. Y51_MX_L26. The sequence goes on from NZ_JAMZAS010000013.1 coordinate 114,657, forward strand.
CTGCCTGGTTAAAACTGAGTTGTTTACCAGGCATTGGCGGCGTCAAAATGAATAAGCTACTGGCAAGAGACACGCCACGTAACATCGTAAACTTCTCTCCTGAACAGCTACAACAACTTGGGTTAACAACTAAGCAAATTCAAGCTTGGGCTTCAACAGATAAAGAAGTCGATGCTTGTTTAAGCTGGCTTGAGGCTTCTACAAATCATCATATCCTGACACTGACTGACCCGCGTTATCCACCTCAACTCAAACAAATCGTTGCGCCGCCACCTCTGCTTTTTGTTCAAGGAAATTCTACTTGTCTCTCGCAGCCACAAATAGCAATGGTTGGCAGCCGAAATGCGAGTATTGATGGCTTACAGCATGCACGCCACTTTGCAGCAGAATTTGTTCAGCACGATTTTATTGTCACTAGTGGTCTAGCTTTAGGCATTGACGGTCATGCGCATGATGGTGCGTTGCAAGCCAAAGGTAAGACGATTGCGGTGCTGGGATCTGGCTTAGAAAATATTTATCCGGCACGTCATCGTGGTTTAGCGCAACGTGTTATTGAACATGGGGCTTTGGTGTCTGAGTTTCGCCCCAATGCCAAGCCGCGCCCGGAAAACTTCCCGCGTCGAAACCGCATTATTAGCGGATTATCGCTAGGTGTGTTAGTTGTGGAAGCGGCGGAAAGGAGTGGCTCGTTAATTACTGCTCGTTACGCGCTTGATCAAGGTCGAGAAGTATTTGCGCTGCCAGCCTCGATAAATGCCCCTAATGCCAGCGGTGGCAACCAGTTGATACGTCATGGTGCTTGCCTCGTAGAAAAGACGAAAGATGTCTTAGATGAAATACAGTCTTTGCTTGATTGGTCTATTAATCAGAGTACCGATTTATTTTCTACGTTAAATGATGAAGAAGAATTGCCATTTCCTCAGCTGTTAGCTAACGTAGGAAGTGAAGCTACACCGGTTGATATTCTTGCAAACAGGACCAATATACCTGTCCAGGAAGTCATGATGCAGCTCTTAGAGTTAGAACTCTCTGGGCATGTCGTTGCGGTTTCAGGTGGCTATATTCGAAAGGGGAGGGGCTAGCTATGATGATGGATATACTGATGTATCTATTCGAAACCTACATCCATAGCGATGCAGAGTTACAGGTCGAACAAGACGAGTTGGAAGAAGAGTTGCTCCGTGCAGGCTTCCAACAAAAAGATATCTACAAAGCCCTTGTCTGGTTAGAAGAGCTTGCCGCATTGCAGCAAAGTGACACCTCTTCTGCAATCTCGACTTGCATGGCTTCGTCATCAACTCGTATCTACACAGCGAAAGAGATGCAGCGTTTAGACTTGGAATGCCGAGGGTTTTTATTGTTTCTCGAGCAAATCAATGTGTTAACCACAGAAACTCGCGAAATGGTGATTGACCGAGTGATGGGTCTAGAAACGAGCGAGTTTGAGCTTGAAGACCTCAAATGGATCATTTTGATGGTGCTGTTTAATGTGCCTGGTAATGAAAACGCTTATACGCTAATGGAAGAGCTGTTGTACACCAAGGAACAAGGGATTCTTCACTAACCCAATCTAGGCAAGTTCGAGTTTAGCTATCAAGAACGCGAGCTTGTCTTTTGGTGTGTTTTTCACGAAACGGTAAGTATGAGTAGTAAAATCGACAACACCCTTTTCTCTGCCCATGAACACGCATTGGAACACGAGCCGTGTCCTAAATGTGGCAGTGAATTGATCCTCAAACATGGCAAACACGGTCCCTTTCTTGGCTGTAGCCACTACCCAAGCTGTGATTACATCAAAGCCCTGCACAATAATGATGGCCACATCGTCAAAGAGCTTGGCGTTCCTTGTCCAGATTGTGGTAACGAGTTGGTATTACGCCAAGGGCGTTATGGCATGTTTGTTGGTTGCAGTAACTATCCGGTTTGCCATCATATTGAGTCGATCAATCAACCTGAGCCAGAAAAGCAGCCGCAAGAGCAACACGCGTGTCCTGAATGTGGTAAAGGTCATTTAGTTGAACGTAAGACGCGCTTTGGTAAAACTTTCTACGCATGTGATAACTACCCTAAATGCAAATTTGCAGTGAATCTCCCTCCGGTTAAAGGGAGATGCGAAGAATGTGGTTTTACGTTGTTGGTGGAGAAGAAACTCGCCAGTGGTGTGAAATTGCAATGTGCCAATCGTAAGTGCCAGCACACCCAACAAGGGTAAATACATCAAAGGAATTAAAAAGGGTCGCATCGTGCGACCCTTTGTGGTTTTTGGGGCTAGATTTTAGCGTTATGCTTGTTTCGCAAACTCGTGCACGGCTGGGAATGCCATTGGATCTAAGACATCCGCGAGAGCGCACAACCTACGGTGTAATTCTCCTGGGTAGTCACCGCATACGTTGATGTGACCCATTTTTCGCCCTTCACGCTTCTCTTTGCCGTACCAATGGATGTGACAACCATCCATGGCGAGAAGCGCTTCTGGCAACGTATCTTCACCAAGAACATTCACCATCGAGGTTTCGCGAATCAGTTTGGTGCTGCCTAACGGCAAGCCGCATACGGCGCGCAGGTGGTTCTCGAACTGACAGGTTTCTGCACCTTGCTGTGTCCAGTGACCGGAGTTGTGCACTCGTGGGGCAATCTCATTCACTAACAGTGTGCCATCGACATCAAAGAATTCGAGCGCCAATACACCAACGTAATCTAGGCTATCTGCGACGGCCGTGAGCATCTGCTTGGCTTGGGCTTGCAGTTCTGGCGCATCAATTGCGGTGGATAAGCTCAGTACGCCATTGATGTGAACGTTTTCTGCTAGAGGGTACACTTCAACGCTGCCATCTTTACCGCGAGCACCTACAAGTGATACTTCGCGGTTAAAAGGAACAAACTCTTCAGCAACAATCGCTTGAGTAGGTGTTGCCGCGATGCACTCTGCCATCTCAGTCCAAATGTCGTCGACTTGAGAAGCGTCTTTTAAGCGCCATTGACCTTTACCATCGTAACCACCCAATGCACTTTTCAGAACCATTGGCATACCAACGTGTTCAATTGCGCGCTCAAAGTCTTCACGAGTTTCAATCACGTAGTATTTCGCGTTGCGCACGCTAGCATCATCAAGCAGTGCTTTTTCAATACGGCGATCACCACCTGCTTTGATGGCTTGCGTACTTGGTAGGAACTTGCCGCTCGCTTCGCAAACCTTGAGCACGTCATGTGGAATATGCTCGAACTCGGCAGTAATCACATCAACTTGCGTAATCGCATTTTCCAAGCCATGGCCAAGTACCTGTTGAGTTAAAGGATGAACGACATCACCGCTGCTGACATCGTAAGCTGAAATTTGAATATTCAATGGCGCACCAGCCAGAGACATCATGCGAGCCAACTGACCCGCACCAAGAACCAGTACTTGCATCTGATTAATCCTCAGCTGGATTTGGGTTAGCCAGTACGGTTTCCGTCTGTTCATTGCGGAACGCTTCTACCTTCGCCATGATGTTTTCATCATGAGTGCCTAGGATTTGCGCTGCTAGGATACCTGCGTTTGTTGCGCCCGCTTCGCCAATCGCTAATGTACCAACCGCAATTCCCTTTGGCATCTGTACAATAGAGAGCAGTGAATCCATACCTTTCAGTGCACGAGACTGAACGGGAACACCAAGCACTGGCAAACTAGTAAACGCAGCAGCCATACCTGGTAGGTGGGCTGCACCACCTGCGCCTGCGATGATAACTTTGATGCCGCGTTCTTTTGCGCCACTGGCGTAGTCCGCCAGTAATTGAGGAGTTCGGTGTGCTGACACGACTTTTGTTTCGTAAGGTACGCCAAATTGGTCTAGCATGTCCGCTGCTAGTTTCATGGTTGGCCAATCGGATTTAGAACCCATGATGATACCGACTTTCATCTCAAACTCCTTCAAGCTGCAAAATTAGGTGAGCTGATAAATTTGTGCGCATTATACGGGGATTTTTATCTCAAGCAAACGTTTGCGTCTTGTTGTTGACGCTATTGATACATTTTATAAAAAATTGCTTTAGTGTCTGAGAATGAATATTTGTACACTTAGTGAAAATAATACAGTCAGACAATCAGGAAGTAATCGGTGGATAACTTTGAACAAGTGCTCAACGCACTACAACAAGGCGAAGTGATTGCCTACCCAACAGAAGGGGTTTTTGGTGTCGGATGCGATCCAGATAACCCAGAAGCAATTCAAAAACTGCTGGAGCTCAAGCAGCGCCCGGTGGAAAAAGGGCTGATTCTGATCGCTGCAAGTTATGAGCAGCTCTTGCCGTATATTGATGAATCTCAGTTGACTGAAGAACAATTACAGACTGTTCATGCTACTTGGCCAGGCCCATACACTTGGATCATGCCAGCGAGCGATAAAGTATCCAACTGGGTTTCAGGGCAGTTTGATTCAATTGCAGTTCGTGTGACTGATCATCCTTTGGTTCAAAAGATGTGTAATGCATTCGGAAAGCCGTTAACCTCTACCAGCGCGAATCTTTCCGGCTTGCCACCGTGTATGACCACGGAAGAAGTCGAAGAGCAATTGGGTGACAAGCTGGTGGCCATTCTTCGTGGTGAAACCAGCGGTCGTGATAAACCCAGCGAGATTCGTGACGCCAAGACTTCACAAATATTAAGACAGGGCTAACCCTGCTTGCCAGTCATCAACCGGTATCACGTAATAGGTAATAACGTATGTCAGCAATCGATAAACACGCCGTAAAGCAGTTCCTGATGTCACTTCAGGACTCCATTTGTCAGCAGTTAGAACAAGAAGATGGAGAGGCCGTCTTTGTCGAGGATGCATGGCATCGTGAACCGGGCGAACGTCTTGGTGGCGGTGGGCGCTCACGTGTTATGCGTGATGGCCTTGTTTTCGAGCAAGGTGGGGTGAACTTCTCGCATGTAGAAGGGAAAGAAATGCCAGCATCTGCGACGGCACATCGTCCGGAGCTAGCGGGTCGCCGTTTTGAAGCGATGGGGGTCTCTTTGGTTATCCATCCCAAAAACCCTTACGTCCCAACTTCTCATGCGAATGTGCGTTTCTTTATCGCCGAGAAAGAGGGCGAAGAACCAATTTGGTGGTTTGGTGGTGGTTTCGACCTGACTCCTTTCTATCCTTTCGAAGAAGATTGTCAGTCATGGCACGATACAGCTAAGGCAATCTGTGCCCCATTTGGTGAAGAAGTATATGCTGAACACAAAGCGTGGTGTGATAAGTACTTCTTCTTGCCACACCGAAATGAAACTCGTGGTGTTGGTGGTTTGTTCTTTGATGATTTGAATCACTGGGAGTTTGATAAGTGTTTTGATTACATCAAAGCGGTGGGTGAAGGCTATTGCCAAGCTTATTTGCCGATCGTGTCTCGTCGTAAAGACATCGAATATGGCGAGCGCGAACGTGAATTCCAACTTTACCGTCGTGGTCGTTATGTTGAGTTCAACTTAGTGTACGACCGTGGCACTTTATTCGGTTTACAAAGTGGTGGGCGTACCGAGTCGATTCTGATGTCGATGCCGCCGTTAGCGCGATGGGAGTACCGCTACGAACCAGAAGCAGGAACGCCTGAAGCCGAACTTTACGATCGATACCTGAAACCACGCGAATGGTAAGCACGGAATCTCCTTTTCTATATAGATAGATAGTGATAGGGTCATCTGTAATCAGATGGCCCTGTTTTCTCTATATCTAAGTAAGGAATAAAGGTAAGGAAATGACCCCGCAAATCGATCGTTACGCCGTGTTTGGTAACCCTATCGGGCACAGCAAGTCGCCATTTATCCATACACTCTTTGCTCGTCAAACGAATCAGTCCCTAACATACACCGCAGAATGTGCGCCTGTGGGTGGATTTATCGAGGCGGCGAAAGCATTTTTTGCTGATGGCGGTAAAGGCTGTAACGTGACCTTGCCTTTTAAAGAAGATGCCTATCAATTTGCCAGCCGTTTGACTGAGCGTGCTCAGCTTGCTGGAGCAGTGAATACACTTAAGAAGCTTGATGATGGTGAAATCATTGGTGATAACACTGATGGTGCAGGCTTAGTGCAAGACTTGTTGCAACATCAAGTCGTTTTAGAAGGTGCACGTATCCTGATCATAGGAGCTGGTGGTGCCGCTCGAGGAGTGATTAAACCATTGCTCGATCAAAAACCAACATCTCTAACGATAACTAATCGTACATTTTTCAAAGCCGAAGAATTGGCAGAATTGTTTTCTGCGTATGGCCTTGTTACAGCAAAAGAGATGAATACCATTGCTGAAGAGTACGACGTCATAATCAACTCTACGTCTGCATCATTGAGTGGTGAGTTACCTGCGATCTCTTCCTCGGTGTTCGCCGCCAATAGTACAAGCTACGACATGATGTATGGCAAAGGTGATACCACATTTAACCAATGGGCTAAGCAACATGGTGCCGCACATGCTTATGATGGTTTAGGTATGTTAGTTGGCCAAGCTGCTGAGAGTTTTATGTTATGGCGCGGTCTTCGTCCAGGAGCCAAACAGATTTTGCGTGAATTAAGAAAGAACCTTGAAGGTCAATAAGCGATGAATCAATCCATCTTATTCCCAGACATGCAATCATGGGATGAAGTATCACAATCAGTAAACTTTGCGGCGCAACAATCTGGTGCGCTAATAGAATGCTTTGTGACGAAACAAAAGTTAGAAAAGTTATCTGGCTCAGAGTTAGATACGGAGCAGGCCGTGATCGCCGCTTTTATTGACTACCGATTTGATCTGGAAGAAATAGCAGAAGAGTTAATAGAAGATGAAGCCTTCAACGAAGAAGGCCATATTATCATTGGCTAACAGACCTTTAGTTCAAGTCTTCTACTTCATGTAAGTAGTCGTTTTTGTTTTGAACATAGTTATTGGCAGACTTTTGCAAAAAAGCTCGTTCTGTCTCTGATAGAGGGCGAGCTTGTTTTACTGGACTACCGACATAAAGATAACCGCTTTCTAATCTCTTTCCTGGCGGTACTAAACTGCCCGCTCCAATCATCACCTCTGATTCAATAACGACAGCATCTAAAACAATCGCCCCCATACCAACCAATACACGATCGTGTATCTCACAACCGTGCAGCATCACTTTGTGGCCAATCGTAACGTCATTGCCAATTATAAGTGGGTAGCCGTTTGGGTTTTCGGCGTTCTTATGGGTGACATGCAAAACACTGCCATCTTGAATATTCGTTCGATCACCAATGTGAATGTGGTTCACATCGCCTCGTGCCGCTACTAAAGGCCAAATGCTAGAATCGTCCCCAATACGGATATCTCCGACTAACACTGAGGTTGAGTCAACGTAAACACGCTCACCAAGTTGAGGCTTTATACCTTTGTAGCTTCTAATTGAGCTCATCTTTTCTCCTTTATTAGGGGCGATTACAGGGGACATGGAGGTAGAATAGTAGTGAAAACTCGCCTTTTAGAATAAAAAACACCCAAACGATAAAAAAATCAAAAAAAACGTGAAAAAGGGCTTGCCAATGTGATCGCAATCTCTATAATGCCACCTCGCTGACACGGCAACGCTTCGAAAGAAACGAAAGCCAAGTTAGCAAGCCAAATTAGCCAAGCGGAAACGCTTGAAGAAAGTTTGAAGAAAGTGATTGACACTAAACTTTAACTCGCTAAAATGGCCGTCCTGTTTTGAGCAAAGCTCAACAGAAAAGCTCTTTAACAATATAAACCTATCAATCTGTGTGGGCACTCGTTGATGATAATCCAATTAGATACTTCGGTTTCAAATTAGGTTTCAATGAAACGAAGTGACCATTGAGTCGCAAGACTCAGCACAGTCAATTCAAACATTACTTATGTAATGTTCAGTATTCATTGAGCCGAACAAAATCTTAAATTGAAGAGTTTGATCATGGCTCAGATTGAACGCTGGCGGCAGGCCTAACACATGCAAGTCGAGCGGAAACGAGTTATCTGAACCTTCGGGGAACGATAACGGCGTCGAGCGGCGGACGGGTGAGTAATGCCTAGGAAATTGCCCTGATGTGGGGGATAACCATTGGAAACGATGGCTAATACCGCATGATGCCTACGGGCCAAAGAGGGGGACCTTCGGGCCTCTCGCGTCAGGATATGCCTAGGTGGGATTAGCTAGTTGGTGAGGTAAGGGCTCACCAAGGCGACGATCCCTAGCTGGTCTGAGAGGATGATCAGCCACACTGGAACTGAGACACGGTCCAGACTCCTACGGGAGGCAGCAGTGGGGAATATTGCACAATGGGCGCAAGCCTGATGCAGCCATGCCGCGTGTATGAAGAAGGCCTTCGGGTTGTAAAGTACTTTCAGTCGTGAGGAAGGCGGCGTCGTTAATAGCGGCGTTGTTTGACGTTAGCGACAGAAGAAGCACCGGCTAACTCCGTGCCAGCAGCCGCGGTAATACGGAGGGTGCGAGCGTTAATCGGAATTACTGGGCGTAAAGCGCATGCAGGTGGTTTGTTAAG
>NZ_JAMZAS010000014.1:0-116348 GCF_024181935.1 Vibrio sp. Y51_MX_L26
CCGTAAACTTTAGCAAGAGTAGTACAGATAGCTGCAGTTAGAGTTGTTTTACCGTGGTCAACGTGGCCGATAGTACCAACGTTAACGTGCGGTTTCGTACGTTCAAATTTTTCTTTAGACACGATCGTGTTCCTTCCTAGTTATGATTCGTCGTGATCATTATTGATCGACGACGCGCCAGAAATTGTTATTTTATGCGCCAACGCCCGTTAGCGCAATATTTGGACGCCCTGATCTCGCAAAAAGTCGTAAACTTTTTGTAGTTCAATCGTCAATTAGTAACCACGCTCTGCAATAATTTTATCTGCGAAGTTTTTCGGCACTTCAGCGTACTCGTGAAACTCCATAGAGTAAGACGCACGGCCTTGAGTTGCAGAACGTAGATCAGTTGCGTAACCGAACATTTCAGATAGTGGTACTTGAGCACGGATGATCTTAAGACCAGCCACACCTTCGTCCATGCCTTCAATGATACCGCGACGACGGTTTAGGTCACCAACAACGTCACCCATCCAGTCTTCCGGAGTGGTTACTTCGACATTCATCATTGGTTCTAGAATCACAGGTTGTGCTTCTAGTGCACCTTTCTTGAATGCCATCGAGCCAGCGATCTTAAACGCCATCTCGCTTGAGTCTACATCGTGGTAAGAACCATCAAATAGTGTAGCTTTAATATCTAGTACAGGGTAACCCGCTAGAACACCACTATTCATTTGTTCCTCGATACCTTTCGATACCGAACTGATGTATTCCTTAGGAATCACACCACCCACGATTTCGTCTACGAATACGAAACCTTCGCCAGGTTCAGAAGGCTCAAGTTTGACCCACACATGACCGTATTGACCACGACCACCTGATTGACGAACAAACTTACCTTCAACTTCCGCTTTACCACGAATGGTTTCACGGTAAGCAACCTGAGGTTTACCAACGTTACAATCAACGCTGAATTCACGCTTCATACGATCAACGATAATGTCTAGGTGAAGTTCACCCATACCTGAGATCAGAGTCTGACCTGATTCGTCGTCCGTTTCCACGCGGAATGATGGATCTTCCGCAGCCAGTTTACCTAGCGCGATAGCCATTTTCTCTTGGTCTGCCTTAGAACGAGGTTCTACAGCAATCTGAATAACTGGTTCAGGGAACTCCATGCGCTCTAGAATCACTTTGTGGTTCTGATCACACAATGTGTCACCTGTTGTTACGTCTTTCAGACCGATAGCAGCAGCGATATCACCAGCGCGAACTTCTTTCACTTCTTCACGCTTATTCGCATGCATCTGAACGATACGACCGAAACGCTCTTTCTTCTCTTTTACAGAGTTGTAAACAGCGTCGCCGGAGTTTACTACACCAGAGTAAACACGCATGAACGTTAGCGTACCCACGAATGGGTCAGTCGCGATCTTAAATGCTAGCGCAGAGAATGGTTCGTTGTCGTCAGCGTGACGCTCAACTTCATTTTCTCTTTCGTCAACACCTTTAATTGCAGGTACGTCAACTGGCGATGGCAAGAACTCGATCACAGCATCTAGTACCGCTTGAACACCTTTGTTCTTAAACGCACTACCACAAGTGGCCAGTACGATTTCGTTGTTTAGTGTACGAGTACGTAGAGCTTGTTTGAGCTCAGCTTCAGTCAATTCACCTTCTTCAAGGTACTTGTCCATCAGCTCTTCGCTAGCTTCAGCAGCGGATTCAACCATGTGGTTGCGCCACTCTTCAGCAAGTTCGATCATGTCAGCTGGGATGTCTTCGTAAGTAAACGAAGTGCCTTGATCGGCTTCATTCCAGTTGATCATCTTCATCTTGATAAGGTCGATGACACCTCTGAACTCATCTTCTGCACCAACGTTCAGTTGGATTGGAACAGGGTTCGCACCAAGACGATTTTTAATTTGGTCCACAACGCGTAGGAAGTCTGCTCCCGCACGGTCCATCTTGTTTACAAATACCAAACGTGGAACGTGGTATTTGTCTGCTTGACGCCATACAGTTTCAGACTGAGGTTCAACACCAGATGAGCCACAGAACACAACCACAGCACCATCAAGTACACGAAGAGAACGCTCTACTTCGATAGTAAAGTCAACGTGTCCAGGGGTATCAATGATGTTTACGCGATGCTCAGGGAACTGTGCTTCCATACCACGCCAGAATGTAGTAGTCGCAGCGGATGTGATAGTGATACCACGTTCCTGCTCCTGCTCCATCCAGTCCATGGTTGCAGCACCATCGTGAACTTCGCCGATTTTGTGAGAAAGGCCAGTGTAGAACAGAATACGCTCAGTTGTGGTTGTTTTTCCTGCATCTACGTGAGCACAGATACCGATATTACGGTAGCGCTCAATAGGAGTTTTACGAGCCACGATTGTATCCTCTTACTAAGGTGTACCTTAGAGTATAGAAAAGTGCTGCGAGAGAACCTCGCAGCACAGAAGGTATTACCAGCGGTAATGAGCGAACGCTTTGTTTGCGTCAGCCATGCGGTGAACGTCTTCACGTTTCTTAACCGCAGTACCTTTGTTCTCAGACGCGTCTAGCATTTCAGCTGCTAGGCGTTGAGCCATAGATTTTTCACCACGCTTGCGCGCAGCTTCAACCAACCAACGCATAGCAAGTGCGTTACGGCGAACCGGACGTACTTCTACAGGTACTTGGTAAGTTGAACCACCAACACGGCGAGATTTAACCTCTACCGCAGGGCGTACGTTTTCAAGAGCTTCTTCAAAAATAGCTAAGTGGTCTTTACCAGACTTTTCAGCCATAGCATCTAGTGCAGTGTAAACGATTTTCTCTGCAGTAGATTTTTTACCGTCAACCATTAGGATGTTAACGAATTTTGCCAGCAATTCAGATTTGAATTTTGGATCTGGAAGGATCTTACGCTGACCAATGACGCGACGACGTGGCATGGATTTATCTCCGTTGTCTTCTTCAGGTTTTATCCAAAACTTTTCAGTTTTTTCAAAAAATTAAAAATAATTTAGTGTTTGGCCTTACTTAACGGAATCCATTAAGACTTAGGACGCTTCACACCGTACTTAGAACGACCTTGTTTACGGTCGTTAACGCCAGCACAGTCAAGTGCACCGCGAACAGTGTGGTAACGTACACCCGGAAGGTCTTTTACACGACCGCCACGGATTAGTACAACACTGTGCTCTTGAAGGTTGTGACCTTCACCGCCGATGTACGATGTAACTTCGAAGCCGTTTGTCAGACGTACACGACAAACTTTACGAAGTGCTGAGTTAGGTTTTTTAGGTGTAGTAGTGTAAACACGAGTACATACACCACGTTTTTGTGGGCACGCTTCTAGTGCAGGCACGTTGCTTTTAACAACTTGCTTTGCACGAGGCTTACGTACCAACTGGTTAATAGTTGCCATTAACTAGCTCCTGATTTACTTGAAAGTAAGCTTTGTGAAAAATCTATCCCCAACTACCATTGCAGTTAGGGACGCAAAATTCTATGCAGCAGTGAGAGGTGTGTCAAGAAATATACGGATCTTTTTTGTTCAATTAGGACAATTCATCCGTAAAGCTTTAGCGACAGTAAATCACGTTCAATCCCAAGTAAGCGATTTATCCTGTTTAACTGTGAGCTCAACGAAGCCTGAGTAATTCACGATCGTCAGTGATGGACTGATACGATTCGCAATACCGCGAGCGTGAATATCGCTCTCTAGCACAAATACACTGCGGTTTTTTAGGTGGGAGAACGCTTTATGCTGCGAATTAGCAGCGTACACGGCATCTTCTATAAGTAAGATGTCATCCTGTGCACTGCATAAGGGTATGGCGTCTTCTAGAGCGGAGACCGTTTTTATAATATGTAGCATAACTTCCTCAGAACGACAGTAGCTTGCCAGCGTGTTGCAACTTATCTTTGAGCTGCTCTGAGCTTAACGCTTGAGCTTCAATGACTAAGTCCGCTTGAGCCAAACCTCGCTGAGCTAATGACTCTGAGCACACAAAGACTTGTTCAATATCGTATAAATCGAAAAGCTTCAGCATCGGCGCATAATCTTTGCTCAAGATCTTACTCGGTTCTTGTCCTAGTAGAAGCTGGTAAACCCCATCGCCCATGAAAATGACGCTGATATCTTCACAGTAAGCCGACGCGGCTAATAGTGCATCCACACCTTCACGGCCAGCCGCACTGCCATGCGGTGCGCTACGAAATAGATAAGTTAGCTGACTCAAAACTGTACCACTCTGTCTTGGGTTAACATCGCTTCGGCTAAGCTACCTAAGCCGGCTTGCTCAAAACCTTCCGCTAGATTGCTCTGGAGCAAACCATGTTGATTCGCTTCTTCTTCACTTACGATCCCGCGACGCAAAGCCGCAGCAACACAAGTTTCTAGACGAACACCATGCTCTTTTGCCAAAGATTGCCATGCCTTATTGAGATCAAATTCGTCGTTGGCAGGCACACTCAAAGCAGTACCATTGGTCACGCCCTCTTGATAAAAGAAAACGCTCACTAACTGATGGCCTTGCTCAATCACCGCCTTGGCGAACTGATAAGCACTGCGCGCTGACTGGCTACCGTAAACAGGACCGTTCACCACCAACGTGTAAGTCAGTTTACTCACTTTTCATCGTCCTCGGTTTTACGTTGACGAATGTATAAGTAGACGGTGTGTTTTGAAATGTTAAGACGATCTGCAACGCGGTTGATGGCATCTTTAATATCGAAGATGCCTTTGTCGTACAATTCCATCACGATTTGGCGATTCTTGGTGTTGTTCGATACGGATTTATCCGCATTGATCTCTTCGATGGTGCGTTCAACAGTTTGGTCCACCAGCTCTTCTACGTCACTAGCAAAGTTAACCGAGGAAGCCGCTTCTTTTGCTTCTTGCGTTGGCATGAAAGATTGAAGGACTTGCGAGAAGGGCGCGTCCAAGTTGACGTTGATACACAACAAACCAATAACGCGATTTTCACCATTACGAATGGCGACAGTGATCGACTTCATCAACACGCCACCTTTTGCACGGGTAAAGTACGAACGTGAGAAGTTGCGCTCCGAGCCTTCGATGTCTTTTAGCATTTTAAGCGCTAAGTCAGTGATCGGTGAGCCGACTTGGCGACCCGTGTTTTCACCGTTAGCGATTTTAATTGCAGAGGTATTTAAGTCTTCTAGCGAGTGAAGAACGATTTCACAAAAGGGACCTATCAGGCTGGCGATACCATCAACGACCGCCTCATAAGATCTTAAAATGATTTTGTCGTGCTCGGTAAACGGCATCACGTTAACGGATTCCATTTCGAGCAGCATCTCCGCGTTTATTGTTTCTGTAGTTGTCATAAGCCTTCGAGCGAAAAATCAACAAATTGGTGTAAGTTTATCAGAAAATTTGAAAATCAACCTAGCAAACTCACCAACTAGTGACCTAGAACAAAAAAGGCCCGTTAAACGGACCTTTTTCAATAACTTATCGCGGCTTATTGTTATTGCTCTGCGTTGTCGTTCTCAACTTTTAGCAGCTCAACTTCAAATACTAGCGTTGAGTTAGCAGGAATGCTTGGTGTGTCTTGATCACCGTATGCTAGCTCTGGCGGGATAACGAATTTGAATTTAGAACCCACAGGCATTAGCTGAACACCTTCTGTCCAACCTGGGATTACACGGTTAAGTGGGAATGTTGCAGGTTCACCACGATCGTAAGAGCTATCAAATTGCGTACCATCGATTAGCGTACCTTTGTAGTGTACTTGAACCGTATCAGTGTCTTTTGGCTTCTCACCTTCAGCAGGAGTAATAACTTGGTATAGAAGACCTGTATCTGTCTTCACTACGCCTTCTTGCTTCTCGAACTCAGCACGGAAATCATCGCCAGCTTTTTTTGCTTCAGCTGCTTTCTCAGCCGCTTGTGCTTGCATCTTTTCAGCAACACGCTTATCTAGAGATTCTAGTGCTGCACGTGTTTCTTCTTCATTCAATTCAGCATTGCCTCTGAAGACGTCTTCGATACCTTTTAGTACCAAGTCTTTGTTAAGATTAATGCCGATTTCGCTTGGCTTGTCGATGCTTGTGCTTAGGTAGTTAGCAAATGAAACACCGATTGCGTATGCCGCTTTATCGTCGTCGGTTTTAAAGTGAACCGCTTTACCGGTTTCTGCTTGAACTTGTTCTGCTTGAGGTGCGGCTTCTGTTTTAGTTTCTTCTTTCTGACAACCTACCGCTAGCATAACTGTTGCAGCAAGTAGCGACACTTTTAAAACTGATTTCATTAAATTCTCCCAATAATGGCTTTGCCATTGGTTGTTGTGCACAAATCTTCTATGAGACTAGTGAAGACAATCGTTATACCAATATACTAGCTATATGTCTTAAGACACAAACCGGATTATTAGATGTGATGCAAAGAATTTCTCATTTATTCCTATATTTAATTGTCATCACCACGTTAAATGGTTGCTTTTTCGCCGAGCGTGAAGTGCACCGTTGGCCGATAGAGCCTCAGGGTGCGACGAGCTTCGCACTTAGCAGAGATGGACGATTTGCTCTGCTCTATTCTCAGCAACACCATTTGATGTTGTGGGACCTAGAGCAAAATGAACAACTAGCCAACCTGGGTGAGCTCGATGCCGATGCCAACGTGGTATCCCATATTCGTATCTCAGACAATGGTCGCTATGCAGTCACAGCAAGCCAAATGAACTTCGCAGTTTGGGACTTAGGTTGGACGCAATCCGAAGGCCTTTGGTCTATTTCTGATGCGCTCATTCGCGACGTTGATATCACCAGTAACGGTGAACAAGTTCTGCTCGGGTTATCCAACGGTAAAGCAATTTACGTCAACTTAGTCACCGGACGTCGCTTGGAGTTCCTTGCGCATCGTGAAAAAGTCAATTCCGTCGCCATTTCTCCTAATGGCCGCTTCGCACTGACTGGTGGTAATGACTACAAAGCGTATTTGTGGGACACCGAAACCGGACAAGTGCTGCGGACCTTCGAACATGAACAACGGGTTGTTCGTGTTGCCCTGCAACGAGATGGCAAGTTAGCAATGACATCCGATGGCGGAAACCAAGCGGTAATTTGGGATTTAAAAACTGGACAAGAGGTCACACGGTTGAGCAGTTGGTCACGCCAATTGATCTTCTCTACTGCGCGATTTTCTGATGACGGAACTCAGTTAGTGACAGGAACGCCTTCTGGCCGCGTTTCAATATGGGATACTCAAACCGGAAAACGGATTGGCGGATTTGAAGTTGAGCCCAAAAAAGACACTCGCCCTCCCCGTGCGGTCGTGTATGATGCAGCCTTTGATTCAAAACAACGCGTAATTACTGCTACTTCAGCAGGTATTGCCCAAGCTTGGCAGTTAGAGAACGGATCATGACAGAAAAAATCATTCAGCAATTGGAAGCTCGCATTAATGACTTAGAATGTCAGCTTGCGTTCCAAGAACAGACTATTGAAGATCTGAACGGCGCCTTATCGCAGCAGCAACTGCAAATTACCAAGATGCTCGATCAGATGAAATATGTGGTAGGTAAAGTAAAAAATATGGACTCGTCGAATTTAGCCGATCCGTCAGAAGAAACCCCACCACCGCATTATTAAAATGCAGGCTCAAATAGCACAAAGCCCAGAACGTGTTCTGGGCTTTGTTGTATTGATTACTTAAGAAGGTTGCTCAAGAGGAAGCTATTCGTCAGCGTAGATTTTGACGCTCAACTCGCCTTGAGTATTGATGCTAGCTCGGTACATACCAGAGCTGTTCATCGCAAAGTGCAGCTCACCTTGCGCGTCAATTGCGATTAAACCGCCTTCGCCGCCCATCTCTTTCAGTTCCCCCTGAATAATATGCTCACAAGCAGTATGAATATCTTCTTGTAAGTAACGCATCCGCGCGGCGACGTCTTCTGCGACACGTTTACGGATAAAAAACTCACTGACACCCGTAGTTGAAACCGCGACAACGCCATTTTCGGCCACCGTGCCACAGCCTATCAAAGCCGAATCCCCAACTCGATTATATTGCTTATTCGTTACGCCACCCGTGCTGGTGGCAGCGGCTAAGTTACCTTGTTGGTCCAACGCTACTGCTCCGACGGTGCCATGTTTACGATCATCCGGGTAACGAGATTCCGACAAAGCAAATAGTCCTTTCTCACGCATAGACAGCAACTGCTCATAACGGCGATCAGTAAAGAAGTAATCTTGCTCGGTATACTCATGGCCTTGCTCAAAAGCAAACGTCTCTGCGCCCTCACCCACCAACAACACATGATTGCTGTTTCGCATCACGTCACGAGCGAGTTCAATTGGGTTTCTGATATGACGAACACCTGCGACCGCACCTGCTGCAAGGTTTCGCCCATCCATCACAGAAGCGTCCATTTCAACCATTTCGTTGTTGGTCAGCACTGAGCCTTTACCCGCATTAAAGTTAGGCGAGTCTTCCAATACTTTCACTGCCGCTACGACTGCATCTAAGGCTTCACCGCTCGTTTCTAGAATTTGATGTCCCGCTTTTACCGCAGCTTCTAAATCCGACAAGATGGACTGTTGCAGCTCATCGCTCATCTGTTCACGCAAGATGGTGCCTGCACCGCCATGAATGGCAATCGAGAAAGGTTTCGTCATCGCTTTGTCCAACTGTTATTCCTTGTATGGTTGGCACTACACCTCAGATAAACAAAAAGCGCAAGTTGAAAACTCAACTTGCGCTTTTCAAAGCTTCACTAGATAAGATTATCTAGTGAAGGAGCTTATGATTAGTGAGAACCACAGCTACCGCCGCCACAGCAGCCTTCATCGTCGTGATCATGGTCATGACCACAGCCACCAGCTTGATGGATATGACCGTGTTCGATCTCTTCTGCTGTTGCTTCACGTGTAGACATAACTTCTACTTCGAAAGTTAGTGTTTGACCAGCTAGCATATGGTTACCGTCAACAACCACTTCGTTGCCGTCAACTTCTGTTACTTCTACAGGGATTGGACCTTGGTCAGTGTCAGCTAGGAAGCGCATGCCCACTTCGATTTGGTCAACGCCTTGGAATACGTCCGCAGGAACGCGTTGTACTAGCGCATCGTTGTGCTCGCCGTAAGCTTCCTCAGGAGCTACCGTTACTGAGAACTTGTCGCCAGCCACTTTACCTTCAAGCTCTTTTTCAAGACCAGTGATTAGGTTGTTGTGACCGTGAAGGTAATCTAGAGGCGCTTCTGCTGTTGATTGATCAACAACGACACCGTCTTCCAACATTACTTTGTATGCAAGGCTTGCAACAACGTTCTTTTCAATTTTCATACTAACTCCAGGGAGATTAATTGACTTAACCTGAATGGGGTTAAGTACTGAGATATCTGGGTGTATTATGGGGATCAATTATCGAAGTTCAATTATTCCGGCTTAAAAATTCCGATCATTTCCTGATCTGAGTGTTTATTTTTCTCTACAGATTGCGGTTTACGCTGCTCAGTAAACTCACACTCGACACACTCAACTAACTCGATATTATTTTCAATCCACCAGCGCAGGGTATCTTGCTGGCTGCAATTTGGGCAGCTAGCGCCGGCAATAAAACGTTTCTTGATTTTCACGCTATTTCCTTAGCTTGAGTCTTGGCTCAAGTACTACTTCCAATGATTAGGCGACTGATGGTCGCTCTCCATCTCACGACCAAAAATTTCTTCTAGCTCTTTGCGTGCCTCTTTCGCTCTCTGAGCCAATTTCTTATCTTCATTGTGCTGAGGCAATAAGTCCTTAAGCATAGCATTATCTAACTTACGAAAATGTGCTTCTGCCCGCTTTGCTTGATAAGGGTGCATACCAAGTTCTACGAGCGCTTGGCGACCGAGATCCAATGCCCCTAAAAATGTTTCACGAGAGTAATTCTCGACACCGTGGCTCATTAACTGATACGCCTCGACACGGCTTCTTGCTCGGGCTAGCAACTTAAGTTTCGGGAAGTGCACGCGGCAGATATCAACGATGGCCATCACCTCATCAGGTGAATCGGTACAAATGACCAATGCTTCTGCTTTATCTGCGCCAGCAGCCCGCAAAAGATCAATTTGGGTAGCATCGCCATAAAACACTTTGTAACCATACTTGCGCAGTAGGTGAATTTGGCTGGCATCACTTTCTAATACCGTCACTTTGATTTTATTGGCATACATTAAACGTCCGACGATCTGACCGAAACGTCCAAAGCCTGCAATGATCACACGTGGCCGACGATCCACTACTTTCGTGGTCATGCCCTCTTCTTCTTGATTCAGGGTATGAGCAAACCATTTTTTTTGTCCCATCAGCAAAAGTGGTGTCGTCACCATGGATAGACTGACCACCACCAACAAAAACGCTACTTGCTCTTTGGATAAAATGCCCTCTTGGCTCGCTGCGGTAAATATGACAAAGGCAAACTCACCACCTTGGCTTAAAATCGCGGCCATACGGCTTCTCGCTTTGGCTCCGACACGGGCAGCTCTCGCCAATGCATACAAAACCAAGCCCTTAACCACGACCAAAGCCACCACCGCGCCCAGAATCTCTAAAGGGTGTAATGCCAATAACCCCAAATTTACCGCCATGCCAACCGCGATGAAGAACAAACCCAACAACAAGCCTTTAAATGGTTCGATAGCGATTTCCAATTCATGTCGGTATTCACTCTCAGCCAGCAGAACGCCGGCTAAGAAAGTCCCTAGAGCCATAGAAAGCCCGAGCTTTTGCATCACGACAGAAATCCCAAGCACAACCAACAATGCGGCGACGGTAAAGAGCTCACGAACGCCGCTCATCACAACAAAACGAAACAGTGGACGTAATAAGAAATGGCCACCAATCAACAGGGCCACCACACTGCCTAATACCGTGAAGACATCCAACCAACTACCGCCACTCTGCCCGCCAGCAAGCAAGGGCAACATTGCCAACATTGGGATCACGGCAATATCTTGAAAGAGCAATACAGCAAAACCAGACTGACCCGTTTCGGTGCCATTGAGCCCTTGCTCTTCAATCACTTTTAGAGCAATTGCCGTCGAGGACAGTGCCAATCCCATCCCAATCACCAAACTCACTTGCATACTTACGCCGAACATACTGACGACACTGCCGATCACGGCGGTCGTAACCACCACCTGCGCGCCGCCTAAACCTAGAATCGGTCCTCGCATTTGCCACAGTTTTTTAGGATTTAGTTCAAGGCCGATCAAGAACAGTAACAACACGACCCCAAGTTCAGCAAAGTGCAAAATAGCATCAACATCACTGATTAAGCCAAGGCCCCAAGGGCCAATCAACACACCGGCAAGTAAATAACCTAAAACCGAGCCAAGTCCGAGACGCTGAGCAATCGGCACCGCGATAACCGCAGCCGAGAGAAAGACCACGCTACTTTGAAGAAACTCACTGGTTATCGCCATACTGACCTCCTTGGTCTGCTGCTTCCCAGTTTTCAAGTGGGTTGTTCAACCACCGACGATACAATTCGGCGTGCTCATACCGCTCAATATCCGAGACATTACGCGACCAATACAACACCAAAGGTTCAATCCAGTGCATTTGACACAAGGCAGCCGTCAGTTCAAACGGTTGTAAGATTTGCTGTAATGGATATTTGTTGTACCCCTTCGCGCTAAAGGCCTCTTCTTTCCCCCCCGTTGTAATCACACTACGCCAGTATTTTCCCTCTAGCGCCGAACCTCCGCCAAAAGCAAAACCTTTGCCCAGCACTCGGTCCAACCACTCTTTTAACAGGGCTGGGCATGAATACATATAAAGCGGGTGATGAAACACGATCACATCATGCGTAAGCAACAACTCATGTTCGTAATTCACATCAATAAAGAAGTCAGGGTAAACACCGTAAAGATCGTGCACAGTGACGTGATCAAGCGACTGAGCTTTTTTAATCATCACTTGATTAGCAATCGAGTTATGTGGCTCTGGATGAGCATAAATGACCAGAACTCTTGGGAGAATAGACGGTGCAACAGCCAAATGGTCGTCCTTGTGGTTATTTTTATCCGTTATCAAATTGTTATACTTTTTTGTACAGCATAATGCAATTAAAGCGAATCAATCGACTTTTCCGGCCAATACCCCTACTATTCACCGCTAGATATATACCCAAGTGGCTTTAAAAACGATTGAAACCACTTCGCTATGTAACCAAGCAACGCGCACTGCGCAAAGTGAATGAAAACTTTATGATTACCTTCTCTGATATTCAGTTACTGCGTGGCGGTAAACCTCTTTTAGATCAAGCTTCAGCGACTATCCATCCTGGCGATAAAGTCGGTCTTGTGGGCAAAAACGGCTGCGGTAAATCAACGCTATTTGCATTGCTGAAAGATGAACTGTCGATTGATGCAGGCTCATTTAGCCAACCTCAACATTGGGAGTTGGCTTGGGTCGCACAGGAAACGCCTGCGCTAGAGCGCACTGCACTGGAATACGTCATTGATGGTGATCGCGAGTACCGAGCGCTCGAAAAGCAGTTGGCTGAAGCGGAAGCACAAGACAACGGCACCTTGGTTGCCGAGATCCACGGTAAAATTGAAACCATCGGCGGTTATAGCATTCGCGCTCGCGCGGCAGAATTGCTCGACGGTTTAGGTTTCAGCCAAGAGCAAATGAGTTGGAGTTTGACTCAATTCTCAGGTGGTTGGCGTATGCGCCTTAACTTAGCTCAAGCGCTATTGTGCCGTTCTGACTTATTGCTACTCGATGAGCCAACCAACCACTTGGACTTAGACGCGGTGATGTGGCTTGAACGTTGGCTACAAAACTACCCAGGCACACTGATCCTGATCTCGCACGACCGTGACTTCCTTGACCCCATTGTTGGCCGTATTATTCACATCGAAAACCAACAATTGAACGAATACACGGGTAACTATTCGTCGTTCGAAAACCAACGAGCGCAAAAAATGGTGCTGCAGCAAGCGATGTTCGAGAAGCAACAGAAACAGATGTCGCACATGCAAAGCTACATCGACCGTTTCCGTTATAAAGCTTCTAAAGCACGCCAGGCTCAAAGCCGTATTAAAGCTTTGGAGCGCATGGAGAAAGTGTTACCCGCTCAATTCGATAACCCATTTAGCTTCCAATTCCGTGAGCCCGCGGCGCTGCCAAACCCAATCATGATGATGGATGAAGTATCGGCAGGCTACGGTGACAACCTGATCTTAGAGAAGATCCGCTTGAACTTGGTTCCTGGCAGTCGCATTGGTCTGCTCGGCCGTAATGGCGCGGGTAAATCGACCTTAATCAAATTACTCTCTGGTGAGCTTAACGCGCAAGGTGGCGATCTGACTTACTCACAAGGCGTAAAAATAGGTTACTTTGCTCAGCATCAATTAGAAACGCTGCACCCAGAGGAAACGCCGCTGCAACACATGATGCAGATCGCGCCGGATCAAACCGAACAACAGCTACGTGATTACCTGGGCAGCTTTGGCTTCCAAGGCGACAAAGCACTGGAGAAAGTCGCGCCGTTTTCGGGTGGTGAAAAAGCCCGTTTAGTGCTGGCCTTAATTGTGTGGCAAAAGCCAAACCTGTTGCTACTTGATGAACCAACCAACCACTTGGATTTGGACATGCGTCAGGCATTGACGATGGCACTGCAAACGTTCGAAGGTGCAATGGTGATTGTTTCGCACGACCGTTACCTATTGCGTGCTACAACCGATGACTTGTACTTGGTGCACGATCGTCAAGTTGCGCCGTTCGATGGTGACTTAAACGACTACTACAAGTGGTTAACCGAGCAACAAAGAGCGGAACGCAAAGAAGCACAAGCTGCACAGCCAGCCAAAGATAGCGCCAACAGCGCGGCAGCGAAAAAAGAGCAGAAACGTCGCGATGCAGAATTTCGTAAGCAGACGGCGCCAATTCGCAAAACGCTGACACAATTAGAAAATAAAATGGATAAGTTAGGTGCAGCACTGGCCGAAGCTGAAGAACAATTGGCAGATAACTCACTGTATGAAGCCGAAAATAAAGCTAAACTTAACCAAGTGCTGGCTCTTCAAGCTTCTAGTAAGGCAGAGCTCGAAGAAATTGAAATGGAATGGATGTCTGCTCAGGAAGAACTGGAGCAGATGGAGCTAGAGTTTAATCAATGAGTAATCAACACGCTGAATACACACTCACCCTAGAACACCTTTGGCAGTTCAGTCTGCAGTTTTATGGTGTGCGAGAAGTGAAAGAAGCGTGTTTATCATTGCAGAACAATTATCACGGCAACGTGAACCTACTCCTGCTGCTCAGATGGCTCGATGAGCAGCAACTCATTTTCCAAGAAAAAGACTGGCCTCTGGTACAAAGCTGTCTGGGCCGAAGCGAAACCTTACTGCACTCTTTTCGCGACTTACGTCGCCATCTTAAGTCTCAAGTCAATGACGCTTTATATCGTGAAACCTTGCAGTTTGAGCTGCAACTAGAAAAGCAACAACAAGCGGATTTGGTGAACTGCATTAACTCGCTCACGCTGGTCAAAAATGATGGCGCCCCACTCACGCTGAGATACTGTCGTCAACTTGGTGGTGAGCATTTGCAACAGGCCTTTGCTATTCCGGTGCCAAACATTCACCCACCAAAACGCCCATAAATCTGTAGAATACCTATAATCTTTATAAAGGATTATATTAATAAGTTCTTCAACTGACACCGAAGAACCGCATAAGAGCAGTTAGGTATGACACAATTTTTCGCAGCCGCCGGGATCAAAAACCCGCATCTTCAAACGCTTTTACCGCGTTTTATTCGCAAAAAAGCGTTGTTTACGCCGATTTGGCAAACCCTCGATACATCCGATGGCGACTTTCTCGATCTCGCATGGAGCGAGGACCCAACCCAAGAACCTGCGCAAAAAAAGCCGATTTTTGTTTTATTTCATGGACTAGAAGGCTGCTTCTATAGCCCTTACGCCAATGGCCTAATGAATGCATTTGCTCAATCCGGATGGCTGTCGGTGATGATGCATTTCCGCGGTTGTAGCGGTAAGCCAAACAAGAAAGCTCGCGCCTATCATTCTGGTGAAGTGACTGACGCCCGCCACTTCTTAGAGCACCTTGAGCAACGCTTTCCTGATAACCCCAAAGTTGCGGTTGGCATTTCTCTTGGCGGTAACATGTTGGCGAATTATTTAGCCCAATACAAAGACCACCCCATTTTGAATGCGGCGACCATTATCTCAGCACCTTTAGACTTAGCAGCGTGTGCGAACCGTATTGAACAAGGCTTTTCGAAAGTGTATCGCCGTTACCTACTCTCTTCGCTCAAACGCAACGCATTGCAAAAACATCACTTGTTGCATGGCGAGCTCGCTTTGTCCTACAACTCAATAAAACGTGTCACACGATTGTATGAATTCGATGATTTGATCACGGCACCACTGCACGGTTTTAAAGACGCACAAGATTATTACGATCAATGTTCTGGCTTAAGTAAATTACAACAGATCACGCTACCGACACTGATCATTCACGCCAAAGACGATCCATTCATGACCGACGATGTGATCCCGAAATTTGTTCTGCCAGATAATATTGATTACCGTCTCTTTGAGCACGGTGGGCATGTTGGTTTCCTTACAGGTTCAGCGCTCAAGCCGAAATTTTGGTTGGAAGAAGCGCTGCCAGCGTATTACGAAAGTATTGCCGCAGATTACCTTTCTGCTGTATCCAAGCAGCGAAAGCAGTAAACTAGCCGCTCATCATAAAAGTTCGAGGTATTTATGATCATTCCATGGCAAGACATTGCGCCAGAAACATTGGAAAACTTAATTCGTGAATTCGTCTTACGTGAAGGCACGGATTACGGAACCGTCGAGGTTTCTTTGCAAGACAAAGTGGATCAAGTAAAAACTCAATTAGAAAAAGGCGAAGCGGTTATCGTGTTCTCTGAACTGCACGAAACCGTCGATATTCAGGTAAAAACAAAATTTTAGACCCTTCACATTTTACCGTACCCCACTCAATGACAAGGCATTGTTACGTGCTATAGTGGGTTATCGACCGTGCAGTAGCAGCCTACTGCACATTACAGGTAAGTAATTTTCGACAAGGTTTGTCATGTCAGCTAAACACCCAATTATTGCGGTTACTGGTTCATCCGGTGCCGGCACGACCACTACATCTGAAGCCTTCCGTAAGATGTTCAATATGATGAACGTTAAACCCGCATGGGTTGAAGGCGACAGCTTCCATCGCTTTACTCGCCCTGAAATGGATATAGAAATCCGTAAAGCGCGCGAGCAAGGTCGGCACATTAGCTACTTTGGCCCTCAAGCTAATGACTTTCCAGGATTGGAAGAGTTTTTCCGTAAATATGGTCACGATGGCGCAGGCAGCGTACGTCGCTACCTACACACCTTTGACGAGGCCGTACCTTATAATCAAATGCCTGGTACCTTCACACCGTGGCAAGACTTACCGGAGAACAGTGACGTTCTCTTCTATGAAGGCTTGCACGGCGGTGTTGTGGATGGCGATGTTAATGTCGCGCAGCATGTGGATTTCTTGATTGGTATGGTACCAATCGTAAACTTAGAGTGGATCCAAAAGTTTGTGCGTGATACTCGTGACCGCGGTCATTCACGAGAAGCAGTAATGGATTCTATCGTGCGCTCGATGGACGATTATCTTAACTACATCACGCCACAATTTTCTCGCACTCATATTAACTTTCAGCGCGTCCCAACGGTCGATACCTCCAACCCACTTAACGCGAAAGGTATCCCAAGCCTGGATGAGAGCTTTGTCGTAATTCGCTTGCGTGGGATAAAGAAAGTCGACTTCCCATATCTCCTGGCTATGATTGATGGCTCATTCATGTCACGCCACAACACGATTGTCGTGCCAGGCGGTAAGATGAGCTTTGCAATGGAGCTCATAGTTCGGCCTATCCTACAACAGCTCATCGAAACAGGGAAAATTGGCTAAAAACCTGCCTGCGAAGATGTTTACTTTTCATACCGTGATCATGTGCACAGTTTTGCTTACAAAATCTCAATCATGGCACGATTAAAATCAAGAAATCGTTTTCGAAAAAGGATACTATTTCTTACCGAAACACAAGAGAGCTTGCAGCATATAAAAAGTGCTCTTATTCTAGTAGGCCTAATTCAGGCTTAGCTAAAATATGGATAGCGCAAGCGTACCCTGCAGAGGAAGTGAGATATTATGGTTCTAGGTAAACCTCAAACCGACCCAACATTAGAGTGGTTTCTTTCACACTGTCATATTCATAAGTACCCTTCAAAGAGCACGCTAATTCACGCGGGCGAAAAGGCAGAAACTTTGTACTACATCGTTAAAGGTTCTGTTGCGGTTCTTATCAAAGACGAAGAAGGTAAGGAGATGATCCTTTCTTACCTAAACCAAGGAGACTTTATTGGTGAACTTGGTCTATTCGAGGAAGACCAAGAGCGCACAGCTTGGGTTCGTGCTAAATCTCCTTGTGAAGTTGCTGAAATTTCTTTCAAGAAATTCCGTCAGCTTATCCAAGTAAACCCAGACATCCTAATGCGCCTTTCTGCGCAGATGGCTCGTCGTCTTCAAGTAACTAGCCAAAAAGTGGGTGACCTGGCGTTCCTAGACGTAACTGGTCGTATCGCTCAGACGCTTCTGAACCTTGCAAAACAACCAGACGCAATGACTCACCCAGACGGCATGCAAATCAAGATCACTCGTCAAGAAATCGGTCAAATCGTTGGCTGTTCTCGTGAGACAGTAGGTCGTATCTTGAAGATGCTAGAAGAGCAGAACCTAATCTCTGCGCACGGTAAAACTATCGTGGTTTACGGTACTCGTTAATCTCAAACCAGAGTGACGCGAACAAAATTATAAAAGCCACCAATGGCGACATTGGTGGCTTTTTATTTGTCTTGTAACCACATTAAGCTCAGAGCAACAAAAGACTAATGAGCAAGTTGGTTAGCCGAAAGGTTAACCCTAAAAGTTAGCCATTCGTACTTTCAAAGATTTTGTCCGCTGAAGCCGCCACAAAACCTGGGTACAGCTCACCGTTTTCCATCGGGTAGCGCTTAGCAAACTCGTAAAAGCCACCAGGGATAATTTCAGTGCCTTCGCTAAAGCGAACCGCCACTTTATCCGCCATGGTCGATGATTGTTCTAGCAGCACCTCAGGAGTGCCCTTCACTTCCCCGCCGTTTTCATTAATGGTAAATCCGGCCGTACGTAAGTGATCGTTTACTTGCTTCACTTCTTCGTATTCATTGAGCTGGTTAACGCTCACCGTGAAGTGGTTTGCGCCGTAACCATGCGCCGCCAACCAAGATGCGTACTCACTTTCTTTAGCCAACGTTTGGTAGTCAGCAAAGCTTAAATCCCACAAGCGTCCACCATGTAAGAATGCGCTATCGTTCAGCTTGCCTGCATCGACTTGTGCCACCAGCTTTTTCACAATCTCTTGCAGCTCAGGTGAACACTCCTCAACTTTTAGCTCACTAATAAAGACTTTAGGTTGCTTCGGATCAGGGTGTTCATAGTGTTTAGCAACCAGCTTTTTACTTTCGAAAACGTAGTCACCACATGCCTGGTAGCCAATGGCTACAAATGGTTTAGCTAAGGTTTCGATACCAAGAGGCGCAATATTGAAGGTACGTAAAGCTATATGATCATTAATCAGAGGCTCATCTTCTTGAAGCAGCTGATGTACTTTCGCAGCAGAGGGGCAAAGACGTTGAATGTAATCTTGCCATAGCGATTCAAATAACACATCGGGCGTCATAACGACTCCTTGTTACGAGATGTAGAGTTAAAAGGTAAGCGGAAGTTGACTGCTCGTTCACAACGAAAAGTTGTCCAGAATAATGAACGAGCAGCCATCAACCTGTGACGGTAAATGCCAGTCAGTCAACACGCTTTTCCGAGTCTTTGCTCACTTTCCGTGTTCTGCCAACGATCACTACAACCCATACCTAAATGATTCGCCGGCAAGGTGAGCCGCAATACATGGTTGCGACTCTGTTATTAAAACTTATAGCGCCACACCTGGGCTTAATGTTGCAGGCAAGATAGTCTCTTGACCTTCCATTGATGCCATCGGGTACGCACAGTAGTCTGCTGCGTAATAAGCGCTTGGACGTAGGTTACCTGACGCACCAGGGCCACCAAATGGCGCATCACCACTTGCACCTGTGAGCTGGCGGTTACGGTTCACGATCCCTGCACGAATATGGTCAACGAAGTATTCCCATTCTTGGTCGTCAGTTGAAACTAAACCAGCAGAGAGACCAAAGCGCGTGTCGTTCGCCAGTTCTACGGCTTTTTCTAGCCCTTCGTAACGCACCACTTGCAGAAGTGGACCGAAGTACTCTTCATCTGGTAGCTCAGCAATGTTCGTTACATCAATAATGCCCGGAGAAACAAACGCCGCCTCTCCTGCTTTAGCTTCAATCAAGCTTTCACCACCAAGTGATTGAAGGTTCGCTTGTGCATCGAGAATGAACTTGGCTGCGGCAACGGAGATTTGCGGCCCCATAAATGGCGCAGGCTCTGCAAATGGTTGGTCTACGCGAATATTCTTCGTCGCTTCAACCAGTTTCGTGATGAGCGCATCACCTTTCTCACCCAATGGCACGTACAAACGACGAGCACACGTACAACGTTGACCAGCACTGATAAACGCTGACTGGATGATGGTGTACACCGTGGCATCCAAATCACCGTATTTATCAGAGATCACCATCGGGTTATTACCACCCATTTCTAGTGCTAACATCTTGTCTGGTTGACCCGCAAATTGACGGTGCAATACATGCCCCGTGTTCGCGCTGCCCGTGAACAGTACGCCATCAATGCCTTTCGCATCAGCAAGCGCAATACCGGTTTCTTTCGCACCTTGGACAAGGTTGATCACGCCTTTCGGCAGACCTGCTTCTTCCCAAAGTTTCATAGCTAACTCGCCAGTCCAAGGCGTTTGCTCGGATGGCTTGAACACAACGGTGTTACCCGCTAGTAACGCAGGCACAATGTGACCATTTGGTAGGTGACCAGGGAAGTTATATGGGCCAAATACCGCCATCACGCCCAGTGGGCGATGACGTAACACAATTTGGTTGCCCGCCGCTTCACGGCTCGCTTCACCGGTGCGGTCATGGTAAGCACGAATAGAGATGGCAATTTTACCTGCCATTGCCGCTGCTTCAGTGCGCGTTTCCCAAATTGGCTTACCAGTTTCTTTGGCAATGACTTCGGCGATTTTTTCGCTGTTCTCTTTTACTTTCTCAGCAAAAGCCAACACGATCGCTTCACGCTCTGCAAATGGGCGTTTTTTCCAGTCAATAAACGCTTCACGCGCTGCAGATACCGCTTGATTCACCTGCTCTGCCGTTGCACCGTTGCCTTGCCAGATCACTTCTTGGTTGTAAGGCGACAGAGACGTAAATGCTTCACCCTGACCTTGTACCCATTCACCTGCAATCCAATGTGTCATTGTTTCTATCCTTAAATTCTGTCGTCTGTTACTGCGGAAGAAGGCGAACAAAGTCCCCTTCCTCAACCAAAAGTGCATCCGCAACGTCTGGTGCGATCATGACGCTTTGCGTTTCAGCGTCATACGCCGCTTTGGTGACTGCTGCGCGGAAGTTTTCGAACGATGAGTTGCACATCAAGAAGTCTTGCGTACTGCTATGTTGTGCAATTTTCACTTGCGCACGGAACGAGTGACGTACCGATTCAATATTGCGTAAGTCACATTCAACGGTTGGACCCGCATCGAAAATATCCACGTAGCCACGGTTAGTGAAGCCTTCACGCTCAAGCAGCTTTAATGCTGGGCGAGTATTGTCATGCACTTGACCAATGACCGCTTGCGCTTCTGGACTCAACAGGTTGATGTAGATAGGCAGCTTCGGCATTAAGTCAGCAATAAAGCCTTTCTTGCCGATACCTGTCAGGTAATCTGCAAGCGTGAAATCGATGGAGAAGAAATGCTCTTGTAACCATTGCCAGAACGGCGAGTTGCCTGCGTCGTCTGAAACACCACGCATCTCCGCAAAGATCGTTTCAGAGAAACGCTCTGGGTGCTCAGCCATCATGAGGAAACGACACTTCGACATTAGACGACCATTCAGACCTTGGCGGAACTTCTCACGCAAGAACAAGGTACAAATTTCGCTGTTACCCGTGTAGTTATTACCAAAAGTAAGCAGTTTGACGACATTATTGACGCCAAGCTTTGGTGACGAGTGCACCACTTTACTAATGTGATACGAGTAAAATGGGACATCCCAGCCGATAGATGCTTCGATTCCGGTGGTACCCGCAACCTCACCCGTTTCAGAGTCAAAGCCGACCATCAGGTAGCCTTCATCACCTGGTTCTGCCACATCTGGCTTACCAAAGCTGTACTCTGAGTGTTTGATTCGATTGGTTAACAGTTCTTCGTTAACCGGTAGAGATGTAAATCCGTGACCAGACTCCACCGCACAAGTGTGCAGCGCGTCATAATCCGACATCGCGATAGGGCGAACTACTAGCATCAATACTCCCTCCAGATGCAAGAAGATCCTAACTATATTGTAGGAACAATTCCCCCATCAGAGATCCTTGACGGGGGTGTCTGCGTTGACGTTGAAACTGATATCGCGCTTAAACTAAAGTCGCGATCGCTTTATCCAGTTTCGCCAAGCCTTCTTCAATTTCTTGTTGTGTGATAACGAGTGATGGTGTGAAACGTACGACATTGGCACCCGCAACCAATACCATTAGACCTTGTTTGCCTGCAGCGACGAGAACATCACGTGCGCGGCCTTGCCATTCTTCATTCAGTGCAGCGCCAAGCAATAGGCCTTGACCACGAACTTCTGAGAAGATGTTGTACTTCGCGTTGATCTTCTCTAGACCTTCGCGGAACATCGCTTCGCGTTCTAGCACACCAGCCAACACTTCAGGCTTAGTAACTTCGTTCACAACTGCTTCTGCTACAGCACACGCGAGTGGGTTACCGCCGTATGTTGAACCGTGCGTACCGACTTTCATGTGCTCTGCTAATTTTGCAGTAGTAAGCATTGCACCGATTGGGAAACCGCCACCAAGTGATTTCGCGGTGCTTAGAATATCAGGTGTAATACCTAAACCTTGGTAAGCGTAGAAGTTACCTGTACGACCATTACCGGTTTGCACTTCATCGAAGATCAGTAGCGCGTTGTGTTTGTCACACAGCTCACGTACTGCTTGAGCAAACTCAGGCGTTGGTGGCACGATACCGCCTTCACCTTGTAGCGGCTCCATCATCACCGCACATGTGCGATCAGACATGTGTGCCTGTAGTGCTTCGATATCATTGTAAGGTAAGTGGGTAACGTCACCAGGCTTAGGACCAAAACCGTCAGAGTAAGCCGCTTGACCACCAACCGTTACGGTAAAGAACGTACGACCGTGGAAACCTTGTTTGAATGCGATGATTTCTGATTTCTCAGCGCCATGTACGTCAGCAGCGTAACGACGTGCCAGCTTAAGTGCCGCTTCGTTCGCTTCTGCGCCAGAGTTAGCAAAGAATACGCGCTCAGCAAAGCTCACTTCTGTTAGCTTTTTCGCCAGACGAAGTGCTGGTTCGTTCGTCATCACGTTACTTAAGTGCCAAAGCTTGTTAGCTTGCTCTGTTAATGCGTTTACCATTACTGGATGACAATGGCCAAGACAGCTCACTGCAATACCACCAGCAAAGTCGATATATTCATTACCTTCCTGATCCCAAACACGTGAACCTTCACCTTTAACAGGGATCATTTCCATCGGGTTATAGCAAGGTACCATTACCTCATCGAATAAACCGCGCTCTACTTTAATTTCCGTTGTCATTGCACATTCCTTCTTGATACCGCATGCGTAGCAGATAAGCGAATTTAACCGGCTCTCTTTGCCAGCAAATAATGTTTTGCATTTAAGCTATTGCGGCATTGTATTTACATTTAATTAACCATTTCAATAGTGATTTATTCTTTTCGTTCTCGAAAGCAACTTCCATTAATCACTGCTTATGACTATTTATGCATCAAGAAAGTAAAATAGAGAAGCGATTTTTTATAAATGTTATGTAATACAGGGGATAGAAGGTTTTAAAAGACATGAATAGACAAAGAGGCCAGAATGAACCGCATAGTTTTGCAATCCACTCACCTCGGCAAAAAGATGAATGATTTGTTAAGAAAAGTGATCGCGATCAGATCGCTTTACGTGCTAAAAAGTTCGCGAGCAACTCGTGACCTTGCTCTGTTTTGATCGATTCTGGGTGAAACTGCACTGCGTCAATTGGCAGAGTTTTATGTTGGTAACCCATGATTTCGTCCATACTTCCATCCGGCAGCTCAGTCCATGCGGTCAGTTCAAACACATCGGGTAACGTACCGTTTTTCACCACGAGAGAGTGATAACGGGTTACGGTGAGTGGGTTATTCAGGTTTTTAAACACACTGCGACCATTGTGACGAATAGGTGACGTTTTCCCATGCATCACTTGTCGGGCGCGCACGACTTCCCCACCAAACACTTGCGCTATCGCTTGATGACCAAGGCAAACACCCAATATTGGAAGCTTACCAGCGAAGTATTCTATAGCTTGTAGAGAGATACCTGCCTCGTTTGGCGTACACGGTCCAGGTGAGATCACCAAGTGAGTTGGGTTCAACGCTTCAATCCCTTGAATGTCGATTTCATCGTTACGCACGACTTTTACACTAGCGCCAAGCTCGCAAAAGTATTGGTAGAGGTTGTAAGTGAAAGAATCGTAGTTATCGATGATCAACAACATAGAGTGTCAGCTGCTCCAATCCGTTTAGGCAAGACTTAAGAGATGATTGTCTGGTTTGCGACAATTAAGGGCGGTATTTTGCAACACCAAACTAGAAAGGCAAGTCTTTGTGCAATAAAAAGGCCAGCATCGGCTGGCCTTTGGTCTTTACAGCTGTATTTTAGGAGATAAAGGCTTAGTTGCGGCGACGTACTAAGCCAAGTCCAAGCATCGCGAGTAGCGCGCCAAAACCAAACGAACCACCATCTGAGTCCTTCGAACCTTCTGCACCCGTTTCAGTTTGCGTCATTGAGACATCACGAACAGAGCTAAACTTAACGACGTTGCCTGTCGAGTCTGTCACTTTCTCTTCTAACTGGTAATTACCTTGTTCTGGCGCTTGTTCAAACTCAATATTCACGCTGCGTGCGTCAATGTCAGTTTGAGTCAAGGTTTGGCTAGCCGAGTAAACTTTTGCATCACTGCTTGTCGCGGCCGCTTGTGTGGATGCTGTTAAGTTCACTGTCACAATATCGCCCGCAACCGCAGTTGGTGGTAGACGTACATCAATAGCTAAGTTTTCACCCGCTTTCGGTAAATCGATATCATCATCTGGCAAATCAATAGCAATAATCACTGGATCATGATCAGACGCTGAGAACGCATCTTTGTACTTCGGCATGTCACCCGTGTATTTGCTGCTGTATTCAAACAAGTTACTTTCTAGAGAGTTGATGTGCCAATCTTCAATCGCCACCACTTTTTGCGCTAAACTGCTGCTTGCCAATGCATGGTCCAAGTTCCCCAACTCACCTGAATAGGTGTACGAGAACGTATCAGCGCCATGCAGCAAGGTGTTTAAATTGTGCAGACCGTAGCCTTTTTCAATCTTGGTTTTCTCTACTTGAAGCTCACCGCCACCAATGGTTGTGTAAGCGGCAGTGTAGATATCACGGCCGTATTTCTCTTGTGAGTAATCAGTGAGGGTAAGTAACGGATCTTCTTTGCCGTAAGCGTTCAAATCGCCCATGACGAGCACATCGCCATCAATATCTTTCAGCGCTTCACCAACGACTTTCGCAGCAGAAACACGGAAGTTGTTGCAGTTACCTTGCAGATCCGCGGGTTCTGAGTCTTCTACACCAGCAATCCACTCTTCAATACATTCAGAACCTTTCGATTTAAAGTGGTTCACGACCACTGAAAGATCTTCGCCAGTCTCTTTCACTGTAAAGGTCTGTAATAAGCTATGGCGTTGATATTTGTCGTATGCAGGGTTACTTTCAGTGCCCTCTTTACGAGTAATGGTGTTCTCTGCAATATGTTGCTCTGGCGTCACAATGACTTTTGCTGCTTCTTTTGGTGTTACTGCGTTAGCACGATATAAGATCGCCACCATGATCGCATCACTGCCAAAGTATTCCTCTTGGTATTTATCTTGCTCTTCGATTTCGACATACGTGTAATGATCTTCCACGTCATCAATCTCAGCGTTTAAAGCATCAACCAAGTTTTGGATAGCACTGCCATCACCAAAGCCGTTGTTTTCCACTTCCATCAAGCCAATGATGTCCGCGTCCATCTTATTCATCGCTGAAACGATTTTCGCTTGCTGGATCAAGAACTCATCAAGGTTTGTTGCGCCACGATTTTGCCCGGTTGGGTTGTCGTGCCCGCTGTCAGCAACCGAAGTGAAGTAGTTAAGAACGTTAAAGCTCGCCACTCGTAAATCAGAATCGGCTATGGCTGGCGCCGCTTTACGCGCAACGTCAAAGTCATCACCTGACGTGACAAAGTTGCTGCTATCAACTTCATTGGTCGCAATTAGGCGGTACTCGTTGTAGCTGTAAGCCACAACACCTTGCAGGCCTTCGACACGAGAGCCTAGGCGAATGTGCTGCTCTGAAGAGCCATTTTGGTCAAGATCTTGTGCAAACGTTGGGAAATATGGGATTTGACCATTTGGCGCTTTGCTATCCGATTCCAAGTAAATACGGTTGGCCGCATTCTCTTTGGCAAGGGCAACCGCAGCGTCACTCTCTGCTGCATGCAATTGAGTCGGCTTAAACAACGGTGCTTCATGAGACAACATCATGTTGTTGCGTCGAGAGTCATAATCGTAAGAAAAGTTACGAGTAACGAAAAGTTCGCTAGCCGAGCTGAGCTCAACTTGCATACCTTCATGACGCTCTAGTGCATCACGTAGTGTTTCCCCTTCCTTAATCGTTAACGGAGTAACCAAAGAGGCGTTTGATGTGCCTGTTTTTACATAACTGTTTGCATCAGAAGAAAGCTGAGTGTTGCTGTAGTACTCTTGTACTTTCCCTTTCACACAAACAACATCACCAGCTTTCAGCTCTGTATCGGCAACATCGGTGTGAATAAACAAACCTTCAGATGTCTTGTCGTTGCCATCATTCTCAAGTGCTTGCAGGTAGAAGCCTTTAGTTAAGCCTGTTGTTACCGCACTGACCACACCAGTTACGAAGTGATCTTCGGTCGTGATGTAAGGGTAGCCATCAATAAATGGAGAAGAAGCACCTTCACCTTGAATCTCTTGGATGGTGGTAAAGGCTGGTTCTTGTCCATCTACTTCACAAGCAAATGGCGCAGGTGGCTCAGTTGTATTTAATTCCCCTAAACCATCAATATTATCTTTAGGTAAGGCTGTCCACTGAGTGGATTGGTAGGTAGTTGAAGGTGTAAGCGCATCACTGTTACGAACTAACGTGGTGTCTTTAGCGAAATCCACGTCCCCCATCACACCTAATATATCGTGCACTTCCCCATCTTTAAGAAGTGCCAACGGATCGTCGCCGTTAAAGTTCGCTACATTTTTATCAGTGTAATCCGCAACCGCCTTTATTGCTTCGCTCGCATCGCCATGAGCAAGCACATACACTTGCTTCGCTTGTAACGTTACGTCACTAAGATCAAGAGTGCTGCCCCACGAGCCGCCACCATTCGAAGATTTTGCTAATTCATAGCCTGTGAGTGTCACCGCAGTATCACCTGTATTGGCGATCTCGACCGCTTTATTATAAGCGCCGCCTTCCACATACTGGGAAATAATAATCTCTGCGTTCGCGTTTGCGCTAAGTGCACTGGCGATGGTTAGTGCGAGTATTGAGGGTTTGATTAACGTGTCCATTGTCATACCTGATATTTATGTAAATGCAAACTTAGCTCTGATCAGAGCCTACCATTTGCGTCTACTATCAGGTTTATTTATGAAATAAATAAGAATGAGCAATTAAAGCCGTGAAATGAATCACATGTGAATGTAAGAAAATATGCCAGAACATCCCATTCAAACATTTTTTGTAATAAATACAGGACGCTATTGATAAACAAATCAAAATTTAGATTAATTACTCAGTTTATTTTTTCACTTCATGTTAAGGAGTAGAAAATACATCGCTCGTGAAGTGGCTTATTAACCAAGCTCACTTTGTTATAAATGAAAATATAATTAATCACTAATTTAGAAAGCTGTGATTTTCATTTTTATAGCCATGTCTAAACTTAAGTCACCTATTATTCGCTTGGCTTTTTCTTACACATGACCCTTATACTTCAAAATTTTCATCATTTGCTCAATAACTTCTCCTTATTCACTAGCCAAATTCATACACAAAAGATATAACACCTGCGCGAGACATTAAGATCTCATTAGCAGTAAACCCAGGAACGATAAATGAAAAAAATTCAACGCAGTGTGCTAGCTCTCTTCTTACTTGGCTTGATAACGGGATGTCAATTGACCGCCAGTGAGCCACTTCAACCTACCGCGAATCAAAACATCATCGAATCAGCCAAAAATGAGCTGGATGGAATTGAAGAGTTAGAGGTCAGTGACGAGGGTGTTATTACTTTTACCCAGCGTCTAAGAACACCAGGAACCTACTGGATCCCAGCGAGAATTAAAGAACTTAGCTACGATATATCATGCGTGCAGCTCAGTTACTTCATTGATAGAGGTATGGTGGTGAAGTCCGCCTTTTTAGGTGCTCGAGGACGTGTTGAATATTACGATATGGAACGTTGCATGAAAGACACGCCATTCCAGTAAAAAGCATAAAAAAAGCTCCACTAACGTGGAGCTTTTTGTAATCTATTCTTAGCAACTATGGGCGAGCGACAAAGCCTACCGCTTTGTATGCTTTCTTCAGCGTTTCAGCGGCGCGAGCCGATGCTTTTTCTGCACCTTGCTGCATTACCTCATCCATGTAAGCACGATCAGCGCGAATACGATGGTATTCTGCTTGAATTGGCTCCAGCATTGCTACAACCGCCTCGCCAACATCTTTCTTAAATGGACCATACATTTCTACGCCTTTGTACTTGGCTTCGATATCTTCAAAGCTCATTCCTGTCGCCGCAGAGTAAAGTCCCATTAGGTTCGCGATACCCGCTTTGTTCTCGATATCATGGCGAATGCTTGGTGGGGTTTCGGTGTCTGTTTGCGCCTTGTTGATCTTCTTGATGATCGACTTTGGCTCTTCAAGCAGAGTAATCACGTTCTTACGGTTATCATCTGACTTCGACATTTTCTTCGTCGCGTCTTGAAGACTCATCACACGTGCATTGACTGTTGGAATGTACGGCTCAGGAACGGTAAAAATCGGACTCTCTGGTGAGTAGATGTTGTTAAAACGCGTTGCGATATCACGCGCTAACTCAAGGTGCTGTTTCTGGTCGCTACCAACTGGTACTTGGTGTGCGCCGTAAAGCAAAATATCTGCTGCCATCAACACAGGGTAATCAAACAGACCCACGTTTACGTCATTCGCGTAACGTGCCGATTTGTCTTTAAACTGAGTCATACGGCTCAGCTCACCCATTTGCGTGTAACAGTTAAGAAGCCAACCAAGTTGAGCATGCTCTGGTACGTGTGACTGAACAAATAGCGTGCTCTTCTTCGGATCAACACCAACTGCCAGACAAATTGCCAGTGCGTCTAATGTCGCTTCATGCAGTGCTTTAGGATCCTGACGAACCGTAATCGCATGAAGGTCTACTACACAGTATTGGCAATCATAATCGTCTTGCATCTGCTGCCATTGACGTAGAGCACCCAAGTAGTTACCGATACTTAGTTCACCTGACGGTTGAACACCACTCAATACAATGGGTTTGCTCATTAGAATGATTCCTTT
Organism: Vibrio sp. Y51_MX_L26; assembly: GCF_024181935.1. NCBI lineage: Bacteria > Pseudomonadati > Pseudomonadota > Gammaproteobacteria > Vibrionales > Vibrionaceae > Vibrio > Vibrio sp. Y51_MX_L26. Next base: position 28,907 of record NZ_JAMZAS010000014.1, read on the forward strand.
GACTTCTTAATCTAATTAAAATGAAAAACCGTGCGGCTTTTAGCGCACGGTTTACTCAGTGTACTCATTAACAAGTATTTTGGAAGATCTTTTGTTGCCGTTATGCAGAAACAGCGACGACTTCCAGTAATTCCGCGAGGCGGTTCGCCACTACGTCAGGGTTCGAAGCTGAAATGGGCTCGCCATGGTTATAACCGTAAGTTAAACCAAATGAAGCACAACCCGCATTTTTCGCCGCCAAGATATCGTTTTTCGAATCACCAACCATCAGCATCTCTGCTGGTTTTACCTGGTGCTTTTCCATTAGCCAGTTCAGCGCCACCGGGTTTGGTTTTTTCTCTGGAAACGCGTCACCACCTAATACGTCTACGAAGTACTTGGCGATGTCATGCTGCTCTAGAATTTCTGGTACGAATTTCGAGGGCTTGTTCGTCACAATCGCCATCGTAAAACCAGCTTGGTGTAGCTCTTCAAGCGTCTCTTTTACTGTTGGGTAAAGGTGACTTAGCTTATGGCCGCTTTGCTTGTAGTATTCATCAAACAGCTCACGCGCTTTAGCACGCAGCTCATCACTCAAATCACTGCTGATGGTCATGCTTTGGCTTAATGCACGTCCAATCAATATATCTGCACCATTACCAACGTAATCACGCACCTGCTCTTCTGATACAGAAGGATAGCCTAACGCCTGAACTGCTTGATCGGCCGCTACGGCAAGATCTGGCACGCTATCAAGCAGTGTTCCATCCAGATCAAAAGCAATCAATTTAATATCTTGTTGGGTCATAAATTCCCTAGCTAAAATAACACAGGATGGTTCCCCATCCTGTGTGCTTAATCTTGATGTCACTCAGTGTCACACTCAGCGACGCTTAGTGTGCTCGCCTTATTTTTGGGCAGCCAAACGCTGACGAACCGCTTCAAACAAACAGATACCAGAAGCCACTGATACGTTCAAGCTTGATACACTGCCCGCCATAGGGATCTTAATTAAATCATCGCAGGTTTCGCGAGTAAGACGACGCATACCATCACCTTCAGCACCCATCACGATAGCAAGAGGACCAGTAAGCTTAGCTTGATAAATGTCGTGCGTAGCTTCACCAGCCGTACCCACAAACCAAATCCCTTTTTCCTGTAGCGTACGCATTGTACGTGCAAGGTTGGTTACACGAATCAAAGGCACAACCTCTGCAGCGCCACATGCTACTTTACTTACCGTGGCATTCATTGGTGCAGAACGATCTTTCGGTACGATGATCGCCGCAGCGCCTGCCGCATCTGCGTTACGCAAACACGCACCAAGGTTGTGCGGGTCCGTCACACCATCCAGCACTAACAGTAGCGGTGATTCATGCTGCGCTAAGATGTCATCAATGTCGTTCTCGTTCAGTTGTTTTGCTGGTTTTACGCGAGCAATGATGCCTTGGTGATTTGCACCACGCGCTTTATCATCCAGAGTTTTACGCGTCATTTGTTGAATAGAGACACCACAAACCTGAAGATCATTTAGGATTGGCATTAGGCGATCATCTTGACGACCTTTTAAAACGTATGCCTCGATAAAACGCTCTGGTTCGCGCTCCAATACCGCTTTCACTGCGTGAATGCCGTAGATAAATTCGTTACTCATTGTTTAACCTGTTGTTCGGGTCGTATTGCCTGCGCCAGCCGAGTTTGAACTGAGCTGACGCTTCAGCCTACTACGCCTCTTTTTTAGTGCGCTTGGTTTTCTTCGGCTTACTGTGTGGCTTTTTTTTACGTGCTTTTTTCACTTTAGGCTTCTTTTTGCCTTCGGCGTCATCACGTTTGGGGCCATTGCGCTTACTCACTGCGCCCGTTTCTTCTGGACGCTTAGTTGGCTCTATCGCAGGAACTGCGCGAGGCGCGCCACCTTCTTTCGATGAAGAGCGAGTCGCAGCACGTTTTTTATCTTTCGCTTTGCGTTTTGCTTCCGCTGCGCGTTTCTTCGCAGTCTTACCTTCACCGCGTAGCTTACGACTTGTTTCGACCAATTCAAAGTCAATTTGCTTATCATCGAGGTTAACAGCCAGTACTTTTACTTTTACTGCATCACCTAAGCGATAGATGTTACCGAAACTTTCACCAATAAGTCGTTGACCAATCGGGTCAAATTGATAGTAGTCGTTCGCAAGGGTAGAAATATGCACCAAACCATCGATGTGCAAATCCGTTAAACGTACAAAGAAGCCAAAGCTAGTGACATTAGCAATCACGCCGTCTAGTTCGTCACCGACGTGATCTTGCATGTATTCACACTTCAACCAATCCGCAACATCACGTGTTGCATCATCAGCACGGCGCTCTGTCATCGAACATTGTTCGCCGTAAAAATCCATGTCGTCAAACGAGTAATGGTAGCCACCAGTTGGTGTCCAGCGATCTTGATTACGACCTTCTTCTTTAGCAATCAGATACTTGATTGCACGGTGAAGTAACAAGTCAGGGTAACGGCGAATTGGCGACGTAAAGTGCGCATAGCGTTTCAATGCCAACCCAAAGTGCCCTGCGTTATCTGCGTTGTATACCGCTTGCTTCATTGAGCGTAGCAGCATGGTCTGAATCAACTCTTGATCTTGACGCCCAGAGATTTGACGTGCGAGATCAGCATAGTCCGTTGGTGAAGGCTCTAAACCACCTTTTAGCTCAAGACCAAGTTCACTTAAGAAGTCACGGAAACCTTGCAGGCGTAATTCACCTGGAGATTCGTGGATACGATAGAGCGCAGGCTCTTTCGCTTTTTCTACCAGCGATGCCGAAGCAATGTTGGCTAAAATCATACATTCTTCGATGATCTTGTGCGCGTCATTACGAATTACTGGCTCAATGCTTTCGATTTTACGTTCCGCATTGAAGATAAATTTGGTTTCAACGGTTTCAAATTCGATTGCACCGCGTTGATCTCGTGCCTCTTTCAGCACTTTGTACATCTTATGCAGCTCTTCTAGATGAGAAACAAGCGGCTGGTAACGCTCACGTAGTTCCTCATCCCCTTCTAGAATTGCGCTCACTTTGCTATATGTGAGACGAGCGTGCGAGTTCATCACGGCTTCGTAGTGCTTGTAGCCCGATAGTTTACCCGTCTCTGAGATGGTCATTTCGCACACCATACACAAGCGATCAACTTGTGGGTTAAGTGAACACAAACCATTTGATAGCACTTCCGGTAGCATTGGCACTACTTGCGATGGGAAGTACACCGAGTTACCACGGTTGATGGCTTCTTTATCCAGCGCAGATTCAGGGCGAACGTAGTAACTGACGTCAGCAATCGCTACCCATAAACGCCAACCACCTTCTTTGTTCTTCTCACAGTAAACAGCATCATCAAAGTCTCGTGCGTCTTCGCCGTCAATGGTCACAAGTGGTAACTCACGTAAATCCACACGACCAACTTTGGCTTCTTCTGGTACTTCTTCGCCTAAGTTTTCGATTTGTTTATCGACGGCCTCTGGCCACTCGTGAGGGATTTGGTGTGTACGAATCGCAATTTGCGTTTCCATACCTGGTGCCATGTTTTCACCAAGTACTTCAACCACTTTACCCATCATGCCACGTGAGCGTGAGCCACGATCAGTAATTTCAATCACGACCACGTTACCCATGCGTGCACCTGCTTTGTGCTCATTTGGGATCAAAATATCTTGGCTGATACGCGAGTCATCAGGGACAACATAGGAATAACCATATTCGAGGAAGAAACGACCGACGATTTGATCATTACGCTCCTCTAACACTCGAACCAAGCGCCCTTCACGACGACCGCGCTTGCTGTTGTCTGTAGGTTGCACTAAAACAAAGTCACCGTGGATGATGTTCTTCATTTGATGGTGCGGTAACAGAATATCATCATCCTTGCCGACGCTGCCTTCTGGACGCACCCAACCGTGGCCATCACGATGACCAATCACGTAACCTTTCACCATTTCAAGTTTTTCAGGCAATGCGTAGCACTGACGGCGGGTAAACACCAGTTGACCATCTCGCTCCATCGCACGTAGCCGACGACGCAACCCTTCGTATTGCTCTTCGCCCTCAAGCTTTAGTGCCTCAAACAAGTCATTGCGATTCATTGGAACGCCCGCTTGCTCTAGAAACTCGATGATAAACTCTCGGCTTGGAATTGGATTTTCGTAGTTTTTGGATTCACGATCTGCAAAAGGATCGTTTGGAATATTGTCTGACATAGGCACGCCTATCTAGCAAGGAAGGTATATGGCTAGTATATCTGAGTCTCTCGATAAGCTACAGAATTGCTTTGAAAAAAGAATGATCGAGATCGACTCTAGACGTGCAAATGAGTTAAGGACGAGCCAGTAAGATCAACAACTCAGAATTGTCGCTCAGCAAGGATTCGATCGTGCAATCATCTAGCTCCGCCAAGAAGGCACTTTTTGCTTTTGCCAATTTATCTTTGAGGCGACAGGCAGGGGTAATATGGCAAAAATCTACGCCGCAATTGACCAAATCTAACGGCTCTAAATCTCGCACGACACCACCTACTGTGATTTCAGAAGCAGGTTTCATCAGTCGAATACCACCGTTTTTTCCACGCACGGTGTGGACATAACCTAGTTGCCCTAAACGGTTGATAACTTTGACCATATGGTTACGTGACACACCAAATAAATCCGTCACTTCAGTGATATTAGTTAACTCATCTTCCGGCAACGAAGCCAAGAAAATTAAGGTTCTCAACGCATAATCAGTAAAGCTCGTTAACTGCATATTCTCTCCCAAAGTGCGACTCAATAACTCGCTGGTGACACTAAAACGCCAAACTTGAGCTATCGATAAAAGTGTAAATCTTTTCTTGATCGAAAGATACATTTGAGATACAACTTTAAACATGCATTATAAATACAACTTAAAGTAGGAAGCCCATATGCTCAGCAATCAAACCATCGAGATCGTCAAAGCGACCGCACCACTTATCGCCGAAACGGGACCAAAACTGACCGCGCACTTTTATGAACGTATGTTTACTCATAACCCTGAGTTGAAAGATATTTTTAACATGAGTAACCAGCGTAACGGCGATCAGCGTGAAGCGCTATTCAACGCCATCTGCGCCTATGCTGCCAATATTGAAAATTTGCCAGCCCTACTTGGCGCAGTAGAAAAAATTGCGCATAAACACACGAGCTTTTTGATCACAGAAGATCAGTACCAAATCGTTGGTAAACACTTACTTGCGACGATTGATGAGTTGTTTAATCCAGGTCAGGAAGTGTTGGATGCTTGGGCTGAGGCTTACGGCGTACTTGCGAATGTATTTATTCAGCGCGAAGAACAAATTTACCAACAAAATGAAGCTTTAGAAGGCGGTTGGCGCGGTCTACGCGAATTTGAGTTAGTCGATAAACAAATCGAGAGCGAGCACATTTGCAGCTTTGTGTTTAAGCCAACCGACGGCCAAAAAGTAGCACCTTATAAACCAGGACAATATCTTGGCATCTATATCAACAGTGATCAGCTAGAAAACCAAGAAATTCGCCAATATAGCCTATCTTCTGCGGTTCAAGAGAACACTTACCGTATCTCGGTAAAACGTGAAGAAGGCGGAAAAGTATCGAACTTCCTGCACGATAGCCTGAACATTGGCGAAAAAGTGCAGCTTGCCGCCCCTGCCGGTGATTTCTTTATGGATGCCGAACCACAAACACCCGTTGTTCTAATTTCTGCTGGTGTGGGACTGACGCCAACGCTGTCCATGCTAGAAAGTCTCTCAGCACATCAAGCACCTGTAACTTGGGTTCATGCAACAGAAAATGGCCAACAGCATGCTTTCAAGCAACACGTGAACCAGCTCGTTGCAGAAAAAGAAAACATGAACGCGCTCGTTTGGTATAACCACCCAACGGCAGAAGACAAGTTAGGTGAAGACTTCCACTTCACGGGTTTTGTCAATCTGTATGAAATTGAAGCCGCATTAAAGCAAGATAACGTGCAGGTGTACTTCTGTGGCCCTGTCGGGTTCATGCAGCACGTAGCGAAACAACTATTAGAACTTGGCGTACCACAAGAGCAATTCCATTACGAATGCTTCGGTCCACACAAAGTCGTTTAATCGCTCAAGATTACTCTTCGGGAAAACAACAAAGCCCACATTATGTGGGCTTTGTTGTATGAAGTTGTTTGCCTTGATAGGACGTTACCAAAAGGTGTCTCGCCTTGATAGGACGTTACCAAAAGGTGTCTCGCCTTTTAGCTCGAGCAATAACGTTTTGTGGCATGCGCTGCTCGAGGCCATTTCTCAATACAGTGATGCGCTTATGCTGCCGCTTATCTGCTGTGACAGAATTATATAGCCAACGATACGCATCTTCGTAATCAAGTGGGCTGCCGTAATCACGCAGGAGTAATTCGGCTAAATGAATACGCGCATTTAGGTTTCCCATTGAGGCGGCTTCTCGCAAGTAAGGAATCGCTCGTTCTTTATCTTGCTGCACTAAAGTGCCACGCGAATAGTATCGACCAATCTGCTCTAGCGCGGCAGGTAATCCCTGATGTGCTGCATTTTCGATGTAGTAAAGGCCCAGTTCGACATCTTGCTCGACACACACACCCCACGCCAACATGTCGCCGTATAGAAATTCATAAGCGGGTAAGTTAATTCGAGTCGCACGAGCAACGATATCCTCCACCAACTGGCAGTTATCAGCGCGCACACGTTGTAAGTGCTTATTTTGCTCAATAAGCTTTATCAGCTCTGCTTCGGTGTAGATAGGAACTGGCGCCCCCACATCAGCAACATTGGCTTTCGCTGTGGTAGCTACCAAGGTCAATAACAGTGAAGCAGCCACTGTTCGTAACTTCATAAACGTACTCTTTAAGGTATCTAAGAAACCAAAGATCGATGAAGGATCTCCTCTGCTTGATAACCTTATCGGCAAAAACCAGCTAAGCTTTAGACAATTTTTGCCTCTGACTTAGACTCAGCGGCAAAAATTTGCCATATGAGAATCACTGCCGTTTTTTGTTCAGATACAAAAAAGCCGACCAGAAGGTCGGCTTTTGCAATCTTTAACGACTATCAATTAAGCTTCGAATGGATGAACCTTGATGATAGTTTCGTTGCGGTCAGGACCTGTTGAAATGATATCTACAGGCACACCTGTTAGCTCTTCAATACGCTTGATGTAGTTAAGAGCCGCTTGTGGTAGATCTTCTAGCGCTTTAGCACCGAATGTGTTCTCAGACCAACCAGGCATTGTTTCGTAGATTGGCGTTGCTTTTTCGAATGCTTCAGCAGCCATCGGAGAAACTTCTAGCACAGAGCCATCTTCCATCTTGTAACCAGTACAGATTTTTAGCTCTTCTAGACCATCTAGTACGTCTAGTTTAGTTAGACAGAAACCAGATACAGAGTTGATTTGGATCGCACGACGCATAGCAACAGCATCGAACCAACCTGTACGACGTAGACGACCAGTTGTTGCACCGAACTCGTGGCCAACTTCACCTAAGTGCTTACCAATTGGATCTTGCTTATCTAGACCATCGTATAGTTCTGTCGGGAATGGACCTGCACCAACGCGAGTACAGTACGCTTTCGCGATACCCAAGATGTAACCGATGTGACGAGGACCAAAACCAGAACCTGCAGCAACACCACCAGCAGTCGTGTTAGAAGACGTTACGTATGGGTAAGTACCGTGGTCGATATCAAGTAGCGTACCTTGTGCACCTTCGAACATGATCTTATCGCCGCGCTTACGTGCTGCGTCTAGTTCGTCAGTTACGTCGATAACCATTGAAGTAAGTAGCTCTGCGTAGCCTTTTGCTTCTTCAAGCACAGCTTCGTAGCTTACTGGTTCAGCTTTGTAGAAGTTAACTAGTTGGAAGTTATGGAACTCCATGACTTCTTTTAGCTTCTCAGCGAACGATTCCATATCGAATAGGTCGCCAACGCGTAGACCGCGACGAGCAACTTTATCTTCGTATGCTGGACCGATACCACGACCCGTTGTACCGATAGCTTTTTTACCGCGAGCGATTTCGCGAGCTTGGTCCATTGCAACGTGGTAAGGAAGAATTAGAGGACACGCTTCAGAAATGAAAAGACGCTCGCGTACTGGAATACCACGCTCTTCAAGAGGTTTCATTTCTTTAAGTAGAGCTTCAGGTGATAGTACAACACCGTTACCGATAACACATTTTACGTTATCGCGAAGGATACCTGATGGAATTAAGTGAAGAACGGTTTTTTCACCGTCAATTACGAGAGTATGACCTGCGTTGTGACCGCCTTGGTAGCGTACCACGTATTTTGCATCTTCAGTTAAAAGGTCTACGATTTTACCTTTACCTTCGTCACCCCATTGGGTGCCTAGAACGACTACGTTATTTCCCATCTTTCCAAGTCTGATTGCTAGTTAAAAATGGATTCTAGCACCGAATCACGCTTCTTGCAGTCATTTTTTGTTCACAGAGTTGCTACCAGAATGTCATCTTGCTGCTTTGCTCATTTTGAAATCAGCATATCACTGATAGTATTTAGTTTTCTTTATTCGACTGGAAAGCGGTATGTCTGAATCCATATGGTTGGCGATTGGGCTCGTCTTGATCGTGGAAGGCATTGGACCACTCATTGCTCCAAACGGTTGGCGGAATATGGTGGCTCAATTAAGTGAACAGCCCAACAATCAGCTACGACGCATCGGTGGCTGCCTAGTAGTTGCTGGAGCCGTAATCGCCATAATGATGAGCTAGCACTTAGCATCAGATACAAAAAAGGCTCCCTAAGGAGCCTTTTGTTTCATTTGACGCTGAGATTATTTCTCCATGCCGCCCTTCGACTGGTTCATGTATTGGAAGAACTCACTCTTCGGATCAAGTACCAGGATATCGCTCTTAGAGCTGAAGGACTTCTCATACGCACGTAGCGAACGTAGGAAGCTAAAGAATTCAGGGTCTTTGTTGTATGCTTCAGCATAAATCTTCGCTGCTTCTGCATCCGCTTCACCTCGTGTTACACGAGCAGTCTTATCAGCTTCAGCTAGAATGGTTGCCACTTCTAGCTCAGCTTGAGCACGAATAACTTCCGCTTTCTCACGACCTTGAGAACGGTGCTTACGAGCTACAGACTCACGCTCTGCACGCATACGACGGTAGATAGACTCACTGATTTCATCAGGCAGGTTGATTTTCTTCATGCGGAAATCAACAACACGAACACCCAAGTCTTTCATCGCGCTTTCACGCGTGTCTTTCAACACTTCAGACATAATTAGGTCACGTTCACCATCAATCTCAAGCGCTTCACGTGCCGCTTCAGTTGCGACAACATCTGCACTTGCATCTTCTGGTAGTACATCATCGTTACGTGGACCAGATACAATCTGTTTGATTTCACGAGCACCGATTTCAGAACGAAGCACATCCGTTACTTTACGCTCAAGTAGTGCCTCCGCCGTTAGCGAATTACCACCGCCTGTCGCTAGGTAGTAACGACCAAAGTCTTCAATACGCCACTTCACGTAGGTATCAATAATAACGTCTTTTTTCTCAGACGTTACGAAACGGTCTGCACGGCCATCCATCGTTTGGATACGTGCATCAAGTTGTTTCACACGGTCAAACAGAGGCATCTTGAAATGCAAACCAGGCTCGTAAATTCGAGTGATGTCGTTGTTGTCTTTAAGAACACGACCAAATCGAACCACGATACCGCGCTCACCTTCAGGAATCACAAACAAAGACATCAACATTAATGCCAGTGCGATTACCAATACAGGGATCATTAACTTACGCATTCTTAGTATCTCCCTTGACGTGAACCTGTTGAACGAGACTGCGTGTTCGAAGTGTCTTCTTGTGTACGCTCAGACTCCAGTTGAATTTGATCGTAGGTTGAAGATGACTTCGATTTACGTTTTGTGTCTGCCTGACCTTCTTGGCCCGCCAACTTATCGATTGGAAGGTACAGAAGATTGCCGCTTGATTCAGAGTCAATCAACACTTTCGAAGTGCTTGAGTACACTTCTTCCATTGCGTCGATGTACAGACGGTCACGCGTTACACCTGGTGCCGCTTGGTATTCTGGTAGTAGTTTTTCGAACTGTGCTACCTGACCAAGAGCCTCGTTAGTGACACGTTCATTGTAACCTTGCGCTTCTTTCTTCAAACGTTCAGCACGACCCGTTGCCTTCGGCAAGATTTCGTTCTTGTATGCTTCAGCTTCACGGATGAAACGCTCTTCATCCTCACGAGCTGCGATTGCATCATCAAACGCATCTTTCACTTGCTCTGGTGGACGCGCAGACTGGAAGTTTACGTCAACAAGTACCAGACCCATATCATAGCTATCAATGATTTGGTTCAGTGTTTCTTGCGTAGTTTGACGAATTTGCTGACGACCACTGGTTAGAATGCTATCCATCAATGAGTCACCAATTACTGCACGTAGTGCAGAATCCGTTGCTTGACGCAAGCTATCGTCCGCATTGGTTACACGGTACAAGTATTTGTACGGGTCAGTCACTCGGTACTGAACATCCATCGCGACTGTTACGACGTTTTCATCTTTAGTCAGCATTAGACCAGATGCACGTAGTGAACGAATCGCTTGTACATTTACCGCTTCGTATTCATCAATAAAACGAGGGCGCCAGTTAAGACCTGGGTCTACGATACGATCGTATTTACCTAAACGCAGCACAACACCACGCTCTGCTTCACCGATGGTGTAAAAACCAGCGAAGAACCAAACTGCAACAGCAATAAGAGCAATCACGCCAAAGCCAATTGCACTACCACCACCGCCGCCGATTGGAGAACCACCGCCGCCTTTTTTACCAAACTTGCCACCCAGTTTTTGACTCAGTTTATTGAACACTTCATCTAAATCTGGCGGACCTTGATCTCGGCCACCAGGACGCTGGCCACCACGATTATTATTACCCCAAGGGTCATTATCGCGGCCATTGTTGCCGTTGTTATTTCCAGGCTCATTCCACGCCATTAGAAAGCTCCATCATTTGATATGACGTTATACTGTAGCAGTCCTTTAAGTGACTATAAAGCCAGTCAAAACTGCCCCTTCTCTTTTTTCAAGTCTAGACCAATCTACTTGCTGCATTCGAATATCGATCAACAAGTTACCATCCTGGTCATATTCCTCACGTTGAATACACTTCATTTGGAAGAAGGTACTACGGAATCGTCCTTGATACTGTGGAGGAATTCGCAACTGATGCTCGACCATTTGTGACGCCAGACGTTCCGTCAGAGCCTCAAACAGGACATCAATGCCCAACCCATCCATTGCTGAAACCCAAACTGCGCGAGGTACGCCTTCCTCGTCTCGTTCTATACGTGGTTTCTGCGAATCTAGATTGTCGATTTTGTTCATGACAACCAGAGTCGGCACTTCATGTGCATCGATCTCTTCTAGTACTTCATGAACAGCTTGAATATTCTCACGAAAACGCTCATCACTGGCATCAACAACATGTAACAAAATGTCAGCTTCTTGCGTTTCCTGCAAGGTTGCCTTGAAGGCCGCAACCAAGTCGTGAGGCAAATGTCGAATAAAACCAACCGTGTCAGCCAAAATGGCAGGCCCAACATCTGCTAACTCTATCTTACGTAAAGTCGGGTCCAAAGTAGCAAATAGTTGATCAGCGGCATATACGCCAGCTTCTGTAATACGGTTGAAGAGTGTCGACTTACCCGCGTTGGTGTAACCCACAAGTGAAACCGTTGGGATTTCAGCTCGATTTCGGGCGCGGCGCCCTTGTTCACGCTGCTTCGCTACTTTGTCTAAGCGTCGCAGGATGGCTTTGATTCTGTCACGCAATAAGCGACGGTCGGTTTCCAGCTGGGTTTCACCCGGGCCACGTAAACCGATCCCCCCTTTCTGCCTTTCAAGGTGCGTCCAACCACGAATCAAACGAGTAGAGATATGACGAAGTTGAGCCAGCTCTACCTGTAGCTTACCTTCGTGTGTTCGAGCTCGTTGAGCAAAGATATCGAGAATAAGACCAGTGCGGTCGAGAACTCGACATTGGCACAGTGCTTCGAGGTTACGTTCTTGGGCAGGAGAGAGGGAGTGATTAAAAATCACAATTTCGGCACCTGTCGACTGTACCGCAGTAGCAATCTCTTGGGCCTTACCCTCTCCGACATAGTATTTCGGGTGTGGGGATTGACGACTACCAGTTACCACTTGTAGCGCCTCTACCCCAGCAGAAGAAACCAGCATTTCGAACTCAGCCAGATCTTCCCATTCACCTTCTTGCGTGAAGTTGATATGAACAAGTACGGCTCGCTCACCGGATTCATAACGGTCAAACAAGCAATCAACTCCTTATTTTAAAAATACTCGATGAAGAATTAATCTTCTGATTTCTCTTGTGGACGCTCACCTTGTGGACGTTCACCGCTGTGATGGCTCACTGGACGAGCCGGCACAACTGTTGAGATCGCGTGCTTGTACACCATTTGGTTAACAGTATTCTTCAGCAAGATCACAAATTGATCGAACGATTCGATCTGACCTTGTAGTTTAATACCATTCACAAGGTAGATAGATACCGGGATACGCTCACGACGTAGCGCGTTTAGAAATGGGTCTTGTAGAGATTGCCCCTTAGCCATTTTATTTTCCTTATTTAATTTGTAGTTGTAATTATTTAGCTAGTGGTGCAATGCAAAAGATACTGCTTTTGCATCTGAGCTAAACGAATCAAAAATGCACTCTAAGTAATTAGCAGCATAGTATAAAAACCGCCAACAACAGATCCTTTGAGAGTGCGTTCACGCAAAAACGATCACATTATACACAGCTATGTCAATCAGATGCTATTGCTTCCGACATCGTTTCTAATGCCTGTTCAATGTTCTCGCTATCCAACCAAGTTAAGTCATCCCAGCTGCGTAACCAGGTGATTTGACGCTTGGCCAATTGACGAGTCGCGCATACGCCACGAAATACTGCTTCGTCACGTGTACACTCCCCATCTAAATACTCCCACATCTGTCGGTAACCGACGCATCGTATGGAAGGAAGATCGGGGTGAAGATCTTTTCGCGAATGTAGCGCTTTCATTTCTTCTTCAAAGCCCGCTTCCATCATCTTTTCGAAACGAAGTTCAATTCGACGGTGAAGTTCTGCCCTATCCTTGGGAGCTATTGCAAACTGCTTGACTCGGTATGGCAGGCTTTCACCTTTCGTTTGAGTCAATTCAGTCAAAGTTTTACCTGAAATACGAAAAACTTCCAATGCCCGAGATAAACGTTGGGGATCATTGGGATGGATTCTCGCTGCTGACACAGGATCAACCTCTTTGAGTTCATCGTGCAACACTGACCAACCTTTAGTCAATGCTTCTTGTTCAATTTGCTGACGAATTTCAGGATTTGCAGCAGGAAGTGGGGATAAACCTTCAAGTAGCGCCTTATAATACAGCATTGTCCCACCCACTAAGAGTGGAATTTTTCCTTCTGCAACAATATCATCCATCGCTTTCAATGCATCACGACGAAAGTCGGCTACAGAGTAAGATTCGCTCGGATCCAAAATATCAATCAAGCGATGAGGCGCTAAACTTAACTCTTTTTCATCCGGTTTCGCCGTACCGATATCCATCCCTTTATAGATCAAAGCAGAATCAACACTGATGATCTCAACCGGGAACTTTTGACGAAGACGAATCGCCAACTCAGTTTTGCCTGATGCTGTTGGCCCCATTAAAAATAGCGCCAAAGGTAGTTTATCTGTCATGGTTTTAATTTGGCTATCGTGGCAGAGAAATCAACAGCGGATACAAATTTTGTATCTTCTAATGGCAATTGACCATCTCTTAGCTGTTCAAGTTCCGCAATAATTTGAATTGCTTCAGAAAAAGTATAATGACTCTTCACTGTCGTGACCTGCAATGCGAGCCAATCTATCAACTCAGACAGCATCTGAGCCGTTGCTATACCTTCCTTCACACGAGATTGCGCGTAAGATAACAGATCTGGTACTAGATTTTGTAAGTTTTGTTGACGTAGCGGCGCGGGAACGCCCATCACCATTAAGGCTTGCTCATTTCTCGCTTTCAATTGAATGCCAAGTAACGCCAAATCTTGTTGATAATCTTGAGCCAGCTTCACTAACTCGGCCTCTAACTTAATAGATAGAGGAACGAGTAGAGGCTGTGCTTTAAGCGCGCCATCGCTTGGAGTGAGCTGCCCTTTTACACGATAAAATTCCGCTCTAGGTAACGAGACTAACGCCGCCCCACTGTCACTGCTCATCAAAACAAATTGCTCATCGACCATCACTAGCGCTTTGCCTAATGCATTAATCGATGGAAGTGATGCATGCGAAGTTGCCTTTTGGGGCACTATCGGCGTTACGGGTTGAGACTCAAACTCTGGCGTTTTCAACAGCTCGTGATAAGCGCGTACTTCTTGTTTAGTTGGCGCTGGTTCTACGTGGCGCTCTTTACTGTGACTTGGCTTTGGTGCGGGTTTGGATTCCACCCAATCAGTACGCTTGAACGAGTCCGCAACGCGAGCTTCTCGCACGGAAGTATCCCTAGGACTGCGATCGCGAGGTTTGACTTCATAATCACTGCGTCCAGGATAAGCCGGTGCACTTTCTATCGCTTGATAAACACGCTCTGGAACTGGTGAAGAGGTCGGTCTTTGCACTGTTTCAGGCGCAGGCGAATGCTCAACCTCTTCGGACTCATTCGGTTCCACACGATGAAATGCCGATTCATTAACCTGTGGTTTATCAATCACGGCGCTTTGCGCAAGTGCATCCGCCAAAGCTTGATAGATGAAATCATGCACTAAGCGAGCTTGGTGAAAGCGCACTTCATGCTTAGCGGGGTGAACATTCACATCTACCTGGTGCGGGTCTAACTCAATAAAGAGCACATAGGCAGCGAACTGATCTGGCTTTAAGCTCATTTCATAGCTTTGACGAATCGCGTGATTGATTAATTTGTCACGCATCATTCGGCCATTCACATAGCAATACTGTAAATCGCTTTGCTGCCTTGCTCCCTCTGGAGTGGTAATCCAACCATGTAGCTTTAATCCTTGATGCTCAAGCTCGATTCTGAGCATATGCCGCACAAACGCATTACCGCAGACAGCTGCAATACGTTTTTCGGTTTGAAGCTGATTTTTCGCCGCACGATATTGACGAATGATCTTGCCGTTATGGCGCACATTGATGGTGACATCAAAGCGGCTTAACGCAATGCGTTTCAATAACTCATCAATATGAGCAAATTCGGTTTTCTCGGTACGCAGAAATTTGCGACGCGCGGGAGTATTAAAAAATAAATCCAACACCTCAACAGTCGTACCAATCGGGTGCGCTGCAGGCTTAAGCTTCACCTGCATATCACGCCCTTCGGAGTAGGCACTCCAGGCTTCTTCTTGTGCCGCAGGACGCGATGTGAGCGTCAAACGCGAGACTGAGCTAATACTGGCTAACGCTTCTCCGCGAAAACCTAGACTCATGATGGCTTCAAGATCATCCAAGGTATGTATCTTAGATGTAGCATGACGACTGAGCGCTAAGCCGAGTTCATCTTTCGCGATACCTTTGCCGTTATCACGAACACGAATCAGCTTTGCGCCTCCTTTCTCGATATCGATATCGATTCGAGTTGCGCCAGAATCAAGACTATTTTCAACCAGTTCTTTAATCACAGAGGCGGGTCTTTCGACCACTTCCCCTGCTGCGATTTGGTTTGCAAGTCTAGCTGGCAAAATTTTAATCGTCATAATGAGTTAAAAGCTCACCTACTTGTTTGGAATGATAAGAACTTGCCCAACCGCCAGCTGATCAGAGCGTAAGTTGTTCGCTTTACGAATGCTCGAAACGCTGACGCCGTATTTGGACGCTATTTTACCAAGGTATTCACCTCGAGAAACTTTGTGCTTACGGATCGGCTTATCTTTGACAGCGACGGTTATCTTCAACTTTTGTCCTACCCACAAGGTATCTGACTTCAGGTTGTTCTCACGGCGGATATCTGAAACCTTCACTTTATAGTGACTCGCGATCTTACCTAAGAACTCACCTGACTTAACCTTATGAATGATGGTTTCTGTCTCAACAGTAATCGGTTTACTTGGTACTTTAATCGTGCCAGCAGAAGGGATTTTGAGCTTCTGACCAATTGCTAATCCAGTCGACTTCAAGTTGTTTGCCGACATCAGCGCTTTAGAGCTAAGCCCATATTTATTCGCAATCACCGATAACGACTCGCCACGTTTTACGGTATGCACTATTGGCTTCGCTGAAGGCGAGAATACCGTACCCTCTGGTGGATTATCTTTTAAGTACTTAACGACCGCCTTAGTGATCGCCTGAGCTAACTTATCTTGGTGCGCTCGTTGAAACAGCAACCGCTCTTCTGTTGGGTTAGAAATAAAGCCCGTTTCCACTAATACAGACGGAATCTGCGGAGAGCGTAAAACAGCAAGGCTAGTATTAATCGGTTTGGTGTTATGCAGGTGCGCAACACGTCCCATCTCACCAAGGATTTCTGTTGCCAGCTTATACCCTTCTTTTTGTGAATGACTAAACTGCAAGTCCAACAAAGTTTGGTTCACGTTACGATCTTTGGTCTTAGTGAAGAACGCATTACCCGAACCACCTAATATTTCAGATTGTTTCTCATGGTTCTCAACCCAGCGAGCAATTTCAGTATTTGCACGACGGGTATTCAGCACGAAAACCGAACCTCCGCGAGGCTTCGGTGAGGTAAACGCATCAGCGTGAATGGAAATCAGTAAGTGAGCATCATTTTCACGGGCAATGGCTACACGACGGTTTAGATTCACAAAGTAATCTCCGGTACGTGTCATACGCGTTTTAATCCCAGGCGTAGCATCGAGCTGAGCAGCAATTTTTCTTGAGATACTCAATACCGCGTCTTTCTCGTACTTACGGCGTGAAGGGCCAATAGAGCCAGGATCTTCACCACCGTGACCAGGGTCGATAACGATCAAGACTTCTTGAGCTCTTTGTACTGAACTCATGTCTTTACTGGTCGCCGCTGGCTTGCTCGGTTTAGAAGCTGAAGTCGATGCTTTCTTACCGTGCGGCAGGTCAATCACCAAACGGTGACCATATTGCCCGCCAGGTGTTGGGCTTAATTTAAACAATTCCGCTTGAACGCTCTTTTTCAGTTCAAACACCAAACGATAGGTGCCCTTCTCTGGCGGAGAGCTTTTTCGAACTAGCTTTAAAACCGGGCTGTCCGTAACAGTAACAGGCAGTTTGGCCTGCATGGTCGTGCTTTTTAAATCCACGACAAGACGATCCGGTCCGGATAAAGAGAAATAGGAATAGTCAGCTTCCGAGCCTAAATCGATGACAACACGCGTTTCATCAGGAGAAGGCCAAACTCGAAAACTCTTAACGACGTTAGCAAATGCTAAATTGGGGATGAGAAGGAGAAAAGTGGCGACAAACGTCGCCACTACTCTAAAATTTGAAAAACTCAACATAGCTCCAATCGACTGAGTAACTGCACACCATAATCATTATTAGCTGTTAGTTCGGCTACACGCTGCTCACCTTGGTAGCGAATGTTCACATCAAGATCCGGTTGTGGCAACAAACCATGCCCTTTTTCAGGCCATTCAACCAAGCAAATTGCATCATCTGTGAAGTAATCTCGAATCCCCATGAACTCAAGCTCTTCAGGATCCGCAAGACGATAAAGATCGAAATGGTACACTTGCCACTGATCCAACTGATACGGTTCGACTAGAGTATAAGTTGGGCTTTTCACGTTACCTTGATGGCCAAGAGCACGGACAAAACCACGACTAAAGGTTGTTTTACCTGCACCCAAATCACCATGCAGATAAATTGTGGTTTGTTGCGAACAAAGGTGAGCCAGAGCGGTACCTAGTGCAACCGTTTCGTGCTCATCTTTTAAATTGAATTGTTTCGTGCTCATTGATGCTTCTCTAACTAATGATCGTTGACTATATAAAAATCAAAAGAACAGGAATAGTAAACCGTGTTGGTTTTGAGAGACAAGCTTTCAAATGTCATATGTGCGAAAAAAGTATCCAAGGAACGGTATCTTAATCACCTTAGTATCGACCTAGATTTAGAATATATGCAAATGACTTCAATAAGCAGTATTCACAGCATCAAAAACGTCCCTAACTGGGTAGCACCAAAGCCAGAGATCCGTTAAGATCCGCCCCCCTTTTATTCCGGTGGTTAGCATGAACTACGAACAACTCGCACAACAAATCAAAATTTGGGGAAAAGAGCTCGGCTTCCAAAAAGTTGGGATCTGCGACGTTGATCTGAGTGAGCATGAAGCCGCACTGCAAAAGTGGCTCGATGCAGGTTATCACGGCTCAATGGACTGGATGGCTCGTCACGGTATGATGCGAGCTAGACCCAATGAGCTACTCCCGGGAACCGTTCGTGTGATCAGCGTTCGGATGGACTACCTACCACCAGAAGCACAATTCGCTTCAAACCTAGCGAATAAAAATCATGCCTATATTAGTCGCTATGCATTAGGGCGTGATTATCACAAGCTCGTCAGAAAACAACTGAATAAACTTGGCAAACTTATTGAACAAGAAGTTGGTCAGTATGGTTACCGACCTTTCGTCGACTCCGCACCAATATTGGAGCGACCACTCGCCCAAAAAGCAGGCTTAGGCTGGACAGGGAAACATTCCCTGATTTTAGATCAGGACTGTGGCTCGTGGTTCTTTTTAGGCGAGTTACTTATCGACTTGCCACTTCCCGTTGACGAGCCAAGCGTTGATCAGTGCGGTAAATGCAAAGCATGCATTACCTCATGCCCAACACAAGCCATCGTTGAAGACAAAGTTGTCGATGCTAGACGCTGCATCTCTTACCTCACCATCGAGTTCGATGGCGTGATCCCTGAAGAGTTTCGCAAGCCAATGGGTAACCGCATTTATGGCTGTGATGACTGCCAATTGGTTTGCCCATGGAATCGCTACGCCGACATAACGGAGCAGAGTGATTTCCATCGTCGCGATAGTTTCAAAAACCCGGATCTCGTTGACATGTTTAACTGGGATGAAGCGACTTTTCTAAAAAATATGGAAGGCTCCGCTATTCGTCGCATTGGTCATATACAGTGGCTGCGTAATATTGCTGTCGCACTTGGTAATGCAGAATACAGTCAACGAGTCATTGATGCGTTAGAAAGTCGACAAGGTGAAAATAAATTACTTGATGAACACATCAAATGGGCTTTGGCCGAGCAACTGAATCAACTCCCCATTGAGAATAAAGCATCTACAGAGACGAAAAAGCAGCGCTTAATAAGAATCGTCGAGAAGGGGCTACCAAGAGACGCATAGTGCGTAGTCTATATGCAAGAGATTGAAAGCACTTTTACATGTTCAATTCATGACCTTGTTCTCAATTTTGTAATGTGGAAAAAAATTTGAGATTCAAGAAAAACAAGCTAGCAGAAAAAAGTTAAACACAGCTTGGAGAAATGACTAGGATCAAAAAAATACCAGTTAATGATCGTATTTTAACGTATCCGATCCGACAAAAAACTTATTTTTCTCTTAATTAACAAAGGCTTAATCAATATTTCGCTATTATTTCGACTTTCCTTCAGCGAAAAGATCTTTCTTCTCCATCGCAAAAAGTCAAGCTAAAAACACTTTATCAACTAACTTATCCACAGAACGACATATGTGGATAACTCTGTTAATTAAAGTAGATAAAACATGCAGAACCTCATCATGCTTGTACGCCAGCCGATTCATATCGTGTTTTAAACACAAACGAAATCGTCCGACATCATATGATGCGGATAAAATTTAGTTTTTGGGGATTCATGCTTCGCAGCATTATGAAAAGAGCGATGTGATTGGTTGCGAGAAGCAGGAATTGAATCAAGCGGCGCATCCGTCGACGACTTAGGATTGTGCTAATAAATAAGCATTCAATCTATCGTCTTGTATTTGGTTGCGGGGGCCGGATTTGAACCGACGACCTTCGGGTTATGAGCCCGACGAGCTACCAAGCTGCTCCACCCCGCGTCCGAGTGCTTCATCTTTGTTGATGATGAAGGCTTTGCTTTCATTTATAAAAAAGAAACTGGAGCGACACACGAGGTTCGAACTCGTGACCTCAACCTTGGCAAGGTTGCGCTCTACCAACTGAGCTAGTGTCGCTTTTGTCACCGTTAAGCACGATGAGGGCTATATATTGGAGCGACACACGAGGTTCGAACTCGTGACCTCAACCTTGGCAAGGTTGCGCTCTACCAACTGAGCTAGTGTCGCATTTCGTCACCGTTAAGCACGATGAGGGCTATATATTGGAGCGACACACGAGGTTCGAACTCGTGACCTCAACCTTGGCAAGGTTGCGCTCTACCAACTGAGCTAGTGTCGCATATTAACAGCAGTCGCTATTAATGGAATTTGGTTGCGGGGGCCGGATTTGAACCGACGACCTTCGGGTTATGAGCCCGACGAGCTACCAAGCTGCTCCACCCCGCGTCCGTATTGTGTCACCGTTAAGTACCGTGAGAACTATAAAACTGGAGCGACACACGAGGTTCGAACTCGTGACCTCAACCTTGGCAAGGTTGCGCTCTACCAACTGAGCTAGTGTCGCATATCAACAGCAGTCGCTATTGATAGAATTTGGTTGCGGGGGCCGGATTTGAACCGACGACCTTCGGGTTATGAGCCCGACGAGCTACCAAGCTGCTCCACCCCGCGTCCGTATTGTGTCACCGTTAAGTACCGTGAGAACTATGAAACTGGAGCGACACACGAGGTTCGAACTCGTGACCTCAACCTTGGCAAGGTTGCGCTCTACCAACTGAGCTAGTGTCGCATCAACAACGTTTCCGCTGTTTAGGGCTGCGAATTATAAGAGCATTTTTTTGTGATGCAAGTCCTTCCTTCAAAAAAACTTTATTTTTTTACTGAACGATGAAAAAGCAATCAAAAGCGATATAAATTACAACAATTTGGATCGCAACCTTAACAGTTAAATCTTGAAAATAGTACCACGATAGTACTTAAGTTCTGCAATCGACTCGCGAATGTCGTCCAAGGCCAAATGTGTTCCCTGTTTTGTGAACCCATTTAATACTTCAGGTTGCCAACGACGCGCCAATTCTTTAAGAGTGCTGACGTCAACATATCGGTAATGAAAGAACTCTTCTAATTCCGGCATGTGTTTGTACAAGAAGCGACGATCTTGCCCAATGCTGTTACCACATATTGGCGACGCCCCTTTCGGCACCCATTTTTCTAAGAATTCAATGGTTTGTGCGACCGCATCTTGTTCTGAGATTTTACTGTTGCGAACGCGTTCCACCAAGCCGCTTGCCGTATGCGTATTGGTGCACCAATCGTCCATTTTCTCTAGCTCTTCTTCCGGCTGATGAATCGCTAATACTGGACCTTCAGCTAAAATATTTAGCTCGCTATCCGTGACAATAGAAGCAATTTCAATGATTTTGTGCGTTTCAGGATCAAGCCCTGTCATCTCTAAATCAACCCAAATTAGGTTTTGATCGCTAAAGGACATGGTTACGCCGCCTATTTGTTTATCGATAAAAGAGGTACTATACCTCAAAATACGGGAAACACGATACTCACTCAGAGCCAAGATCACGGCTCAACCATTTGAGTAAATTCACATAAAGTACAGAATTGTGGCAAAGAAGAAAAAGTTAACCAAAGGTCAAGTGCGACGCGTACGCAGCAACCAACAAAAGCGTTTAAAAAAGCAAGAAGAGTCCATCCAGTGGGATGAAAACATGCTAGGCGCAAGCAAACAAGGTCTCGTGATCACTCGTTTTGGCCAGCACGCGGATATTGAAGACCTTGAAACAGGCGAGATTCAACGCTGTAACCTTCGCCGTGGTATCGAATCTTTAGTATCTGGCGATCGAGTTTTATGGCGCGAAGGCTTGGAGTCTATGGCTGGCATTTCTGGCGTTGTTGAAGCGGTAGAACCTCGTTCTTCAGTGCTCACTCGTCCAGATTACTACGATGGCCTAAAGCCCGTAGCTGCCAATATTGATCAAATGGTCATTGTCTCCTCGGTACTGCCCGAGCTATCACTGAATATTATTGACCGTTATCTCGTAGCATCAGAAACACTGAATATCGCACCATTGCTGGTCTTAAACAAAGTCGATCTTCTAGAAGCCGATGATCGTGCAATGTATGAAGAATGGCTCAAAGAATATGAACGCATTGGCTATAAAGTGCTTCTGGTCAGCAAGAAATCTGGAGAAGGCATTGCTGAACTAGAAACCCTGCTGCGTGACCGCATTAATATCTTTGTTGGTCAATCAGGCGTAGGAAAATCCAGCTTAGTCAATGCGTTAATGCCAGAGCTAGAGAGCGAAGTGGAAGAAGGCGAAGTTTCCGAGAACTCAGGTTTAGGCCAACACACCACGACAGCAGCGCGCTTGTATCATATTCCGACGGGTGGCGACTTGATCGACTCGCCTGGAGTGCGTGAATTTGGGCTTTGGCATTTGGAAGCAGAAGAAGTAACGAAAGCATTCGTTGAATTTCGACCATACTTAGGCGGTTGTAAGTTCCGAGATTGTAAGCACAATGACGACCCTGGCTGCCTTCTACGTGAAGCTGTTGAGAAAGGAGAAATCAACGAAACTCGCTTTGAAAACTACCATCGCATTTTGGAAAGCATGGTTGAAAACAAAGCAAACCGTCAGTATTCACGCAATAAGAAAGCCGATCTGTAATTAAGTTAAGACTGTAACTGTGTAAAAAGTCTTCACCTAATACTGACAAGCAAATTAAATTTCAGTAACATCACGCGCCCTAAAGCGCGAATCTAACAGAAGTATCGGAAATAAAGATGGACAAGTTTAAAGTTGGACTGCAGTACTGGATCCCACAACACGGCCTCACTCGCCTAATGGGTAAACTGGCTTCAGCAAAAGCTGGCGGTCTAACAACAGCAGTTATTCGTTGGTTTATCAAACAATACAATGTGAACATGGATGAGGCGAAGCACTCAGATCCTAAGCATTTTAAAACGTTCAACGAGTTTTTCGTTCGTGAGCTAAAAGAGGGCGCACGCCCAATTTCTGAAGGCGAAAACGTCATCACTCATCCAGCCGACGCTTGTGTTAGCCAATTTGGCCCTATTGAAGATGGTCAACTTATCCAAGCAAAAGGTCATCACTTCTCAGCGCAAGAACTGCTGGGCGGTGACGCGAATTTAGCGGACGAATTTAAAGATGGTTCTTTTGCAACATTGTACCTATCTCCGCGCGATTACCACCGTGTACACATGCCATGTGACGGCACTCTGCGCCAAATGATTTACGTACCTGGTGACCTGTTCTCAGTAAACCCTCTGACAGCAGAAAACGTTCCAAATCTATTCGCACGTAACGAGCGTGTGGTGTGTATCTTTGACACTGAGTTTGGTCCAATGGCACAAGTGCTTGTTGGTGCGACAATTGTTGGCAGCATTGAGCAAGTGTGGGCAGGCACGATCACTCCGCCTCGTGGCAATACTGTCTACAAATGGGATTACCCAGCTGAGGGTGACAAGGCCGTGATCTTGAAAAAAGGCGAAGAGATGGGCCGCTTCAAACTGGGTTCTACTGTTATTAACCTGTTTGCCAAAGACGCGATTGAGTTTGACGCAAGCATGGAAAACGGTAAGCCAACCGTAATGGGCACACCTTACGCCTTGAAAAAATAAGCAAAATCCCGTTAAAAGAGCCCTTTCTCAAGGGCTCTTTTTATTGATAAAAAGCAAAATTCCGTTCAAAATTTAGCCTCTATTTCTCAAACTCATACCTGCCTCTAAGACCTTCATTCCACAATCAATTATCCTGCACTTAGGATGAATATTTAGAGGGGCAGCCAATGCCAAAGATGAGTGTAAACACGCTGGCGAAATTGCTGGTGTGCTTTTTAATTCCGCTCGGTGTTTTGATGATGCCGATTGATGCTATTCCTATTGATGATCTCACTTTAATTCAGCATCGCCTGTTGGCTATTTTTCTTCTTGCTGCCCTACTTTGGGTTCTTGAGCCGGTACCCGTTTTTGCTACGTCCATTCTTATTATCGCTCTTGAACTGATCATGATATCGGATAAAGGTTTGCATCTATTTCGCAATCCACCAGCGGGGCATGATTTGGGAGAGTTAATTGCTTACACAGATATTTTCTCTGCCTTCTCTTCACCGATCATTATTCTTTTTATGGGTGGGTTTGCCCTCGCCATCGCGGCTTCCAAATACGAACTCGACAACAATCTCGCCCGAGTGCTACTAAAACCATTCGGCACACAACCTAAGTTCATCATGCTGGGTTTGATGCTCATTACCGCCGTTTTTTCAATGTTCATGTCCAACACTGCCACGACGGTCATGATGTTGGCGCTGCTCGGTCCAATCGTCGCTTCTGCACCTAAAGGGGATCTAGGGATTAAAGCGCTGGTGCTGTGCATTCCAATTGCCGCGAATACTGGCGGCATTGCAACTCCGATAGGTACGCCACCTAACGCAATAGCGCTCCAATACCTCACCGGAGAAAACGCCATAGACTTCTTATCCTGGATGACAATGGGCCTACCATTTGTGCTGATACAACTCACTGTTGCTTGGTTTTTGTTGCAGAAGCTGTTTCCGTCCAGCGAACCAGAAATGAAACTAAAGCTGGATGGTACGTTCAAAAAGAGCTGGCGCGCGATCGTCGTCTACATCACTTTTGCACTAACCATTGTGCTTTGGATGACGACAAAAGTGCACGGCATGAACACGTATGTTGTTGCGATTATCCCGCTTGCGGTGTTCACCTTAACGGGCATTATGGGCAAAGAAGAACTCAAGCTGATTAACTGGGACGTGCTATGGCTGGTTGCCGGTGGTATCGCAATTGGTATTGCCTTAGACAAAACGGGTTTAGCCGAAGCATTGGCACACGCCATTGATTACAGCTTACTATCACCATTTGCCGTTGTCTTTGCCCTATCGGTAGTATGTTGGTTAATGGCGAACTTTATGTCTAATACCGCAACGGCAAACTTATTAATGCCTATTGCTGCCGCTATTGGTACATCCATGCCAAGCCTTATTGCGGTTGGTGGCCTACAAGGTTTACTGGTTGTCGTCGCATTCTCCGCATCACTTGGCATGATCTTACCGGTTTCCACGCCACCAAACTCTTTGGCTTATTCAACAGGCCTAATCGAGAGCAAAGACATGGCGAAAGTGGGGCTGATTCTTGGTTTGATTGGTCTATTTATCGTGTATGGCGCAGTTCTGGTGCTGTTTTAATCGATAAGCTCCGTGACAGAGCTTGTTGTCATGGAGCTGCTCTCCATCTACTGCCCTCACAGAGCGGCTTTTACATCCCATAAATTTCGTGCATATTAAGACTCCTCAAATCTACAAGGACGTCGACACATCATGGGTTACGAATGGCTCGCTTTATGCGCCGCTTTTCTGTGGGCAGTTTCTAGCCTAATTTCGGTCATACCTGCACAACACCTAGGCGCTTTTTCTTACAGCCGCTGGCGCATGGGCTGTACGGCCGTGATCTTATCAACAATGGCCTGGATAACTGGCGGCTGGTTAACGGTTTCTTGGGAACATGTAACGCCAATGATGGCGTCGGGTCTGATTGGAATTTTCATCGGTGATACCGCTCTGTTTGCGTGCTTGAATCGTATGGGACCAAGACAAGCCGGACTACTGTTTTCCTGCCATGCGGTATTCTCGGCCATTTTGGGCTACTTCTTATTTAGTGAAGTCATGACCACAATAGAACTACTGGGCGCATCATTGGTATTTAGCGGCGTGGTGATGGCGATATTCTTTGGTCGAAGAGGCCAAGTGAATAACGTCTTGGAAGAAATTAAAGGTAACATCTGGGTAGGCATTGGACTTGGCTTAACCGCTGCAATGTGCCAAGCATTGGGCGGCATCATCGCCAAGCCAGTAATGCAAACCAGCATTGACCCTGTTGCGGCTTCTGCTATTCGAATGATCAGTGCATTTTTCGCCCACAGCATGTTGTTAGTTCTAGGGGTCAAAGTCGCTCGCTCGACACAACACATTACTTGGCGAATATTTGGTATTACTGCGCTTAACGGTTTCTTGGCGATGGCCGTCGGCATGACGCTGATCTTATACGCACTGCAAGAAGGAAATGTAGGTATGGTTGCACTGCTATCTTCAACCACGCCAATTATGTTGCTACCGCTACTCTGGATTTACACTAAACGCCGACCAAACCGATTTGCATGGTTGGGCGCAGCCCTAGCTGTGATTGGTGCTGGCATTTTGGTTCAATAACCTTACAGACCAGCCCTTGTTGCCAGATACAAAAAAGCCCGAGTTTAAACTCGGGCTTTTGTCATTCTGAGCAGTTAGTTAATTATTTAACTAGCACTTCACCCGTCATTTCTGCTGGGATTTCTAGACCTGCTAGAGAAAGCATGGTTGGTGCAAGGTCAGACAGTTTGCCGCCTTCTTTGAACTCAACCGCTTTATCACCTACGTAAATAAGAGGAACCGGTAGGTTAGTGTGCGCTGTGTGAGTACCACCCGTTTCTGGGTCAACCATCATTTCTGCGTTACCGTGGTCCGCAGTGATCAGTAGCTGACCGCCAACTTCTTTGATTGCTTCAACTACTTTGCCAACACTTTCATCTAGCGCTTCGATTGCTTTCTCAGCTGCTTCGTAAACGCCAGTGTGACCAACCATATCTGCGTTCGGGTAGTTACAGATGATAGTGTCGAACTTACCAGACTTGATCGCCGCAACCAGTTTCTCTGTAAGCTCAGGGGAGCTCATTTCTGGCTGAAGGTCGTAAGTGGCTACTTTTGGAGAAGCAACAAGCTGGCGCTCTTCGCCTTCAAATTCGTTTTCAACACCGCCGTTGAAGAAGAAAGTCACGTGTGCGTATTTCTCTGTTTCAGAGATACGTAGCTGAGTTTGACCTTGCTTAGACAGCCACTCACCGTACGTGTTTTCTAGAGACGCTGGTGGGAATGCGATTGCTAGAGGGATATCTGCCGCGTATTGAGTCAACATAACGAAGTTAACTGCCGGGAATACCGCACGCTCAAAACCATCAAAGTCAGGCACGAATGCGCGAGTGATTTGACGAGCACGGTCAGCACGGTAGTTCATGAAGATAACCGCATCACCGTCTTGCATGATTGCGTCTTCTTCGCCTTCCGCTTTAATTGCAGTCGCTTTCACGAACTCATCGTTCTCTTCACGAGCGTAAGCGGCTTCTAGACCAGCAACGGCGGTTTCTGCTGTAAACTCAGCTTTCGCTTGAGTCAGAAGATCGTAAGCCACTTGAACGCGATCCCAGTTGTTGTCACGGTCCATAGCGTAGTAGCGACCTACTAGAGAAGCAACACGACCTTTACCTAGTTTCGCGAATAGATCTTGGAAACGTTGTAGCGAGTTTTCAGCACTACGTGGTGGCGTGTCACGACCGTCTAGGAAACAGTGTAGGTAGATTTTCTCAGCGCCACGAGCCGCTGCCATTTCAACCGCTGCGTAGATATGGTCTTCATGAGAGTGTACGCCACCTGGAGACATCAGCCCCATGATGTGTACCGCTTTCTCTGCTTTAACAGCAGCATCAACTGCTTCAACAAGCGCTGGTGTTTCAGCAAACTCACCGTCAGCGATCGATTTAGTGATACGAGTTAGATCTTGGTATACAACGCGACCTGCGCCAATGTTAGTGTGACCAACTTCTGAGTTACCCATTTGACCATCAGGAAGGCCAACATCCATGCCTGAAGCAGAGATTAGAGTGTGTGGGTTATTCGCAATCAGAGCATCCATTACTGGTGTTTTCGCATTCGCAATTGCGTTACTTGCTGTGTCTTCACGGTAACCGTAACCGTCAAGGATAACTAGAGCCAGTGGCTTCTTAGCTGACATAGTGATGACCTCATCAAATTTAAGTAACTTTTGGCGTAGGGCCTCGCTGCCCTATCTAACCTTGAAACAAAACTAGCGTAATTTTACTACACTTTTTAACCAAAACTGTAGGTTAAGATCAAATAATGTTTGCGATTTATTGTTGCTATCTTACAAGTTAAGCGAACAACGAGTCAGTGCCGACAAACGTGTTCCACAAGCATAGTCATTCCTAATACGCTTTGTACACCCCAGTCTAGGTTCGGTTTTCTTACGCTTCTGATTCTTGTTTTTGCACCTGAAACAGCGCTTATTTAAAGCATTATCGAACAAGATTGGTTAGTACCTATTGTTCGCTTTTTTCGGTAAAACAAAAGTCACTTAAGTCGATAAATCCAATAGGCAAAAACAATCAAGCTACCATAGTCCAAGGCACGGATGGCAATAACATAAAGGGTTTATAGAGATCTCAATTATTCGTTAGAAAATTTTAACCCTCTCGCCTAAGAGGCTTAACCCCGCTATACTCCTGCTTTATTTTTCCGCCAACAGCGTAAGAGCTCAAGACATGCAAGAGTACATTGAATTTTTCCAACAGAACATGATTCTATCTTTGGTTTGGGTAGGTCTTCTTGTCGCCTTTATCATGAACATCGTGAAGTCAGCGACGGCCGCATACAAAGAAATCAACGTAAACCAACTGACTCATCTTATGAACCGTGAAAACGGCGTTGTAGTGGATATCCGCACAAAGGACGAGTTCAAAAAAGGTCATATCACCGACTCACTTCACATTTTACCGTCAGATATCAAAGCGGGTAACTTTGGTAGCCTTGAAAACCACAAATCAGACCCAATCATTGTGGTATGCAAGACAGGGCAAAACGCTCAAGAAAGCGCGAACCTATTAGTAAAAGCAGGCTTTGAAAAAGTAAGCCTACTGAAGAACGGCTTGATTGCATGGAACGAAGCGAACCTGCCTTTAGTACGTGGTAAAAAGTAATACCCGGCAGCTTCGATAACGTGGCAGAGGCAAAAGACAAGGTACGCACTCAAGCGTGTTTTTGCCAAGCTTCGTGGATAATAAACTGAGCAAATTGAAAGCAGTTGAAGCATTAAGTTGTGACGCTTTGCACGTAATACACGCTTCATCTAGTCAAGGTAGATTGGCTCAGTTAGTCTCGGGACATACCAGTTTTCTGAGTTTAGACGTTTCTAGGCTCTACAAATATTTATTTAAGGATTAAAAAATGGCTGAAGCAGCACCTCAAGAAGCACAACAAAACTTCGCAATTCAACGCATCTTCCTAAAAGACGTTTCTTTCGAAGCGCCAAACTCTCCAGTAATCTTCCAAAAAGAATGGAACCCAGACGTTAAACTAGACCTAGACACTCAAAGCCGTGAGCTTGGTGAAGGCGTTTACGAAGTTGTTCTACGTCTAACCGTTACTGTGAAGAACGAAGAAGAGACAGCGTTCCTATGTGAAGTTCAACAAGGTGGTATCTTCACTGCTGAGCAAATGGAAGCAGGCCAACTTGCACATTGCCTAGGCGCATTCTGCCCGAACATCCTATTCCCATACGCTCGTGAAACTATCTCAAGCCTAGTGGTTAAAGGTACGTTCCCTCAACTGAACCTAGCGCCAGTTAACTTCGACGCGCTATTCATGAACTACCTACAACAGCAAGCTCAACAAGGCGAAGCTGAAGCGTAATTCACGTTTTGTAAGTGACGAATAGCCTGAGTGCTGACGTCACCGACTCTAATAAAATGCACAGAGCGTCTACTATCCGATGCAATGTGCATTTTTTATTTCTGACAAAAGTTCCTAGTTCCTAATCGCCAGAAGGCGTAAAATTTGACGATTAGGAACTAGATTCTACTAGTAGAAAGACAATTAGGCGGTAGCATGACACAAGCAAATACAAACAATGCTTACGGTAAAGACATCGCAATGACGGTGATTGGCGCAGGTTCATACGGTACCTCTCTGGCGATCTCACTCGCTCGTAACGGCGCGAACGTAGTCCTTTGGGGACACGAGCCTGAGCACATGGCACGTTTAGAAGCGGATCGCGCGAACCACGCTTTCTTACCTGGTGTTGATTTCCCTGAAAGCTTGATCATTGAATCGGATTTAGAAAAAGCCGTACAAGCAAGCCGAGATTTATTGGTTGTGGTTCCAAGCCATGTTTTTGGCATCGTACTGAACAGCTGTAAGCCTTTCTTACGTGAAGACTCTCGTATCTGCTGGGCAACCAAAGGTCTTGAGCCAGAAACGGGTCGTCTGCTGAAAGACGTCGCTTATGACATTATCGGTGAAAACTACTCACTGGCTGTATTGTCTGGCCCAACATTCGCCAAAGAGCTCGCGATGGGCATGCCTACTGCAATTTCAGTTGCTTCTCCAGATGCTGAATTTGTCGCTGACCTACAAGAAAAAATCCACTGCAGCAAAACCTTCCGCGTGTACGCCAATAGTGACTTTATCGGCATGCAATTGGGCGGTGCGGTGAAAAACGTTATCGCAATTGGTGCGGGTATGTCTGACGGCATCGGTTTTGGAGCCAACGCGCGTACTGCATTGATTACTCGTGGTTTGGCCGAAATGAGTCGTCTTGGTGCTGCGCTTGGTGCAAAACCAGAAACCTTCATGGGTATGGCTGGTTTGGGCGACCTTGTCCTAACGTGTACCGACAACCAATCACGTAACCGCCGCTTTGGTTTAGCGCTAGGTCAAGGTAAAGACGTCGACACGGCACAAGAAGAAATTGGCCAAGTCGTAGAAGGCTACCGCAACACGAAAGAAGTATGGATGCTCTCTCAACGCATGGGTGTTGAGATGCCAATTGTTGATCAAATTTATCAAGTATTGTATCAAGGTAAGGATGCACGCCTGGCAGCGCAAGATTTACTTGCTCGTGACAAAAAAGCCGAAGGAAAGTAGCACTCTACGCCCCTTCGCACCTCATCTGAGAAGAATAGAAGTTGTCGGGTCACGGAAGAACCACTCAGGATATTGAGAATGAAACACTGCGAAAAACAAAAAGTCTGGAACAGAATTGTCTCAGAAGCCCGCGAAATGTCAGAGCAAGAGCCAATGCTGGCCAGCTTTTACCATGCCACCATCATCAAGCATGAAAGTTTCTGTGCCGCGCTCAGCTACATTTTGGCAAACAAGTTAAACACGGCATCGATGCCAGCAATGGCAGTACGTGAAGTGGTAGAAGAAGCGTTCTCTGCCGACCCAACCATTACCGATTGTGCCGCTTGTGACATTTGTGCCACGGTTAATCGCGACCCTGCAGTTTCGATGTACTCTATGCCGCTGCTGTACTTAAAGGGCTACCACGCTCTGCAAGGCTACCGCGTGGCAAACTGGCTATGGAAGCAAGGGCGCCATGCACTGGCCACCTACCTGCAAAACCAAATTTCGGTTGCGTGTCAGGTAGACATTCACCCGGCAGCACGCATTGGTAGCGGCATAATGCTCGACCACGCAACGGGTATTGTCATCGGTGAAACTGCAGTTATCGATAATGACGTCTCAATTCTACAAGACGTTACCTTAGGCGGTACGGGTAAAGAGTGCGGCGATCGTCACCCGAAAATCCGTGAAGGTGTGATGATTGGTGCAGGTGCAAAAATTCTTGGCAATATCGAAGTGGGCGAAGGCGCGAAAATCGGCTCTTGCTCTGTGGTATTGCAAGCAGTGCCACCACACACAACTGTGGCGGGGGTTCCTGCGAAAATCGTCGGTCGTCCAAAAACGGACAAACCTTCTCTCGATATGGATCAAGGCTTTAATGGTAAATCACAAAGCTTTATCCATGGAGATGGTATTTAATCGTCAACAAACCTTTGACAACAACGTGGTAGGTAAATCTCAAGTGCGAAAACAAAATCACCCTGTTCTACGCTCGGCTATTTTATTAACTTGTGCTTTATCTGCCACATATCCCCTCGCCTCTTCTGCCGCTAGTCAACAAGAGCTCAAAGGCGTATCAAGTGAGATAAGCCGTCAACGCAAATCTCTCTCGTCCCAAGAAAAGCAACTCAATGAGCTACAAAAATCGCTCAAAGAGCAAGAACTTGGCATTTCTAAACTTGAACGCGAAATAAGACAAACCAAATCTGAGCTGGCACAAGCAGACAAAAACATAGACAAGCTAGAAGAGAAAATTGCCTTGCAAGAAGCGCAGCGCCAAGAGCAAGAGGAAGAGCTCAAACAGTTGCTGCAAACGTATTACGTGACCGAACGAGCGAAAGCCAATGGTCACTTGTTGAATCAAGGTGTGGAAGAAGACCGCATGAGTCAATACTTCCAGCACTTAGCCAAAGCGCGTGCGGAAGTGATTGATGCAATCACCAAAACCACTCAAGAATTGGCACACAACAAAAACCAGCTTGAGCTAGAAAAAGAGCAAATCGAGACGTTACTCAAACAGCAATCTGAGAAACGTACGGCGCTGGCAAGTACACAATCCAAACGTAAGCAAACCCTGAATAAAATTCAGAGCAGTATCAAGAACGATAAACGCTACCTTGCTGAACTGCAGCGCAACGAAACACGCCTAAAAGCCGAGATCGCCAAAGCGGCTAAGCGTAATGCCGTGCCAATGGACGGACTGGGCAAACAGCGCGGTAAACTGCCATGGCCACTCAAAGGTCGTGTATTACACAACTTCGGTACTCGCCAAACCGGGCAAGTAAACTGGAAAGGCATGGTGCTTGCGGCCAACTATGGTCAACAAGTGAAAGCCGTTTACCCGGGCACTGTCGTATTTGCGGAGTATTTACGCGGGTATGGCTTAGTGGTATTGCTTGACCACGGCAAAGGCGACATGACGCTCTACGGCTACAACCAAGCGTTGACGAAAAAAGAAGGCGATCGCGTGACCGCTGGCGAAGTGATCGCTCTTGCGGGTGATACTGGCGGGCAAGATCGCGCATCACTCTACTTCGAAATTCGCCGCAACAGTGAAGCGCAAAACCCGAAATCTTGGTTGAAGCGCTGATTATTAGACTAAAAACAAAGGAGCCGATTGGCTCCTTTGTTGTATTCAGATTTAGGAAAGTATTATGCGTAATACGTTTCTACCGCATCAATAAAAGTACTTACATCATCTTTGCTTAATGCGTTGATGCCTGCCGCCGCTTCTCGGCCGCCACCAGTTGGAAACTGCCCACACACGGCAACGGCGCCTTGTTTGTTGTTCAACGGGGCACGTAGAGAGACCGTGTAAGTGCCATCTGCATTTTCGGTGAGTACTGCATGAGCAGAATCTGGGTTTTGATTTGCCAGCCAGTTGCCATACACACCGCTGATTCGACGTGATGCGGCCGTGTTTGGTAGTTCGAACAGCTTTAGCTTACCGCTCTCATGCGTGGCAGGCAGTGCCAGAGCGGCATCCATATCTTGTTGGTAAGCAGACTGCAGTTGGTAGTAAGGCGAGGTTTTATCTTCAATAGCGTCAAATGGCGACGCGTACTTCAGCAAAGCTTGGTACAAATCCGCTGGATGGAAATGTAAGTCATCCACTTTCGAACCGTAACCGTTGTAATTAATCAAAGTGCCAAGCTCTTTAAGCTGCGCTTTCTGATCGTGTGACAATCCGACCTTGTCAGCCAATTCATCTGCTTTCGCGATCATGTTATCGCCATAAGCCGCCGTAATCGCCCATGTGTGAAAACGTCCATTTAGCAATTGATCGACAATTAAAGCTGTACACATGTTGGCATCGAGATCGATGTGCGCATCCAAGTTGCCATGCTGAGGAATATCACCCGCCTTATGGTGATCGGCGTAAAACACGTACGCGCCTTGAGCCAATGCTTGCTCTAGGCCTACCATGTTCTTTTCCATCGAAATGTCTAACACCGTTAGCTCATCACCCGCTTGCACGTCTACTTTTTCCACCAGCTTGATGTCGCGCTTTACACCAGTAATTAACTGAGCCTCGATAGGATCAGCCAAGCGTAATTGTAGAAGCGCAATGATGCCATCAGCATCGCCATTAAAAATGTCGTAATTCATGGAGCGATAGTTCCTTTATCGAGAGTCATATCCCAGAGAGGGCTGAACGGTATGAGGACTATTGTGCGTGGCATATTTGACAAGTCAACTCGAGCCACGACTCGAAAATGAGAGTGACTCTCGAAATATTAAGCAGTTTGGCGTTTAACTGTGTAGATTGCTGACCGCATCTTCCAATAACAGTAGCTGCTCTAACCCCTGCTCAGTTGCTAATGGCTTAACGACATTAAGCATCTGCAACATCCCTTGCTTCACCATTTGCTCAGTGATGCTGGTTTTCGAAGCCATTGCAGATTGATACGCCAACCAGCTACACGCAATCAAATGCAACGTACACACCAGTGACTTCAACTGCTGTTGATCAACATTAAGCAGCTTCAGCGATACAAACTCTTGCATGATCGCAATGAGGTTCGCTTGCAGCTTTTCTTGCACATCGATGTACTGCTCATGTAACTGCTCATCTCGTGACAAGATCTCAGGTAGATTCGCGTAGAAAAAGCGGTATTTCCACATTAGCGTAAAGATGGAATCTAGGTAGCTCTTCAGCATAGTCAGGCTTTCTTGTGAGCCTTGAATAGGGGTAAATCTTTCTAAAAGTTCTGCTGAATAAAGCGCAAAGATCTCACGAACGATTTCTTGCTTATTGCGGAAGTGGTAATACAGATTACCAGGGCTAATTTCGATGTGATCGGCAATGTGATTGGTGGTGATGTTGCGCTCACCATGTTGGTTGAACAACTCCAGTGCCGCGTAGACTATTTTGTCGCGCGTTTTCATTGTTATCGTGTTCCCTCTTCATTAACGAATCGAGTATAGCGACTTCACCAACCTAGGTCGATAGAGGCTCCAAATACGGTAACATAACAGACCAGTTAGAATACCCGTTGAGTTGGCGACAAGGTCTAACCAAGAGGTTTGTCTGCCGACATACCCTTGTAGCCATTCGATGGCAGCACTAAATAATAAGATACCAATCGCCACCGCCCAACGTTGACGCCAACGCCACACGCAAAAGCAACCTAAAAACGCAAATCCGCTGTACGCCATGGCGTGCTGCATTTTATCAAGATACGCAATGTTGCCCCAGTCTTGCAACTCGCCCGAGCTCAACGATAAGTAAGCAATCAGTATTGCGTAGCTGAGAATGACCAAACGTGCAGCAGCCAAGTTCATTGAATATCCTTATGCGATTGGGAATGGAAAAGACGTCACTTGATCAATGTGGTCACAGCCGAGCGCTAGCATGATCAAACGATCGATGCCTAACGCAACACCCGCACAATCTGGCAACCCTGCCTCCAATGCGGAGATCAAATGATAGTCGATTGGCTGCGGTTTTAAACCCATGTCGAGACGCTTCGCGTTATCTTGCTCAAAACGCGCCAGTTGCTCTTTCGGGTTATCGAGCTCATGGAACCCATTTGCCAGCTCAATTCCCTTAAAATACACCTCAAAGCGATCCGCAACACGATGGTCTTGAGGATTGATTTTCGCAAGCGCCGCCTGTGATGCCGGGAAGTCGTACACAAAAGCAGGCACATCCTGACCAATTTTGTGTTCGACTCCCACGCTAAATAGCAATTGCAGTAACGTATCGCGATCTTCTTCAGGCTCTGCAATGTCACTCAAACCCAGCTTGCTTGCTGCCGCTTTCAGCTCCGTCATCGAGCCTTCTAGTGGGCACACACCCAACACATCAATGAAGGCTTGTTGATACGTCATGCGCTGCGCTGCGCCACACTTCAATACCAGTTGCAACAGATCATCCATTTCATCCATCAATTTATGATGGTCAAAGCCAACGCGATACCACTCCAACATCGTGAATTCTGGATTGTGGTAACGACCATTTTCTTCGTTACGAAATGCTTTGTTGATTTGATAAATACAACCGCTGCCAGCCGCCAGCAGGCGCTTCATGTGGAATTCAGGGCTGGTCATAAAGAACAGCTTGCTACCATCGGCGTAACCCGGGCCAACAAACTCGGTTTGGAAAGTATGCAAATGAATGTCGGTCACGGTTGCGTGACTCATGGCTGGCGTGTCGACTTCCATCACCTGTCGATCAGCGAAGAATTGGCGAATCGACGCGATTAACGTCGCACGTTGACGAAGTTGGTCAATGGAAGCAGTAGGTTGCCAGTTGGTTTGCATAACAAGTCTCTCAAACTTTAATTCAGCGAGGAAAGTCTCATTCTACATGCTTTTTACTCTTCAAGAAGAGAGGAATATCCCTTCTTCTTTTTACTAACGTGCTCGCCTATTTGAGGCAAGTATTACTCGTGCCGCAGCACAAAAAACACTCAGTTAAAATCCTATTATCCATGCGGTTAATGTCACGCAACACTGGTTTAACATCCCTAATGTTAATGCTTGAGGGCCAAAACCTCGATGCCGTGATAGCAGTCACATAACCTATAAATTCTATGCCCTTAAGTGCATTACCGAAGCAAAAACCCAATTACATCAATTTTTCTGCCATGTGGCTCATCTACACTAACCCTACTACTTTTGGGGAGTTCTTTTTAAAGAGTGCCTCGTAATGACAATAACAAGCGGATTTCCGCAATCACACACTGGAGGATAACTGTGCAAATTATCACCACAGATATCGCAGTCATCGGCGCAGGCGGCGCTGGTCTTCGTACTGCTATTGCAGCGGCTGAAGCAAACCCAGACTTAGAAGTCGCTCTGATTTCTAAAGTTTATCCAATGCGCTCCCACACGGTCGCTGCAGAGGGTGGCTCAGCAGCAGTTATCAAGGATGAAGATAGCTTAGACAACCACTTCAACGACACTGTTGGCGGTGGTGACTGGCTATGTGAACAGGACGTTGTTGAATACTTTGTAGAGAACGCGACTCGCGAAATGATCCAAATGGAGCAATGGGGTTGCCCATGGAGTCGTAAAGAGAACGGTGAAGTCAACGTACGCCGCTTTGGTGGTATGAAGGTTGAACGTACTTGGTTCGCTGCAGATAAAACTGGCTTCCACATGCTTCATACGCTATTCCAGACATCCATGAAGTACAGTAACATCAAACGCTTTGATGAGTACTTTGTGGTGGATCTGCTTGTTGATGAAGGCGAAGTTCAAGGTCTGATTGCTATTCACATGTCTGAAGGCGAGCTTGTTACTATCAAAGCAAAATCTGTTGTTCTAGCAACAGGTGGCGCGGGCCGTGTTTACCACTGTAACACCAACGGCGGTATCGTAACGGGCGATGGCATGGCAATGGCTTACCGTCACGGCGTTCCTCTACGTGATATGGAATTCGTTCAATACCATCCAACCGGTCTTCCTGGCACAGGTATCCTGATGACGGAAGGTTGTCGTGGTGAAGGCGGTATCATCGTTAACAAGAACGGCTACCGTTACCTACAAGATTACGGCATGGGCCCTGAAACTCCAGTTGGCCAACCGAAGAACAAATACATGGAACTGGGTCCTCGTGACAAAGTTTCTCAAGCTTTCTGGCACGAACAACAGAAAGGCAACACCATCAAGCACCCTCTTGGTGATGTGGTACACCTTGATCTTCGCCACCTAGGTGAAGAGTACCTACAAGAGCGTCTACCATTCATCTGTGAGCTAGCAAAAGCTTACGTGAACGTAGACCCTGCAAAAGAGCCAATTCCAATTCGTCCAACGGTTCACTACACCATGGGTGGTATCGAGACAAACGGCGGCTGTGAAACTCGCATTAAAGGTCTATTCGCGGTTGGTGAATGTGCGTCTGTTGGTCTTCACGGTGCAAACCGTCTAGGTTCTAACTCATTGGCTGAGTTTGTGGTATTTGGTCGCGTAGCGGGTGAAAACGCAGTGAAACGCGCTGAAGAATTCAAAGGTTGGAACGAGTCTGCAATCGATGCTCAAGTGAAAGCAGTTGAAGAGCGCATCGCCAAACTGATGAACCAAGAAGGTGATGAGAACTGGGCAAACATCCGTACTGAAATGGGTCATACCATGGAAGCGGGTTGTGGTATCTACCGTCAAGAAGATTTGATGCAAGAAACCATTAACAAGATCACCGAACTAAAAGAACGCTACAAACGCATCAGCATTAAAGACAAAGGCAAAGTGTTTAACACTGATCTTCTGTACGCAATTGAAGTGGGTTACGGCCTAGAAGTCGCAGAAGCGATGGTTCACTCTGCGATTCTACGTAAAGAATCTCGCGGTGCGCACCAACGTCTGGACGACGGTTGTACAGAACGTGATGACGTGAACTTCCTAAAACACTCACTTGCTTTCTACAAACCAGATTCAGCGCCAAGTATCGATTACAGCAATGTGACTATCACTAAGTCACAACCAAAAGCTCGTCTATACGGTGAAGCAGCAGAAAAAGCCGCAGCTGAAGAGAAGAACGCAGAGGAGCAAGCATAATGTCAGCAAATCGCATTCAAAAAGTAGACATTCTGCGTTATGACCCAGAAAAAGATGCAGAACCATACAAGCAAACATTCGAAGTGCCATTCGATGAAACCATGTCTGTGCTTGACGCACTGGGCTACATTAAAGATCACCTAGACAAAGATCTGTCTTACCGTTGGTCTTGCCGTATGGCGATCTGTGGTTCTTGCGGCATCATGGTGAACAACGTACCGAAACTTGCTTGTAAGAGCTTCCTACGTGATTACCCAGACGGTGTGACTATCGAGCCTCTAGCGAACTTCCCAATCGAGAAAGACTTGATTGTTGATATGACGCCGTTCATCGAACGTCTTGAAGCAATCAAACCGTACATCATTGGTAACGACCGTAAACCAGAAGACGGTACGAACTTGCAAACGCCAGAGCAAATGGCGAAATACAAGCAGTTCGCTGGTTGTATCAACTGCGGTCTATGCTACGCGGCGTGTCCTCAGTTTGGTCTAAACCCTGAGTTCATCGGTCCTGCGGCACTAACGCTAGCACACCGCTACAACCTAGACAGCCGTGACAACGGTAAAGATGAGCGCATGAAGCTTATCAACGGTGAAAACGGTGCTTGGGGTTGTACGTTTGTTGGTTACTGTTCTGAAGTTTGTCCGAAGAACGTTGACCCAGCAGCGGCAGTAAACCAAGGCAAAGTGGAGTCTTCTATGGACTTCGTGATTGCTATGTTGAAACCTGATGGTTCACCAAAGAAAGTGGAGGCATAAGGATGAGCAATCGTAAACCTTACGTTCGTGAAGTAAAACGCACTTGGTGGAAGAACCATCCTTTCTACCGCTTCTACATGCTACGTGAAGCGACTGTGCTGCCTTTGATCCTATTCACTCTGTTCCTAACTTTCGGTTTAGGTTGTTTGGTGAAAGGCCCTGAAGCATGGCAAGGTTGGTTGGATTTTATGGCAAACCCAATCGTAGTCGCGATCAACATCGTTGCACTACTAGGTAGCCTATTCCACGCTCAAACTTTCTTCAGCATGATGCCGCAAGTAATGCCAATTCGTTTGAAAGGCAAACTGGTGGACAAGAAAATCATCGTATTGACTCAGTGGGCCGCGGTTGCGTTCATCTCACTGATCGTTCTCATCGTGGTGTAAGGAGCTGAGCATGAAACCGAATTATAGTGTAAACACATCACCAAAACGTTCTGATGAGCCAATCTGGTGGGGTCTATTTGGTGCTGGCGGTACTTGGTTCGCGATGATCACGCCAATCACGGTATTGGTGCTAGGTATCTTGGTCCCACTAGGCGTGATTGATGCAGAAGCGATGAGCTACGAGCGTGTCTCCGAATTCGCAACCAGTATCATCGGTGCGCTATTCATCATTGGCACCCTAGCTCTACCAATGTGGCATGCGATGCACCGTGTACACCACGGCATGCACGACCTTAAATTCCACACTGGTGTGATAGGTAAAATTGCATGCTATGCATTTGCAGGCCTCATTACTGCACTAGCCGTTATCTTTATCTTCATGATTTAAGATACTGACTAAAAAGAGAAAGCTGGCTCTATGCCAGCTTTTTTATTGCTTTGGGTTACCCATGATCTTTTTGCTTTTTAAGCTTTTGACCACCCATGATCTTATTGCTGTATGACCTTCTTCGTTTGGTCCATAAGACCCAGGGCGCCAAAGCCAGTAATCACATCTAGATTTGTTTTCAAGCCCGTTTCTTCGCTACCACCAATGTAGTTTTGTGGCATCTGAACTTGGAAGTTTTGCAAGTTGTTGTACAACGAGTTCGCTACGTCTCGATTCAACTCTGCCAAATAAACTTCACGGTTTGCCCCTAACGCCGAGTACTTCGCTTTTAGGACTTCAGATTCTGCACGACCTTTCGCTAATATCGCTTTCGCTTCAAACTCAGCAGAAAGTGCGTTCGCCTTTTGAATGGCTAAGTTAGCCTCTGCGATAGCTAGCTCTTTCTCCTTCTCGACTTCAGCAAGTCGTTTGGTTTTTTCCACTTCAACGATTTCACGCTCTGCAATCTGACGTGCAACTTCCACTTCTTTTTGCTGAGCAATAATAGCGAGTTCTTTACCACGCTGAGCGTCTTGCACTTCACGTGTTCGTTGAATCTCTTTACGTAACTGCTCGGTCTCTGCTTGTGCTTTTGACGTTTCTTGCTCCTGAATCGCGCGAATACGATCCGCCACTAAACGCTTTTTATCCGCTAATAGCTGATCCAATTGCTTTTCTGGCTGTGGATCACCAATGGTCACCTGCGTCACTTGAATGCCGTATTGTTGTAACGGGTTGTCTTGACGAATTGGTTGCCCGGTTTTATCTACAACTGGCACCGTTTTCCAAACCAGTTGATTGGTGCGCTGTAGTTGGTTCGCATTGGCCTGATTCGCCCCAACAGGCGCAAGATCCAACTCTTCCACTTCAACCTGACGTCGCTCTGTTAGATAAATCCCCTCTCGCAACTGATCGCCAAGTTTCGATTTGAACTGGTTCAAACCACCTTGGAAAAACTCTTCACCCGTGTATTGGGTAGCAGTAATCACCGTCACGTTACGTGCGTTCTTTACAAGCAGCGCATCAATCAAGTTACTGTTGTTACGGAACTCTTTGTGCATCTTCTTAACCGCTTCAGGGTCATTACTGAGCTTAAAGCGGAATGTTACGGGGATCTGACCAATGTAGGTGTCGGCAAATCGAACCTGAATCGCATCAAGACGTTGATAAAAATCTTCGCCCTTGCTGTTACCGAATGACACAGTGATCACTTGGTCATACTTGGTGATTTTGGACAGAAATGGCATGCGAAAATGA
This sequence comes from Vibrio sp. Y51_MX_L26, assembly GCF_024181935.1. Lineage (NCBI taxonomy): Bacteria > Pseudomonadati > Pseudomonadota > Gammaproteobacteria > Vibrionales > Vibrionaceae > Vibrio > Vibrio sp. Y51_MX_L26. The sequence continues at coordinate 70,090 of NZ_JAMZAS010000014.1, forward strand.
ATGCCAGGTTCAGTAAACACATCCAACTCACCAGTGATATTGTTCTGATGCACGTAGCTGTAACCTGCATCGGTCATCAGCACAGAGCTATTAATCGTTAAGCCTATTGCCAACAGCGGTACGCCAAATACCGCAGCTTTCAATCCTTTGTGTAGTAACTGACGTCTTTCTTCCACCTTTAAACCCCTTCCTAAACCTCTGCTTTCCATTTTGTTCTCCTTTTTGGATTGTTACTGAGTTAAATCGATAAAAATCAGATTGCTATGCACTCAACAACAAGAACTAATGTATCAAAATGTTACATTAAGGAATAATCGACAGATTCATGAAATAAATAAGATTTTTACGAATAATACAAAATCATCGAAAATTTGCGGAGGATATCGATTTTCTATGCAGGAACATTCAAGAGAGAATTACAGGCAATAAAAAAGGCCGCCGAAGCGACCTTTCTAACAATCAATCTAAAGTGCTTACTTCACACGGCCTACGTATTCAGCCGTACGAGTATCTACGCGAATCACTTCACCAATTGAGATGAACAGAGGAACACGAACAACAGCGCCAGTTGATAGCGTAGCTGGTTTACCACCAGTACCTTGAGTATCACCTTTCAGGCCTGGATCTGTGTCTACCACTTCTAGCTCAACGAAGTTTGGTGGAGTAACAGTAATTGGGTTACCGTTCCAAAGTGTGATCATACAAGTGTTGTTTTCTACCAACCACTTAGCGTTGTCACCTACCGCTTTTGCGTCTGCTGCGATCTGTTCAAACGTTTCACTGTTCATAAAGTGGTAGAATTCGCCGTCTGAATATAGATAATCTAGGTCGATATCCATTACGTCTGCCACTTCACAAGTGTCACCAGACTTGAATGTTTTCTCTAGCACTTTACCAGAAAGAAGTTTACGAATTTTAACGCGGTTGAACGCTTGGCCTTTACCTGGTTTAACGTATTCGTTTTCCAGAATTACACAAGGCTCGTTATCAAGCATTAACTTAAGACCGCCTTTAAATTCATTGGTGCTAACTGTAGCCATTTTTTCCTCTTACATTCTTAGAGCTAAATTCAATGCCGCACATAATAACCCGAAAAGTCGAATCTGTTGAGCAAAACTGGCTCAAACAGTTGGCGAATGGGATCTCTGATCCTGCAAAATTGCTCGAAATACTGGAAATAGATCCTTCACCGTGGCAAGACGGGTTTGCCGCGCGCAAGCTGTTTGCACAGCGTGTACCGCAAAGTTTTGTCGATAGGATGGAGAAAGGCAACCCTAAAGACCCTCTTTTACGTCAGGTTTTACCATTAAGTGACGAATTTGAAGTACATCCGGGCTATTCCAACGATCCGTTAGAAGAGCAGGATAATGAAGTCCCTGGTCTGCTACACAAGTATCGCAACCGCGCCCTGATGATTGTCAAAGGTGGCTGCGCGGTAAATTGCCGTTACTGTTTTCGTCGTCATTTCCCATATCAAGAAAATAAAAGCGGCAAGCAGGCATGGGCAAAGTGCTTAGAGTACATGGCTCAACAACCAGAGTTGAACGAAGTCATCTTCTCAGGTGGTGACCCATTGATGGCAAAAGACGATGAAATTCATTGGCTTTTAGAGCACATTGCTCATATACCTCACATCAAACGTCTGCGTATTCATAGCCGTTTACCTGTGGTGATTCCCGCTCGAGTCACTGATGAACTATGCCAACTGCTGCAAGCATCAAGGTTACAAATCATCCTTGTGACTCACATCAACCATGCCAACGAAATCAATGACGAATTTGCTGAACAGATGTTCAAGCTCAAAAGAGCGGGCGTTACGCTTCTAAACCAAGGCGTTCTACTGAAAGGTGTGAATGATTCGGTAGAAGCTCAAGTGGCGTTAAGTGAAGCCTTATTTGACGCGGGTATCTTGCCTTATTACCTCCACGTTCTTGATAAGGTGCAAGGCGCGGCGCACTACTTTATTTCGGACGAAGAAGCAAAAGCCATTATGCGCGGACTCATCACACGTGTATCGGGTTATCTGGTACCAAAACTGACACGAGAAATTGGTGGCAGGCCAAGTAAAACGCCGTTGGATTTGCATTTAGAATAGGCCCTGACGCTCAATTAAATTTGTCGTCACGACCGTTCCTTTTTGTTCGCTTTGCACGGTAAGTCTATGCATACTCCGCTCTTTTGGAGGTCAAGATGCATACAGCACTCGAACAAATTTTCGATCTTGGCCCATTCAGCTGGCCTGCCCTACTATGCTGTGCCATTAATGGGCTAATGATCGGTATCGAACGCCAAACTCGTGGTAAACCTGTTGGCATTCGCACGGCAATTCTTATTATTTCAGGCACTTACCTGTTTATGTCGATGGCAGTATCGTTATCGCCAAATACGCTCGATCAAGCACGCGTGCTTGGTCAGATTATTACTGGCGTCGGCTTCTTGGGCGCAGGCGTGATGATGACACTCGATGGAAAAATCCACGGCGTAACATCCGCAGCGGTTATTTGGGTACTGGCGGGATTAGGGTTGATGATAGGTTTGGGTTATTTAACGCAGTCGGTGGTCATTACCCTACTGGCTTTAACGGTGTTACTGGGCGTGGATAAAGCAGAAAACCACATCAAAGCATTGCGCCGAGGGGTTCACCAAAGAATTCAACAACGCAAAACCTCATCCCGCTTAATTAAATAGTTAACGCGCCGATAAACTCGCTTCACTCCATCAGTAATTAAAAAGCCCTCGACGAATATCGAGGGCTTTCGGTATCTAAAGATTCTGACTTGCTCAGGGATTATTTAGCGAAGTTGATGAGTGGGAAACACTTGAAGAAACCGTTATCCGCACAGTTCAAAAGACCAATTTGTACGCCATCAATTTGATCGGTCATGTTGAAGAAACCAAACTGGAAGTTAGACTTTTTAGAGATACTCGCTAAGCCCACATCCGCCATGGTGTAGCCTTCAGAATAGTTCACCGCGCTCCAGTTCAAGCCTTTTACATTGTTCGTAATGTTGACAGCACCCAAGTTAACACCCGTCGTCTGACCTTGGTTCCAGTTAACTAAGCCTAAAGACGCACCTTTCATTTCTTGGTTTACCTTTGCTGCACCAAAAAACAGACCGAAGTTCACACCTGTCGTACGATCCGTTTCTGACATACCAAGCAGTGAAAAGTCGACACCTTTAACCTCATTCACCTGTCCATGTAACACGGCTAAACGAACACCACCAACTGACGAGTTAGAAGGTGCGTTTGTGTTGTCGATAGTAGAGAACATCACAGGTGTACTGTCAGCAAGAGCAACTGGTGATGCGATAGCGGCTGCAACCGCCAATGACGTCATAAGCTTTTTCATTTTCATCTCCATGATGGGAAGCAACAATTTACAACATAGTGTAATGTTCAGATTTTGCGCTATCCACGTTCAAAAAGTGTTAGCGGTAGGTCAGATTTAACCATCTGACTCAAAAGAAAAAATTTTATCGCTTCTATTTTCATGTTTTTCCACTGACATTTCTTGAACTCGCCTCTCACAATCGAAGCCACATCAGAATGCTATATTTCTCGGATAACGCGCATAAAAAAGTCGAGGCAAATGCCTCGACTTTTAAAGGTTTGGTCGGTTATCTTTCCGCTATAAGGATTCCCTTAGAGCAAAGAGATAAGCTGGCTTACATCATGCCACCCATACCGCCCATGCCACCCATGCCGCCCATGTCAGGCATCGCTGGTGCGTCTTTTTGCGGTAGGTCAGTAACCATTGCTTCAGTCGTGATCATCAGACCCGCAACCGATGCTGCGAACTGTAGCGCAGAACGAGTTACTTTCGTTGGGTCTAGAATACCCATCTCTAGCATGTCGCCGTATTCGCCTGTTGCCGCGTTGTAACCGTAAGAGCCTTCACCCGCTTTCACGTTGTTCGCAACCACTGAGTCTTCCTCACCTGCGTTCTTCGTGATTTGACGGATTGGCGCTTCCATTGCACGTAGTGCAACGCGGATACCAACGTTTTGCTCTTCGTTGTCACCCGTTAGGTGAGCAATCTTAGATGCCGCGCGGATAAGTGCAACACCACCACCAGCAACAACACCTTCTTCAACCGCTGCACGAGTTGCGGCTAGCGCATCTTCTACACGGTCTTTCTTCTCTTTCATTTCAACTTCAGTTGCTGCACCAACTTTGATTACTGCAACACCGCCAGCCAGTTTCGCTACGCGCTCTTGTAGTTTCTCTTTGTCGTAGTCTGAAGTTGCGTCTTCGATTTGTTGACGAATTTGAGCTACGCGGCCAGAGATCATCTCTTCTTCACCGATACCATCGATGATAGTCGTGTTTTCTTTCGTGATAGAAACACGCTTCGCTTGACCTAGATCTTCTAGTGCTACTTTTTCAAGCTCTAGACCGATTTCTTCAGAAATCACAGTACCGCCAGTTAGGATCGCGATGTCTTGTAGCATTGCTTTACGACGGTCACCGAAGCCAGGTGCTTTCACTGCTGCAACTTTCACGATTCCACGCATGTTGTTGACAACCAATGTTGCTAGCGCTTCGCCTTCTACATCCTCTGCGATGATAAGCAGTGGACGAGACGCTTTCGCTACAGCTTCTAACGTTGGAAGAAGTTCACGAATGTTTGAGATCTTCTTATCAACTAGCAGGATGAATGGGTTTTCTAGATCAACACTGCCTGACTCTTGGTTGTTGATGAAGTAAGGAGATAGGTAACCGCGGTCGAACTGCATACCTTCTACTACGTCTAGCTCGTCTTGTAGAGCCTGACCTTCTTCAACAGTGATCACGCCATCACGGCCCACACGTTCCATTGCTTCAGCAATGATGTTACCTACGCTTGCGTCTGAGTTTGCAGAGATAGTACCAACCTGTGCGATCGCTTTCGTGTCGTTACATTCAACAGAAAGCTCTTTTAGTTGCTCTACTGCTGCTGCTACTGCTTTGTCGATACCGCGCTTAAGGTCCATTGGGTTCATACCCGCTGCGACTGCTTTTAGACCTTCGTTTACGATAGATTGTGCTAGTACTGTTGCTGTTGTTGTACCGTCACCTGCCGCGTCGTTTGCTTTAGACGCAACTTCTTTAACCATTTGTGCGCCCATGTTCTGGAATTTATCTTCCAGTTCAATTTCACGAGCTACTGATACACCATCTTTCGTGATAGTCGGTGCACCAAAAGATTTGTCTAGAACGACATTACGTCCTTTTGGACCCAGTGTTACTTTTACTGCGTCAGCCAGAACGTTTACACCTTCTAGCATTTTAACTCGTGCGTCATTACCAAATTTAACGTCTTTAGCAGCCATCTTTGATTTCCTTTCTAAAATTCTTTGTGTGTAATTTCGTAATTGAATCTGAGCAAAAAATTACTCAATGATTGCTATTATTCAACGATCGCCATGATGTCGTTTTCAGACATGACAAGCACTTCTTTACCGTCGATTTTTTCAGTTTTTGTACCGTAACCTTCAGCGAAGATAACAGTATCACCAACTTTAACGTCCAGCGGCAGTACTGTGCCGTTTTCTAGGATGCGGCCTTTACCCACAGCTAGAACAACACCGCGAGTTGATTTTTCTGCAGCAGAACCAGTCAGAACGATGCCACCAGCAGACTTAGATTCAACTTCTTTACGTTCAACGATAACTCGGTCATGTAATGGACGAATGTTCATCGGTCGTCTCTCCTGAAAATTTCCATGTTTATTTGATAATTGTCCTTAGGGACTGTAGCCCCAGACACGTGATCCCTATATAAGGGGTCGAAGCAGCGATCCCAAGGGGGTGGCACAAAATTTTTGTGACTTAGTTAAAATAACGAACAACTAAGCAACGGTTTGCGTTCGAAATGCTCACTCGCCCAGCATCTCGCTTTCTTGTATCCTTGCAGTTTGCTCACCACATAGTTGTCATACATGCAGGAAAATAACAAGCTGGAACCCCAAGCGACCGATAAGCATGGTTTGTTGACCGCACCCATTCCTGAAACGCTGCGGAAAATGACCGTCCCCATGACCATGGGCATGATCGCGATTTTGATGTTTAACTTGGTGGACACGTTTTTTATATCGTTGCTTGGTACTCAAGCGCTAGCGGCGATCAGCTATACCTTCCCTGTAACCTTTGCGGTTAACTGCATCACGATGGGGATAGGGATGGGTCTTTCGACCAATATTGGTCGCTTACTTGGACAAGGTCACGCCCCACAAGCCGCTCGGTTTACCACTCACGGTTTGTTGTTAGCGGTGTTACTCGTGGCTATCGCCTCTTCGATTGGCTTTGCCACCATTGCACCACTGTTCCGCTTTCTTGGCGCAGCCGACGACCTAATTCCACTCATCGAAGAGTACATGCAGGTGTGGTATATCACCATTCCATTGTTGGTGATCCCAATGGCGGGCAATAGCGCGATACGAGCATCTGGGGATACAAAAACACCCGCCAAAATCATGATGTTGGCGGGCTTGATTAACGGCATGCTCGATCCACTACTGATCTTCGGACTTGGCCCATTCCCCGAGCTTGGCATCCAAGGTGCGGCAATAGCCAGTGCTTTTAGCTGGTTAGGTGCACTATGTGGCTCACTCTATGTGCTAGTTAAACGCGAAAAGTTGCTCGCTCAACCCCAATGGTCCTTGCTGAAACAAGATTGGCAGCAAACGTTAAAAATCGGCACTCCTGCCGCACTGTCGAACGCGATGAATCCATTGTCGGGCGCAATTTTGATGATGCTTTTATCCAGCCACGGTACGGCAGCAGTTGCGGCTTACGGTGCGGCGCAGCGTATTGAGTCTATTTTGATCCTAGTCTTGATGTCTCTGACCTCAGCACTCACGCCATTCATGGCACAAAACTTAGGGGCGAAAAACCCTCAACGCGCCTTTTCCGGCTTATTTATCAGCATGCGTTTTGCGGTGGTGTTCCAAGGGTTTATCTTCTTGATGATGGTGCCATTGAGTATTCCTCTAGCGGCATTGTTCTCGCAGGAAGAAGCAGTTAAAAATCTGCTGTGGCATTACCTGCTTGTGGTGCCGTTCAGTTATGGTTTTCAAGGCATTGTGATGATGTTAATCAGTGGGTTGAATGCGATGCACAAACCATTACGAGCATTCCAATGGAGCTTTATGCGTTTGTTTGTGTTTACCCTGCCATCGGCATGGATCGGAAGCCAAATTTACAGTATTGAAGGCTTGTTTATAGGTATCGCAGTGGGGAATACGTTAGGTGGCCTACTTGGCTATATGTTTGCACTGCGCGAACGTAAATTGACGCTCATTGAACAGAGCAGCGCTTCGTAAGATTTTGTCCGATGCGTCAGCTTCCTTTTGCTGATACTCAAATACAAAAAAAACCGCGGAAAGCCGCGGTTTTTCTTTATCTATTTCAAACTTGCTTAGAACAGTTCTTCAGCAACTTTGTATAGATCGTTGCGTACTGGACGCTTCATGTTTTCGATCGCGTCGATGATGTCGTGGTGAACAAGTTGCTCTTTCACGATACCTACACAGCGACCGCCATGACCTTCAAGCAGTAGGTGAACAGCGTAGTTACCCATGCGAGATGCTAGAACGCGGTCAAATGCCGTTGGACGACCACCACGTTGGATGTGACCAAGTACTGTTGCACGAGTTTCACGACCTGTCGCCGCTTCGATGTCACGAGCCAGTTCATTGGCATCCATCATTAGCTCAGTCAACGCGATGATTGCGTGTTTCTTACCTTTTGCGATGCCGTCTTGGATGTTGCTGATCAGCTTGTCTTTGTCTAGGCCAGTTTCTGGAGTGATGATGTACTCACAACCACCCGCGATTGCAGACATCAGAGTTAGGTCACCACAGTGACGACCCATGATTTCTACAATTGAAATACGTTGGTGAGATGAAGAAGTATCACGTAGACGGTCGATCGCATCGATAACTGTGTTTAGTGCACTTAGGTAGCCCACTGTGTAGTCAGTACCAGCGATATCGTTGTCGATTGTGCCTGGCAGACCGATACATGGGTAACCCATTTCAGTCAGTTTCTTCGCACCCATGTACGAACCGTCACCACCGATCACGACTAGCGCATCAATACCATGTTTTTTCAGGTTCTCAATCGCTTTTTCACGCACTTCCACTTCTTTGAATTCAGGGAAACGTGCAGAACCTAGGAACGTACCACCTTTGTTGATCACATCTGAAACGCTAGAACGATCTAGCTTCTCGATGCGGCCTTCGTATAGGCCTAGGTAGCCGTCGTACACACCGAATACTTCCAATCCCTCGGATAGTGCTGTACGTACTACGCCGCGTATCGCCGCGTTCATACCAGGTGCGTCACCGCCACTTGTTAAAACACCGATCTTCTTAATCATGCTCACCCTCGATCTTTGGCAATCAATTATTTAATTTTCTTTTAGGCCCCTTGTTACCAAGCAACCTGCATAATCCAGAACTGTGCGTTATGTTACATTTCCTCTACAGGATTACCAATGAAAACGCACTTTTTTATGTAACTTTTCTACTTATGTAAGAGTATTACAGTTTCTCTATGAAACTTTGTTGATTCACATCAGGATCACGAATCTTAATAAGTATTGATGGAAAGATAGTCAATAAGTGCCTGTTTGTCGTCAGGCACTTATGGATTTTTCGAGCCCTACCAATCTTGCGCTTTTTGCTCTTTCTCTGGCCCAAAAACGACAGACAATGGATCTTGATGGATCAAAACATCCGCATCAGGAAACAAAGCTAAAAGGTTTTCCTCAACTTTATCGGCAATATAGTGCGCTTCGATTAAACGTAAGTTATCGTCTAACTCCAAGTGCAACTGAATAAAGCGTGTCGGCCCTGACATACGGGTACGCAGTTGATGAACCCCAAGAACCCCTTTCACATTCAAACATTCATTGCGGATTTGCTCCAATTCGGAATCCGGCAGCTTTCGGTCTAATAACGTCTGAATCGCTTCGCTGACCATTTTGAAGGCGCTGTAAAGAATGAAGACACCAATGCCAATCGCAAACACCGCATCCGCTTGTGTCACGCCAAAGTAGCTGAGTCCCAGAGCCACCATGATCGCAGCGTTCATATACAAATCAGTCTGATAATGCAGAGAATCTGCCGCGATTGCTTGGCTCCCTGTCACGCGTACCACATGTTTTTGGAACATCACCAAGCCAAGTGTGACCACAATCGCAAACAGCGATACATAAACACCGAGCTCCGGCGCATGTAGTGCGTGTGGACGGAAAAATCGGTCAATCCCGTTCAGGATCAAAAACACCGCCGACCCCGAAATAAACATCGCCTGAGCCAAGGCCGCTAGAGACTCAGCTTTACCATGCCCAAACGTATGTTCGCGGTCTGCTGGTTGTAAGGCATAACGGACAACAACGAGATTTACCACCGACGCGGCGATATCCAACATTGAGTCGATCAGTGATGCCAATAGGCTAACTGAGCCGGTTACCCACCATGTGATGACTTTTACAATCAAGAGAAGAGTCGCCACAATAGTTGCAGTCCAAGCTGCGGTCGTCACTAAACGTGCATATTGCTGTTTCATAATCAAAGAGTTAACTCAAACCATACGTTGAGTATATTGAATGCCCATGAAATAACCAGATCAAAAAGAGGCAACCAATGGCTGCCTCTTTGTATAACATCAATTCATGACTTAATTATTGCGGTATTTTTCCATGCGCTTATGCATTCTGTCGCCACACTCTTGCATGCGTTCATTTTGCAACTTCACAAACTCTGCTTTTTGTTCTGGCGTTAATACGCTCAGCATTTGGTGCTTTCTTTCTAGCATTTGCACACGGTGCTCAGTTTGGCGCTCAACCATTTCTTTTGCTAATGCGGTCGCTTGCGCTTCATCAAAACTATCCGCTAGTAAGAGTGACTGCATTTTTGCGTGGTGTGCTTGTCGCTCAGCCATACGAGCTTCGCGATTTTCAGAATATTTGCCTTTCATCTGTGCGCGGCTTGCTTCACGGAAAGACTTAAGCTGATCTTTTTGAGCATCCGTCAAATTCAAATCACGCATAATGCCGCGGTCCATTCCCATGCCACATTCATCACGCGGGCCTTGATGATGGTTTTTACCACCGTAAGCGAATGCGCTTGCTGCGCCGAGAGTAAGAGGTAGAACAACAGCAGCTAACACAAGTTTTTTTGCAGATTTCATAATTTGATTCCTTACACAGGTGAGTGATTCTTCTGAGCTGTTCTCACAGCGCTTGAGTATAGAATACGACTCACTAGGTAAAGCGACGTATAGGGAGCGTAAAGAATCGTAAAGAGTGATTTTTACCCTCTTCGCAGCACATCATTCCAATGTAATATTAAGCTATCGGTAACTTACTATAGGCGCCCCCATGGCAAACATTCTTTTAATTGATGACGATATCGAGCTAACCAGCTTATTAAAAGAAGTACTCAGTTTCGAAGGATTTGACGTCAGCGAAGCAAATGATGGCGAAGCAGGCTTAGCTGCGGTCAATGATAAGATTGATTTGATTTTGTTGGATGTCATGATGCCGAAGCTAAATGGCATGGAAACCCTTAAACGCTTGCGTGAAAACTGGGAAACTCCTGTCTTGATGCTGACCGCTAAAGGGGAAGAAATTGACCGCGTGATCGGTTTAGAGCTAGGCGCGGATGATTATTTACCGAAACCTTTTAGCGACCGTGAACTGTTAGCGCGTATCCGTGCGATCTTACGCCGTACCAGCAGCACACAAAAAAATACCAAAAACAGCGATTGCATTGAGTATCAAGAGCTCCGTCTTTACCCAGGTAAACAAGAAGCATACTGCGATCAACAGTTGCTCGATCTCACAGCAACCGAGTTTGCTCTGTTGACCCACTTTGTGCAAAACCCAGGACAAGTGCTAACTAAAGAAACATTGAGCTTAGATGTGCTTGGTAAACGACTCGCCGCTTTTGATCGCGCGATCGATATGCATGTTTCGAACTTACGTAAAAAATTACCAGATCAGAGCAATGGCAAGCCGCGAATCAAAACCCTGCGTGGTCGTGGCTATATGCTGCTTGAGGAGGATTAATGCGCCTATCACGCATCAAACTGCCAAACATCAATAGCTTGTATGGACGCATCTTTGCCATTTTTTGGTTCACTATGTTATTGGTGTTGATAGCCGTGCTATCACTGCCACATTTGGACCCTCGCAAAGCTCGCGACATTCCAGAAGAGCACTATAAACGTATGGTAGAAACGCGTGACGCAATCCAACAAAAATACAACCAGCAAACTGATTTAGGTCGAATACTATTTCGTATCGAGGGTAACCGTCACGGTAAGCATGACCCTCGTCCGCGCGTATTTTTTTCTGACTACAGCGGTAATGTTCTTACGACAGAAAAACGCAGTAACTTCCAATTGCGTGCCATGCAAAACTTTGTCACCAGTATCGAAGATTACAACCAGCCAAAGCAGAAACTGTATGGTCGATACATGATTGCAGGTCCAATCCCAATTACTTTGGCTGGCTCCGATATCTTGATGTATGTAGGCTTCAAGTGGAATGAGCCACCACCACTACTCTTGCGTCTGTTTGATCACCCATTCCAGCTATTGCTCGCGGTCATGCTGGTTAGTACACCCTTGCTGTTATGGCTTGCTTGGGCATTGAGTCAGCCAGCGCGTCGTCTTGAAGCCGCCGCTCAACGTGTCGCGAAAGGCGAATTTGTCACAGACCCAAATTTAGAAAAAGGCACAGCAGAGTTTCGTCAGGCTGGCAGCAGCTTCAACCAGATGGTCGAGGCGGTCAATCAGATGATTTCAGGACAGCAACGCCTGCTATCCGATATCTCTCACGAGTTGCGCTCACCTTTAACTCGCCTACGCATGGCGAGCGCATTAGCGACGCGTAAGCAGGGCGAAAGCCCAGAACTGACTCGTATCGATACCGAAGCGCAGCGCCTGGAACAGATGATCAGCGAATTGCTTGAACTGTCTCGCATGCAGGCGAACAGCCATATGACTCGCGAAACGCAGCCACTGGAAAGTTTGTGGGAAGAGATCATTAAAGATGCGCAGTTTGAAGCTGAGCAAATGGGCAAGCACCTACACTATTCTGAACTGCCAAAACGAAGTATCTCCGGCAATCCTAAACTGCTGATGAGTGCGGTGGAAAACATCGTTCGTAACGCCATCTATTACGGGAAAGATGAGGTGCAAATCGACATCAAGGCCGATGATGATACGCTGCATATCACGGTTGATGACAATGGCGAGGGCGTTCCAGAAGAAGAATTAGCCGCGATTTTTCGCCCGTTTTATCGCGTTTCGACTGCCCGCGATCGCCACTCCGGCGGCACGGGTCTCGGCCTAACCATTACCGAAAGTGCCATCCGCCAGCACAGTGGAACGATCGCGGCCAGCCGAAGTCCGTTAGGCGGATTGCGCATGAGTATCACCTTACCTATCAATCGTTAACTTCAAGCCGATGAGCTAACAGTAAGCCACACCCTATTTCTAGAGTGAGAGATTCACGGCTTCATCTTCACTTTAGAAATTGGGTGGGAACGCCTTCGAATACCCTTACAAAGATCAAAGTTGATAATGATTATCGTTAGCATTAAAGTAAATTTTCCAATTAAGGAGGATTTACTATGTCACATACATTTCCCGCTCTGCCTTACCCGTACGATTCACTAGAGCCGTACATCGACGCGAAAACCATGGAAGTGCATTACAGCAAACATCACAAGACTTATTTCGATAAGTTCGTAAGTGCCGTTGAAGGGAGCGAGCTCGAAACTCAGTCATTAGACGAGATCTTTGACAATATCTCTAAGCTCAGCCCTGCAGTGCGTAATAATGGCGGCGGCTACTACAACCACATCATTTATTGGAATTGCATGTCACCAAACGGTGGCGGTGAGCCTCAAGGCGCACTTGCTCAGGCAATTAACGATAAATTTGGTAGCTTTGCGCAATTTAAAGAAGCGTTTGCCCAAGCCGCGATTAATACCTTTGGTTCTGGCTTTGCATGGTTGATCGTAAAAAATGGTGAGATTCACATTACGTCCACCAGCAATCAAGACAACCCTCTGATGGACGTAGTGGATGTACGCGGCGAGCCAATTCTCGCTCTTGACGTGTGGGAGCACGCGTATTACATCAGCTACCAAAACCGTCGCCCAGAATACATTGATGCATGGTGGAACGTCGTTAATTGGCGATCGGTTGAAGAAAATTACGCTCACGCTCTATTATAAAGAGCATCGATACTTACGGTATTAGCGTCCGCGCTAATGACTGCTTTCATACCCAAGTCAATCTTGCTGAATCTCGCATATCTTGCTGACTTGGGTATATACTGCCTCTCTATTTGACCAACTCTATTTCAATACCATGTTTGATATCGCTTTATACGAACCAGAAATCGCGCCGAACACCGGCAACATCATTCGACTTTGTGCCAACTGCGGTGCAAACCTTCACTTAATTGAACCTCTGGGTTTCGATCTTGAAGAGAAGAAAGTCCGCCGCGCTGGTTTGGATTACCATGATTTAGCTCGCGTAACGCGTCATAAGAACTATCAAGCATTCTTAGAATATTTAGAGAAAGAGAAACAAGGTAACTACCGATTGTTTGCCTGCACCACCAAAACCACAGGTCACCACGTTGATGCGCAATACCAAGCAGGTGATGTTTTGATGTTTGGTCCAGAAACTCGTGGCTTGCCTGCTGAAATCATCGATAGCTTGCCAATGGAGCAGCGTATCCGCATTCCAATGATGCCAGATGCGCGCAGCCTAAACCTTTCGAACGCCGTTGCGATCATTGCTTTTGAAGCATGGCGTCAAATGGGATTTGAAGGCGCGTTGTAAGCGCCACGAATTCCAAACACAAAAAAGGGCGCTTAGTGCGCCCCTTTTGTTTTCTGTACTCTCTGACTCAATCAGTTGAGCTTGTTGCGATCATCATCGTCTTTACGCTCGTATTCCCCTTCGAAGGTATTGCCATCGTCTGACTGGGAATTAAATGGGTCACGGCGGAACGGGTCTTGCTCAAATGGCCCTTGGTTAGAGAAACCACCTTGGAAGCCACCACCATGCATGGCTTTCACCACCATTTTACTCATCAAGTATTTTGCAATCGCGGCGCGTGGCGCGGGAAGCAACACCAGCATACCAAGAGCATCGGTCATAAAGCCCGGTGTTAACAGCAGCACGCCAGCCACCGCTAGCATTACGCCTTCAAAAATTTGCTGGGCTGGAATTTCACCTTGTTCCAGACGCCCCTGCACCGACATCAGAGTTTGGATGCCTTGGCTGCGCACCAACGATGCACCGACAAATGCCGTGATTAATACTAATGCGATAGTCGGCCATAAACCTAAAAAGCCGCCCACCTGAATAAATAAGCCGATTTCAATGATCGGGACAAAAATAAACGCCAATAATAAGATAGGAAACACACGCCCTCCTTTGTTTAATTCAGTGTAATGGTAAAAGCGAACTAAGCTCAAACGAATCGTTGTAAAAAAGCGTGTTCATACCGGTCTCTTCCTACGCAGAAAAAGAGGTAGTGGAGTGTTTCATTCAATTGCATAACGATTTTTTCGTGCTTTTAAAGTGCTAATTTCGAACTCTAAAAACCCATGTTTGTCGAGGAAAATCGAGTACCCATAAAGGGTTATTAATAACCCGTTCATACTTTGCAAATTATTGACTCATGAAAAACGAAAAAGGTGATCTAGTTACTATTTTTATGCGCTAGGTGCAGTATCATGTGCCACATAAGTCAGGACGGATTTTCCAGCCAAAAATTCTGATGAACGGATTCTAGATTGCAGAAATGGCTAATAAATAACTTTATTATCAGAATTATCATCTAAGGATCCTGCTATGGCTACCCTATCTGATGCTCCAAAAACAGCAAACCCAGCCACTCGTATTGAAGAAGATCTATTAGGTCAACGTCATGTCCCTGCAGATGCGTACTACGGTATTCATACGCTACGTGCGATCGAGAACTTCAACATCTCTAATATGACCATCTCTGACGTACCAGAATTTGTACGCGGTATGGTAATGACCAAAAAAGCAGCGGCGTTGGCAAACAAAGAACTTGGTGCGATTCCAAAAGACGTTGCAAACTACATCATCGAAGCGTGTGATTTGATCCTAGAAACTGGCAAGTGCATGGATCAGTTCCCATCAGACGTATTCCAAGGTGGTGCGGGCACTTCAGTGAACATGAACACGAACGAAGTGATCGCAAACGTTGCGCTTGAGCTAATGGGTAAAGAGAAAGGTCAATACGAATTTGTTAACCCAAATGACCACGTAAACAAGAGCCAATCAACCAACTGTGCGTACCCAACGGGTTTCCGTATCGCGGTTTACAACAGCGTACACAAACTAATGGAAGCAATTGAGTACCTAAAAGGCGCATTCGAACTTAAAGCAATTGAGTTTAAAGATGTACTGAAAATGGGTCGTACTCAGCTACAAGACGCGGTACCGATGACTGTAGGTCAAGAGTTCCACGCTTGGGCAGTAACACTAAACGAAGAGATTCGTGCTCTAGATTACACCTCTAAACTACTCCTAGAAATCAACCTAGGTGCAACCGCAATCGGTACAGGTCTAAATACACCGACTGGCTACCAAGCCCTTGCAGTAAAACACCTAGCGGAAGTAACAGGTCTTGACGTTGTTGCGGCAGAAGACCTTATCGAAGCGACTTCTGACTGTGGCGCATACGTAATGACGCACAGTGCACTAAAACGTCTAGCGGTGAAACTATCGAAGATCTGTAACGACCTTCGTCTACTTTCTTCTGGCCCTCGCGCAGGTCTAAATGAATTGAACCTACCTGAAATGCAAGCAGGTTCTTCAATCATGCCAGCAAAAGTAAACCCAGTTATCCCAGAAGTAGTAAACCAAGTTTGCTTTAAAGTTCTAGGTAACGACAACACGGTTTCTTTCGCAGCAGAAGGCGGTCAGCTACAGCTAAACGTAATGGAACCAGTTATCGCACAAAGCATGTTTGAGTCTATCTCTCTACTACACAATGCGTGTGTGAACCTACGTGATAAATGTATCGATGGCATCACAGTCAATAAAGAGACTTGTGAAAACTACGTTTACAACTCTATCGGTATCGTCACTTATCTAAACCCATACATCGGCCACCACGAAGGTGACATCGTAGGTAAGATTTGTGCGGAAACCGGTAAGAGTGTTCGCGAAGTTGTGCTAGAGCGCGGCCTGCTAACCGCAGAAGAGCTTGATGAAATCTTGTCAGTCGAAAACTTCATGCATCCAACTTACAAAGCGAAACGCTACGAGTAATAACTAATTCGAAGGGGGCCACTCAGGCCCCTTTTTTAGGCTCTCATACGGTTAACCACATTTTTTATATGCTTTTATTGCCATTAGGCCACTGGGTTCTAATTCTCTGAGCATTTACTCCTGTTCCTGAGTGTTCAAAAAATCAGAATCAATAAAAAACTAAAGAGGTATCAATATGGTCATGGTCGAACTCTTCGTGGTTCTGCTCTTCATCTATTTGGGGGCTAGAATCGGCGGTATCGGCATTGGTTTTGCTGGTGGTGCTGGGGTCATTGCGTTGTCTTTGATCTTAGGTGTGCCAACAAGCCAAGCTTACATCCCAGTTGACGTAATTTTGATCATCATGTCTGTCATCACGGCTATCGCAGCAATGCAAGTGGCAGGTGGTTTAGACTGGATGGTGCAAGTTGCTGAAAACTTTTTGCGCAAGCATCCTGAGCGCATCACCTTTTATGCGCCTATCGTAACTTACCTAATGACGCTGATGGCCGGTACTGGCCACACGGCATTCTCTACATTGCCAGTAATTGCAGAAGTCGCGAAAGGTCAAGGTGTGCGTCCTTCTCGTCCACTGTCTATTGCGGTTGTCGCATCGCAAATCGCGATCACTGCCTCGCCAATCTCAGCGGCAGTAGTGGCGTTCGCGGCGATGCTGCACCCATTCGGCGTTGACTACCTAACACTACTAGCAATCTGTATCCCAACGACGTTCATCGCGTGCATGATCGGTGCGTTCGTGGCGAACTTCATGGGCTGTGAGCTAAAAGACGATTCTGAATACCAAGAGCGTCTAGAAAAAGGCCTAATCAAACTCAACACAGAAGCAAAACGCGAAATCCTGCCAACAGCGAAAAAAGCAACCTTCATCTTCTTAGGCGCGATCGCCTTTGTTGTGTGCTACGCAGCGGCTATCTCTGGTTCAGTAGGCCTAATCGAGAACCCTGCTCTAGGTCGTAACGAAGCTATCATGACAGTAATGCTAGCAGCCGCGGCAGCTATCGTAATGAGCTGTAAAATCGACGCTGGCAAAATCCCAGCAGCAGCAACATTCCGCTCTGGTATGACAGCGTGTGTGTGTGTTCTTGGTGTGGCATGGCTAGGTTCTACCTTCGTTAACGCGCACGTTGACGGCATCAAAGAAGTGGCTGGTGCGCTACTAGCAGACTACCCATGGATGCTAGCACTTGTTCTATTCTTCGCTTCAATGCTGCTTTACTCGCAAGGTGCAACCACGGTTGCGCTGATGCCAGCAGCACTAGCAATCGGTGTGGCACCACTTACCGCAGTTGCATCTTTCGCAGCAGTAAGTGCGCTATTCGTACTGCCAACTTACCCAACGCTTCTAGCAGCGGTTGAGATGGACGACACGGGTTCAACTCGTATCGGTAAGTACGTATTCAACCACCCATTCTTTGTACCTGGTGTGGTAACCATCGCTTCTGCAGTAGCACTTGGCTTCGCATTCGGTGGTCTACTGATCTAGTAGAAACAGAGTCTTACTCGGGGAGCTTCGGCTCCCTTTTTTATTGCCTGTCGTCTTGAATTATGCTCAATAAATCTTCATTTTCATGAAACTTATTGACTCGCCTCCGGGTCTGATTGAGTTACACTAACGGCAATTATCTAAGATGAATTGACTCTTTTATGCGCGCATTACTTTCCGTTTTACTCTTAGGGCTTATTACCTTTTCCACTCCGTCTTTGGCCTTGTTCGGCAAAGACCAGTTTACCAATAGCCAGAACAACAGTTTTGGTAGCAGCAGCGACAGCTTTGTTCCGGTCGATCAGGCATTTCCGTTTAATTTCTACCAGCAAGACGACAAATTGATGCTCGATTGGCAGGTACGCGATGGTTATTACCTGTATCAAGAGCGTTTATCTGTGTCTGGTGAGAACATCTCACTGGGCGAACTGCAAATGGAAAACGGCACGCCACATAAAGATGAATTCTTTGGTGATGTGCATATCTATACCACACCACTATTTGTCAATATCCCACTGAGTAATTGGCAAGAGGGCGCACGTGTCATTGTGCAATATCAAGGCTGTGCGAAAGCGGGCTTCTGCTACCCACCAGAAACACGTGAGATTCCAATCAGCGCGTTTTCTTCATCCAATTCCGACACCGTAGCACCGACTGCCAAGGCACCAGCGACAGAACAAGCACAGCCAACAACAAAATCAACCACCACTTCAGTACCAGTCAGTGAGCAAGATAGCTTAGCCGCGAATCTAGCCGACAAGTGGTGGACGCCGTTGTTGTTTTTGGCACTTGGTGTGGGTCTAGCATTTACCCCTTGTGTACTGCCGATGTATCCCATTCTCACCAGCATCGTGCTTGGTAGCGGCAAACTGAGCCAACGTCGTGCGCTTGGTTTGTCATTTATTTACGTACAAGGCATGGCGCTGACTTACACGCTGCTCGGCCTTGTAGTGGCGTCTGCGGGTATGCAGTTCCAAGCGGCGATGCAACACCCTTATGTGCTGATTGGTTTGAGTGTACTGTTCATTGCATTAGCTATGTCGATGTTTGGTCTGTACTCATTGCAGTTACCAAGCAGCGTGCAAACGTGGCTGAATAACTTAAGTAACAAGCAGCAAGGTGGTAGCAGTGCTGGCGTGTTTGCAATGGGGGCAATATCTGGCTTGGTTTGTTCTCCGTGTACTACCGCCCCACTCTCTGGTGCGCTGCTTTACGTCGCACAAAGTGGCGACTTACTCACTGGTGGGGTCGCCCTTTACGCGCTGGCGATGGGCATGGGTATTCCGTTGATCCTTGTAGCGGTATTTGGCAACAAGTTGCTACCAAAAGCCGGCGGTTGGATGGACCGCGTGAAAACGCTGTTCGGCTTTATTCTGCTTGCTGCGCCTATCTTCTTGTTGGAACGCATCATGCCAGAAATGTGGTCAACAATTCTGTGGTCAACACTGGGCATCGCTGCCTTTGGTTGGCTGTATCATGTGAAAAACAGCTTGGAGTTTGGTGGCTGGAAACAAAGCGCCGTTGGCATCATCGCCGTATTGGGTTTGCTCGCGTCAGCACAGCCAGTATTAAATTACTGGTTTGGTAATAACGCAACGCAAGCTCAACAAACTTCCGTAAGCTTTACACGCATTGCCAATGTTGCAGAGTTGGAAGAACAACTAGCGCTAGCCAAAGCAGCTGGCAAACCTGTGATGCTCGACTTCTACGCCGATTGGTGTGTGGCGTGTAAAGAGTTTGAAAAGTACACCTTCCATGATCCAAACGTCGAAGCCAAGCTAAAAGACTTTGTTCTTTTGCAAGCTGATGTAACCAAGAACCAAGTGCAAGATATTGAGTTACTCAAACACATGAACGTACTTGGCTTGCCAACCATCGAGTTCTGGGATGCGAATGGCGAACACGTTTCAAACGCGCGTTTAACCGGTTTTATGCAAGCCGAGCCTTTCTTAGAGCACATCCAACAATTCTGATCACCAGATATTCAAACGCCAGTGATGACCACTGGCGTTTTTTATTACCCAGATTTGAATGAGAAAATTGCGCTTATATGCAATTTTCCTAATAAAAGTCGATTTGGTTCAGACTTTTAGCGAATAAATATTGTCCACTCTCTCAAAGCTGGACAATAATAAATTTAACGAAATAGTCAAAAGTGTTTAACGTCATGGATTCGACCTACACCATCATCATTGCAGATGATCACCCACTCTTCCGTAATGCCTTGTTTCAATCTATCCACATGGCAATCAGTGGGGCAAATTTGCTTGAAGCGGACTCACTCGACGCACTGCTGGCTTTGTTAGAGCGAGAAGAAGAACCAGATTTGGTGCTATTGGATCTTAAAATGCCAGGAGCAAATGGTATGTCTGGCTTGATTCACTTGCGAGCAGAGCACCCAGACTTACCAATCGTCGTCGTCTCGGCTAGTGAAGAGCCAGCGATCGTGACACAAGTGAAAAGCCATGGTGCGTTTGGTTTTATTCCTAAATCGAGCGACATGCGCGAATTAGTGAATGCGCTCAATCAAGTGCTCAATGGCGACCCGTATTTTCCAGAAGGGCTGATCACCAATAACGCGGCATGTAATGACTTAGCGGAGAAGATTGCCGCGCTAACGCCCCAGCAATATAAGGTGTTGGGGATGTTGTCAGATGGCTTACTGAACAAACAAATCGCCTACGAATTGAATGTTTCAGAAGCCACCATCAAAGCGCATATGACGGCGATTTTCCGCAAGCTCGGCGTAAAAAACCGCACACAAGCCGTCATCATGCTAACGGAGATGAACGACTAGACTCACTCCTCGTCAGCGAGCAGGCTTTGCTCGCTTGGCAAACGGATACCTACTTTGGTGACTTGTTGGTCAACGACATCGGCAATGATCCATTGCAAGCCTTGCCACTCGAATTGGTCCCCTAACACTGGTGTACTCCCCAATTGTTCTTCTACAAGGTTTCTTAAGCTTTTATCGAGTGATTCATCGCCCAAGTTCAGGCCATACATCATCGCAATATCGGCAAGGTTCACTTCAATATCTAGGAAGAAATCACCAAAGAATCGTGCCAATGACGCTTTCTCAGGCGCTTCACTAAATAGCAAGCTCAGGGCATCCAAATCCTTTTCTTGCGCCAACACACACAAGGTATCGTCTTCTTCGAGGCGCGTACTACCTGACGGATGCAATAACGCTTTATTGCGAAATACTGCGGCGATGCGCGTTCCATCCGGCATCGAAAGACTACGCAATGGTTCACCAATACACCATTTATCCGCTTTAAGCTTATAGATAAACAGTTCCCACTCACTAGTTGGGTAAATCTCCACACCTGTGCGTGAAATTGGCTCAGGTTTAGAAGGTAGCTCTACCTTCGCCAGAGACATCGCTTTAGTCAATGTGCCACCTTGTACAATCAAAGAGACCATTACCACGAAAAACGCCAAATTGAAGTACAACTGCGCATCTGGCAATCCTGCCATCATTGGAAAGACCGCCAGAATAATTGGGACAGCACCGCGCAAGCCCACCCAAGAAACAAACCACTTTTCACGTGGTGTGAAACTCTTGAATGGCAGTAAACCGATCCAAACCGAGATTGGACGGGCAAATAAAATCATCCCAAAGGCCAGCGCCAAACCAGGCAACGCAATAGAGAGCAAGTTGGAAGGCGTAACCAATAAACCAAGCACGAGGAACATACCGATTTGAGCTAGCCACGTCATGCCATCTAGCACATGAAGAATGGAATGGCGGCTGCGTGTTGGACGATTACCTAGCAGTAAACCAACCAGATAAATTGACAGAATACCGCTGCCACCTAATGCATTAGATAAAGCGAAAATCAGCAAGCCACCACTGACGGTTAAAATCGAATATAAGCCATCCGGCAGTTGATTACGATTGATGACCTTCCACAAAATCCAGCCACCAGAAAAACCGAGTAAAGCGCCAATACCAAACTGCTTAAGAAAACTGAGCGCCAAAAAGCCCACACTCAAATCTGCATCTGGGTTCGCTAAAATAGCAATCAGAGTAACAGTCAGAAACACCGCCATAGGATCATTGGTGCCGGATTCAATTTCCAGCGTTGAGCCAACACGTTCGTTAAGACTACGACCTTTGAGTAGAGAAAAAACCGCAGCAGCATCTGTGGAGCCGACAATCGCACCAACTAATATACCTTGCAGCAAGTCTAAGTCGAATAACCACGTTGCCATCAGCCCGGTCAAAATAGTGGTGATCGCAACCCCAAACGTTGCCAAGGACACCGAAGGCCATAACGCCACCCTAAAGCTGGCAACCCGTGTTCTCATACCACCATCGAGCAAAATGATGGCTAATGCGAGGTTACTGACCAAGTAAGCGATCGAAAAATTATCAAATAAAATACCGCCTAAACCGTCTTCCCCCGCCAGCATTCCAACGGCTAAAAATACCAAAAGAATTGGGATTCCCAACTTAGAGGAAACTGGGCTTAAAAGAACGCTAAGTGCGATTAACAACGCACCTATAAGAAAAAAACTATTAATGGTGTCTGCGTCCATTCTCACCCTCCCTTAATGAAAAACGATATGCTTGTGATGAGCTAAGGCGACTTCGTTAATAAGTTAATGCCTTAATCTGCCTCCTCCTTAAACCGTCCCAAAGCGCGAGGTTGTACGAGAATGACTCAGTTATATTACTTTATTGTGCGCTAAAACGGTGATTTGGTACGAAAACTTTATGTAAATAAATTACTTGTGAATTTTTCACGCCAATTTTTTCGCTGATTGATAAAAAGAAGAACGCAGAATGTTTCTGTTAAGGATCGCTAAAATCAATGAAGAAAAAATTAATCACGTCTCTTATTCGTGCTTTTTATCATTTTTCTCCTTAGACCTTTGGCTAATTTAACAGCTTTTTAACATCAACAAATAACCCTAACTCTTCTCTAAGCGCCCATATCACGGGAGTTTTTTATTTTTTATACCCCGACTAAAGTTGAAAAGAGTTCTTGCCAACACCTTGCTAATGTACATGTTGAAACATTTTTTTAACAACAATACCAATCGTAAGGAGACGGCAATGGCATTTGAAAGCGAAGAAAGAGCCAAAGCCTATTGGGACAAAAACGTGAAGCTCATGATTGGCCTTATGGTCATCTGGTTCGTAGTGTCTTTCGGCTGCGGCATTTTATTTGTCGACGTACTTAATCAATTTCAATTAGGTGGATACAAACTTGGTTTCTGGTTTGCTCAGCAAGGCTCCATCTACACCTTTCTAGGTATTATTTTCTATTACGCATGGAAGATGCGCCAAATCGACCGTGAATTCGGCGTAGATGAGTAAGGAGTAACTCAGATGGATTTGAAAACTATTACCTACTTGGTTGTTGGTGCAACCTTCGTCCTCTACATCGGTATTGCGATCTGGGCGCGTGCGGGGTCAACCAAAGAGTTCTATGTCGCTGGTGGCGGGGTCAACCCAATCGCTAACGGTATGGCAACCGCTGCTGACTGGATGTCGGCGGCATCGTTCATCTCAATGGCGGGTCTGATTGCCTTTATGGGTTACGGCGGCTCCGTATTCCTAATGGGTTGGACGGGCGGTTACGTACTGCTTGCACTGTTACTCGCCCCTTATCTACGTAAGTTTGGTAAGTTTACGGTGCCAGAGTTTGTTGGTGAACGCTTTTACTCGAATACGGCACGTATCGTGGCGGTTATCTGTCTTATCATCGCATCGGTCACTTATGTTATCGGCCAGATGAAAGGCGTTGGCGTTGCCTTCGGTCGCTTCCTAGAAGTTGATTACTCAACAGGCCTACTGATTGGTATGTGTATCGTATTCATGTACGCCGTACTTGGCGGCATGAAAGGCATCACTTACACGCAGATTGCTCAATATTGCGTACTCATTCTTGCTTACACTATCCCTGCAATCTTTATCTCTCTGCAACTTACAGGTAACCCGCTACCTCAGATTGGCCTCGGGAGTACCATTCAAGGCACCGATGTTTATCTGCTCGATAGGCTCGACCAAGTGGTGACCGAACTCGGCTTTAGTGAGTACACCACACAGGTTCGCGGTAGCACACTAAACATGTTCGTTTACACCATGTCATTGATGATCGGTACTGCGGGTCTACCACACGTTATCATCCGTTTCTTTACGGTACCTAAGGTGCGTGATGCGCGTACTTCTGCTGGCTGGGCACTTGTGTTCATAGCGATTCTATACACAACAGCGCCAGCAGTTTCAGCAATGGCTCGTCTAAACCTAATGGATACCGTTAACCCAGCTCCGGGCCAACACCTTGCGTATGATGAGCGCCCTGATTGGTTCAAAAACTGGGAAACAACAGGTCTATTAGGCTTTGATGATAAGAATGGCGATGGCCTGATCGAGTACACCTCAAACCCTGACACCAATGAGTTGCGAGTTGACCGTGACATCATGGTACTAGCAAACCCAGAAATCGCTAAGCTACCAAACTGGGTCATTGCACTCGTAGCCGCTGGTGGCCTCGCTGCAGCGCTATCCACAGCAGCGGGTCTGTTGCTTGCTATTTCGTCGGCGATTTCCCATGACTTAATTAAAGGGGTTATAAATCCGAACATATCCGAGAAGAAGGAGCTGCTTGCCAGCCGAATCTCGATGGCGGTGGCAATCGCAGCCGCAGGCTATCTCGGATTGAATCCTCCTGGCTTTGCAGCTGGTACGGTGGCGCTCGCCTTTGGTCTTGCTGCGTCATCCATCTTCCCTGCGTTGATGATGGGTATCTTCAGCAAAGGTATCAATAAAGAAGGCGCAATCGCCGGTATGATTGCCGGTATCAGTATCACACTGTTCTACGTATTCCAGCACAAAGGCATCCTATTCGTTGCTGACTGGAAATATCTAGAAAGCTGGGGAACCAACTGGTTCCTAGGTATTGAGCCAAACGCGTTTGGTGCTATCGGCGCCCTATTTAACTTCATCGTGGCATTCGCGGTATCGAAAGTTACAGCGGAAACACCTCAAGAAGTTAAAGATCTTGTTGAACACGTTCGTGTCCCTGTTGGTGCAGGCGATGCCGTGGATCACTAAAATATAACGCAAGCCACAAAAGCCCCACTTGGGGCTTTTTTATTCATCTAACTTATTCTAATAATTAGATTCCCTGAGCCGTAGCAAGGAAGCACACGAATGGCATTGATTATATGTTCGGGGAACGCAGAAACAATCGTTTAGAACAGGGCAAAGATTGCAGCAAGCTAGTTGCTCTACCTTCAAAATCATTAACGAAGTTATTAGTGATTTTAGCCAGTTAAAATGAACAGATAATTGATGGAATTAGTATTTTATGTTCAAAAACAAGCACTTTATTCTCGCTCTGCTTATTGCGCCGATTCTTTCTTTGATCGCCTACTTCGGCACCGATATGGCACTCAGCGAGAAACCCCACGCGGCACAAGAAGGGGAAACTTACAAACTCGCGAGTAAGTCTAACTGTCGTTACACCAGTGGACTGTGTGACATGGAAAATGGCGACTTTAAAGTGAAGTTTCGCTCAGAACAGCTCACGAAAAATGGCTTAGAATTGTCACTCAATGCCGCCTATCCACTCGAAGGGGTCAAAGTTTCCATCGTTAATGACGAAGAGAAAAATGCTCAGCCGATTGATATGAAGCCCGCCGATCAGGCTGGAAAAAGTTGGTACATTACCTTACCAAGACCAGCATCCGCAGAAAGTTGGTTAAGAGTCGTCATTCAATCTGGAGGCACACTTTATTACGGCGAAACACAAACCGCGTTTGTGAAGTACGAAACCTTATTTACAGAGTAATGGCCACAGATAAAGACACCGATATCCAAAACGTCGATACCTCATTGTCACCTCAGGACTAAATAATTCCCTCTCTGCCGACGCTTTTACGTCGGCTTTTGTTTCCGTAAGTCTTTCTTCAACAACCTCTTACTCTAAAAAGGGTTGCCAACCCACCACTTAATTGATAATAATTATCATTACATTAAGCGAGAGGTGGTTATGGACAACAAACGGGACATCTTTAACGCATTTTTTAAAGCACAAGATAGATTCCTTCTCGCCGCACCACACGGCTTTGAGCCAGACGTAATTCATGACTATATTCATTGGGGAATGGTGTTGTCTTCCTGCTATGAACACGGTGCCGATGAAGAAAATCTATTGTTGTGTGAGCTGTTTTTGCGTCAGGTTTATTTCCATCTACTAGACGCAATTCAAGACTCCACTCGCAGTCGCATCTTCCGTCGTGTCTGTCTCGATTCTATCCATACGCCATTATTCTGTCTCAAACGCTATTACTATCAGTTTGAACAAGGCGACGTGAAATGTCTCGCATTACAACAACAATTACGCCTGATTCAAATCTCACTCGATTAACCAAAAGGATCCCTACCATGAGCACCGAATTCCGCATAGAAACTGACAGTATGGGCGAAGTGAAAGTCCCAGCAGATGCACTCTACCAAGCCCAAACTCAGCGCGCCGTCGATAACTTCTCATTCAGTCAACATAAGATGCCATCTGGCTTCATCCAAGCGTTGGCACACATCAAGCAGACTGCGGCACTCACCAACGCACAATTGGGGCTGCTTGAAGGTGATATCGCTAATGCGATTGCTGACGCAGCTCAGGCGATTATCGAGGGCAATCATATTGAGCAATTTCCAATTGACGTATTTCAAACCGGATCAGGCACCAGCTCAAATATGAATGCGAATGAAGTGATTGCAACACTGGCCTCCCAGCATCTAGGCGGTACCGTCAGTCCTAATGATCACGTCAACATGGGACAAAGCAGTAACGATGTGGTGCCAACGGCCATTCAAGTTAGCGCAGCATTAGCCATTGAAACACAGCTCTTCCCGGCCCTGTCACACCTCATCCAAACACTAGAGTCTAAGCAACAAGCATTGAAAGATGTTGTAAAAACCGGTCGCACCCACTTAATGGACGCGATGCCAATTACCTTTGCTCAAGAACTTGGCGGTTGGCAGTTCCAAATCGAGCACGCAAAACAAGCGATTGAACAAGCACTTCCTGCGGTAAAAGCCTTAGCCCAAGGTGGTACAGCGGTTGGCACGGGGATCAATGCCGATCCACGCTTTGCTGACTTATTCGCTAGCAACCTAACCCAGTCAACTCGTATTCAGTTCACGGCCAGTGATAACTTCTTTTTCAATTTAAGCAGTCAAGATGCGATCGTCGCTCTGTCGGGACAGCTCAAAACAGCAGCAGTTGCGATCATGAAGATCGCAAACGATCTTCGTTGGATGAATTCAGGCCCATTGGCTGGTTTAGGTGAGATTGAATTACAAGGCTTGCAACCGGGTTCTTCCATCATGCCTGGCAAAGTAAATCCTGTGATCCCAGAAGCCGCAGCTATGGCCTCAGCGCAAGTCATTGGTAATGACACCACGATTACCGTCGCGGGCCAAGCAGGCAACTTCCAACTAAACGTCATGCTACCTGTCATTGCTCATAACGTATTGGAGAGCATCGATTTACTCGCTAACAGCGCAACGGCTTTAGCTGATAAAGCCATTGCAACATTCGAAGTTCGTCAAGACAACTTGGATGTAGCGCTCGCCAAAAACCCAATTTTGGTCACGGCCCTCAACCCGGTCATTGGCTACCTAAAAGCGGCAGAAGTCGCGAAAAAAGCCTATAAGCAGGGGCGTGCGATTATTGATGTCGCGGAAGAAGAAACCGATTTAGATAGAGCAACGCTAGAACGATTGCTTAATCCCGCAAAACTCACCCAAGGTGGCGTCGCGGAATAAGCGGCAAACTCAGCCTACAAACCAAAATAAGATTACAAACACAGAGACCTCCATTCGGAGGTCTCTTTTATAGCAACGCTAAAACACTCTAAATCTATGCGACGCGGTTGAGCACCGAACGCAATTTAAGCGGCTTAACTGGCTTCGCAATAAAGCTGAACCCATTTGCCTTGATGCCATCAAGCATATCATCGGTACGATCCGCGCTGATGATGACACCTTCAAAGCAGCTGCCTAGTCTCAAGCGACATTGCTGTAGCACTTCCAAGCCAGTACGACCATCATCAAGTCGGTAATCGGAAAAAATCACGTCCGGAATCCAACCATCCTCGAGAGCTTGTAGACTTTCGACCAAATCGGTCGCCACTCGCGTATCGCAGCCCCATCGAGACAGTAAGTTTTCCATACCGACTAAAATATCGGGCTCATTATCCACACATAGAATTCTTAGATGACCAAGTTCAGACTGGTTACTTGTCGTGACTTGAACTGGGTGCGGCTGCACATGATCGGCTTTATCAAGCGTGATAGAAAAGACACTGCCTTTACCAACCCAAGAACGCATCGAAATTTCATGCCCGAGCACTTGAGCAATTCCCTTGGAAATCGCCAAACCAAGCCCGAGACCTTGGTCGGAACGAACTTGAGTTCCGCGATTAAACTCTTCAAAGATCTCTTGCTGCTTCTCTTCTTCAATACCTACACCGTTGTCCCACACATCAATACGCACTCGCCCTTTTACCCGGCGAACACCAAGCGCCACTTTGCCATTCGGGTTATAACGAAACGCATTGGTCAGGAAGTTTTGCACCACACGGCGCAGCAGTTTGGGATCCGATTTCACCATGAGTGAGGATGGAATCATGGTGAATGCTATACCTTGTTGCTTAGCTAATGCGCTGAACTCCGCATTCAAATTCGACAACACATCGTTTAACGCAAAACCGTGCACATTGACTTCCAGCTTGCCCGACTCCAAGCGCGAAATATCCAGCAAATCTCCTATCAGGTCTTCGGCCGCCTCTAAAGCACTCTCAATGTGAGCCGACAGCTTTTTGGCTTCGCTGTCTTTGGCTACTTCCGACAATGAAGAAGCGAACAGGCGCGCAGCGTTGAGTGGCTGCATCAAGTCATGGCTTACTGCCGCCAAGAACCGTGATTTGGACTTCGATTCCAAATCGGAGCGTTGCGTCGCTGCCACCAGCTGCTTGTTAAGTTGTTCTAATTCCCGAGTCCGCAGACGTACCCTTTCTTCCAATGTCTCGTTGGCGTCTTTCAGCGCTTGCTCTGCATCTCGGAATACGGTGATGTCGGTAAAGCTCATCACAAAGCCACCTCCTGGCATTGGGTTACCTTGCACCTCTATCACGCGACCATCGGGACGGACCCGAGAAGAAGTGTGCCGAGTCCCTTGCTCAAGGTGATACACACGGCGACGGACGTGGTCATCAGGATCGCCTGGGCCACATAAACCTTGCTCTGCATTGTGCCGAATCACATCCGCAATCGGTCGCCCAACTTGGATCAAGCCTGGCGGAAATTCAAATAACTCTAAGTAGCGTTGGTTCCAAGCCACCAAGCGTAATTGCTTATCGACCACCGCAATACCTTGGCCGATATGTTCAATCGCCCCTTGAAGTAGGCCTCGGCTAAAATCGTACAGTTCAGAGGCTTCATCGACGATAGTCGCCACCTCTTCAAGCTGCATGTTTCTTCCTTGCAGGGCAGAAGTAAGTACTAACTTAGCAGAAGAAGCACCGAATACCCCGGCTAATACACGTTCGGTATGTCGAATCAGAGAGGATGGCGCTTGCTGATTCGGCATTAGCTCTTCTCGTTGCTGGCTCCAATACGCTTGAAAAGCCGCTTTTACTCGCGTTCGCCCAACAAACCTAGACGCTAGCATTTCTAGTTCAGCAACCGTAACACGACTCTGGTACAGGCTCATGTTTTCGCTTTCAGGCAGTGGCGTACCAACGAATGACGCCGATTGTAAGCGCTCACTTAGGCTTGGTCGTGTGGTCATAGAAACCACAACAAAACATACTGCATTGGCGACCACGCTGAGGATCATCCCCCAATCTGAAATCGCAATGTCAAAGCCAGCCAATACCTCTGGTGGGGTGATCAACCAAATCAAAAAGTTGTTACTGGCATTCCCGGCAAGCATGTCCGTTTGGCTCATTAACGTTATCAGCCAGATGGTAAAGCCTACCGCCAAGCCAACATACACACCTTTCTTATTCCCTTGACGCCAGTACATACCGCCTACCAGCGCAGGCGCGAATTGCGTGATAGCCGCGAATGAGAGAAAGCCGATAGCAGAAAGTGAATGAATGGTATCTAACGCTTGATAAAAACCCCAAGCGCCAATTAGTAGGACTAAAATCAGACCACGGCGGATCCGCAGTAATAATTCAGAGAAGTGATGATGGTTACGCTGCGTCAATCGCATGCGACGCAACAGTAGTGGCATAACCAAGTCGTTCGATACCATGATCGCTAAGGCAATCGTCGACACGATAACCATGCCACTGGCTGCCGAAGTGCCGCCTAAAAATGCAAGCAAAGCGATTTCACTCGCCCCTACCGACATCGGCACACTGATCACATAAGTATCAGGCGAAGCACCACTCAACAACCCTTGCCCTACCCACGCAATAGGTAAAACAAAAATCCCCATCAAGATCAGATAAATGGGAAACAACCAACGAGCAACATGCAAATCTTGCGCGCGTTCGTTTTCCACCACCATCGTATGGAATTGTCGTGGAAGACAAACAATCGCCAGCATCGTGAGTACGGTATGAATCAATATGGTCGGGATGTTTGGTGACTGATACGTCTGTGCGGCAACATCAACTAAGCTCAAATTCTCGGTGTTCATCGCCAACCAAACAATGAATACACCGACTACTAAAAACGCCAACAGTTTAATAATCGATTCGAAGGCAATCGCCATCATCATCCCACGATGGTGTTCCGTGTTATCAATGTGCCGGGTACCAAATAGCATGGTAAAAATTGCCAGTGCGACCACGACAAACCACGACACGCTATCGTTTTGATAACCAAAATCGGTAGCCAGTTCTGGGGCAATGATTTCTAGCCCCATGGTGATACCACGCAGCTGCAAAGCGATGTACGGCAAAATTCCCGCAACCGCAATGAGTGTAACGACTACGGCCAAACCTTGAGATTTGCCGTAACGAGCTCCGATAAAATCAGCAATCGACGTAATGTGTTCCCGTTTAGCAATCAAAATAAGCCGAGCTAAAACGCGCCATCCGATGGTAAACACTAAAATGGGGGCAATATAGATGGGCAAGAAAGACCAAGGGTTACTGCTGGCCTGCCCGACCGTGCCGTAGAAGGTCCACGATGTACAGTACACCGCAATGGAAAGGCTATAAATCCACGGCCGCCAGCGTGCTAACCACCTTTTCTGAATGTCGCCGTACCACGCGATGATAAATAAGGCTCCCAAATACGCCAAAGAAACGGGAACCACCAGCCATCCTTGCATCCGATATCCTTTCTTGCCTTTCTTGCCGTTTTAAAGCAAGAGAATAAAAAAACCTCTCCATTAGGGAGAGGTTTCATTTAACACTGCTTTCACAACGGAGACAAAGCTTAGTTTTTAACCTTTGTCACAGAAGTCTAATTCTGTGTTTCCAGTGACTTGTCTGATACATCGACCACATGATGTGGCTCTTGTGGTTCGAGCTTGATGAACAATGCCAATAAACCCATCGCGGCCATGCCCCAGAACACAAGTGGTCCCCAGTGCTCATAACCCCAACCGCTCAACACGGTCATCAGTGCGATGAATGCGCCTAGCGGAATCGCGTTATACAATGCTTGCAGCGCCACTATCTTATTTTCTTCCGAGTTTTGGATATATTGAATTGCAGCAATGTGTGCCGTTGCGAAGGTCACGCCATGCAATAATTGAACAATCACCAAAGCAACAATCGACGTTGTCGATGCCGTAATGCCCCAACGCATCATCACACCAACGGCAGCAACAACAAATAACGCGCGCATTGACCAACCGACAAATAAACGCTTGCTCAGCGCAAACACTGCCACTTCGGCTGCAACACCCAAGCTCCACAGATAGCCAATCACATCTTCCGAATGACCTGCGGCTTTCCAGTGAATAGCGCTAAAACCGTAGTAAGCCGCATGACTGCCCTGAATTAATGACACCAACACTAAGAATTTAAGTATCGGCTTGTCAGTCAAAAGAGCACTCAGTTTTGGACGCTCCGCGCTTTGCCCACCAAGCGTAACGGGCATCGGGTTAGTCATACGCATTGAAAATAGCAACGAAACTAACACCCCGACCATCGCCGTGTACAAGATCATATCAGAGCCAAATTCAGCCACCAGATAACCCACGGCCGTCGAACCCGCGATAAAGGCGATCGAGCCCCATAAGCGCGTACGGCCATAATCGAGCATTTTCAGACGAGCGTAGTAGTTTGCCATCGCATCCGATAATGGAACAATCGGTCCACAACAGAGGTTAAATAGCACCGTCGCTAACGCCATTAACCAAAAACTGCCACCTGTAAAAAAGTGAAATCCAACAAAAAGGAGGGCAGCGAAACTCAACCAACGTAAAGCAGGCATAAGGTGTTCAACTTTGTGCACTCGTGGGGTGATCACGATATTGGCGACACAACGTGTCGCAAGACCTAACCCAACTAGCAAACCGATGTCGGTCGAAGAGACACCTTGCTCCTTAAACCAGAGTGACCAAAATGGCAGATATACGCCATACGCAAAGAAGAATCCGAGAAAGTACTGGGAAATCCAGCCATACGGAGAAGGTTTCAACATTACTAATATCCTAAAACGGGAACATCAACGTTCGAACCGGGAATTATGGATCGCTATGCGTATTATAAAAAGGGAAGAATAGGCAACTTATCGTTTCCTCGATGGAATACTAACTTTGCGACATTGGCCATCTTAAAGCGAAATCATCGTGATTTAGACCAAAGTCGTCTGGCTTCCGGTAGGAAATTTGTCAGACTTAGAGAGTGTTCCTTCCATCATTGGGTGTTCTCATGCCTGACAAATTTAACATGCAATCTCCACCGTTCGACCGCTTAACCGAAGCACAACAGACACGACTGCGCTCGTCTCTGGACGTTGCCTACTATCGAGCTCGAGATGTAATTTTATCTTGCGGACAGAAGAACCCTCACTTGCATATTCTGATCAAAGGCGCGGTAGAAGAGCGCTCCCAAGATCAGCAGGAAGTGTTCGCGCATTATGCCAACGACGATATGTTTGATGTGCGCTCGTTACTTGAAGACAACGTACGTCATCAATACATCGCACTTGAAGACACGCTCTCCTATCTGCTACCGAAAGACGTCTTTCTGGCGCTTTACAACGAGAATGGTCAGTTTGCGGCCTATTTCGATAACAATTTATCAAAGCGACAAGAACTCATCGAAGCCGCTCACCAACAACAAAACTTGGCAGAGTTTATCCTCACCAAAGTTGACCGCAGCATTTATCACCCACCGATGATCCTTGAGCCAAATACGCCGATTAACGAGGTGACGCACACCCTAAAAGCAAATGGGATCGATGCAGCACTTGTCAAACTCAATGATGACGATCCGCGATTAGAAAAATGGCCTTCGGCTCATCCATACGCCATCGTGACGCGCACCAACATGCTGCACTCCGTGATGTTAGATGGCTGCGCACTCAATACCCCTGTTGGTGATATCGCCACCTTTCCTGTCTATCACGTTGATGATGGTGATTTTTTATTCAACGCCATGATCACCATGACCCGAAATCGAATGAAACGTCTCATGGTATGTGATGGCAACCAAGCCGTCGGCATGCTGGATATGACCCAAATTCTCAGCGCGTTCTCCACCCACTCTCACGTGTTAACGCTCAGTATTGCCAGAGCAAGCAGTGTGGAAGAGCTCGCATTGGCCTCAAACCGCCAGCGTCAATTGGTCGAGAGTTTATTGAGAAACGGCATCCGCACTCGCTTTATCATGGAGCTGATTTCCGCCGTGAACGAGCAAATTATCGAAAAAGCGTTCGAGTTAGTGGTTCCACCAGCCTTGCACGATCATTGCTGCTTAATCGTACTCGGCTCAGAAGGTCGAGGAGAACAAATTCTCAAGACAGACCAAGACAATGCTCTAATTATTCAAGATGGTTTGGAATGGCCTCATTGCGAACAAGTGATGCAATCCTTCACGCACACTCTACAACAGCTCGGTTATCCACTTTGCCCGGGTAAAGTCATGGTCAACAACCCGAAATGGGTCAAAACGCAGCACGAGTGGATAAACACCTTAGACCGCTGGATAGCCAAAGCCGAACCACAACAAATCATGGACTTAGCCATTTTCAGTGACGCCCATGCTGTTGCGGGAAATCGCGAGCTGCTGGCTCCAATCGCGGCCCACCTTCGCGACACAATGAGAGATCGCATGTTGATACTGTCTGATTTTACTCGCCCTGCCTTGCAGTTTTCTGTGCCCCTAACTCTGTTTGGCAACGTAAAAAGTGCTAAGGACGGGTTAGATATTAAACGCGGCGGCATTTTCCCAATTGTGCACGGCATTCGCACCTTGTCTTTGGAATATGCCATTGAGGAGAAGAACACGTTTGAGCGCATTGAAGCACTTCGGAAAAAACGCATCTTAGAGCCTGAAACGGCAGATAACCTCAACGAAGCACTGAAATTGTTCTTTAAGGTTCGCCTTAATCAACAACTCAAAAAGCAAGAAGCATTGAATAACATTGATATTAAACAACTGGATAGAACCGAGCGTGATTTACTTCGCCACAGCTTACATGTCGTGAAAAAATTTAAGCAATTTTTAGGCTTCCACTATCAAATTCGTGATTAACCATGATTTTCATAAATCATACAGAGGCGTAGGCAATGAACTGGTTACAACGCAAATACTGGCACTACAAACTGAAAGGCTCTCCTTATCAGTCGCTTTTTTGCACGCCCGATAAAACGGAATACGTTTCTCTCGACTGCGAAACCACCAGCCTTGATCCAAATCGCGCCGAGTTGGTGACCATTGCGGCCACGAAGATCATCGACAACCGCATCATCACTAGCCAGCCATTTGAAGTCCGCTTACGCGCGCCGCAATCGCTCGATTCTGGCTCAGTCAAAATTCATCGAATTCGCCACCAAGACTTAGTCGACGGGATTAGCGAAAAAGAGGCGCTGCTCGAGCTGCTCGACTTTATCGGCAACCGACCACTTGTCGGTTATCACATTCGTTACGATAAAAAGATCTTAGATCTTGCTTGTCTGAGGCAACTTGGCTTCCCACTTCCTAACCCGCTCATCGAGGTCAGTCAGATTTATCACGACAAGCTGGAAAGACATTTGCCGAATGCCTATTTCGACTTAAGTCTGGATGCCATTTGTAAACACCTCGAACTTCCTATCCAAGATAAACACGACGCTTTACAAGATGCGATTTCTGCCGCTTTGGTCTTTGTT
This sequence comes from Vibrio sp. Y51_MX_L26, assembly GCF_024181935.1. Classification (NCBI taxonomy): domain Bacteria; kingdom Pseudomonadati; phylum Pseudomonadota; class Gammaproteobacteria; order Vibrionales; family Vibrionaceae; genus Vibrio; species Vibrio sp. Y51_MX_L26. The sequence goes on from NZ_JAMZAS010000014.1 coordinate 105,213, forward strand.
CGCTTAACGAAAGGCGATTTGCCCAACCTAACCGCGCCGTATACATAAAAATCAGTTGACCTAGCTCCCAGAAATACTTTTGTTTCAGCGATTTCACGGCGCTTCCTTCACTCTCATCCTAAAGTCTAATTGTGGAAATACGCGCAGTGACTGACAGTTATAAGCACAACGTCGTCATTACCACGACCAAGTTATTTAGAACCAAAAAACAGCCCTACAAAAACATATTCAAAATCTTATCTAGATTGGTGTAAGGCCGAGAAATAAGGCACAAGGAGAGAAGCCATGAGCGAAGCCCACGTTTATCCGGTAAAAGAAAATATTAAAACACATACACACGCGGATAATGATACTTACTTAGCCATGTATCAGCAGTCGGTAACCGATCCAGAGGGCTTCTGGAACGAACACGGCAAAATCGTTGATTGGATCAAACCTTTCACCAAAGTAAAAAGCACCTCTTTCGATACTGGTCATGTCGACATTCGTTGGTTTGAAGATGGCACACTGAACGTCTCGGCGAACTGTATTGACCGTCATCTCGCAGAACACGGGGATGACGTCGCAATCATCTGGGAAGGTGATGATCCAGCCGACGACAAAACACTCACTTTCAACGAACTGCACAAAGAAGTATGTAAGTTCTCCAACGCATTGAAAGAGCAAGGCGTACGTAAAGGCGACGTGGTGTGTTTATACATGCCAATGGTGCCAGAAGCCGCAGTGGCTATGCTCGCTTGTACCCGTATTGGTGCGGTTCACACCGTAGTATTTGGCGGTTTCTCACCAGAAGCACTCTCTGGCCGTATCATCGACTCTGACGCGAAAGTCGTGATCACCGCTGATGAAGGCGTACGCGGCGGGCGTGCCGTTCCTCTGAAAAAGAACGTGGACGAAGCACTAACTAACCCAGACGTAAAAACCATCAATAAAGTGTTGGTGCTTAAACGCACAGGTGGTGATGTCGAATGGCATGAACACCGTGATGTTTGGTGGCACGAAGCAACAGCTAACGTTTCTGACGTTTGCCCACCAGAAGAGATGAAAGCCGAAGATCCGCTCTTCATCCTTTACACCTCAGGTTCAACAGGCAAACCTAAAGGCGTACTACACACAACAGGCGGTTACCTCGTTTACGCGGCGATGACCTTCAAATATGTGTTCGATTACCAACCAGGCGAAACCTTCTGGTGTACCGCGGACGTGGGTTGGATTACCGGTCACACTTACCTAATCTACGGTCCACTTGCAAACGGGGCGAAGACCATCTTATTCGAAGGTGTACCAAACTACCCAAGCACAAGCCGAATGAGTGAAGTGGTTGATAAACACCAAGTCAACATTCTATACACCGCCCCAACCGCGATTCGTGCGCTAATGGCAAAAGGTGATGAAGCGGTTGCAGGCACATCTCGTTCAAGCCTGCGCATCATGGGCTCAGTGGGCGAACCAATCAACCCAGAGGCGTGGGAGTGGTACTACAAAACGATTGGTAACGAGAACTCACCTATCGTCGATACTTGGTGGCAAACGGAAACTGGCGGCATCTTGATTGCGCCACTACCAGGGGCAACCGATCTAAAACCAGGCTCTGCGACTCGCCCATTCTTCGGCGTCCAGCCTGCTCTTGTCGATAATATGGGCAACATTCTTGAAGATACCGTTGCTGAAGGTAACTTGGTTATCCTTGATTCTTGGCCAGGCCAGATGCGCACGGTTTACGGCGACCATGAGCGCTTTGAACAGACCTACTTCTCAACCTTTAAGGGGATGTACTTCACCAGTGATGGTGCGCGTCGTGACGAAGACGGCTACTACTGGATCACTGGCCGTGTTGATGACGTACTGAACGTGTCGGGTCACCGTATGGGTACCGCTGAAATTGAATCAGCGCTAGTGGCGCACCACAAGATTGCAGAAGCGGCGATTGTTGGTATTCCACATGACATCAAAGGCCAAGCTATCTACGCTTACATTACATTGAACGATGGTGAATTCCCGTCAGCAGAGCTGCACAAAGAAGTTAAAGATTGGGTGCGTAAAGAGATTGGTCCAATCGCGACACCAGATGTACTGCACTGGACGGATTCCTTACCGAAGACTCGCTCTGGTAAGATAATGCGTCGAATCCTGCGTAAGATTGCAACGGGCGACACAAGCAACCTCGGAGACACGTCAACGCTTGCCGATCCAAGCGTGGTAGACAAACTTATCGCAGAGAAAGCAGAATTGGCATAAATTCAACCAACTGTTTTAAAAGCACTTTAAAAACCGCCATCACTCATGGCGGTTTTTTGCTTTTGCGCACAAATTAGCCACATAAAGAACATGGCAATTATGTTGTTTTTGTTAACTTGGTTACAGAAACGAAGGTGGCTATTAGGAGATTAGACCAGTAAATTGCTGCTAATTGCTATGAATTAGCTATAATCTTGGTCGATTTTTTAAAATTTGCTCGGTTTTAACAAAAAAACCGTGCTGAACTATCGTATATTTGGGAATATAAACGTTCCACTCACGATAAGGGAAGATAGCAACATAATGTCTGCAAAGTCACGGATTCTTGTTCTAAACGGACCAAATCTTAACCTATTGGGTCTGCGCGAACCGACACACTATGGTCACAGCACCTTAGCACAAGTTGTGGATGCTCTTACGAAGCAAGCTCATAACGCTGGGGTGGAACTGGAGCACCTACAATCAAATCGTGAGTACGAACTGATTGAAGCCATTCATGCTGCTTATGGCAAGATTGACTTCATCATCATCAATCCAGCGGCTTTCACTCATACCAGTGTGGCACTGCGAGATGCATTACTTGGCGTCGCCATCCCATTTATTGAGGTGCACTTATCAAATGTGCACGCACGTGAACCATTTCGTCATCACTCTTATCTTTCAGATAAAGCAGAAGGCGTGATTTGCGGTCTAGGCGCACAAGGTTATGAATTCGCTCTGTCTGCCGCGATTAATAAGCTACAGGCAAAGTAACCCTAACACTCTGCAACCCCACGAGGGTTGTCTTAATCACAAGATAAAAGAGAAAGAAAAGATGGATATTCGTAAAATCAAGAAGCTAATTGAGTTAGTTGAAGAGTCTGGCATTGCTGAGCTAGAGATTTCTGAAGGTGAAGAGTCAGTACGCATCAGTCGTCACGGCACTGCAGCCCCTCAAGCACCAGTTCACTACGCAGCAGCTCCAGTAGCGGCACCTGCTCCAGCAGCAGCGGCACCAGTAGCAGAAGCGCCAGCGGCAGAAGCTCCAGCAGCTGCAACGCCTGCAGGTCACCAAGTTCTTTCTCCAATGGTTGGTACTTTCTACCGTTCTCCAAGCCCAGACTCTAAAGCATTCGTAGAAGTGGGTCAGAAAGTAAATGCTGGCGATACGCTATGTATTGTTGAAGCCATGAAAATGATGAACCAAATCGAAGCGGACAAATCTGGCGTTGTTACAGCGATCCTAGCTGAAGACGGCCAACCAGTTGAATTCGACCAACCTCTTGTTGTAATCGAATAAGCGGGGCTTGCCTTATGCTAGACAAAGTAGTCATCGCGAACCGAGGTGAAATTGCACTTCGTATTCTTCGCGCTTGTAAAGAATTAGGTATTAAGACCGTCGCTGTTCACTCGACAGCTGACCGCGATCTTAAGCACGTACTACTCGCAGACGAAACCGTGTGTATCGGCCCTGCTCGTGGTATCGACAGCTACCTAAATATCCCACGAATTATTTCTGCAGCAGAAGTAACAGGGGCCGTTGCCATTCACCCTGGTTACGGCTTCTTGTCAGAAAACGCAGACTTCGCTGAGCAAGTTGAGCGCAGTGGTTTCATCTTCGTTGGTCCAAAAGCAGACACTATCCGCCTGATGGGTGACAAAGTGTCGGCTATCAACGCAATGAAGAAAGCTGGTGTTCCTTGTGTACCTGGTTCTGACGGTCCTCTGGACAACGACGAAGAGAAAAACAAGGCGTTTGCTAAACGCATTGGTTATCCAGTCATCATCAAAGCGTCTGGTGGCGGCGGTGGCCGTGGTATGCGTGTCGTTCGCGCAGAAAAAGACCTAATCCAAGCGATTGCAATGACGCGCGCTGAAGCAAAAGCAGCGTTCAACAACGATATGGTTTACATGGAGAAATTCCTAGAAAACCCTCGTCACGTTGAAGTACAAGTTATCGCTGACGGTCAAGGCGGCGCAATCCACCTTGGTGAGCGTGACTGTTCAATGCAACGTCGTCACCAAAAAGTAGTGGAAGAAGCGCCAGCACCAGGTATCACTGAAGAGATGCGTAAGTACATCGGTGAACGTTGTACTCGTGCATGTATCGAAATTGGTTACCGCGGCGCAGGTACGTTCGAATTCCTGTACGAGAACGGTGAATTCTACTTCATCGAAATGAACACTCGTATTCAGGTAGAACACCCAGTAACAGAAATGGTTACCGGCATCGACCTAATCAAAGAACAGCTTCGCGTTGCTGCGGGTCAACCTCTGTCATTCACTCAAGATGACATTAAGATCCGTGGCCATGCGATTGAGTGCCGTATCAACGCAGAAGACCCAGAACGCTTCCTACCATCTCCAGGTAAGATCGAGCGTTTCCACGCGCCTGGCGGTATGGGTGTGCGTTGGGAATCACACATCTATTCTGGTTACACAGTACCACCTCATTACGATTCAATGATTGGTAAACTGATTACTTACGGTGAGAACCGTGATGTAGCGATTGCACGTATGAAAAACGCACTGGGTGAGATGATCATCGAAGGCATCAAAACTAACGTGCCACTGCAATTCTCTATTATGAATGACGAAAACTTCCAACACGGTGGTGCAAACATCCACTACCTAGAGAAGAAGCTTGGCTTACAATAAGCCTTAGCTAACGTCTTACAAAATGCCCACACCCGTGGGCATTTTTGTTTTGTATGGACTCTAAGCATTCAACAAATACGTAGGCTTATTTGGGTATATACTCAAACAAATCGTAGAGTTCTGGTAAACTCTGCGCCACTTCATTCACTTTAAGAGCAAAAACCAATGCCTTGGATTCAAATCAAACTCAACGCGACCAATGAAAACGCTGAGCAAATCGGCGATATGCTAATGGAAGAGACTGGCGCGCTGTCTGTTACATTCTTAGACGCGCAGGATACACCTGTATTCGAACCTCTACCTGGCGAAACTCGCTTATGGGGCGATACTGACATTCTGGCACTGTATGATGCAGAAGCAGACACTAACTTCATCATCGACCAAATTAAAGCGAGCAATATGCTGGCTGACAATTTTGCTTACAAAGTAGAACAGCTTGAAGATAAAGACTGGGAACGCGAATGGATGGAAAACTTCCACCCAATGAAATTTGGTGAACGCCTATGGATTTGTCCAAGCTGGCGCGACATTCCAGATCCTGACGCTGTTAATGTTATGTTGGATCCTGGCCTTGCATTCGGTACGGGTACTCACCCTACAACAGCACTTTGTCTTGAGTGGCTAGAAAGCATGGATCTTAGCGGTAAGACCGTTATCGACTTCGGTTGTGGCTCTGGCATTCTGGCGATCGCTGCGATCAAACTGGGCGCTGAAAAAGTGATAGGGATCGACATTGATCCTCAAGCACTGCTTGCTTCAAAAGACAATGCTGAGCGTAATGGCGTTGCAGACAAACTAGAAGTTTACTTACCGCAAAATCAACCAGAAGGTCTGATTGCAGACGTGGTTGTTGCTAACATTCTTGCTGGCCCACTGCGTGAACTTGCACCAATCATTAAAGGCCTAGTTAAGCCACATGGCGACCTCGCTATGTCTGGCGTATTAGACACTCAAGCCGAAGATGTTGCGAACTATTACCGTGACGAGCTTCACATTGACCCGATTGTTGAGCAAAGTGAATGGTGTCGCATCTCTGGTCGTAAGCAAGGCTAGACAAGGTTTTCAGAGCTAATTGTTTGAAATTCATACAATTTACAAAAACAATTTGTAAATGCTCAAATATTAGTCTTTTCACGCAGTGAAAAAATGCGTAAAATGCGCGCCCTTGCTGGTACAGAACTGTGATGACGTTTTGAAAATCGGAAACTATCAACTTAAGAACAATCTAATCGTAGCCCCTATGGCTGGTGTAACGGATAGACCGTTTCGCGAGTTGTGTCTTCGCTATGGTGCGGGAATGGCCGTCAGTGAAATGATGTCTGCTAACCCAAAACTATGGGGAACGTCAAAGTCGAAACAGCGCATGGTACACGAGGGCGAATCGGGCATTCGCTCTGTACAGATTGCGGGTTCCGATCCACAGCTTATGGCGGACGCAGCTCAATTCAGTGTTGAGAACGGTGCACAAATCATCGACATCAACATGGGCTGCCCGGCAAAAAAAGTGAATAAGAAGCTAGCGGGCTCTGCTCTGCTTCAATACCCAAACATTATCGAAGAGATTTTGAAAGCGGTCGTGAATGCAGTGGACGTTCCTGTAACGTTAAAGACTCGAACTGGCTGGGATACAGACAACAAGAACTGTGTCCAGATCGCTAAATTAGCCGAAAACTGCGGCATACAAGCTCTTGCTCTGCATGGCAGAACGAAAGCATGTATGTACAAAGGTGAGGCCGAATACGACAGCATTAAAGCGGTAAAAGAGGCGATTTCAATTCCGGTTATCGCGAACGGTGATATCGATAGCCCGGAGAAAGCCAAATTTGTACTGGAGTACACCGGTGCGGACGCTTTAATGATTGGACGCCCTGCCCAGGGTCGTCCTTGGATTTTCCAGGAAATCCATCACTATTTGGAAAACGGCACCACAATGGAGGAGCTTCCAACTGAGGAAGTGAAAACCATTATGCTTGGTCATGTAAATGCTCTGCATGAATTTTATGGGGAGTTCTTAGGTCCACGTATCGCGCGCAAGCACGTTGGGTGGTACCTGAAAGAGCATGAACAGGCAAGTGAGTTTCGCCGTACCTTCAACGCTATCGACGCAGCTCCGCTGCAAATTGAGGCGTTAGAAGGTTATTTTGATAACGTTGCATCATAATTAAGAGAAGAGCTAGACCGAATATGTTCGAACAAAATCTGACTTCAGAAGCATTAACAGTAACTACAGTAACGTCACAAGACCAGATTACTCAGAAGCCTTTACGTGACTCTGTTAAAGCGTCTCTTAAAAACTACCTTGCTCAACTAAACGGCCAGGAAGTAACAGAACTATACGAATTAGTTCTAGCTGAAGTTGAACAGCCACTATTAGATACTATCATGCAGTACACTCGCGGTAACCAAACTCGCGCGGCAACTATGATGGGTATCAACCGCGGTACTCTTCGCAAAAAACTTAAGAAATACGGCATGAACTAAGACCGGCTTTCAAAAAGTATTTGGAACAAGCCGTTACCTTTTTAGGTAACGGCTTTTCTTTATCTACTAAAACACTACGAATAACGCTCACTTTGTTCAGCATTACCAACTGGCTTTAATATAACTACCGCTGAGCCAAACAATAACAAAGCCACGACAGCGACCCATTCACTACCTACAGAATAAGCAAAGCCCGCCAAGGCAGACCAAATCGCGACACCAAAGTGCATCATACTCATTCCAGAAGACATCAGCACACCTCGATGTTCATCAGATAAGCTTGCTATATGTGCTTGTAACGCCGGAGAGCCTACCCCTCCAGCAAGAGACCAGAGCACTAGAGCTGGAAGATAAGCGGTCACCGTACTCATCTCATTTGAGAACACCCATGCACTGCAAGGTATGCACACCACTAAAGCCACTCGCATAACGGCTCGAGAGCTACCAAGCCAACGGCAAGCTCTCCCCACGCACATATTTCCAACCACACTCACGATCCCTAGAGCAGCATAAATAGCGCCCACCCAACCGAGCGCCAACTCGCTGGTATCTCGAATATGAAGGCCTATCAGGTTAAATACACCAATACCTCCCCCTAGGCCTAAACACATCGCTAGAATCGCCCTCAACGCGCCTGGAAGATGAATGACGTCTGTGATAGGTGGCAGAATATCTGACTTCTTGGACTCATTATGCTTGTTGTTCATGAACACTACGCTCATGGCACCGACAAGAAGAGCCGCAACGCCCAAAATAATAAAAGCGGCACGCCATGATAAAAGCTGGGTCAGCAATGCTCCGATCGCTGGGCTGGTTATCATACCCAGCGTTAATCCCGCCTGAACCATCACAATTTGACGCATCGCTCTATTACCCTTCGCGTCTCCCGCCAACGCAAATGCAATTGGCAACATGCCTGCACTTGCAATACCTGTGATCACTCGACTTGCAATCGCAAGTTCAAAATCATGAACTATGCCCGTCGTAATAGACGCAACCCCAAATACGAAGCAAGCAGGCAACATGATACGAATACGCCCAACCCGGTCTGATAAACGTCCCAGGTAAGGAGCGCAAATTGCTATAGCTAAACTATATGCCGTAATAAATAACGTAACCTGACTCGGTTGAACACTTAAATCATTTCCGATAGGTTCAAGAATAGATCCAAGCATCAACTCATCAGCACCAACAAGAAAAGCAACAAGAAATAGGATCATGGACTGCATCATAGCTCCACCTCCTGTTCTGTTTCCGATTCAGCATAAGTGAGCAACGAAATATCTAAAACTATATCAGGCCAAGATTGTAAAAACGCCTTCTCATGAGATACCACAATCACACTACCAGAAAAGCGCTGGAGAGCCTCTTTAAGCGCATTTTTACTGCTGCTATCCAAATGTGTCGTTGGCTCGTCCAACAGCAAAACATTGCATTTCTGGACTGATAAACAACAAAGTTTCACGCGAGTTTGCTCACCTCCACTTAATGTATCTAGGTGGCGCTGCGTCTTATCTCCGGTGACCCCAAAGCGAGCTAATATCTTGCGTGATTCTTTGCTTGATATCGTTGGATCACAAGAGCATAGCTCCTGCTCAGGCGTGTGCTGAGGGTGACGCCAAGACAAATCTTGAGAAAAATACCCAATCATTGCACCTTTTGCCAATACCACCTCACCAGAGAGCGGCTCGATCTCCCCCATAAGGGTTTTAATTAAAGTCGACTTACCTACGCCGTTAAAACCAGAAACGACCAACTTCTCCCCGCGCGCTAACGTGATATCAAGCGCAGGAAGCAGAGGCTGCTGATAACCTATCATCAACGCTTTTGCGTCAATCACATACTGTTGCCCAATAGGCTGGTGAGCAAAGTCAAACATCGAAACTTTCTCTATACAATTCAGTTGAATACGTTCGATTTTATCCAGTTTTTTCTTGCGTCCCTTAGCAAGACTCGCGTTAACTCCAGCGCCATTTTTGGCAATAAATTGCTCTAACTTTCGAATTTCATTTTGCTGAGCCTTATATTGCTTTTCTAACAAAGCACCGTCGTGATGCTTTTGCTGCATTGCTTTGACATAAGTGCCGCTGTATTTTCGGACCGTTTGATAATCAATATCACAAATACTGGTCGCTACTTGATTAAGGAAGTCAATATCATGAGAAACCAGTAAAACAGTGCCAGTGTAATCGTTGAGAAACGTGACCAACCATTCAATGTGCAGAGCATCAAGATAGTTTGTCGGCTCGTCGAGAATTAACACATCGGGGTTGCGGAGTAACAACCTCCCTAAAAGGACCTTGTGTCTTTGACCCCCACTTAGCGAGACAAGCGGTGTATCTAAGCCAAATTGATAAATGCCAAGACCTACAGCAACTTGTTCAATTTTGGTATCAATTGCATAGAAGTCTTCATCTTCTAAATATGCCTGTAGTCGGGCGACTTGGCTTAAAAGAGATTTAGAGTGAGACTCGGTCATCGCCTGATACAAAGTCCAAAGCTTCTGCTCGGCAGCGTATAAGTTCTCAAAAGCACTCTTTAAGCATTCATAAACCGTCAGCGCATTATCCATCTTAAAATGTTGCTCTAAATACCCCACCTCAAGGTTTGGTAACCAGTCAATGCAGCCCTTATCTGCAGATAATTCACCGATAAGCAGTTTTAATAAGGTGCTTTTTCCAACGCCATTCGCTCCGGTGATACCTATTTTCTCTCCCACGTTAATTCGAAATGTCGCGTTATTATATAAACTCTTATCAGCGAGCTGATAAGACAAATTTTTAACTTGTAAAATACTCATGTTTTTAACCAAATAAAAAGGGCTGGTGATCAATACCGGCCCTTATTTCAATACTGGATAATGCTTTGTAGCTGCTTAACAGATACAAAAAGGCCGATGATGAAATATCACCGGCCATCTCTTCTCTTTTATCAGGTGTACAGACGCCTGCGTATAACTTCAGCGAAGTTACTCACGCATAAAACACCTGATGAAGATTAATTTAAGACTCCGAGCAACACTTCATCGCGTTTTTTGCACGGAGTTCAGCCTTCTTACAAAGCTTTTAAACAAGAGATATAACATGGTTTACTGTCGAAAAAACATTCGATGTGAAGCGTACACCTTTAGAATAAAAAGTGCCAGATAATTATTAAAACTATCGTGACTTACACGAAGGTCCACTGAAAGAAGACCTTTCCTCAGTCAATGTGCCAGGTGAACGACTTACTTAGCAAACACAGCTATGAGAGCACCTATACCGCTCACGTTATACGAACGTAGTGGTGGCTTTGTAGGTTGGAGAGGGTTAGAGGGAAGAAGTAGCGAATATCCTTTAAGGCAGGCACTGGCTTAAATAGATCTGCAAACAAAATCCATGTTCGGAAAGTTTTAAATGCGCTGAGTTTATTTTAATGAGCGCCTGTGGCTAAATCAAAACATCTAAAGCAGAGAAATCTTCCCCGAAAATAACATAACCTAGTGAATAAACTTTCCAGATAATAATAAAGGAAGCTTTGGTAAGTAAGCACAAGGGCTCAAAACTAGCGCTCGAGACTGGGACCCGGTTCAGTAGAAACCGCAGTAACTACGCACCACCTCTCTCATGACAGGGCTTAGAAAGCATAGCGAAGAGGGAAGCCTGCCTCTCGATGCAAGGTTTCAATATGGAAATGCGGTTAAGGGAAGTCGGACAACCAAAACGAAAAAAGCCCCAGTCTTTCGACTGAGGCTTAATATAAGTGGCGGAGTGGACGGGACTCGAACCCGCGACCCCCGGC
>NZ_JAMZAS010000015.1:0-87054 GCF_024181935.1 Vibrio sp. Y51_MX_L26
GGCGACCATAGCGTTTTGGACCCACCTGATTTCCATGCCGAACTCAGAAGTGAAACGAAATAGCGCCGATGGTAGTGTGGGGCTTCCCCATGTGAGAGTAGGACATCGCCAGGCTTTAAATATCGTTATTTGCATAGACAAGTAACAACATCATCAGTGTACTAATCTGTTGATGACAATTTGTGGAGAGATGGCTGAGTGGTTGAAAGCACCGGTCTTGAAAACCGGCATACGTTAATAGCGTATCTAGGGTTCAAATCCCTATCTCTCCGCCACTATTCAGAAGCCTCGCTAGAAATAGCGAGGCTTTCTTCGTTTCTGACGTTTGGAAATTCGTTAGGGACTGGGATCCATCCCTTAGTTGATCGTATCCCCGGACTAGGTATCCCTACACTATGTCACTTGAGAAGCCTTGCTTTAAGCGCGTTCTCGCTATCCACGGGTTGTGCAGCGACAGAAGTCTATAACTTTATCTTCTAACGAGAACCATCAAGTCTGAGTATTGGCATTCCTACCTCTAAGGGTGAAGTGTTTCTGTTAACAAGAGAAGTGCCTTTACTCTTTACTCTATTTACGTGCGTTAGCGCTCTTAGTGTTACCTAATGGCTATTCGCTATCTTGCCCTAGTTGGTACAATAAATACGCTCTAAGCATTGTATAGGACAGTCCTTCATTGAAGAGAATGGAGAGTATCGGAGCTTATGTACCTATTTTTGCTTCCTGCACTATTTCAAGTTACCTGTATTTTGTTAGTAGAGCTCCTTCCTAGAAACTTATATTTGGTTGTTCGCCTTGAAGAAAGTGTGCAAGCTATTTTTTAGAGGATTTTAGTGGGCTTAATGGAGTGCTGCTAGAAGCGATGAGGCTCTCAATGAGGTTTAGGCGATTGAAGGGCATTAGCTCTAGTGGATATTGCAGGTTTGTGTAGTGTTGATGAGTGACAGGCAATAAAAAAGCCGACAGTAAACTGCCGGCTTGGTTAGATGACTGCTAATTAGTCGTTCTGAACTAGCGTGAGAGCTTTACGAGAGACTTCGTGAGCGGCTTTAGTTAGATTCTGCTTCTCTAGTGTATCTGCTAGGAATGCATAATCAGAGACGTCAGAGCGAAGCTTTAAGGCGATCTCGAAGTGGTCTTGGGCTTCTTGCCACTTCTCTTGACGGAAATAGAAGTGCGCTAATGCGCTATGCGCAGCGGCGTTATCTGGCTCTTTCTTTACTACTCCCTCTAAGAAAACCACGACAGGGTGGATATCTGGCAGGTTTAGATCTGGCAGTAGTTGATAAAGCTCAGGAGCCGGTTGTTTTTTCAATGCTTCTTTTAGCACAGTAAAGGCTTCAGCATCTGCTTTCCGGGCTATCAACTCACGAGCAAAACAGGCGACTAGGTGTGTGTCTTGTTTTACTTTGCGTGCAAGGCCATTCCAATGAGAGATAAGCCCTTCGCTACCTTGCTGCTGTGCTACTTCATGGAGTAAGCCGCATTGCGCCTTTTGAATCAGCTCTGCGTGTTCTTCTTCCGTGATGAGTTTTGCTTTGGTTAATTGTGGCAAGAGGTCAATAAGAGGTTGCCACAATTTTAGCTGCATGTACGTTGTTTTCAGCAAGTTCAATACAATCGAATTACTCGCATACTGACCTTTTAACGATTGCAAAGTATCGAAAGCAGCCTCGAACTCGTTATCGCGAATAAACTGTTTAGCACGAGTTAGCTCTACTGCAAGATGAGCATTCTCTTGCTGGCTTGCTAGCTCCAGGTAGTGATCACGTTTTGCTTTATCACCTTGACCTTGTGCAGCTTCAGACGCAACTAAGTAACAAAGTAGTGGCATGTCGTGATGATTCGCCCAACGAGTCACTTTTTTCTCGGCACCTTTCCAGTCTCCTTCTAGGAGTTTAATAATGCCTTCATTGGTGTATCGACGTGAATGGCGCATTTTGCGCACGCTGAAATAGTTCCATGTTGTAGAACTTGCGTAAACTAGCTTTTTAATTAGGTACTCAAGTAGAAAAAGACCTGCGAGTGCTGCGATAACGAATACGACCAATGTCGTTACGCTCATCTCGATCGTTTTCTCAGCGATGGAAATGAGTACATAGCCTTGCTGACCAGAAAATTGAGTGCCAACAAATAGTCCTGCACCTAGTACAACAAATAGGAAAATAAGACGAAACATTACTTATCCTCCATACCTGTCATCGTTGTGACTTCGCGACGTAGGCGCTCACGGATGACATCTGATAGTTGAGACTGACTTTGCAGTTTCGTTGGGTATTCCACTTGAATGTTTTGCTGGCTTAACTGGTTAACCGTTTTGTTGAACTCTTTAACGGAATTATCGTCTTGGTTGAAGAAAGCTAATGCCCATTTGTCGGCCGTTTTTAGAGACGTGGTGTAAATTTCTCCTTGCTCTTGGTACACCGCTTTTATTGCGGTCTCCAATTTGGCTTTGATGTTTTCTTTTAGGTAAAAGTGTTGCTCAGGAGAAAGCAGTGGAATGACGTTACCATCGCGCGTGCGGAAGGTAATGAAGTTTTCTGAAAAGTCCTTCAGAGAGGTCATTAAGTTATCTTGCCAGTTTGCAATATCTTCCGACACTTCAGTGTTCTCTACGGCTTCTGCTTCTGGGAGTAGTGCATTGGCGAGAGGTAGCTTGTCTACTTGCTGTTGCAGAGCAGTTAAGCGTAGTACCAATCCATCACGGTCAATCAGCGGGATAGTACGAAGTTTGGTGATATCGTTCGCCATTGCTTTGCGTAGTTTGACGAGGCTAGGGTCATTCAGTGCTGCAATGCGTTGATCAGCACTTTCCATTAGTTGAGTTGCGCTTTCTACGTCATGCTCTAAGAACAGTTTACGACCTGCTAATTTGACGAGGTAATCGGCTTCAGCAAGTAGCCAGTCGTTTGGTCGGCGACCTTTCACATCGGCAACGGCAAGCTGTAAGCTTTCAATGCTCTTCTGTTGCTGTCCAAGTACCACTTCCGCTTTGTGTGTCACGGTCGTTGCTTTCTCGATGGTTTCTTCTTGTACCCGGCTGAGCTCTTGCTTCATGGAAGCTTGAGTGCTTTCTAGCTGACTTTTTAGTTGGGCGATCTGCGCTTGGTAATCGGCTTGCTGCTGATGCAGCTTGTATGCGAGGCCACCGCCAAAAATAATCGATAAGATGATAGCGACTGTGCCTAGTTTAACTCCGCGCTTACCTTGTTTTTCTTCAAATTCGACTTTGGCTGGCTCGGCTGTTTTTGGGGACTCGGCCACTTTTGGCTGCTCTTTTTTAGGGGCCGCATCCTGCTGCGATGTGCTTTTTTCGGCTAGCGGTGCCGATGAGGTTTCTTCGGAAAGGTTTTTATCGTTATTTTTTTGGTCGTTATTTTTACTTGTCATGCCTATATCCTGTGTAGCTAGGGCTGGAGAGCCGCCAGTAATTCTTGGTTGGATGCGCTTCCCGTGCATCTCACCCGAGTGAACCCCCTTTGAAGTGCGATGTCAGCGATACGCTGACTGGGGATATACAACTCTTGTTGATTAAGCCAAGTCAATTGCTCTGACGTCAATTGGCTGCACAAATAATCCAGTTGCTCACCACTGGTGACGATGATCTGGTCAATTTGTAGGGTTTTCCATAGTGAGACACAGCTTACTGGATCGAATGGGATGAATTCTCTCTTGTAAGTCTCACTATAGTGAACTTTTGCGCCACGTCTCACCAATGCATCTTTGATCAGCTCTCTTCCACCGTTCCCACGAAGGATAAGAACCTGTTGTTGGGCCACATTATTGAGCTCTGGCAGTCGCAATAAATGTTCACTATCACTGACTTGGGGATAGTGTACTTTCTGTTGGGTACATTTGCTTAAATAGTGTGCTGTTTTTTGACCAACGGCAAGGTAAATGGCTTGTTTCGGCCATGATGTCTCGTTGCTGGCTAAGATTTGCTGTGCACATTGCACGGCATGTCGACTAACAGCGATAACAAGTTGAGCTTGATGCAGGTGTTTAGAGAGGTGCGTGTCCGTGAGATCGGCGACAATGTCGATCAGAGGATGGTGATATGCGGAAATGCCGTGCCTTTCGAGCAGAGAGCAAAGCGCGTTGCCTTGCTCTCCCGGCCGAGTGACCAACACTGCCATGATTATTCGTGATCTGCGTACAGCTTAGTTAGGATTTCACGAGCGCCGTTATCCAGTAGTTCATTGGCTAACTGCACTCCTAACGTTTCGCCGTCTTTACGGTGGCCACGGATTTCACCACGAACAATTTCGCTGCCATCTGGTTCGCCAACTAATGCGCGTAGCCAAATGTTATCGCCATCTAGCAGGGCATAGCTGCCGATAGGTACCTGACAGCCGCCTTCTAGCGTCAGGTTCATTGCGCGCTCACACAAAACGCGGTCTACGGTGTCTTGGTGGTTAAGTGGCTCAAGTAGCTTAAGCAGCCTTTCATCGTCAAGGCGGCACTCAATACCGACAGCACCTTGGCCAACCGCAGGTAATGATTGCTCTGGCTCGATAAAGCTACGAATGCGTTCTTCCAGCTTCAATCGTTTAAGGCCTGCCGCAGCAAGAATGATCGCATCGTATTCACCAGCATCTAGTTTACCAAGGCGAGTGCCCACATTACCGCGAAGCTCTTTAATGATGATATCTGGACGATATTCTTTCAGTTGGCATTGACGGCGCAAACTGCAAGTACCAACCACTGCACCTTGAGGGAGTTCATCAATGTTGCTATAGGTATTGGAGACGAAAGCATCACGAGGGTCTTCACGTTCACAAATGGTCACGAGGCCAAGACCTTCCGGGAAATCGACGGGCACGTCCTTCATTGAGTGAACGGCAAGGTCTGCACGGCCTTCTAGCATTGCGACTTCAAGCTCTTTTACGAATAAGCCTTTGCCGCCAACTTTTGCTAGCGGTGTATCTAAAATCACGTCACCTTTGGTCACCATAGTTACTAACTCGACTTCCAAACCAGGGTGAGCGGCTTGAAGGGCGTCTTTGACAAAGTAAGCTTGCCATAAAGCAAGAGGGCTTTTTCGAGTTGCAATGCGAATAGGTGTGGATTGTGTCATGATCTTCTCAATGCTGTTTGGATTTGGGTTTATCCTACCATTCTCATCAAGAAATGCTTACTGTTAGTTCGTTATCTCTGAGAGCTATGAATGGAATTACATGACGTTATGAAAATAGTGTGACTGGATTCTCAATTAGACTAAGGACTATTATTAGTAATAGGTAATAAGAGCGACACTACCGCGCGATTAATTTTGTGACTAAAGTATGGTTTTGCATCCTGAGTGGTGCGTGGGCGTGAAACTTTACCCGCACCAATAAAAGTGTTAAATTGATCACGTTTTTAGGCCGTTTTGGTTTAAAACGTCAGCAGATTTTCGTGATTGTTCAACCAAGGAATTCCCCTTGCAGGCTTACACCCAAAAAATCATTCAGCGACTAGATAATTTGAATCAGCAGCGAGTTGATCGCGCGCTGGCGCTTATGGATTCGCAAAGCCAACAAGTCTTCCACTTGATTCCTGCCTTATTGAACTACAACCACCCTGTGATTCCTGGCTATTACGATGCAGATGTCCCGTTTGGTGTACATGGGCTGGCGCTAAATAGCATTCAACAGCAATTCATTGATGACATTCAACTCGCGATTGGTCAGCCACTTAAGACGGCAGAGAAGCCGGCTATCTTGGGCTTATACACCATGGGTAGTACCTCATCAATTGGTCAAAGTACTTCTAGTGATTTAGATATTTGGGTGTGTATTTCGCCAGATATGGATTGTGACGAGCGAGAATTACTGACCAATAAATGCTTGCTGATCACCGACTGGGCACAAAGCCAAGGGGTGGAGGCGAACTTCTTCTTAATGGATGAAGAACGCTTTAGAAGCAACCATTCTGAAGAGATGACAGGTGATAACTGTGGCTCATCTCAGCATTTACTTTTGCTTGATGAATTCTATCGCAGCGCGGTGCGTATTGCTGGACAGCGTTTATTATGGCAAATAGTGCCGCCAGAAATGGAAGAGTGTTACGACGAGTACGTTTCTCAATTGTGCAGTGAAGGTTACATTGACTGTAGTGAATGGATCGACTTTGGCAAATTGAACCGCATTCCTGCTGAAGAGTACTTCGGCTCGAACTTGTGGCAGCTATACAAAAGTATCGATTCTCCCTACAAATCGGTATTAAAAGCCATTCTGCTTGAAGCTTATTCGTGGGAATACCCACATACGCAACTGTTAAGCATTGACACCAAGCGTCGTTTCTTTGCCCATGAGCCAGACCTCTATGGCATGGATGCATACTACTTAATGCTGGAAAAAGTGACTCGCTATTTAGAGCGAATCCAAGACGACACTCGTTTGGATTTGGTGCGCCGTTGCTTCTATCTCAAAACCCATGAAAAGTTGTCGCGTGAACCGGATGTCGGTTCAGTGGCTTGGCGCCGTGAAGCGCTGAGCGACATGATTGCAAAATGGGATTGGGATGCCAGCGTTGTTGCTGAGCTCGATGATCGCCGCAACTGGAAAGTTGAACAGGTAAAAGTGGTGCATCATGCGTTGCTGGATGCGTTGATGCAGAGCTACCGTAATTTGATTCAATTTGCGCGTCGCAACGACATTACCTCCGCTATCAGCCCGCAAGACATCAGTATTTTGGCGCGTAAGCTTTACGCCGCTTTTGAAGTATTGCCGGGCAAAGTGACGTTGCTCAACCCACAGATTTCCCCTGATTTGCATGAACCGGATTTAAGCTTCATCGAAGTGAAAGATGGTGGTGTGAACAAGTCTGGTTGGTATCTCTATAAACAACCTCTGATCGCGCACCGCATTTTGGGGCAGCCATACTTAGAACATCATGAATACTTGAGCAAGTTAGTCTCTTGGGCATTCTTTAATGGTTTAATCACCGAGTCGACTCGTTTGCACGCGGTGGTGCGTGAAGCGCAACTGGATATCGATAAGTTCTACCAAATGGTGAGCGACTTACGAAATACCTTTGCGCTGCGTAAGCGCCGTCCGACGATGCAGGCATTAGCGAGCCCATGTGAGATCAGCCAGCTAGCGATGTTCATCAACTTTGAAAATGATCCTACGTCAGAGCTTTCGGGCCGTTCACTGAAAGTGGATGTGAAAAATACCGATATCTTCAGTTTTGGTCCGGAACATAAAAACTTAGTCGGTAGTGTCGACTTGGTTTACCGTAACTCCTGGCATGAAGTGCGTACGCTGCATTTCAAAGGGGAAACGGCGATGCTGGACGCACTGAAAACTATTCTGGGCAAAATGCACCAAGACGCGTTGCCACCAGAATCGGTGGATGTGTTCTGTTATGCGAAGAACATGCGTGGTGTGATGCGTAATATGGTCTACCAGCTTTTAGCGGAATGTATCGACTTACGCTTGAAGCCAGTAGAGCAAGAAAAACGTCGCCGCTTTAAAGCGATGCGCCTTGGTAACCAAACTTACGGGCTGTTCTTTGAACGTCGTGGTGTGTCGGTGCAGAAGTTAGAAAACTCCATTGATTTCTATCGCAGCATTTCTACTAACAAACTTAAAGGCTCGCCGCTATTAATGCTCGATCGTGAGCAAGAGTATCAAATGCCAGAAGCGGTGGATGGTTTTGCCAGTGAAGGTCTGGTGCAGTTCTTCTTTGAAGATAATGAAGATGGCTTCAATATTTATGTGTTGGATGAGTCAAACCAAGTTGAAGTGTATCACCAGTTTAGTGGCTCCAAAGACGAGATGATTTCGTCCGTGAACAGCTTTTACACATCAGTAAAAGACGACAGTCGTGTTGCGTCGAAATTTATCAACTTTAACCTGCCGCAGTACTACCAGATTATCCATCCTGAAGAGGGCAATGCTTATATCATCCCTTATCGCAATGATGGGTGCTCACCGCATCGTCCGACGAAAGCGGTAAACGCGTAATTAAACCCGTATCAAAAAACAAAAAGAGCACCGAAGTGCTCTTTTTGTTTTGGTGACGATTGACCAGCATTATGCCCAATCAATGGCTTCGCCCGCGTGCTTTTCACACTCTTGCTTCACCATTTCAAATAGCTCCATGCCCGTTTTTGAGCAGGTCCATTTATCTTCAATAAGCTTGAAGTGGAAACCACCAGATTTGGACGCTAGCCAGATCTCATGCATCGGCTCTTGGCGGTTAATGATGATTTGGCTGCGGTCTTCAAATTCCAATGTCATTACGTTGCCAGTGACTTCGTAATCAATGTCTGCGCCTGAATCATCGATGGATTCTTCGATGATTTGCATCTGTGCATCCACCAGTTGATGAAATTCAGTATCGTTCATCCGTCTATCCTATTGCTTTTCCTGAGTGTGGTGCGATTATAGGGGGCATTGATTCAATAATCACGATATGCGAAATGAAAAAATTAGTTACTGTGTTGTTTGTGATGGTTGCCGCGACGTTAGCGGGATGTGGCCAGTCTGGCTCACTATACATTCCAGATGACACTCAACAGAATGAGCAATCACAATAAATAACCGCGCCTTAGGGTGAAATTAGGGTTCAGCAGTCGAATAAAATAAGGGAAGCGAATTTTGGATTACTTCAACTATCAGGATGATGGCCAGCTTTGGGCCGAAGACGTCCCACTTCAAGCTCTTGCAGAGCAATATGGCACTCCTCTTTACGTATATTCTCGAGCCACGCTAGAGCGCCACTGGAAGGCGTTTGATAGTGCTGTGGGTCAACATCCTCATCTAGTTTGCTATGCGGTGAAAGCGAACTCAAACCTAGGCGTATTGAACGCACTGGCGCGTTTGGGTTCGGGCTTTGATATCGTATCAGGTGGTGAACTTGAGCGTGTGATTGCCGCAGGCGGTGATCCGAAGAAAGTCGTTTTCTCTGGTGTTGGGAAAACACCTGCAGAAATGAAGCGTGCTCTTGAGCTGGGTATCAAATGTTTCAACGTTGAATCTGAGCCCGAGCTAGAACGTTTGAATAAGGTTGCGGGTGAGCTTGGTGTGATTGCGCCAATTTCTCTGCGTATCAATCCAGATGTCGACGCGAAAACACACCCTTACATTTCGACTGGTCTTCGCGACAATAAATTCGGCATTGCGTTTGATCGTGCGCCAGATGTTTATAAATTCGCGCAAAGCCTGCCGAACTTGAATGTGCAAGGCATCGACTGCCACATTGGTTCTCAGCTCACCAATATCGACCCATTTATCGACGCGACAGACCGTTTATTAGCCCTGATTGATGATTTAAAAGCGCAAGGCATTAACATTCGTCACCTTGATGTCGGCGGTGGTTTGGGTGTGGTCTATCGTGATGAGTTACCACCACAGCCTTCAGATTACGCCAAAGCGTTACTTGGTCGTCTTGAAAATCACCAAGACTTGGAGCTGATTTTTGAGCCGGGCCGAGCAATTGCTGCGAATGCAGGTATCTTGCTAACGCGTGTTGAGTTTTTAAAACATACTGAGCACAAGAACTTTGCCATCATCGATGCGGCAATGAACGACTTGATGCGTCCTGCACTATACCAAGCATGGCAAGATATCGTGCCAGTTTCGCCGCGCACGGGTGAAGCTCAGACTTACGATTTGGTTGGCCCTATTTGTGAAACCGGCGACTTCTTGGGTAAAGATCGCGCACTCGTTTTGCAAGAAGGTGATCTACTCGCGGTTCGTTCAGCAGGTGCCTATGGTTTTGTTATGTCTTCGAACTACAATACTCGTACCCGAGCGGCAGAAGTAATGGTGGATGGTAAACAAAGCCACTTAGTTCGCCAGCGTGAGGAGCTGACCAGTTTGTGGCAGCTGGAACAGATTCTACCGGAGTAACACACAACAAATGCATTTCCACTTTTCCAAAATGCACGGTTTGGGCAACGACTTCATGGTCGTCGACTGTATTACCCAGAACGTGTTTTTCTCGCAAGACCTGATCCGCCGTTTGGCGGATCGTCATACCGGAGTTGGTTTTGACCAATTGCTCGTGGTAGAAGCCCCTTACGACCCTGAAACTGATTTCCATTATCGGATTTTCAATGCCGATGGTAGTGAAGTCGAGCAGTGCGGGAATGGCGCGCGCTGCTTCGCGCGCTTTGTTCGCTTGAAAGGGTTGACCAATAAATACAGCATCAGCGTGAGCACCAAAAAAGGAAAGATGATTCTCAACATCGAAGATGATGGAGAAGTGACGGTCAACATGGGTGTGCCAGAGTTTGAGCCGAACAAAATTCCTTTCAAAGCCAAGCAAAAAGAGAAAACCTACATCATGCGCGCTGGTGAAAAAACGTTGTTCTGTGGCGCGGTAAGCATGGGTAACCCGCATGTGGTGACGGTGGTCGATGACGTGGATACTGCTGATGTCGATACATTAGGCCCGCTGCTTGAGTCGCACGAGCGTTTTCCAGAGCGCGTCAACGCTGGCTTTATGCAGGTGGTGAGTCGTGACCATATTCGTCTTCGAGTTTACGAGCGAGGCGCAGGTGAAACACAAGCTTGTGGTAGCGGCGCTTGCGCGGCGGTAGCGATAGGGATTCTTCAGGGTCTGCTGGATGAAAACGTTAAGGTTTCTCTACCAGGTGGTGAACTGCGAATTGCGTGGCAAGGTCCGGGTAAGCCGTTGTTTATGACCGGACCTACAACGCATGTATTTGATGGTCAATTGTCTTGCTAGTAGAAGAAAAAGGAAACGGTTTGTCTCAAGTAGAAGCAGATGCCTTAACGGCTGAAGTGGTGGCCGAGTACCTCAAAGATCATCCCGATTTTTTTGTGCAGCGTCCGGAGCTTGTGGATCGTCTATCTTTCCCACACTCAGACTTGGGTGCGGTGTCTTTGGTGCACATACAAATGAATCGCCAACGTCAGCGCATTGAAGAGTTAGAGGAAGAGATCACCACACTGATGTCGCTTGCGGCGAACAACGATCGCACCTTTTATGAATTTATGGATTTGCAGGGGCAGATTCTAAAGTGTGGTGACTTTAAACAAGTCATTCATTCTATTGAAGAGAAAGCTAAAGCACTTGGCTTACGCGCGTTTGTTCGACTGTTTAGTCAATGCGACGCATCTATTCAATTGAGTAAGGAAAGTTATCAACGTTTTGCGACCACTCACTTAAATGGCAAAGACGCGTACTTAGGACGTCTTCGCAAAGTGGATCGTGACGCTTTGTTTGGCAATATGGATGTGCCGGAAATGGGGTCCTATGTGGTACTGCCGCTCGTGAAACAGCAAACAATGGGCGTGCTAGCGTTCTCTAGTGAGGATGGCGGTCATTTTCAACCAGATATGGATACCTTGTTTTTGCGTCACCTATCATTAGTAGTGGCACATCTCGCTCAAACATTGGTATGGCAAAGTTACGATGACGACAACTCCCAACACTCCTCTGCCAAATAGTCTGCAAAAGCCTCTTGAGCGCTTCTATGAATTCTTACGAAGCGAAAAGGGGCTCAGCCTACATACTCAACGCAATTACAAACAGCAGCTAGAAACCATGGCGCAGCACTTGGCTGAAATGGGACTTAAAGATTGGTCTCAAGTGGATGCAGGCTGGGTGCGCCAATTAGCAGGTAAGGGCATGCGGGAAGGGATGAAAGCCAGCAGTTTGGCGACGCGCCTCTCATCGCTGCGTAGCTTTTTCGATTTCCTTATTCTGCGTGGCGAGATGTCAGCTAACCCTGCCAAAGGGGTTTCAGCGCCACGTAAAAAGCGCCCGTTGCCGAAAAACCTCGATGTTGATGAAGTGAGCCAACTGCTTGAGGTCAACGAAGACGACCCGTTGGCTGTGCGTGATCGCGCCATGATGGAGCTGATGTACGGTGCTGGCTTGCGTTTGGCTGAGTTGGTGAGTGTGGATGTACGTGATGTACAACTTCGCAGTGGCGAGCTTCGTGTTATCGGTAAAGGCGACAAAGAACGTAAAGTACCATTCTCTGGCATGGCAACTGAATGGGTTGCCAAGTGGTTGAAAGTCAGGGGCGATCTTGCTGCGCCAGGTGAACCTGCCTTGTTTGTGTCTAAACTCGGAACGCGTATTTCGCACCGTAGCGTGCAAAAACGTATGGCAGAATGGGGACAGAAACAGTCTGTGGCGAGCCATATTAGTCCGCATAAGTTGCGTCACTCGTTTGCGACACATATGCTCGAATCCAGCAATAACTTACGTGCGGTGCAAGAGCTTTTAGGGCACGAGAACATTTCGACGACCCAAATCTACACGCACTTGGATTTCCAACATTTAGCGCAAGCCTACGACCAAGCCCACCCACGCGCACGTAAAAAGAACGGGGAGTGAGCCGAAGTATGAAATTTTATCGCCGTATCGAGCCTATTAAGGCCATGACCTTCGATCTTGATGACACGCTGTATGACAATTACCCGGTGATTATCCGTATGGAGCGTGAGTTGCTGGCTTGGTTGCAGCAAACACATCCTGCCGTGGCGCACATGGATAAGGCTGATTGGATGCAGGTAAAAAAACATGTGCTCCAGCAGAGACCGGATCTCAGAAGCGATGTGACGCTTTGGCGTTTAGTGCAGCTAAAGCATGGTTTTCTTTCAGTTGGCTATGATGAAGCGCAAGCTCAAGCCGCAGCTGAAGAGGGTGTGCAGCTCGCTTTGGATTGGCGCAGTCAGTTTGAAGTGCCCCAATCAAGCTTAGATGTTTTGACACAATTGGGAGAGCGAGTTCCGCTCGTGGCGATCACAAACGGAAACGTCGATTTAGATAAAATTGGCTTAACGCCGTATTTTCAATGTGTACTCAAAGCAGGGCCTGATGGGTTGGCGAAACCCGCCACCGATATGTTTGCTAAGGCGAAACGGTTCTTGGATATTCCAGCAGAGAATATTCTGCATGTCGGTGATCACCTAACCACGGATGTGCATGGTGCAAAGTCGGCTGGTTTTGCGGCTTGTTGGTTCAATGATATGAATAAAAATGTCATTAACCATTCAAAAACACGTACTTTACCTGATATTGAAATCAATAGTTTGCAGCCGTTACTCACACTTTTTTAATTGCTTTCGCATTAATCCATTCTAATCTCATTTTGTGTCTAGAAAAGCAGCGTAAAGCCACGTAAATTATTCACTATTAAGTAAAAAGAGTAACGCCACACGTCGTGGTGAAGATAGTGTTACGGCAGTGGTAGGTGCATGCGAGCTTTTTCAAAACTGGTTTATGATGTCAGTCAGTTAAATGACTTTTTAGTCACTTCTCAGTTCTCTTCAAGTAAACAATATTTAGTGCAAATATTGTCGACTCAATCACGCGACTTTACGACCACACTTGCGGACGCTGTTTTATTGTTGCTGCCGAATGCTCATGTCATGGGGCATAGTACGCGTAATGTCATTCTGGAGGGGGAGATATTTACCTCTGGCTGCCTGATCAGTGTGACTGAGTTCGAACAAACCACGCTTACTTCTGCCGTCCAAACCTACTCTTACTCCCCCGATATTGATGGTGGAGAGCTCAAACGCTCGCTTCTGTTGCAGCACAATTCGCAAGTGATCCTCAGCTTTGCTGTGCAAATTGAACGACGTGACTATCCCTTGTTTCAAACCTTCGCTAGTGAAGAAGTCGTGATCTCTGGAGGGTTGGCACAGAGTATTGATGATGGCTGTTGGGTGCTATATCAAAACCGAGTTTACGATAATGCCGTGGTCGCCGTAGCTTTGCACAGCGATACCTTGAAGCTATGGACGGATGCGTATTCGGAATGGAACCCGATTGGCATGCCACATAAAGTCACCCATGCAAAAGGAACGCGCTTGTATTGCTTAGGTGAGAAGAAAGCGTTGGACGTATACAAGCGTTACTTGGCGGATGGCCATGATGTGACGCTGAGTCAGTTGCTCAGCTTTCCTTTGTATCGAGAAAGTTTGGGGCGCAAGGAAGTTTGTACGGTAACGGAGCTGCACGCTGATGGTAGTATGAGTTTCGACAGGCCTTGGTGTCTTGGTGACGAAGTACAATTTTGCTATAACCACCCCTCATTAACGCTCGAACAGGTGCGACATGGTGTGGTTGAGTTAGCCATGCACCAACCTGAAGTCGTGATGATTTTTAACTGCGCGTCACGGTTAGACTTTATTGACAGCAGCGACGAAGTCCAAGCCTTCAAAGATATCGCGACGACGTTTGGTAGTTATTGTATGGGGGAACTGCATGGCGGTATTGGACAGCCAGAAATTCTTCATCACAGTCTGACGTATTTAGCGATGCGAGAGGGAGATGAAGTACAAGCATTGAACTTGCCTAAGTCGCCCGTTAGCTCCTCTATTTCACCATTGTTTAGCTTGATTCGAAATGCGATTGGCGACCTCAACCATATGAACGCGCATATGGGGTATCAACTCGATCGCCAAACGCGCAAGTTACAAGAAAGCTATCGGCGAGATAGTCGCACTGGATTACAAAACCGAGTCGCGCTGCAAGAGCGGCTGAGTAGCATTGATTTGGATGAGCACTTGCTGACTCTAAAACTACTTAACTTCAGCCATATCAATGAAAAATACGGTTATAGAGTAGGGGATCAGCTACTTAAAGACCTCTCAATGCATTTTACGAATCGACTGCGAAAGCGTTTTGGCATGCCAACGGCTTTGCAGCTTTATAGTATTGGGGTTGGTGAGTGGGCGTTCATATTTAAAGCTGACCAAAGCAGTGAAACCATCAAACAGCACTTTACTCGTTTTGCCGACGCGGTAGAGCAAACTAATTTTGAGCCAATTGGTCTGCGCGAAATAGATTATCTTTCTATCTCGCTGTGCGGTGGCTTAGTGAGTCGTCGAGATTTTCCATCAGCTTCTGCGGATGAGCTATTGCTCAAAGGCATTGAAGCGAGGCGCTCCGGTGTGCGCAGTAATACCCATATCTGCAATGCGAAAGACATCGAAGTCAGTGAGGATGTGCGTAAAGAGGAGCTTGGATGGTTGAGTTGCGTCAGTAAAGCCATTCTCAAACAGAACATCATTACCTATAGCCAGCCGATAGTGCATGCGGATAGCCATAAATTGGCAAGCCAAGAATGTTTGGTTCGCATTTTGGAGGAGGATGGAACGGTGATAGCGCCAGGGCGCTTCCTGCCTATTATTTCCGATACGCATCTTTATACTCGATTGAGTCGGCACATGATCCATTCTACGTTACATTACATGCGAGATAAGCAAGGTGACTTTTCTATTAACTTATCGCCGCAAGATTTGCTTAGTGATAAAACTTTAATGCTTTTAGAGCATGAAATTTGTCAGCTCAATGACCCTAGGCGAATTGGTTTGGAAGTGTTGGAATCTGAGCAAATCAAAGACTACGGTCGAATGATCGAAGTATGCAGTCATTTTAGAAGCTTAGGAGCGCGTATCATTGTTGATGATTTTGGCTCAGGTTATTCCAATATTGATGAAATCCTAAAGCTGGAGCCGGAAGTCATAAAGCTCGATGGCAGCTTGATCCGTGATATCGATAAAGACTTAAAGCAGCGCAAAATAGCTTCCCAGTTGGTGCGTTTATGTCAGGTGTTTAATGCGGAGACGGTGGCGGAGTTTGTCCACAATCGAGAGGTGTGCAAAATCGCGCAGGATATGGGCGTCGACTATCTGCAGGGCTACTATCTGGGTGAGCCGACCCGATTATTTTAATGCTGTTTCACGTGAAACCATTCCAAATAAAAACGCAGCCTTGGCTGCGTTTTTTATTTTGAGCAATTCGGTTTTAGTTGCGTTAGCTCGGTGATTGCTTGAGAGCGTGTCCACTTTTTTCGGCTTGAAATAGTGCAAGGTAGTGAGCAAAGAATTTGAGCATTTTTTGCTGGTTATTTTGCTCGCCTAGTTGTCCGAGTAAATGTGCAGCGACTTCAAACGTGCACAAGTTACCTTGTTGTTGGTTGCGTCGCAGCTGATATTGCGAGTCCGCCGATGCAGACAGCGCCATAGTAGGGATACTTTCTAACCAACGGCTCTTGTTGATCATCTTGCGCGCCTCTTGCCAGGTAGCGTCCAAAATAATAAACAGCGGCTTTTTGGTTTGTTGCTGGCTTTGGAGCGCCACATGTTCGAGTGTGACGCTTTCTTCACTTGGGAATAGAAGCACTGGATACAGTGACGGATCAGCTAATCGAGCGAGCAATTCTTCTGGTGGTTGTTTTCGGTCCCAGATTACTCGCTCAATATTGAGTTGGCACTGCTCTAGTAGCTGGCCAGTATTAGTATCACGCGTCAGTTCATTCGGATGCATCAACAGTAAGATGTTGTGCTCGCTGGTAAGTTTCGGCACCAGTGAGCACATACAGTTGAATTGAAAACCACAA
Source organism: Vibrio sp. Y51_MX_L26 (assembly GCF_024181935.1). Taxonomy (NCBI): domain Bacteria; kingdom Pseudomonadati; phylum Pseudomonadota; class Gammaproteobacteria; order Vibrionales; family Vibrionaceae; genus Vibrio; species Vibrio sp. Y51_MX_L26. The sequence continues at coordinate 16,322 of NZ_JAMZAS010000015.1, forward strand.
TTTGGACACGGTTGCGACATTACAGACGAACTCCTTCGCGAACCGGGCTAATCCCATCCGAGAACAGACGCACGCCACTGATTTGGTTTGGCGTTGCCGTTGGTGCCATGCTTGGGTTGAGTGGGTAGCTAACCCCACTGTATTGCATCACGTGTTGGGCTGCCTTAGATCCGCCACCGCTGACATTAAAAATAAGATCTCGCCAGCCATGAGAGGTTTGTTGGCCGAGCATAATCGGGCTTTGTACCAGTGTGATGCGGCTATTGAAGCGCCACTCTTTTTCGTGATGTTCAAATATCAGCAATGTACAGCCACCGGAACCACACCAATCCAGCTGTACTAATAGCTCTTCGTTACCATCGCCGTTGAGGTCATAAGTTAGCCAACGGTACTGGTTGTTGTTGGGGTTGGTTTGGTGAATGAAGAAGTAGTTGCGCACGGCGGCATCTACTTTTGAGTCAAACTCCGCACTAGAAGGTACGTCTGCACTGCTGATGGGCTTGTTGGCGCGTTTCTCGGCTGGTTGCATCATGCCCTCATCACGAGTGGTGGCAGGGTAAAGCACTAAACCACCATCGGCGATTGGGTATACCAAGTTACCGACTTTTTCTTTGGTCGCTTTGAGCTGATTGCCTTCTCGCGTAAACAGTCGCTCTGACATCAGTCTTTGTTGTTGATGATGCGTCATGACGACTAGAACCTGAGACGGACTTAATTGTTGCCAGTACCCACGCTCGATTAACGGTGCCTGCCCATTGGCGTAACTGTATTTTGTTGTGGCGCTGTGGTCTGGGTTTAAGGTCATTTGCACCTCAAAACCTTGTGATTGGGTTGAAGTCGCGACATAGGTATTGGCCCAGCTAAGCGTAGCGTCCACGTTTGCAGCCGTACCACAACCTTGATAAGTGTCGCCATCATGTTTTAGCGTCGCTTTCCAGCCATACAAAGAATCACTCATCGTATCTGAGCAGAGGTTTTCTGTTAGGCGAAGTTCACCATCTTGTAGTTGATATGTGCGCTGGCGAGGTTGAAGTTGACTGCTCTTAATCGCTAATTTTTTGGTTTGTTTGCCGATTTGCTGGAATGTCAGTCCATTAGCCTCAAAGCTTGCCGACCAAGAAGGCTCATTACCAAACACGCGAGTTGGTTTGTTTGGTTGCTGACAACGGTTTGGATTTTCCGTTGTGAGGAAGTTCACTTGTTCCACGACAAAGTTAGCATCGAAATCGGCAGAGAACCCATCGATGCCCGGTGGGTTGAGATGGCCGATAACCTCGCCATACATGGTCTGGTAAGGCTCGTTATTTAACTGAATTGCTCGTTGCATTTGCTGTGGTGACAGTTGTAACCAATATTGCTTGTCGCTGCCACAAGGCATGATGTATTGACTCTCGTGACCGACGATCACTTTTCCACGTAGCATAAAGGTTTGAGGTTGAATGGTGTCAGGCTTATCTAAGGTGGCTGGTGGAGAATTTGGGTCGGCAGCGCCAGATTGTGGCGGCTGCGAACTACATGCTTGCAGAACCAGCAGAGTGGCAAGCGCCACTGGGTTTTTCAAAGCCTTCATGTTATATCTTCCTCATTATTGTTACTCAATCGGCATCGGATGGCATTATGGCATATTGGTTATTTAAAACTGAACCAGATACCTTTTCTATTGACACGCTTCGAACCCAAAAGGTTTCATGTTGGGAGGGAGTTCGTAATTATCAGGCGCGCAATATGATGCGTGACCAAGTAAAGGTGGGCGATTTAGTCCTGATTTATCACTCTTCTTGCAAGAATGTTGGCGTTGCCGGTATTGCTAAAGTCGTGAGAGAAGCCTATCCCGATCATTTCCAGTTCGATCCTGAAAGCGATTATTACGATCCAAAGTCAGACCCAGACAACCCGCGTTGGATTATGGTGGATGTCGAATTCGTGCGTAAAACGACGCGAGTGATTCCGTTATCGGTGATGAAAGCGATGCCAGAACTTGAGAACATGCCATTGGTGAAACGTGGAAATCGTTTGTCGATCATGCCTGTGACAGAAGAAGAGTGGGAAGCGATCCTTGGCAAAGAGAAGTTGCCAAGTCAGCGATAAAAGAAAAGGGCTGCGAATGTGCAGCCCTTTGTTATTGTTTGGAGTATTGCAGCTTACAGCAAGTGTTCTTGTAGGTAGTGTGCAACCGCATCTTCTGCATTGCTGCCAATCACTTCGTTATTTGGCAATGCTTTCATCACTTTCTCGTGTGATGTACCCATGACCAATCCTTTACCTGCCATCGACAGCATTTCTACGTCATTCATGCCATCACCAAATGCCACGCAATTTTCTAACGTGAGGCCGAGTTTTTTCGCTACCGCTTCAAGAGCATGGCCTTTAGACACACCTGCACTCATTACTTCCAAGCACCATGGTGTTGAAAACGCAATATTCAGCTTATCGCCAAATTGTTCACGTAGTTTGTTTTCAAACACCACCAAGCGTTCGTGATCTTGTGCCGGATGGGTGAAGAAGATTTTCGCAATACCGTCAGTTGGCGCTTGGTCTTCATCGAATAAGACGTATGTGAATTCGTCATGGAAATCACGCAATGTTTCGTCGTCTTTGTTCATCAACCAACTGTCATTTTGATACATGTGGATAAGTATTTCTTGATCGTGCTTGATCGTGTCGATCACGCCTTGAACCAGTTCTGCAGGGACATTCTCGCTGTACATCAGTTGATCTTCCTGGTCATGCACACGGGCACCGTTCGAGGTGATCATGTAAGCCGGAATTCCGACCTGACGACGGATGCTCGCAACGTCTACGTGGTGACGGCCTGTTGCAAAGACAAAGGTGTAACCCTTTTCATGCAGCGCTTTTAGCGTCTCTTTTGAGTAAGCACTGAGCTGATGGTTTGGTGCGAGTAACGTGCCATCCAGATCAGAGGCAACGATTTTAGTGATCTCTTTGCAAGGTAGCGATGTGCTCATGAAGTCCTCGTAAACGGTTTGGATAGTGTGGAACAGGTGATTGCAAACGGAGTACAGCAGACTGACTAGATCATGCTGCTCCGAATGCGGGGGAACTTTGGTCGGTTGCATCTGCATGGTTCAACGCAGCCAGACCCAAGCAGTGTACGTCAAAATGAGGATGAAAAAGAGGGTAAATCAATGTGCAGACATTTCCTCTTTAATCATGGCCGTGAAATGGTCGCCTAGAGTTCTTATTATGTTTTTTCGTTTGGCGATGATTTCGGGTCATTCATAAAGCGGAAGATTGCATCGAGTGCTTGATTACGATACAGGTCGGTCTCGAATAAGATCTCATGCTGTGCGCCTTCGATAGAAAGCAGCTCCGTATGTGGGTTGGTTTTACGCAATTTATCGATAAAACGTTTTTGTGCCAGATTGCTGACAATACGATCGTTCCCAGCTTGAATCAGAAGCACCGGTACTTTTACTTGGCGAGTCAATAAAAAGCATTGTTTTGCTGCCATTAGCCCTTGCCATACCCATCGTGTGCTCGGGCCACCGACTTGCAGTTCCGGTTTTTCCGTATAGAGATTTCGGAACCATTGGTAGCGACCATAGCTTTGGCTGAGCGGGTTATCTTCAAAGGGCTTAGGAAAGTAGGCCTGATGTCCTGGCGCATAACGTGGCAAAGTCGATACCGCTGACATAATCTGTGTCACTGGAATCGCTATTGGCGATAAGTACCATGGCAGATTAATACCAAACATAGGCGCACTGAGAATCAAACCAGTAAAGGGATGTTCTGGGTGAGTTTGCAGATAACGTGTAGCGATTGCGCCGCCCATGGAGTGGGCAATGATGAAACATTGCTGATAGTCGCTAAGGTCGTGTTTGTTTACGACCACGTCCATATCGTCAATATAATCAGTAAAGTCATAGACGTGACCCATATCTGAGTCAGACAATAGACGATCTGATAAACCTTGTCCGCGGTGGTCAAAGGAATAGACGTCGAAGCCTTGGCGATAGAGATCGTAAAACAGTTCTTGGTATTTCCAGGAAGATTCAATGCGCCCATTAACGATGAGCACGGCTTTTTTATGTTCTGGGTTGGTCAGTTTGCACCAGTAAATGTTCTTTTTCTCAGTTCCTTTAACAAAGCCTTCTTGGCGAGTTTGCCAAAGTGCCGCGATCGGACCACCAATTGCTTGCTCAAATAATGACTCTTGAGTATAAGTCAAAGGTGAATGGTTAGTAGCCATTAGTCGATTACCTGAAGATACGTTGTTTACGCGATGTATCATCGAAGAATTAGTGAGGAAATGCAATGGATACCCACGTCTGGTTAGCTTATGTAGTAACTGCAATCGTTTTTAGTTTGGCTCCGGGGTCTGGCACGGTGAACTCAATCAGCAATGGTTTGAGTTACGGTACTAGCAAATCTTTGGGGGCTGTGATCGGTCTCCAAATTGGTTTGGCCATTCACATTGCGTTAGTTGGGGCGGGAATTGGTGCGCTGGTCGCACAATCGGCAACGGCATTTTCTGTCATTAAATGGGTTGGCGCGGCTTATTTGGTTTGGTTGGGTATCCAGAAATGGCGAGACACCTCCAGCTTGGTAGCGGCAGAGAGCCACAAAGACATGTCTGGCAAGGCACTCTTGTACAAAGCTATTTTGATTAACCTGACGAACCCTAAATCGATTGTTTTTCTGGTGGCGTTGTTTCCACAGTTTATTGACCCGGCACAAGACCAACTGACGCAACTGTTGGTGCTTGGTGTTACGACTGTTGTGATCGACGCGTGTGTGATGTTGGGTTACACCACCTTGGCGGCGCAAATGGGACGTTTTATTCGCTCCGATAAAATCATGGGGAAAATAAACAAAGTCTTCGGTTCAATGTTTATGGGTTGTGGTGCATTATTAGCAGCTGCAAAGTCATAAGCCATTTATAGGTCCTTCTTTAGCATGAATACAACGTATGTTGCTCGCCAGCCGATCTTTAACCGCAAAAGACAGACGCTGGGTTATGAATTGTTGTTTCGAGATGGGGAGAGTAACGCATACCCTTCGCATATTGAGTCAAACCGAGCAACATACCGATTAATTGTCGAGAATTTCCTATCACTGGGCACTAACCCAGTGATTGCTTCTTCGCGATGCTTTATCAATTTTCCTCATCAAAGCTTGGTGCGCCGCTTACCGCGCAGCTTGCCAAAAAACAAAATCGTCGTCGAAGTCCTGGAAACTTGCCAGCCGACCGATGATCTTCTCGATGCGATTCGCGAGTTGTATCGAGAAGGTTATTTGATCGCGCTGGATGATTTCACCTTAACGCCGGAGTGGCGTCGCTTCTTACCTTACGTGCACATCGTTAAACTCGATATCATGGCAATGGGGCTGGAAAAAGCGTGTGCGTTGGTCAAAGCTCACCTTGCTAAACGCGTCAAATACCACTTTTTGGCGGAACGTGTTGAAACCGCAGAAGAGTTTGAGCAAGCCAAAGCGGCTGGCTTTAAGTTTTTCCAAGGCTACTTTTTTAGTAAGCCATTAGTTTCGCAAACAAAATACGTGAGCCCTGAGCAAGTGTTAGCGCTACAGCTTTTTCGTGAAGTCTGCTCACCAGAGCCAGACTTTACTCGTATTGAAACCATCATTACGCAAGATGTCGCGTTGTCGTACAAATTATTGCGCTTTGTAAATACGCAAGCGCCAAACCTCGCTGTCGAAATCAGCTCGTTTCGTCAGGCCTTGATCTACCTTGGTCAGGATAATCTTAAGCAGTTTGTCTCCTTGGTCGTGGCGTCGTATATCTCTAGTAACAAGCCTCGAGAACTGTATCACCTTTCATTACAACGAGCGCAGTTCTGCCAATTAATGTCGCGTTATCAGCCATTTTCCCACCTCAACGAACAAGGGTTTATGGTCGGCTTATTATCGATTTTAGATGCGATGCTTGATTTGTCGGTGGAATCTTTAGTCAAGCAATTGCCACTTAGCGAATCCGTACAACAAGCCTTATTACATCGCAAGGGGGTTTATGGTGCGCTGATTTCTCTCGAAGAGTGTTACGAGCGTGCCGACTGGTCAGGCGTTGAAAAAATCACGACGCAGTTGGGATTGTCTTTGGAAGAGGTCAAGCTCTCGTTAGGCGAAGCGGTTCGCTGGAGTCAAAACGTCGCAACCGCGTAAATTTCTGCCGTATCTTTATTCTCTCTAACCGTTCTTCTCTCAATCTTTATTGGCTGTTTCGATGTGAAACTTTTATGACGATGATGGGATCACTCTTGACGACATTTCAGAGTTAAATAAATATATACGCATATCCATATATAGGTATGTTTATTATGCTTCCACATCAGTTTTTCAAGCTGTTATCCGATGAAACGCGCGTACGTTGTTTAATGCTGGTGGCCCGTGAAGGCGAAACTTGCGTGGGTGACTTGGCGTTTGCGTTGCAAGAGAGTCAGCCGAAAGTTTCTCGTCATCTTGCTCAGTTACGCTCCAGTGGCATCTTGGTGGATAAACGCCGAGGGCAATGGGTGTACTACGAGTTATCGCAGCAACTACCAGGTTGGATGCGTAAGCTGATTGAAGACTTAGTGGCATCAAACTGTTTGAAGCAAGAGTACCAAGACGACATCACACGCTTACACGATAAAAGTCGTGAGGCTTGCTGTTAATAGCAAACAGAGATTCAAGGTAGAAGATTAAAGGGTAAAACTATGACAATTAAAGTAGGCATTAATGGCTTTGGCCGAATTGGTCGTTTAGCACTGCGAGCGGCATTCGACTGGCCAGAGTTAGAGTTTGTGCAAATCAACGATGTCGCAGGTGATGCAGCGACGCTTGGCCACTTATTAGAGTTCGATTCAGTGCAAGGTCGTTGGCACCATGAAGTGCAGGTTGAGGGCAATGAGCTCGTCATCAATGGCAAGCGCATCGCCACGACTCAGCAACGTGACATTGACGCCGTGAACTGGTCTGGCTGCGATGTTGTGATTGAAGCGACAGGTGTACACCGCAAAACCTCGTACCTAGACCAATACCTCGATCAAGGTGTGAAGCGCGTGGTGGTGAGTGCGCCAGTGAAAGAAGAAGGCATTGCGAACATTGTTGTTGGCGTGAACGATCATATTTTCGACCCTGAAAAACATCGCATTGTGACAGCCGCTTCATGCACAACAAACTGTATTGCGCCTGTGGTGAAAGTCATTCATGAGAAGTTGGGCATTGAGCAATCCTCTTTCACGACAATTCACGATTTGACCAATACGCAAACCATTTTGGATGCGCCACATAAAGATCTGCGCCGTGCTCGTGCGTGCGGCATGAGTCTTATCCCGACCACTACCGGTAGTGCGACTGCGATTGTGGAAATTTTCCCAGATTTAAAAGGCAAGATTAACGGCCACGCGGTACGTGTACCGTTGGCGAATGCGTCATTGACCGACATCATCTTCGATGTAAAACGCGATACCACAGCAGAAGAAGTGAATGCTTTGCTGAAAGAGGCGTCGGAAGGGGAGCTAAAAGGCATTCTTGGCTTTGAGGAACGTCCGTTAGTGTCGATCGATTACAAAGGCGACCAACGCTCAACTATCGTTGATGCACAATCCACCATGGTGGTTGGCTCACGAATGGTGAAGATTTACGCCTGGTACGACAATGAAATGGGATACGCAACGCGCACCGCAGAATTGGTTCGAAACGTTGGTCTGGCATAACAGGAGTTCATAATGTTTCATCCTACATGGCAATTAGATTTGGACTCTGGTGCATTAGTTCTGACACCGTGCCCGGGTACCAAAGGCGTCGAGTTGAAAGCGTCGTTGGAACAGTTGAAGGAGCAGGGGGTTCAAGCGGTCGTTACCGCATTGGACGATAGCGAGTTAGCAGCGAAAGACGTTGCGGCTTTGGGTTACACCACTCAGCAACTGGGCATGAAATGGTTCCAGATCGAGATTGAAGATGACTGCGCACCAAGTGAAGAATTTGCGGCGAAGTGGCACCAAGCCAGTCCGGAACTGCATGCGATTCTTGCTCAAGGTGGCAAAGTCGCGATGCACTGCATGGGCGGTTCGGGTCGCACAGGTTTGTTTGCGGCTCACTTGTTGCTAGAGAAGAAGTGGCAGTTAGAAGATATCGTGCGAGAAGTGCAAGCTCTTCGCCCTGGTGCGTTTACAAAACCGGTGCAGCTTGAGTACATCGAACGCGTGGCGAAAGACGCTTGATCAGCTTAAATAGCTTTTGGAACATCATGATCCAAAAGCTATTTTCCAGTTTATATAATGGAAAATAGGTCAGCAGTAAAACTAAAGATTTTAATTTAAGCTTTTGTTTTTATTGGTTATCTTTGTCCATTTTTAAATTTCTGTGTGTTTGTGAATTCGAACTAAGGTTGTATCGCCTTATGGTTGGTGTACAGGTTAATAAGCATTTGGCACATGATGATCTAAATGCTTCTATCGCTGTACATAAGAGGTCAATATGATTTCTCAATTGAGCAAAAGTATTCGTCAGTACATGTTAGTGACGTTTAACTATTGGAACTTTACCGTGACCGACGGAGCGCTGCGTATGTTGGTGGTGCTCTATTTTCACGACTTGGGTTATTCCACGTTAGCTATTGCCTCACTGTTCCTTTTCTATGAATTTTTTGGTGTGGTGACCAATTTGATTGGTGGGTGGTTGGGCGCAAGGTTAGGCCTGAACAAAACCATGAACATTGGTTTAGCGATGCAAGTGTTTGCGTTGTTGATGCTGGCAGTACCAAACGCATGGCTGACGATTCCTTGGGTGATGGCGGCGCAAGCTTTGTCGGGGATTGCCAAAGATCTCAACAAGATGAGTGCCAAGAGTGCGATTAAAACATTAGTACCAGACGAGCAGCAAGGCGCACTCTACAAATGGGTGGCGATTTTGACAGGCTCGAAGAATGCACTCAAAGGGGCGGGCTTTTTTGTTGGTGGCTTGCTGTTGTCTTGGGTGGGCTTCCAAAACTCGATGTTTATTATGTCGAGTGTGCTGGCATTGGTGTTTGTTTGCAGCATGATCTGGCTAGAAGCAGACATGGGTAAAGCAAAGAGCAAACCTAAGTTTCGCCAAATTTTCTCCAAGTCCGAATCTATAAATATTTTATCTGCGGCACGTATGTTCTTGTTTGGGGCGCGTGATGTGTGGTTTGTGGTCGCTCTACCTATTTATCTTGGCAGTGTGTTTGGCTGGGATCACTTGTGGGTCGGTGGCTTTTTAGCCGCATGGGTCATTGCTTATGGGTTTGTGCAAGGCTTTGCGCCGCGTATTACTGGCAAAGCGCAAGGTCGCGTGCCTGATGGTAGTGCAGCATTAGTATGGGCAGGAATTCTTGCGTTAATTACGGGCGGTATTGCTTATGGTGTGCAAATCGGCTGGCAGCCTGAGTTGGTGATTGTTGTGGGGTTAATGATTTTTGGCGCTGTGTTTGCCATTAACTCTTCGCTGCACTCGTATCTGATTGTGAGCTATGCCAAAGGCGATGGCGTATCTCTGGATGTTGGCTTCTATTACATGGCCAATGCGATGGGACGTTTGATTGGCACGGTATTATCGGGTTGGATCTACCAAGAGGCTGGTCTTGCGGCGTGCTTATGGGTCTCCTTTGCTTTCTTGGCGCTGACGACGCTGATTTCGATTAAGTTGCCAAAAGCTAACGTTGCTACTGCGTAACTATTCCCAGTATTGCTATCTGTAGATGGTATAAATGGCTCCAAATCGGAGCCATTTTTGTTTCTTATGCGCCGTTGATGTAATCAAACTGTGTGGGTTTGGCATCGAGAGTGAATGCTGATGTTTGGTTCTCGTTAATTGATTAGAGTGGTGATGAAATCCCCGTTGTAGGTCATTGTTGCGTTAAAAATAAGCAAAAACAGATTGTTAACCATTTCACTGGCTGAGATTTACCCTATGCTATAAACGATAAGCGACTCAAAGTAGGGAAAGGTATGAGAGAAAGGGTTCTGTTTTTTGATTTATTGCGCTGCTTTGCTGCGGTGGCAGTGATCGCCATTCACGTTTTGGCCCCTTATCGAAATGAGTTAGGAGTGATCCCGTTTGACCAATGGTTGACGGCGGTAGGCGTTAATAGCGTTACCCGCTGGGCGGTGCCAGTTTTCATTCTGATCACCGGAGCGTTGATGCTCAGTGACACTCGACCATTTGACGGTAAGTATTATATCAAAAGGCGTTTAGGCAAAGTCTTAGTCCCATTTCTTATTTGGTCGATGTTTTATGCATACCTCTCTGGCTGGACGGCTCAAGGGTTTGACTTTGAAACCGTAAAAGAGGTATTGAGCAATAGCCCATTCCACGCGACGTATTACCACCTAGGGTTCTTCTATTACTTTATACCGCTGTATTTTGTGATTCCGTTGTTCCAATGGATGGTACGCAACGTTGATGACAATGTGTTGTATACCTATCTCGCATTTTGGCTTTTCACCAGCACGCTGTTTTTGTTCAAGATTGATGGTCCGTGGAGTAACCAAATGTGGCTCTACATGGGTTACCTTCCTCTGGGTTATGTTCTATTTCAAAAAGTGCCTTTGAACCGCTCTATGGTGACCTTATTTACAGGGTTTGGCCTCGTCGCGTTGGCTGTGACATTTACTATGGTCGTGACGAACAGTTTAGAGGCGGAGAAGTACACGGTTGGACGCTGGCTTTCTTACAAAACACTGAATGTCATTCTAGCGGCTTCGATGATTTTCATGATCGGTCGTTACTTTGGGGAAGGCTTGTCACCAAAAGTACAAAAAGTGGTGAGTGTGATCAGTCAGCACAGCTTGGGGATTTACTTACTTCACCCAATTTTCTTATGGCCGATGAAAGCGTTTGGTTGGTACACCGGACATCCCGCATGGGTGATTCCAGTCTGGATCATTATCAGTGGAGCTGGAGCCTTGGCGATGAGCTATCTCTTTTCTCGCTCTGCCAAGACTCGTTGGTTACTGCCTTAACGTTTGATGGCGAAGTGAAGGAATTTGTTACCACGATAGGTTAGCGTTCCTTTATCTCCAGGGTTGAGTGCATGGTAGTAGTGCACTCCAATTTGGAACTCTCGTTTAGGGCCAATAGAACCGCGTTGGACATAAATCCAATATTCTTGGTCGTCTTGGCCTGGTGGTGCATCTGGGACGTCGATAGCTTGCTTATCTAAAATAGTTACCTGTGCACTTTGTTCTGGAGCGTCTTCGCCCACATAGTGCTTGCTATAGAAACGAAAAAATACCCATGCGCCCAAAGCAATAAGGGCGAACAGGGCGACAATAAGTGAGATTGGCATGTTAACCTCCGATGTTTCATTGAGCTCTATTCTACAGAACTCATTGATGAAACGATGAGTTGAGATAACTTATTCATAATCTAATGAAAGGGACATGAATTTTATTCGGCGCACTTCACGGTTTACCTCAATGGGGACGCGATGAAATCGTTGCTTCATCTGCAAGCTACGTCACTAAAGCTGAACTAAGCAGCTTTCACTTGTCTGGCTATATGCGCTCAAGGGCACAAATTGAAAGTAAAATTGCACTTAACGGCTCGAAAAAGCTCTAAATTTATAGAAGAATAAAAATAACGAACACGGGAAGGGTCTGGTAAGGAGGGTTACGATGTCAGATATTGAAAAAGTAGTCATGCGTACCCGAACGATCGAAAAACTTTTGCGTACTCAGTACCATGCAGAAGGGAAAGGGTTACACCAACTTATTAATAGTTGTGAAGAACGTTTACCACATGACGTGATAGCGAAGCTTCGTTTTATCGCTACTGTGCGTAATAAAGTGGTTCACGAAGACGATTATAAGCTGGATGATCGGAAAGGCTTTATGGCGGCATGTGACGCTTGTGAAAAAGAGCTAACGCCAAGAAGCTCTCGTTTTATTTGGCGTGCAGCAATTTTGCTAATGACGTTGATTACGCTCGCCGCTCTTGGTTTCTACTATATGCATTGGGATATCTTGTCCAAACACATACAGTAGAAAAACACAGATAAATAAAAAAGGACGCATTTGCGTCCTTTTTTATTTTTAATCAGTAGGTTAGTACATCATTGGCAGTGTCATTAAACCCACAACCACTGCAATCATTACCAGCCCTTGTTTTTGAGAAGATGAAATCATAACACTACCCCTTAATCTTTGATGAACTCGATTAATTTAATATAGCACTGTTTTTGGGGTTTGATCAACATATGCTCGATAATCTTTTCAAAAAATACACTTAACTTGTCTTTTTTTACGTGTTTTTGACTAATGAAACTGTGTTTTTTGTGTTGTATTTAAAATGCTCGTATTGTGTGATTGTTGTTCGTATTTTGTTTAAGTATATGATTTTAAAGTGTCAATCTTGGTTTGTTGTTGGCTTGGAAATTGTTTTTTGTTTCGGTTGGTATGTTGATTGCCGATTTTGTCTGTGTTTCTCAAAAATTGAGAAAATAAAAAGATGTGCTATGGAGGTGCATCATTGAGTTGAGGTGTGGAAGGGGAATTTTCTTATCTAATGAGAAAATATGGGCTTAAAAAGTGTTTAGTGATTTGATGGTTTATGAAGTCGGTGTTTTCGATGGTTATTGATAATGTGGCTTTATTTATCATTAGCTTACGTTCGTTATTTGATGTTTTTGTTATTGAGTTAAGTTTGATTTTTCATGTTGTTCTAATCTGTTCATCGGTGGTTTCTACTATCTTAGCTCGCTACCAAGACGATTTTCTGTTTTGTGTCTGTTATTTATTCTTGTTGCCTGTGATGTATACAGTCTGATGGTTTAGTCATCAGTTTTTGACGTGATGGGTTACCAAGGCCATTGGGCTGCTTTTTAGTTAAATGGCCTGACTAAGCGCGGGTTATTGTGCCGTGTGATTTGATGAACTTGGCTCATGGGATAGGGCTCTGCCCCATATTTATGGCCGTCATTAAGGCTCATCGACTTAATTGTTGTGCAGACTGAGGGTTACAAAATGTTTCGAATCGCTAGCGAGATCCAACTTTCGCAGATTGTGTCTTTACATCAAAACTGGTCTACCTAGACTAGCGGCGAGTTTAAGTAAAAGGTGTATACGGCATGTGGAGTTGGCTGGCGATAGGGCTATCAGGTGTGTATTCCGTGTTGGGAGCAAAACAAGCTAACCCGACACAATCCCTCGTGTTTAAAATCTTTACTCTGCTACTTCTTCTTGTGTTGGTGTTAACTCAAGGCGCATCCGCAACATATACCTACTGGATTGCGGGTGGGCTTATTGTGTCTATGGTGGCAGATACGCTGCACTCGTTTAAAACTCGCAAGCTAATTTACTTTGCTGCGTATTTGCTTGCTCAGGTGTGCTACAGCAAGTCATTTTGGGTACAGCTTAATGGTGAGATTGTCTGGTGGCTGTTGGCCCTACTGCTCGCAGCGAGTATCGTGGCGTTCTTTTTGTTGCTACCTCAACTCGACTCTCTGGTGTTTCCCGTTGTGATCATGGGGATGATGCTGGTTCAGCTTGCTTGGGCGGCGGGTGAAGTTTGGTTGCAGGCCCCGAGCTATGCCAATGCTATCGGTTTCAGCGGAACCCTAGTTTTGATCTATTCGGCGTTGGCGTATGCGATACACGGTTACCGAAAACCGATGAAACACGCCTATCTGTGGGTAAGTGGCAGCTACTTCTTTGCCCACGCCCTCATTGTTGCCTCTATCATTTACTAATTTAAGTCAAAGCAGCTCACGAAGATTTCAGTAAACTGGACGTATTGTTCTTGATGACTGGAGTCAATAATGAGTGAAATCCATGCCCACGAGCTGCTAAAGCTACTTCGAGAAACGCCAATGGATCGCGAAGCGCTGGCACAGCACTTTGGCAACACCGTTCGCTTTCACACCTGTAAACTGAATGATCTAGACTTAGATGCATTGCTAGCATTTTTGCTCAAGCGCGACAAAATCCGTGAGCTTGAAGGTAAGTTTGTGGTCAATATGGCGCGTGTCTGCAATCACTAAGCGGCGGCTATGATGCGAGGGTGAATATGCTGTTTTCGCCCTCAGCCATGTACTCACGTTGTCAGTTTGCTATACACTGGCCGACATTTTTTAGGTGAGGCCAGAATATGGACATTCTTTCTGCAGCGACCATGCTGTTTCTAATCATGGACCCTCTCGGTAATTTGCCGATTGTGTTGTCTATTCTCAAGCACATCGATCCTAAGCGTCGCCGTAAGGTATTGATTCGTGAACTACTGTTTGCCTTACTGATCTTGATGTTGTTTCTGTTTGCAGGACAAAGCATCTTAAGTTTTTTGCATGTCCAGCCAGAAACGCTCAGCATTTCAGGTGGCATTATTCTCTTCATTATCGCGATTAAGATGATCTTTCCGAGTGCTGGCAGCATCACTGGACTGGCGGCAGGCGAGGAGCCCTTTATTGTTCCGATGGCCATTCCTATGATCGCGGGCCCTTCCGTGATTGCAGCATTGCTTTTGCTATCTTCACAGCATCCAGAAAAAATGTTGGAAATGTCCGCGTCAGTTGTGATTGCCTGGGGCGCAACATTTTTTATTCTAATGTTTTATGGCTTCTTTAATCGTTTGTTGGGAGAGCGTGGTCTAAAAGCGGTAGAGCGTTTAATGGGCTTGTTGCTGGTGATGATCTCCACTCAAATGTTTTTGGATGGTGTTAAGAGTTATCTTGGGTGACGGAATAAACGCAATAAAAAAGCCGCTCTTGAGAGCGGCTTTTTAGTATTTGGGCGATTACATCATGTGTTTACGACGAATATCGAGCAGGGCAAAAATACCAAAGATCAGGATGGAATATTTTTCCCAACTGCTCATTTTAATTTTGTCGCCAAATGCGCCAATGAAGATGGCCATTTGTAAACCGTGCATGATGAACAAAAAAGCGGTCATGATGTACAGCGCAATCGCGGCATTACCGGGAAACGGCATAAAGATATTGAGGATCAATACTAACCAAACAAAGGCGATAGCCGCTTTGGCCAGCAGAATTAATGCTTTCATTTAAGTGTCCTTTTAAATCGAGGCGTTATGCGGAGGTACGTTCATACAGACGGTAACTCACTTGGCCTGCTGTTTTTTCTCGATGTAACTGCCAGTTTTCTGGTAAGTCGGCAATATTGAGTTCTTTTTCTGTTTCAATATAAATCATCGCGTCTTCCGCGAGCCAGCCATTTTGTTCTAGCAGAGCCACGGTTTCATCCAATAGTCCCTTACGAAACGGTGGGTCAATAAACACCACATGGTGCGCAGTACCCGGCTGTTTTAAAAAGCTCAGTGCGTCGGTATTCACTACTTGGATGTTGTTCGCGTTAAGAGATGCCACGTTCTTCTGTAATTGCTGGAAAGCTTGTGGGTTCAGCTCGACCATGGTCACTTGCTCTGCTTGGCGCGAAGCCGACTCAAAGCCTAAGCCGCCGGAGCCGGCAAACAAGTCGAGACATTTTGCTTGCGGCACATCTTGAGCCAGCCAGTTAAATAGCGTTTCTTTGACGCGATCGGTCGTTGGGCGTAAGCCTTCAGCATCGTGTACAGGAAGTTTTCTGCCTCTCCATAAGCCACTAATAATGCGAACAAAGCCCGTTGTTGGCTTTTTTTGTGATGAGTTTTGCTGGCGACGTCTTACCATAGATTTTTTGACCGCTAATAAAGTGATACTATATCTAATCGCCCAAGCCGTGAGCTTGGAGCTTGGATACAGCCCAGAATATTCAAGATGACAGAGTGTAACACTAATAAGATTAGAATTACCTAATCGGAAAGTTTTCACAACTTTGTCATTAGCCTTTTTTAGACAGATAATAATCTTGTCAAAAAAGAGTCATTAATAGATAAAAGAACAATCTAGGATAGCCCCAGATGACGGAAAAAAAGAAGCGCGGATTACTTTCGTGGCTAGGTTTTGGTGACGAAGAACAAAGCCCAAAACCAAAAACTGAAGAAACAGTAAAAGAAGAAGCAGTGGAAGCGCCTTCTGAAGAGCAGCAAACCGAAGCGGTTGCTGAGCAAGCGGAAGCAACGCCAGAACTTGAAGAAGAAGAAGCGAAACAATCAGAGGCTGCCCCAGCAGAAGCAGAAGCAGAAGCAGAAGCAGAAGCAGAAGCAGAAGCAGAAGAGCCTCAAGTGCCTGCTGCACCTCGCGTTCAAGAACAAGAAAAGCCAACAGAGAGCTTTTTTGCTCGCCTCAAACGCAGCCTAAGCCGCACAAAAGCAAACATCGGCGCTGGCTTCTTCGGTCTGTTCAGCGGTAAGAAAATCGATGAAGACTTATTTGAAGAGCTAGAAGAGCAACTGCTTATTGCTGATGTGGGCATGAATACCACAACAAAAATTATCAACAACCTGACAGAAAAAGCCACACGTGGCGATCTGAAAGACGGCGAAGCCCTTTATGGTTTGTTGAAAGAAGAAATGGCTGAGATTCTTTCTAAAGTTGAACAGCCACTAGAAATCGACAGCAACAAAACGCCTTACGTCATCTTAATGGTGGGTGTAAATGGCGTGGGTAAAACCACGACCATCGGTAAGCTTGCCAAGCAGTTCCAAACTCAAGGCAAAAAAGTGATGCTTGCAGCGGGCGATACTTTCCGTGCCGCAGCGGTTGAGCAGCTACAAGTATGGGGTGAGCGTAACAACGTTCCTGTGATTGCCCAGCATACTGGCGCAGACAGTGCTTCTGTTATCTATGATGCGATTGAAGCGGCAAAAGCACGTGGTGTGGATGTTGTGATTGCCGATACCGCGGGTCGTTTACAGAACAAAGCGAACCTAATGGAAGAGCTGCGTAAGATTGTACGTGTGATGAAGAAAATTGATGACTCTGCACCACACGAGATCATGCTGACGCTAGACGCAGGTACAGGGCAAAATGCCATCAGCCAAGCGAAACTTTTCAGTGATGTTGCCCCTCTAACCGGGATTACCTTGACTAAGCTGGATGGTACAGCGAAAGGCGGCGTAATTTTCGCTATTGCCGATCAGTTTGGTATTCCAATTCGTTACATTGGTGTGGGTGAAGGTATCGAAGACTTGCGTCCATTTGAAACTCAAGAGTTTATTGACGCACTGTTTAGTCGTGAAGAATAAAAAGAGTTAGAGGAAATCAACGGTGATCAAATTTCAGCAAGTGAGCAAAGCTTACCGAGGTGGTCGACAAGCACTGCAAAAAGTCGATTTTCACCTGAGGCGCGGTGAAATGGCGTTTTTAGGCGGGCATTCCGGGGCTGGTAAAAGTACCTTGCTGAAATTGATCTGCGCGATAGAGCGCCCAACCGATGGAAAAATCCATTTTAATGGTCACGATATCACGCGCATTCCAAGCAAAGACATCCCTTTTTTGCGCCGCAATATTGGGATTGTTTTTCAAGATCATCGTCTACTGATGGATCGCAGCGTATACGACAATGTCGCTCTGCCGATGCGCATCGAATCGATTTCTGAAAACGAAATCAAACGCCGCGTTTCTGCGGCGTTAGATAAAACTGGCTTGCTTGATAAGGCTCGTTGCCTGCCGAGCCAACTCTCTGGTGGTGAGCAACAACGCGTCGGTATTGCCCGTGCCGTGGTCAATCGACCAACGTTGCTGGTAGCTGATGAGCCGACAGGTAACCTCGATCCCGAACTATCCAATCGCGTATTGCGTTTGTTCGAAGAATTTAATCGTGCTGGAGTGACCATCTTACTCGCCACGCACGATGTGGGGTTAGTAAACACTCGCCCACAGTATCGTCATTTTGAATTAAACCAAGGCTTCCTAAGTGAGGTAGAAGACTATGGCAGGTAACAAGCACTCCCAAAAGAAGGGGAAAGGCCGCAGTGCCAAGCGTGCAAATACCGATGGTTTTTTCTCTGTCCACGCAAAACAAGCAAAATCCTCTTTTAGCGCCTTATGGCAACGACCTTTAGGTAATATCCTGACCCTAGCCGTTATCTCAATGGCACTTGCTATGCCAGCTTGTTTGTATTTACTGGGCAAAAACGTCGCGGGTGCCGCGGAAGATGTGGCATCTCCCTCGCAAGTTAGTGCTTACTTAGTAGAAGGCATGCCGGATGCACGTGTGATGGTTCTCAAAGATCAAATTGAAACTTGGCCTTTGGTAAAAGAGGTGGAATATATTTCACCGCAACAAGGTCTATCTGATTTAAGCCAATATGCAGGATTCGATCAGGCTATCAGCCTTTTAAGTGGCTATGCGCTACCCGGTGTGTTGGTGATTACGCCAGCCTCGGAGCTAAAGAGTGATATTCAGTCATTAGCCAAAGACGTTCGAGAGCAACAAGATGTGACCGACGTGAGACTTGATGAAGATTGGCTGGCGCGTCTTGATGCGATCAAAACTCTCGCGAGTATTATTGTCATTACTCTGACAGTGTTGATGCTCGGTGCGGTATTTTTAATCGTTGGCAACACGTTGCGATTTAATGTGCTGGCGAATAAAGAAGAGATTCAAACCATGAAACTGATCGGTGCGACGGACAGTTTTATTCTGCGTCCTTATTTGTACACGGGGATGTGGTTTGGCGTATTAGGTGCCACCATCGCGTGGTTGGTAACGGCTTTAGTGACCATTGTTATGAATAGTGCGGTGGAAGATCTTGCTGCGTTGTACGACAGCCAGTTTCGCCTGATTGGTTTAAGCTGGGATGAATCTTTGCTATTAATCATCATTGGTAGTCTTTTGGGATGCATTGCGGCGCGCTTTTCTGCGCAACGACATTTGAAAGAAATTGAACCAGTTTAAGTGATGAAGGTCTTACTACTTGGATTTTATTAGCACTAGCTAATCTGGATCCCTTGTTTAGACCGAATGTTTATGGATAATTGCTTCCCCTTCTTGAAACTTGTTCATTTTGAGTTCAAGATATCGAAGCTAAATTTGCAATGTAATGCTCCAGATCAGAGATTGATGAGGAATTGAATGACAAAAGAAGCGTATCCGATGGCTCTAGTCACGCAAGATAGCCTTGATAGCTATATTCGCTCAGTAAACAGCTACCCAATGCTGACTGCAGACGAAGAGCGTGAGCTGGCAGAACGATTACACTACAAAGGTGAGATTGAGGCTGCAAAAGGTCTAATTCTTTCGCACCTACGATTCGTTGTTCACGTTGCTCGTGGTTACTCTGGCTACGGTTTGCCAATGGCGGACCTTGTGCAAGAGGGTAACATCGGTCTAATGAAAGCCGTTAAGCGTTTTAACCCAGAGGTAGGGGTTCGCTTGGTGTCTTTTGCTGTCCACTGGATCAAAGCAGAGATCCACGAATACGTGCTACGTAACTGGCGTATCGTGAAAATTGCGACCACTAAAGCGCAACGTAAGTTGTTCTTCAACTTGCGTAAGTCGAAAAAGCGCTTGGGTTGGTTTAACAACGGTGAAGTCGAAACCGTTGCGCGTGAGTTAGGTGTTGAGCCTTCTGAAGTTCGCGAGATGGAATCACGCTTAGCGGCGGTGGATTCAACCTTTGATATGCCAACTGACGAAGACGACAGCTCAAACGCTTACACAGCGCCAATGCTGTACCTAGAAGACAAATCGTCTGATGTGGCTGACAACATCGAAGCAGCTAACTGGGAAATGCACACCAACAATCGCTTGGGTCATGCATTAGCGAGTTTGGATGAGCGTAGTCAGCGCATCGTGCGTTCTCGTTGGTTAGATGATGAGAAAGCAACATTGCAAGACTTAGCTGATGAGTTCGGTGTTTCTGCCGAGCGTATTCGCCAGCTAGAAAAAAACGCAATGAAGAAACTAAAATTGGCCGTGGGTGAATTTTAATTTCCACTGCTAATTGAAAGTAAGATTTTCATAGAAAGCCGAGATCATGTGATCTCGGCTTTTTTATTGTCGATCGAAAATCGATAGCGTTTGCGATCCGGATTTTATGTGCTACCTGTGTATAACTCTGTGAAGTAATTATTTATCAACTGTTCGAAACCCGGACAAAATAAGGGATTCAAGCACTTTTCCATCTGGGGATAGTTATAGATATACACACAGTTAGATCAGGATCATCACTACATATTGTGGTTCAAAAGATCCAAATATACTTTATCAACGCAATTCACAGCTTTATCCACAAATGGTTGGAATGTGTACACTTTTTAAAACCCTGATTATCCATGTGTCTAAGTTTGCCGTTGGATAGGTTACAATAGCGGCAGTATACCCAAGCGGCTTCAAATATAGATTTTATGCTGTACCTCGGGTGCTGATTAGTATGTTAGGTTCGAGGTTGCTTGGGTATATTAATAAGACAATGAGAAAGTAAATGGATCAGTTTAAGCATATCGATGTACAAGGTGCGCAAGCGCTGCTCGAGCAGGGTGATGCGAAGCTTGTAGATATCCGTGACCCTCAATCGTTTGCCGTTGCGCATGCGGAGTCCGCGTATCACTTAACCAACGATACGATCGTTGCGTTTATGGATGAAGTGGAGTTCGAACAACCCATTCTGGTGATGTGTTACCACGGCATTAGTAGCCAAGGTGCCGCACAATATTTAGTTAACCAAGGCTTTGAACAGGTGTACAGTGTGGATGGTGGCTTTGAAGCCTGGCACCGAGCAGAACTACCGATAGTGAGAAGTTAATGAAGAGATTGGTAACGTTAAATAATCCACGTATGGCGCAAGCCTTTATTGATTATATGGCCTCTCGCCAAATTGACATCGAAATGATGCCAGAAGGAGACGGGCAATTTGCGCTGTGGCTGACTGATAGCCAGCATGAAATAGAAGCGGAAGCGGAACTTAAGCAGTTCCTCGCTAACCCATCTGATTCAAAATACAGCGCCGCCTCGTGGGACGTTGCCGATACTCGCAAGAGCACCTTTCATTATTCTAGCCCGAGTATCATGAGCATGGTCAAAGCAAAAGCAGGCCCAATGACTTTGCTGATCATGACGGTGTGTACCATCATCTACTTGTTACAAATGTTTGGCTTTGGCAATGGCGTGTTTAAGTTGTTGCACTTCCCGGCTTTTGAGGGGCAACAATGGCAAGTGTGGCGATGGCTAAGCCATGCGTTACTGCACTTTTCAGTGACTCACATCGTGTTCAACTTACTATGGTGGTGGCAGTTGGGGGGCGACATCGAACGTCGTCTCGGTTCCGGTAAGCTATTGCAACTCTTTGTAGTATCAGCAGCGCTTTCTGGGGCTGGCCAATTCTATGTTGAAGGGGCAAACTTCGGTGGCTTGTCTGGCGTGGTCTATGCACTGCTTGGCTATTTGTGGATATTGGGTTACCGCTTGCCACATTTAGGCCTTACGCTACCCAAGCCAATCATCGTTTTTATGTTGGTATGGTTAGTTCTTGGTTTTGTGCAGCCGTTCATGGCGATTGCAAACACCGCTCACTTAGTGGGTTTACTGTCGGGGATGGCGATTGCGCTGTTTGATTCAGGCAAGATGAAATACCAACAGCAAGCCTAAAGCTGAAATGAAAAGACCGCTCAAGAGCGGTCTTTTTTATGTTCAAAACGATTTGGGTTTATTGGTAAAGGTATTTTGTAAACAACAAATCGGCAATGATGGTTTTACCTGTTTCGGGCAAAAGTGTTTCGTTGAGGGTCGTCACTAAGGTTTTGCGCAGATCTTCTCGGCCAGAAAGGGACTTAATAGTATCTTCTGTTTGCTTACCCAGTAATTCAATCACTGCATCGCGAATCAAAGGTTGGTGATGCTCAACAATCGATAAATCTTGTTGGCTCATTACCATGATGTCGATGCGCACTTGCACATAACCTAACTTTTTGCCTTTGGTGTAAAAGTTAGTAGTGAGATCAGGCTCAAGGGTAAAGTATGCCAACTTAGGTCCAGCTTCTTCCGTTTCAGCCCAACTTGGTGCGGCGAACAGTATGGTTAACGCAAAAATAATTTGGGCTATATAACGTTTGTACATATTTCTAACTTTTCTTTCTCTGGATCGCGATATTCGAATCGCTTCAGTCTTGATACAATGGGCCGTCTATAACAAATAACGGAACTTACGGTTACATACATTACTATGGACGGTAAGTTGTTGCTTTATTGTACGCATAAAGCCTCCAATTGAATACTAGTATGAATCAGCCAACATCACTCTATCTTGCTTCTTTATTGGAAGTAGAGTGGCAAAACCCCGAAGAATTCGAATTTCCAAATGAATTTGCCAAGCACTGGCTTGAAGAGCAAGGGTCTTTGTCACGTCGTTTAAAGCAACACTGCCAAGCATTAACGGTAGAATTGCTACAAAATCAGATCGTCACTGCGGCGACGTTAAAACAGGACGAAAGCCAGTTATTGTCCGAACAAGATTGCTTACTGCGAGAGGTAATTTTGTGTGGTGACAATGATAACTGGGTTATCGGACGGACATTAATTCCTCGCTCAACCTTAGTTGATCAGCAGTATGATTTGGCTCAACAAGGGGATATCCCATTAGGACTAACAGTGTTCAGCGCAGACAACGTTGAGCGAGACTCTTTGCAAATGGGATGGGTAGCCGTACCAGAAGGACGTTTGTTAGCGCGACGCTCAAGGTTGTGGATGAATCACAAACCGATGCTGGTCGCCGAGTTATTCTTATCTAATTCACCAGTTTACGCTAAGGAGACAGTGTAAATGTCCGCAGAAAAAGCCAAAGCATATTGGCAACTGATGCGCATGGATCGCCCGATTGGTTCACTGTTACTGATGTGGCCAACGATTTGGGCGCTAATTATCTCAGCCCAAGGGATGCCGAGTTGGGATGTGTTTATCGTGTTTGTATTGGGTGTATTCCTAATGCGTAGCGCGGGGTGCGTGATTAATGATTTTGCTGACCGCAAAGTCGACGGCCATGTAAAACGTACTAAGCAACGCCCGCTGCCATCAGGAAAAGTGACAGCGAAAGAAGCGATTGGATTATTTTTGGTTTTGGGTATCAGCTCATTCTTGTTAGTGCTGACCATGAACCCGTTGACGATTCAGCTATCCTTCGCTGGCATCGTGTTGGCGTTCATTTATCCATTTATGAAGCGTTACACTCATATTCCACAGCTCTTTTTAGGCTTGGCGTTTAGCTGGGCAATTCCAATGGCGTGGGCTGCACAAACCGGGGAGCTACCACTGATAGTTTGGTTTGTGTTTCTGATTAACGCTTTATGGACCATAGCTTATGATACTCAGTATGCGATGGTCGATCGCGATGATGATTTAAAGATTGGCATTAAATCGACGGCAATTTTGTTTGGTCGTCATGACAAACTCATCATTGGGGTATTGCAACTGATTACACTCGCGATGTTGGTTTGGTTAGGGCAGTTCTACCAATTGGGACAAAGTTACTACTGGACCCTTTTGATTGCAGCGTCGTTGTTTGTTTATCAGCAGCACTTAATTCGTCACCGTGAGCGGGAGTTGTGCTTTAAGGCTTTCCTCAACAACAACTATGTTGGCATGGTGATAGCGATAGGGTTATTGGTCGCATTTTGGTAAGCGAAGAAATAAGAAAAAAGGCATCCGATTGGATGCCTTTTTTCTTATTTTGGAAGAAGGTAAAACGGTTACGACTGAAGTTGATGAATACTCTCTTCGATCGTCAGTTTCACTTCTGGATAAAGCAGAGTGAATAGTAATCGTGCAAATTGCTGCGTTTTCTTCGTGTCACAGTTACCATCGTTATCGAGGTATTTTTGCTGTTTGAGTGTATTGAACATCGCGGTAAACACACCTTTATCGAAGAATTCTGGCGCATTAATACCGTGTAAGCGTCCTAAACGTTGAGCAATATCTTGGCTCTTCTGTTCTAGGTCCGATTTACCGAGCTCTGGGTAAGCAACAAGCAAGTTCATCGCGATAGAGTAGCGCTGCAGTGTTTCCGTGATTGTACGACCTAGCAGAACCAAAGGCTGGTTGTTCGACTGATTGATCTCCAGCTTATCACCATCGAGGCTAATCATTTTCTGATCGGCAAACTCATGCAGTGTTTTAACGACCAATTCATCCAACTCGTCTTCTTGATAGCTTAAGAACAACTCTTTCTTCAAGAATGGGTAGATTTGCGCGACATTCGCTTGAATCTTTTCTACCGAGAGGTTGCGCTGACGAATGATCATCTGAGCAATTAATGATGGCAGAGCAAACAAGTGGATGATGTTGTTGCGGTAGTAGGTCATCAGGATCGATTGGCTACGATCCAGCGAAATGATGTCACCCATGCTATCGGTTTCAATCACGAACTTATCAAGCGAAATTGCATGATCGACCAACTCCTCAGCACTTTCGGTAGGGATAGTGGAGGTGCTTGAGTACGGGTTGTTTTTGAGTAGCTTTAAGTAACACTCAATCTGGTTGATCAGCGAGTCACGAGAAAGTGCACGTTGACGAGAAGCAAGCAGTGCGGTTGCACACAAGGTCAACGCGTTTGCTGCCGCCGCATCGTTGATGTGCGTCATCATCTTATTAGCAAGGTCATTGACCACAGGATTCATCCATTGTGGTTTGTTACCACCCATGCTGTCGATGTCTTTCGTCCACTCAGGAGCATGCTCGTTCAAGTATTGGTTGAGCTGAATTGGCTCACCGAAGTTCACATAGCCCAAACCAAAGTTACGCAGTTTACGCAGAGTACGCAGTACAAGCCCTGCGTTTTCTTTCTCTTTGCGTTTGCCACGCAGCTCTTTCGCGTAAGTGCCTACTTCCATTACGTGCTCGTAACCGATGTAGACCGGTACTAGTGTTACTGGGCGGTTTAGACCACGTAGCATTGCTTGGATGGTCATAGCCAGCATACCCGTTTTCGCTTGCAGTAAGCGACCTGTACGTGAACGACCACCCTCACTGAAGTACTCGACTGAATAGCCTTTGGCAAACAGCTCAGCTAGATACTCGCGGAAAATGGTTGAGTACAGTTTGTTACCTTTAAAGCTACGACGAATAAAGAATGCCCCACCGCGACGGAAAAGAGGACCGGCCGGGAAGAAGTTCAGGTTAATGCCTGCCGCAATGTGCGGAGGCACCATGCCTTCATGGTATAAAACGTAAGACAACAGTAGGTAGTCCATGTGACTACGGTGACACGGAACGTACACAATTTCGTGGCCGTCTTGCGCTAAACGACGCACAGTCGAGGCGTTATTGATGTGCAACCCTTGGTACAGCTTTGTCCATAGCCAACTCAGGATGCGGTCGCCGTTTTTCACTAGACCGTAGGAGAAGTCGGCGGCGATTTCATCCATGATGTCGTGGGCTTCTTTACGTGCCTTATCAATCGAGATATTTTTGCTCTTGGCTTCGTCAGCGATCGCCAGTTCAATAGCTGGAGATTTCAATAAACGAGCAAACAACACTTGGCGTTGTGGCAGGTTTGGGCCTGAAGCCGCAAGTTTTTGGCGAGAGAAGTGGATACGCGCCACGCGAGCCAATTTGTGCGCAATTGCGCTGTCGGTACCGTGAGAGTCTGCCATATAACGCAGAGATACCACGGGACTAAAGCGAACCAAGCAGTCGCGTCCTGCTGCCATTACCGCTTTCGCCTTTTGCGGGCCATTCATTGGCTGAAGGTAAGGCTTTTGGTTTTCTTCTTTACCTGGTTTACGACCCCAAAGCACGGTTGCAGGGATCATTTGAACGTCTAATTCACTGTCCAGTTTATGCAGTTCCAGCAAGTCTGTGAACAGAGAGACAGAGTCGGTTGGGACATCATTATCGTTGTTCATCACAGTTGGACGCGCAGCGATAAAGACGAAACGGTTCAGCGTTTTGCCATTGATTTCCAGCGGACTGAGCGGGTCAGGCAGACCAAGGCTCATGGCTTGTTTTTGCAGTGTCAGCAAATCCACGTTCGAGCGGAACGGTAGGGCATATACAATCGGCTTAGCGAGGTCGATATTCAGATCTTCAATCGGGTTCGACGGGATTGTGGTGCCCTTTACCAGTACCGATAAAGGTAGTTTTAGTAATGAACGTGAAAATGATTGTCCAGAAGACATAAAGTTCACAGCCTCAATAGGTATTCAAACAGGCCTAACCTTATTTCAGTGTCTGCTTTGCATGTCTTCTATAGAAAAAGAAATGAGTACGGCAAAAGAAATAAGCCTAGGCGATAAAATTTAAGCGCAGCAAGGATACCAGAAACTGGTCAAACCTTTTAATTTTATTGGCTGTAAATTAGTCGAACTCCTAAGTTGTTGCTTTACTTTGATTAACTGAAAAGGCGGTGTTTTAAACGCATGAATAATGAACTTGGGCAGCAAACGAAGTGCACTCCACAAATAAATTAAAAAACAACCAATTGGGTTTTCATTTGAGCATTTACTGGATATACTCACAGTTAACTGTATAAAAAGACAGGTGAGACATGAAGCCGTTAACGCCACGCCAACAACAAGTCTTCGATTTGATCAAAAGTAAAATCGATGACACCGGAATGCCACCAACTCGTGCAGAGATTGCGCGTGAGCTTGGCTTCCGCTCTGCGAATGCCGCAGAGGAACACCTAAAAGCGCTTGCTCGTAAGCAAGCAATTGAAATTATCCCAGGTGCATCGCGTGGGATTCGTATCCTACTTGATGACTCTGCCGCTAATGACGAACAGGGCTTGCCTTTGATTGGTCAAGTTGCTGCGGGTGAGCCCATATTGGCTCAGGAACACGTAGAAGCGCACTACCAAGTCGACCCTGCGATGTTCAAGCCGCAAGCGGATTTCTTACTTCGTGTAAATGGCGAAAGTATGAAAGACATCGGGATTATGGATGGCGATTTGCTCGCTGTGCATAAAACCCAAGACGTGAGAGACGGTCAAGTTGTCGTTGCGCGCGTTGATGATGATGTGACAGTAAAGCGTTTAGAGCGCAAAGGCTCAACCATATTACTGCATGCTGAGAATGAAGAGTTTGCCCCAATCCAAGTGGACTTAACGTCTCAGCATCTTACGATTGAAGGCTTAGCCGTTGGTATTATTCGTAATACCGATTGGATGTAAGTGTGTTTAAGCAGCCCAGTTCTTCTGGGCTGTTTTGTCTTTTCTCTTCTTTTCTCTTTTTCTACTTCCTCCAAAAGCTTGCTTATCATCTTGACCTTGTTTGTTTTGAGCAATTTATAAGCTTGATAATGTAATTGATATTCATTATCATCTATTTCAATGTCTATGTTTTCTCTCTGGCGCAGGAAATGCCCATGTCTCAGTCTAAACATCAAGTTCCTAACCATTTATTAAAGCCACTGTTATTGCGTAGCCGTGAAAGCATGGTCGACAATGGCTTGGTGTACGATCCGATAGCTGCTAAGGCGTGTTTGAGTTGTAAGATGGCGCCGGATTGTTTGAGTGGTGATATTGCGCAGAAGCAATTGCTGCACGTGACGCTGACTCAGCTTTGTGACCAGCAGGTTAGTCACTTCTTACAGCAGTATCCCGATGCTTGGATAATCAATGTCGGAGCGGGGTTGGATACCCGCTTTTATCGTTTGGATAATGGACGCTGCCATTGGATAGAGCTGGACGTGACGGAAAATTTGGTATGGCGTCAGCGCTTGTTCCACAAAAATGAACGTTATGAACACCGCTGTGGCAGTGTGGATGAAATGTCGTGGCTAGAGACGTTAGCCATTCCAGAGCAAGCACCAGTACTCATTTTATGTGAAATGGCACTGCTCGATTGCACAGAGCGCCAAGTCGCGAAATTTATTCAAACCTTGGGTCGACATTTTGTTTCTGCTGAACTGTGTATGGTGTTGGCAGGAGATTTAACGGAAACCAAGTGGGGACAAAAGCTTGGCTCTGATCGTTATGCTCATGGCTTTGAAGCGCCTGCAGAACAGATATTGCAATGGTTACCATGGGCACAGTGGGTGAAAGCTTTCTCGCCATTCGATAGATTCTGTTCTCGTTGGAAAGCTTGGCAGCGTTGGCTTAATAAGATTCCAATGCTGAAGCATCGCCTCACGCCAGTCCTCGTTCATATCAAGTGGTAATTGGCTAGTCGTTAAGCGCTCAGGTACACTCGTCGATCTTACTGATGAGGTGCCTGTGACAAATTCAATCTTCTCTCCTTTATCTAATCCAAAAGTTCATCGCCAAGTCTTAGCTTTAGCGATACCTATGGTGCTGTCGAATATTACTGTTCCATTGCTCGGTTTGGTCGATGCTGCGGTGATTGGTCATCTAGACCACGCTTGGTATTTGGGCGGTGTTGCGCTGGGCAGTACCATGATCAGTGTGACATTTTGGCTGCTTGGTTTTTTGCGTATGTCGACTACTGGGTTGGCGGCGCAGTCCTATGGCGGTGACGACCGAAAGCAACTTGCCTTGGTGTTTATGCAAGGCTCACTCATGGCGCTGCTCTTTGCGTTAGTCTTTCTTATTGCCCATAACCCGATTGCTGATTTGATCTTTGGTTGGAGTGACGCCAGTGCTGAAGTGAAGCACTACGGCATGCAATATTTCTCTATTCGAGTGTGGAGTGCCCCCGCTGCGCTAATGAACTTTGTGTTGTTGGGGTGGTTGCTCGGAACGCAAAATTCCAAAGCCCCAATGTGGATGGTGATCATCACCAACGTGACTAATATTACCCTCGATTTGTTGTTTGTGATTGGTTTGGGGTGGAAAGTAGAAGGCGCTGCGCTGGCATCGGTGATTGCTGACTACTCAGGCATGGGTTTTGGTCTCATGTGTGTCTGGAAAACTTGGCGAGAGAGGCAATTACCATCACCTCAAAAGTTGCTAACCAGCACTCAACACGGTTTAGGGCGATTCGTGAAATTGAATCGTGATATTTTCTTACGCTCTTTGTGTCTGCAAGCGGCTTTTAGCTTTATGACGTTCCAAGGCGCGAGCTTTGGTGATGAGGTTGTCGCTGCAAATGCGGTTCTGATGAGCTTCCTGATGATTATCTCGTATGGCATGGATGGCTTTGCTTATGCAATGGAGGCCATGGTCGGGAAGGCGATTGGCGCCAAAGATAGGCAACAATTGAGTGCATCGCTTGTCGGTACTTTTTTTTGGAGTTTGGCTATTTGCTTAGGACTGACCGCGCTCTTTGGTTTGGCGGGATCGCAGTTGATCGCCATGATCACTTCAATTGAGGCTGTACAACAGCAAGCAGCGGTGTATCTACCTTGGCTGGTGGTGATGCCACTTGCGTCGATGTGGTGCTTTCTATTGGATGGCATTTTTGTCGGTGCAACCAAAGGCAAAGACATGCGCAATAGTATGTTTGTCGCGACCAGCAGTTTCTTCGTTGTCTTTTACTTGTTCGCCGAGTGGGAAAATCACGCGCTGTGGTTTGCAATGACGAGCTTTATGTTGATGCGGGGTATTGGTTTAGGGGTTATCTTTCTCTACCAATGGCGTAAGGATACCTTCCTCGCACAATGTTGATATAAAAACAGCAGGTCCAAGCCTGCTGTTTTTCTGTTTGCTATCAAGAAGCATAGATTAGAACAAGCGGTTCAAACCATTCAATGCAGCGACACGATACGCTTCGGCCATCGTCGGATAGTTGAAGGTGGTATTGACGAAATACTCGATGGTATTCGCTGAGCCTTTTTGCTCCATAATGGCTTGACCGATGTGGATAATTTCCGCGGCACGTTCGCCAAAGCAGTGAATCCCTAAAATTTCTTTGGTTTCACGATGGAACAATATCTTCAAGCTGCCGATGTCTTTCCCTGCGATCTGTGCACGAGCTAGATGCTTGAACGAAGAGCGTCCTACTTCATACGGTACTTTCGCAGCTGTTAGCTCTTGCTCGGTTTTACCCACAGAGCTAATCTCTGGGATGGTGTAGATACCTGTTGGAATATCATCAATCAGATAGTTTTCTGCCTGACCTTTCGTAATGGCTTGTGCGACAAATCGCCCTTGGTCATAAGCGGCGCTTGCAAGGCTAGGGTAACCGATGACATCGCCTACAGCGTAAATGTGCTCAATATCGGTTTGGTAGTTACGGTTTACTTTTAGTTGTCCGCGAGAATCCGCTTCCAGACCCACTGCACCCAAATTCAACTTATCGGTGTTACCTGTTCGACCATTCGCATACAACAAACAGTCCGCCTTCATCTTCTTGCCAGATTGTAGGTGAATAATCACGCCATCTTCTGTGCCTTCGATTTTTTCATAGGTCTCATCATTACGAATTACCACACCGCTGTTCCAGAAGTGGTAAGACAGCGCATCTGACACTTCGTTATCCAAAAACTCCAACAAGCGGTCTCGGGTATTGATAAGGTCGGTTTTCACTCCAAGTCCGCGGAAGATAGAAGCGTATTCACAACCGATAACGCCTGCACCGTAAATGATGATATGGCGAGGGTCGTGTTTCAGGCTCAAAATGGAATCACTGTCGTAGATGCGCTCATGCAAGAAATCAACGTCGTTAGGCTGATACGGACGAGAACCCGTCGCGATGACAAACTTATCCGCTGAATAGATTTCTTCTGTGCCGTCGCTTTGCATTACTGCAATTGAGTAGTTATCGATAAATCGCGCGGTTCCGAACAAAAGTGTGCATGAGTTACGGTCATAAAAGCCCTGACGAAGTCGAGTTTGCTTATCAATGACCGATTTAGCATGACCTAAAATGTCAGAAAATGTTGCATGAACGCTGGTGTTGTTTCGACAAAATAACGGGTTGCTATTAAATTCGATGATGCGGCTAACGGCATGACGCAGCGCTTTTGATGGA
This sequence comes from Vibrio sp. Y51_MX_L26, assembly GCF_024181935.1. Classification (NCBI taxonomy): domain Bacteria; kingdom Pseudomonadati; phylum Pseudomonadota; class Gammaproteobacteria; order Vibrionales; family Vibrionaceae; genus Vibrio; species Vibrio sp. Y51_MX_L26. Next base: position 46,941 of record NZ_JAMZAS010000015.1, read on the forward strand.
ATAGTACCCCAGTGAGTACAACCGCCGCCGACACTGCTTTCTTTCTCGACAATGGCAACATTCAGTCCCGCTTTGGTTAATCCCATTGCAGCCCCTTCTCCGCCAGGGCCACTACCGATTACGATCACGTCATAGTGATTAACATGCGCCATGATGCCTTCCTTGTTATATTTGCTTAACATTGCTTTAGCGCGATTTTAACTCATTTACTCTATTGGTACACGTCATGCCTGTTAGAGAGTGGAAGTGATCACGCAGAATCGACCAAAAGGATGATTTGGTATGTTGTATGTCTATAAATTGCATCGAGAACATTGCAATTAGATGCATGCCAATAGTAACGTTCTCGGCGCTCAGAGCGAGCGAAGCAACATATCTTTCTCCGTAGGAGCAAATTGCGTTATATTGAGGCTCTTGTACCCTACAGAAAAAGAGCAAGTTAAGAATGAAATCGATGGGAATCCGCGCACAGCAAAAAGAGAAGACACGTCGATCATTGATCGATGCGGCATTTAGTCAATTAAGTGCGGATCGCAGCTTTTCCAGCCTTAGCTTGCGAGAAGTCGCCCGAGAGGCAGGGATTGCACCGACTTCTTTTTACCGTCACTTCAAAGATATGGATGAGCTAGGCTTAACCATGGTTGATGAAGGCGGTTTGCTACTACGTCAACTGATGCGTCAAGCGCGTCAACGTATTGTGAAAGAAGGTAGCGTAATTCGTACCTCGGTCGAAACCTTTATGGAATTCATTGAAAGTAGTCCGAACGTCTTTCGTTTGTTGTTGCGTGAGCGCTCCGGCACTTCTGCTGAATTTCGTACCGCTGTTGCTCGAGAAATCCAGCATTTTGCGGCAGAATTAACCGAGTATTTAATGAGCACCGGCGTGACCAGAGAAGAGGCGTATACTCAAGCAGAAGCGTCTGTGACTTTGGTTTTCAGTTCGGGGGCTGAAGCTTTAGATTTAGATCGACGTGAGCGCGATGAACTCGCCGAGCGATTGATCATGCAATTGCGAATGATAGCCAAAGGGGCCTATTGGTATCGCAAAGAACGTGAACGTAACCGATTAAAAGGCGGGATAGAATAATGTCGAATGGAAATAAATCTGAAAAGAAAACGCTGATTTTGGCACTGGTTGCAGGTATGTGTGGTGATGCTTTGTTGTCATGGTTGACCATGAGTGAAGTGTCTTTTTCAATCTTCCCATTGATTGCACTCGTACTGGCTGTACAAGCTCTTTACCAAGAGTACCTAAATAATCCGGTATCAGAAGATATCCCATTAGTTGGCTTGGCGTGTTTCTTCGTAGGTGCGTTTGGTCACTCTGCGTTTATTAAAGCGCAATACCCAGAAGCAGGCTCAAACTTCTTTGCGATCATGGTTTCAATGATCTTACTCGCATGGATTGGTAAGAAGCTAGGGTTTGTCAGCAAGAAGACTTCTGCGGAATAAGCAAAACGAATCAAATACAAAAAAGCGAGCCATTGAGCTCGCTTTTTTTGTATTTGACGCCGTGGGTTACGCTTTGCGTTCCAATAGCACGCCCGCTTCCATATGGTGGGTAAATCGAACTCTGAATCTTGTAATGTCTTCCAAAGTCCAGGTTTGAATTTTAATTTATTGTTTTTATTTGGTTTTTAATTGATCATTGTCCAAGGGGGTCTTTAGCCGTACAATGAAAACTCGTCTTTTCCCGTACCCCACGCCGTACCCAGAGCCGTACCCAGAAATACAGAGGTTTTTCAGTCATGATCAAGCCAGTCGATAAAATTAGTACGAACGCCACACTGAAAGCATTGAAGCCACAAAACAAGGAATATTTAATTCCAGATAAGAAAATAGAAGGATTGAATATTCGCGTTCGACCAACGGGCACGATGACTTGGATCTTTCGCTTCCAGGCTGGTAACAAACACGAAAAAATTACCATGGGGCGGTATGTTAAGTTAAAACCGGAAACAGGGATGACGCTTGAACAGGCTCGAACAGAAGCAGGGCGTTACCGTAGCTGGTTGGAGAACAATAAAAATCCGAAGCAGGAACTGGCACGTGAACAGCGCGAGCAAGAGGAAGCAAAAACTTTTGATGATGCTTTTGCCAGTTTTGACGAGAAGCGTTTGTCCAAGCAGCTACGAGGAGAACAAGCGAGGGCAACCTATAACCGGGATATCAAACCATTTCTTGGTCAAATCAAACTAGAAGAGTTGAGAATTAATGATCTTAATAAAGTATTTGATGCAAAGGTTGATGGGAATGGACAGCGAAAAGCGGGTGCGATTAGTGCATGCCATAAAATTATCAATCAGGTGATCAACCATGCACTAGCTTTGAATATGATTGGTGCACACCCTGCACCACATTTGAAATCCAAGGATGTCGGTGGTGGTTCTAAGGTCACAAAACGCAATTTGAGCTTTTCAGAATTGAAAACATTGCTAACAAGCTTGCCTTCTTGGCGTACAGAGCCCTCAAACGTCCGCCTAATGCAGTTTTTGCTCGGGTGTGGGCAACGTATTAGTGCTGTGCTTGAAATGCGTTGGAGTGAGGTAGATTTCCAAGAGAAGGTATGGTTGTTGCCAGCCAGTTCAAAAGAACGTCACACCAAGAGCCAAGAGAGCCGAAAAGTACCATTAAGTGATTACCTACTGGAACTTCTTAAAGAGCAGCGTGAGAATGTACCAAGCAAATGGAAACTTGTTTGGCCTCAGCTTATGGATGACAAACTTCAAGAACCCGCAGCAGTACGTGCGCTAATCAAGCGTAATTTACCGGAAGATTTTGAGCGCTTTTCGCCACACGATCTACGCCGCACCTTTATCAGCCGTTGTAGCGAAATGGGGCTGGATATCGTGGCGATTGAAAAGACGGTTGGTCACCAGCTACCAGGTATGTTGCGGGTATATAACCATCACGACTACCTTGAAGAGCAATTAGTGGTACTACAAGCATGGGGAGAAAAATTGCAAGCGTTAGATACAAGCAATGTCATTCCTCTAGAGTCGATGAAGTTTGCCTAAGCATTTGTACAATTCTTAGAGATTATTCTTACTAGTTTGGGGAGACTCTTTATCTGAGCGAAATTCAATCGAGGCTCTTTGACTATGTGGGATTAATGGATGGAAGACGATACAGAGAATGCGTAAATAACTGATATTTATGGCATGTGCCCCCTTTATCCTGCTCATTGATAACATCAGCTATCATCTCTTTTAATTCTTAAACTCACGAGCTTAAGATTTAGGTTTACCAACGTACTAAATTCAGGTGTATCGCATAACTAGTCCTGAAAGTATCCTAGGCTTGTTCAGGGTAATGAGCGATCGCAATCACCGAAACGCGTAACATGTGGCTCTTTCGTGTCATCATAAGTTGTATATTTAATGACTCTTTAGTATTAATAAAGTCAACATTATAAATAGGTGATATAGCACATCTATAAATGTAAAATTCATAATTATATACGCTGACTTTTTTGCTGCATGTCGGAGGCCATAATGCACCTTCAATTAGGAAGATTGGGGATTCGCCTTGATGATCTTACTAAGTCTCTTGATCATCTTGAGACATACGTATTCATTAAAGATACACGATCCAGATATATCTATGCTAACAACCTAAGCCTAAGGTTAATGAACATTGATAAGGAAAGGTTGGGCGAAATAACAGACTCGAACTTTTTGCCAGAAGATACGGTTGAACTCATAAAGCATATCGATGCTAAGGTCCTCAAAGGTGAAACAACAAAGGAAGAGATTGTTATTAATGATACTAGTGGCAATCAACGGGTTTATCTTGAGGTGAAGTCACCTATTTGTCATCCCGAGTTTCCTAACGAAGTCATTGCCATTTTAGGTATTTCTACTGATATAACAAAACAAAAAGAACTTGAAAATAAGGCGTACCAGCAGGCCCGAATAGATGAATTAACCAAGCTTCTTAACAGACGTGGGTTGATAGAATGTATGCAACAAGATCTAAAAACGAGAGTCAGTGAGAGCCGGTTTTCCACTTTGTTATTTATTGACCTGAATGATTTCAAAAAAATTAATGATGATCATGGTCATGCTGTAGGCGATCACATATTACGTGAGGTCAGTGAGCGTATGAAAAGCAGCCTGAGGAGTTCCGACCTAGTCGCAAGATATGGCGGAGATGAGTTTGTCGTATTTCTGAGAGGCGTTGGGAATAGCAATACAGAGGCGGAACACTACACAGAAGAGGTAATGTCGAGAATTGAAAATGCACTCGCAGCTCCAATAGATACCAGTAAAGGTAAGGTGCAGATAGGGACGTCAATAGGTAAGTATATTATTGAAGGAGTAAACTTTTCCCTAGAATCAGCGATAACCAAAGCCGACGAGAATATGTACTACGAGAAAAGCACGAGTAAAGAAGATATGCACTGAACTAAAGTTTCGCAGCTTATGTTTGACCTTACAGACCTATAGGTGAGTACGACTAGGCCGCGATGCACCTTTGCTGGTGTATTCACCTAACAGGAGGGCATATGAGAAATTGTCTTCAGGGGGGAATGTATCGGCATAACATTCAATTTGAGCTTGAAAGCGGTGTGGTGGTACTGCTTACTTTTCTAGACCTAGTCGTTGATAGTAACCTAAATGCGAATGATTTTATCAAAATTGAAATATACGGTATTTCTTCGTAAGGAGTAATTTATTAAAGGGTTTATACATCCTGCAAAAGCCGGACACTGTTGTGCATTATGAAGTTACTCCTAGAGCGGAACAAAGTGCTCGTCAATGGTTCTATTCACACATCCAAAGCCAAGTCGTTTTTTTCAAGTTGCTGCCGTAGTAGCCAATATATCAGTTACTCATTTTACGCGTCGCACCACAGTTCCTCTGAACCATGCCAGAACGAGAATATGGGGGCTTTATGACAACTTTTCAGATGGTTGCGTGAAGTAACAAAATTAGCGCAAGGGGCCGTTATTTACTAGACTGGTTGTATAAGTGTGAGGATGGCTGAGGAGACTGATCGTTGTCTAAGTTAAAAATGCTCGCGTGGGGAATACTAGCCACTTTGTTGGTGATAGCAGCTTCTTTTTTCTATTACGTTGAAAAAGAAAGTGTCATACCTGTGATCCATGAGTTCCATCTGGAGGAGTCTAGTGAATGATAGAAATTCACAAAGTATGAATATACTTGAGTTTTTTATTGGCATTGGATTAGGTATCACCTTAATTGCTTTTTTCTCTTTTAAGACTCAAAACAACCTTCTAGAAGCGGTAGAGAGTTCTCATGTTGCGCACTCATCAAGTATTATTCATATCAGAAATTATGTTTATTTATTAGACCGAAAAGATAACGATAAATCACGTAAGTTATTGAATAAGATAGAAGAATTAACTAGTGAGTTAAAGGGGCTATCCGAAGCATCCAATGATATTACTACTAGATTCCCCCAGTTTTTTTGGCTAGGAGATTCACTTTCTCACATAGTTGAAGCTTACGCCAAAACAGCAAATGAGCAGTTAGCTTTACTTGAGAATATAATTGAAGTTAAGCAAAAGACAAAAACAACGCCACCTCTAAATAAATTAGAGCGACTTGTTTTTTCAGAGTCCATGGACGAAGCCGCCGAACAAGCTCATGAACGTTTAATGAATAATATTTTTCTAACGAGTGAAGCGGCGGTTTATTCATTAATACTTTCCACTGTTTTAATGTTTTCAGTCATTGTTTTATATCTTAGTCACTACATAACTGAACTCAAAAATACCAAACTAGCTCTGCAAGCTGCTGTAAAAAAAGCCGAAGAGGCTAACCATGCTAAATCCATGTTTTTGGCAGCCATGAGTCATGAAATTCGTACTCCAATGAATGGTGTTATAGGAATGACTCAGCTGCTCATATCAGATAACAAAGACCCCAAGATTCAGGAGCACTTAAGCACGCTACTAGAGTCTGGTGAGCACCTTATGGTGATTATTAATGAAATTCTAGACTTCTCGAAGTTAGAACAAGGAAAACTAGACCTTGTTAAAGAAGACTTTGATGCTCGTCAATTAGTAATACCTGTAATAAATGCGTTCAATCCACAAGCTCATGATAAAGGTGTTCAGCTCACTTTTGACACTCAACAGCTTCCCAAGAACTTAGTTCTGAAAGGAGATATTGTTCGTATTCGTCAAATTATTTTTAACTTAGTGGGGAATGCAATCAAGTTCACTTCGGATGGTATGGTTAAAGCTGTAGTAAAGTATGACGTTAAAAAAGAAGAGCTCATCTTCCAAGTTTCTGACACAGGGATAGGCATTCCAAGCAAACGTTTAGAGAGTATCTTTAATGCTTTTGAGCAAGCTGAGATAAGAACAATGCATGACTTCGGAGGCACAGGGTTAGGTCTATCGATAGTAAAAAAATTATGCTTGGCAATGGGGGGTGACGTAACAGTTACTAGTAAGTTAGGTATCGGGAGTTGCTTTACTGCGACAGTTACAACTCCCGTAGGAACGCAAAGCAACTTACAAAAAAAATCCCTGTTACTAGCCGATTTTGAGGGGGAGCGTGTGCTGATTGTTGAGGATAACCGAGTGAATCAACTCGTTGCTAAGCGTATGTGCCAAAAACTAGGTTTTACCGTTTTTATCGCCTCTAATGGTGTTGAGGCGATAAAAAAGGTGCAGCAAACATCTTTCAACGTGATTTTAATGGATCATCAGATGCCTAAAATGGGAGGTATAGAAGCCACGCACATCATACGAAATGAGCACCTCTTTAAGGGGATAATTCTTGGTTGCACTGCTGATGTAACCGATGAGACAGCTGCGGGTTATATCAGGGCCGGGGCAAATCTTGTGATAACAAAACCTCTTAAGTTAGAGTCTTTGGCTGAAGCGCTTACGCAAAGCCGAGAAAACAAGAACTCTTTCAGGTGTTACGAAGCTATAGGTCATTAGCTTGTTCAACTATACTAGAAGTGAAGTACGTCCATCACATCAAAGCCTTTTCGTTAGGGGACGTGAAGTTAAGGGAAGTCACTTAACGCACGTTATCTATAGGGTTTGTTATACAGCTTCATTAAAATCGCGTTTGAATAACAACTAATACGACATTGCCCGCAACCATTGCAGAGTTCGTTGTTTATGTGTGGTAGTTCATCATCTTGAACGGAGATGGCATGCTGTGGACAAGCGGAGGCACATTGCTGGCATTCCGTCTGAAGGTAATTGTCGCAGCTTTGCGTAAAGTCTGGACGCAAGTTGATGTCTAGTGTTACGGAAGCATGCAGCGCGTCGCTAGGGCAGGCTTTGACACACTCGCTACATAAACTGCATTGGTTGTAATCGAGATTGAGCTGCGCCAGTTGAGCATCAAGCTCTATGACACTGTTTGGGCAAACTTTGAGGCATTCACCACAGCCGTCGCAAAGACGCACAAACAATGCCTCATCCACCGCATGAGGCGGGCGTGCTACGAGGCGCGGTGTTATTTCGGCTTGCTGAGTCCGTTTTACTGGTTGGCTGAAACGGCTCAGAAAGCCTCGTCGATTAGTATCGATAGATTCACTCATTCAAATAGATCTTCCTTTTCACTACTTCAATCTGTTGTTGTTGAATCAATGCGTTTAGCCATTTCGAGACGTCTTCTGCCAACCGCTGATAAAACAGATTTGGCGCTTTGTATCTGAGCTGCTCAAGATAGCTTGAGCCCCAAGGCATTAAATGCTCTCCGAGTAGCTCATATGCTGTTTGTGTTTGGTCTTGTTCAAGAAAGTATGCGCAGGCTAACAGCATTAAACCAAATTGATCTTCTGGCTCGCGTTGGCCTGAATCTAATTCGATACCGTTCTGCTGTAAAAATAATCGATATTGCGTGTTTGAGTCGCCGAACAATACCTGTTCTTTGTCTAAATATACCGATCCCCAAGGTGGGACTGGCATAGTACCCATTCCTTCGAATACCACGCTGAAATCATGTTCGAGTTGTTCTTCCGTTAAAGAAGTGAGCGAATTCAATGTTTCTGTTTGAAGAACATTTTCTGTCACTAAAGAACGTACCAACTCAACCGATTCTGACTTGCTTCGCTTGTAATAGAACAGTGTGCCTAATATCTTTAGCGTATGGATAATCATTTTCATTTCAATAAATTAGATTAACAATGTGTGTTTCTATTCTTTCATGTTCACGCCAAGTTTAATCACAAAATTGACAATTTAAAATTAAATTAATATTCACTTTGATTTATATCAATAGTGGGTGCTCTCATCATTTTAATAGCACGAATTTAACCCTAAGGTGGTATGTGCAAGCAATGTTAAGGCATCCAATTATGACGAAGAATAAACAGCAATCTGACTTGATGAATCTGACTCGTCGCGGATTCATTAAAGCGAGTTCTGCGATAGGTAGTGCAGCGGCGTTAGCCAGTGGTATTAGCTTACCATTTAAGTCTAGCCCTGCACGCGCGGTAGAATCAGTAACAAGTGACGAGAAAGTTGTTTGGAGTGCATGCACAGTAAACTGTGGTTCACGCTGCCCGCTTCGCATGCATGTACAAAATGGTGAGATCAAATATGTTGAAACCGATAATACCGGTGGAGACGTATTTGGTGACAGTCCTCAAGTAAGAGCATGCTTACGTGGCCGTTCTATGCGCCGCCGGGTATATAACCCAGACCGATTGAAGTACCCAATGAAACGGGTAGGTAAGCGTGGTGAAGGTAAATTTAAGCGCATCAGTTGGGAAGAAGCTTACGATGAAGTTGCCAAGACGATGCAACGGCTAATCAAAGACTACGGCAACGACGCAATTTATTTGAACTACGGTACGGGCACGCTTGGCGGGACAGTGACTAAGTCATGGCCACCAGCATCCACATTGATTGCTCGTTTAATGAATTTATGCGGTGGCTATTTAAATCACTACGGCGATTACTCCACAGCGCAAATTGCGGAAGGCCTCAGTCATACCTACGGCGGCTGGGCAATGAACAACTCGTTTTCTGATTTGGCCAACGCAAAGCTTAATATCCAGTTTGGTAATAACCCTGCTGAGACTCGGATGTCTGGTGGTGGTTTGATCCATCACTATGTCGAGAGTAAAAATAAGTCCAACGTTAGAACCATTATTATTGACCCTCGTTACACCGATACCGCAGGCGGGCGTGAAGACCAATGGATCCCAATCCGTCCTTCTACTGATGCGGCATTAGTAGCAGGCTTAGCGCATGTGCTTATCACGGAGAACTATGTCGATCAGGCTTTCCTCGATAAATATTGCATCGGCTACGATGAGAAAACCCTGCCAGCGTCCGCAACAAAAAACAGCGACTACAAGTCATACATCTTAGGCTTGGGTGACGATGGGGTAGAAAAAACGCCGCAATGGGCTTCAAAGATCACAGGGATTCCTGTCGACACCATTATTAAGCTGGGCCGAGAAATGGGCGCAAACAAACCATGTGCCATTCACCAAGGCTGGGGTTTGCAACGCACGGCGAACGGTGAATTGGCATCGCGCGCTATTGCTATGCTGTCTCTACTGACTGGCTCGGTAGGTGTATCTGGTGGTTCAACTGGTGCTCGTGAGAGTGATATCAATATTCCGTTTGTGCGTTTCCCAACGGTTCCTAATCCAGTAAAAACCTCTATCTCGATGTTCTTGTGGACGGATGCAATTTATCGCCACCATGAAATGACAGACAAAACCGATGGTGTGAGAGGTGCAGAGCGCTTAGCGAATCCGATCAAGATGATTTGGAACTACGCGGGTAACTGCTTGGTTAACCAGCATGCCGAGATCAACAAAACTCATGAAATCTTACAAGACGACAAAGCGTGTGAAATGATTGTAGTGATCGACAATCACATGACTTCTTCTGCTAAGTACGCCGATATTATCCTGCCGGATTTAACCACTTCTGAACAAGATGACTGGGCAATGGACGGCAAAGCATCGAATGCGCCTTATTTCATCTACGCCCAGAAAGCGATTGAGCCTCAGTTCGAAGCAAAAAGTATCTACGAAATGTGCTCTGAAATCGCCAAACGGATGGGAGTAGAGAAAGAGTTTACTGAAGGGCGGACACAGCAAGAGTGGGTTGAGCATTTGTATGCGGAAACCCGCAAGCAAGACCCATCTCTACCAACCTTTGAAGAGATGAAAGAGTTGGGCATTTATAAGCGTCAATATCAGCGTGATTACATCGCTTATCAAGATTTTCGTAATGATCCTGAAGCCAATCCGCTTTCAACCCCAAGTGGCAAGATTGAAATTTACTCTGAAACACTAGCGAACATTGCCAAAGAGTGGACGCTAAAAGAAGATGAAGTGATTCATCCACTACCTATCTATGTGGATTCGTTTGAGGGACACAATGACCCATTAACAGCCAAGTACCCACTGCAGCTGACGGGATTCCACTTTAAAGCTCGCTGCCACTCTACTTATGGCAATGTGGCATTGCTTAAAGCGGCGGCACGTCAGGAAGTATGGATTAATCCGATCGATGCCGAGGCCCGTGGCATCAAAAATGGCGACATGGTGAGTATTTTTAATGATCGCGGCGAAGTATGGATTCCCGCCAAAGTGACACCACGTATCTTGCCTCACGTAGTCGCGCTAGGTGAAGGCGCTTGGTATGCACCCGATGGACAAAAAGTCGATCATGCTGGCTCGATTAACGTGTTAACGACTCAGCGACCAAGTCCACTCGCTAAGGGTAATCCGCAACACTCCAATCTGGTTGATATCAAATTGGCGAACAAAGCATAAGGTAGGTAAAGATGAAACAATACGGCTTTTACATAGATTCAAGTAAATGCACAGGTTGTAAAACTTGCCAGCTTGCTTGTAAAGACTATCGGGACTTGGACGTGAAGCGTAATTATCGTCGTGTGTATGAATACGCTGGCGGCGGCTTTGTCCAAGATGGAGATACGTGGATTCAAAATGATGTGTTCTCTTACTATTTGTCCATCGCGTGTAATCACTGCTCAAATCCAGCTTGCGTGAAAGTGTGTCCGTCAGGCGCGATGCACAAACGCCAAGAAGATGGTTTGGTGGTGGTAAACGAAGAGGTTTGTATTGGCTGTCAGCACTGTAGCAACGCGTGTCCGTATGGCGCGCCTCAGTTTAGCAAAGAGAAAGGTCATATGACTAAGTGCGATGGGTGCTACGAGCGCGTGGCTGATGGTAAGCAACCGATGTGTGTTGAATCTTGTCCGCTGCGTGCGTTGGAATTTGGGGAAATCCAGGTATTACGTGAGAAATACGGTACAACCGCTGATGTTGCACCACTACCTTCTTCACACCTGACTTTGCCCAATATTGTGATTAAGTTGAACAAGAATGCTAAGCCAGCGGGCGATACAACTGGCTACTTAGCAAACCCTAAGGAGGTTTAAGATGATTTTCCATGAGTATTCTTTAATCTTCTTTACGGTGCTGGCGCAAACGGCCGTCGGTGGTTACTTACTCGTTAGCGCGCGTGCGTTGGCCATGGGTTTTGATGAAGCAAAAATCAACAGCTACAAAGTGCCGATGTTTGCTCTGTGGGCGATCATGGGATTGGGCTTTCTGTTCTCGATCACCCATTTAGGTTCTCCGCTCCGCGCATTTAACTCATTTAGCCAGCTAGGTTCAGCGTGGCTGTCAAATGAAGTGTTCTTCGGCGCTGCGTTCTTCGCTGTTGGTGGGCTACAGTGGTTGCTATCAGTACTGAATAAAGGCGGTGCAGCAGTTCAAAAAATCTTAATAATTGGTGCGATGGTTCTGGGTTGTATCTTTATGTATTCCATGGTGAATGTGTACATGATCAATACCGTTCCAACCTGGTTTAACATTTACACACCGCTAAGCTTTGTGATGACAATGGTGGTCGGTGGTTTGTTGCTCTCGCAGCTGGTGATCGTATCTGCCAAGGATAGCCGCTTCACTGTGGATCGAAACATTGTGATGTTGGCTGTTGTTGCGGTTGCGATTAGCTTGGTCGTGACGGTGGGCAAAATGAACCTTGTGAGTGAAGTACAAAGTTCAATTATTAAAGCTTCTGAACTGGTGGATGGACTTGGCGGTTATTTGAGTGTGCAAGTGGCTCTTCTGCTGGCTGGTCTACTCATTTGGGTGTTACCGATGATCAATAAGTCGAGTGTCAACCCAGTTAACTTAACCGTAGCGCTGGTGTTGATCTTAGCGTCTGAGTTGATAGGACGTGGCCTGTTTTACAGCTTACACATGACGGTGGGTTTCTAGGGCGTGTTGAGCTTTGCTGTACATATTGTTCTCAGCAATACATCGGTAGCAACATCATAGTAAACGCCAGTGATACCATGCTGGCGTATTTTCTTTCTAACTTGCCATATATGCTTTCAGAGCTTCATTTTCCTAGCCTCTGCCTACGATAAAAACATTTACTTTCTATAAATGGGATTGCTGTGTTTATAAAAACAACACTCCTTCAGTTTTTGGGCCTGCTAGACACTGCAATGAAATCAACTTTATTGTCTTACGAAGTTATATTTAATTTCTCTTTTAATTCCTCAACAGGTATTGGGTGGCTTAGATAGAAACCTTGGGCTTGTTCACAGTCTAACTCTTCAAGAATTCGTAACTGGTGATCGGTTTCTACTCCTTCCGCAACGACTTGAATTCCGAACCCTTTTGCAATGTCGATAATGCCTGAAGTGATCGCTCTTGAACGATAATCAACCGCAATATCTTTGATGAAGCTACGATCTATCTTGATTTCATCGACGTCTAGTCTATTGAAAATTCCAAATGAGGTATAACCGACCCCAAAGTCATCGATAGAGAACGCTACACCAGACCTTTTCATTTTTTTTACTAGGCTTGCACATTTTTCTATATTCTTAAGTGTGGCTGTCTCTGTGATTTCAAGGCATAGGTATTTTGAAAGTTCAGTGTCTTGATTTAGCTGATACTCAATTTGATGAATACCCTCAGTGCTATTTAGCTCAGTCGCTGAAATATTTACAGATACGCTTTGGATGACACGGCCTAGGAGCTGAGCTTCTTTAAGTTGCTTTGATGCTTGCTTGATTACTAGCTTCGTTAAAGCGCTACTAAGATTATTTTCTTCTGCCAGCGAGACAAATACTGATGGCGGTATATCTCCGTATTGAGAGTGAGTCCAGCGAGATAGCACTTCAACTCCCATCATTCTCTTGTCTTTTAGGCGATATTTTGGTTGAAAGACTATCTGTATTTGCTCTTCTTGAATCGCATGACGCAACTCTATAATCATGCGTTGTTTTTGGAAATCTTCTTCAGCGAGTTGTTTGTCGTGGTATCGGATAGTATTTTTTGTTTTTTTTGCCTGAGCTAGAGCATATTTTGCCGACGACATGAGTTGCTTGACACTCTCTCCATCATACGGGTAGAAGGCCACACCAATAGAGCATGTCACATTAATTTCATGATTTTTTGCATGTTGATTAAACTGCTTTTGAACGCGAGCTAAGTGCAGAGCTATTTGGTTTTCATCATGCATTCGTACCAAACAAGCAAACCCATCAGAGTGTATTCGTGATGAGAGAATAGGAAAGACCGTATGAGAGTCAATAGATTGTGCGATATCCTTTATAAACTGACTACTTTTCGTAAAACCGAGGCGATCGGCTATGGGTTTAAAGTTATCAATATCAAGAAGAAAAAGAACGTAGTGTTCATCTTCTTTTGCACTTTGGATTTTTTGTTCTAGGTAGCGAAAAAATACCAAAGGGCTGTGTAAACCTGTTACAGAGTCAATGTCATTTGCTTGTTCAAGTTCTCGATTGTTCTTTTTTACCAGTCCCCACAGCAATAAAGATGTGACCACTATAAATAACATTCCCTTCAGTGATTGAACCAAGGTATAGACTTGTGGATTGCTCGATAGGAGTTCTACTGCTTTATCTGAGAACCAAACCCATAGCGATGCAAACACAAAGTAAGTAAAAACGAACTTAGTGGGGGATTTTATATTTCTTTTCATACTGACCACAGTATTATCTGTTCACTCTCCATGAGTAAGGCCATACTTATATAAGTAAATTATCATTACATCTCATATCAATCTAGTGGCGCATCACTAAAGTGTTTAAAATGTTACATCGAGCATTAATCACAGATTGTTGCTGAGCAAATCTGTAAGGCTATTTCTGATTGTTTAACGTTTGTTGGCTAGTCACGCCTTGGAGTGTCTCATTGGTCAGCAGAAGATGAGCCGATTAGCGCGACTCTTAAACGTGCCGATGATGCTCTTTATCAAGCTAAACATAATGGTAGGAATCGCACCGAACTCGATCCTTCAAGTGAGAGGCCTGAAATTAATGATATAGCCCCATTATGCGCAGTGCTTAAGTATTAGGAAGGTCATTGCTCCTTCCTAATACCTGATTTCAAGTATTTTGAAGAACAGAAGTCGGGGCGAATTAGTTTTGATAGGTGGCTAGAGGTAGTTATTTCACGAGACTTCTGCTTCGTTTCTTTACCATCTGCCCTCAGCATCGTCAGCCGAGTGATATGTTGAGTTATTCCCTTCAAATTTCAGCCGACCAAAACTTTCACATAATACATCAAGAGCGATGTCGCTTTCTAAGATGGTTTCTACAGGCACTGCGAGAGTTTCATCGTCTGAGAAATCGTTAATATCCAGCTGATAGCGCTCAAAGCTGCGTTGTTCTTCGTCCGTTAAAGATGACTTAAGTTTGTGCTCAAATACTCGACCATATAACCAGCATTTGATATTTCCTAGTGAAAATTCAATAAGCGGTGCTTGACCATAAATCCCATCCATTCGATTGTTGGCTTTTAGCATAGAGTGAACCGTTAATATCATTGCTACACTGTATGATCTTCCTGCAACTTGTATTTCAGGACGCGCAAGCTCACACCAGTGATCCGAAGAAGATAGCTCGTACAGTTTATTGCTTCTAATCGTTGCTGCGTCAACGACCTCTTCGCGTAAGTACGGATGAGAATGAGCCGTTCCAATGTATTGATAATCCTCGCCGAAAACTTTAGCGATATCTTTTTTTATTGAAAGAGAGAGTGGGTTCCATTCAACTGAAGAGCGTTTTCTTTTAGCTGATGTTTCAACAGAAACATGATTTATCGTACATTTAAATGGGTGGGCTTTATTCGCATATCCCCACAGGTGGGCCGCTGTCTCTATGGAGACTGATTTGCTGCCCTCGTGCTTTATCGCATAAGCCTCTAAACCAGCCATGATTAGCTCAAATATCGCACTTTTACTGACTGAAATTGTCGCGGTCATTTTCTCTTTGTTCCTATTATTGACGGTTATTTTCTTAGTTTGATGAGAGGTAAGACACAAGAGTTATTGGGCGAACTCTACATGTTCTTTCAGTTTGTTTTTATAGCGCTCATAAAGCGAATCCCATACATCTTCACTTACCATGTCTAGTGGTACGTATTCTTCAAAAATGACACCACTCTCATCAGGATAGGCAAGTTCGGTATACGAATAACTTGGACCATCTTCATAAAGCGCTTCCCAACACTCGATGCATTCTTCTTTAAACCATTCTTTGTTGATTGGCTCAGGATCGGCATTCAGGAGATGAATTAAGTTCTTAGAATGAAAGAAATTATGCGCTTCACTTTTAACATCAAACAGGTAGCTAGAAAATAGAGCAATGACTCTTCCGTCCCATAATCTGTAGCGGTGGTACTGAGACGTATAATGCTCCTTTACTCGATCGAGAAGGTGACGTTCACATAAAGCGCTTAAGTCTTTGTTCCTCAATGTTGGGACTTCTGGAATTGGTTCAATGTCGTAAAAGCGTACATGACCAAACAAGTAGCGTTGAGTCAGCTTAGAGGCGATGGAATCGGCGGAACCTTTAAGTGCAATGTCGTTGCATGGCAGTTTTTGGGAAGAGTCTGCAATTTTGTTGGCCAGCGCCTTAACAATGTCTGAAGCGGTTGATTTGACTTTCTCAACCAATTTTAATCTTAAATAGCCTTGAGCTGAGCTGTTTAATATTTTCTTTCGTGTAGGAATAGAGGGTGGAGAGGAAAGCGTGAGTGCTGTTGCGGTGTCTAGTGATTTCAAGGTTGCTTGCTGGTCTAAGTCAACCTTTAGGTAATCACAGAACACTGCCAACTGCTCTTTAAAGTCGTTCAGTAGCTCTAGTCTTTCGTATTCTAGTTCTTGAAGTTCTTCTTTTGAAATATTCTGATTAGTCATAGCAGATATATCATCCATCTTAAAATGCATTTAGTTGCGTTAATATATACTCCCATCAATAAGAAGTCTGACGATTCTGACGGAAACTTAAGTCGTTTCTGCTTAATGACAAAAATATGCATTTTAGTTTATAAAGAATATTGTCAAGTAAGGCAGAACTCAAAGACATCTACTGAGTTACTGGTATCATAAGACCAATTTTTTGAACTCAAGAAACCCGTAATGAACGAACAAGAACAACTATTCCTCAAAGAGCTGGAAAGCAAGCTCTGGACAGCCGCAGACAAACTCCGTGCGTCACTCGATGCCTCTCAATACAAGCATGCGGTACTTGGCTTAATTTTCGTTAAATACGTGTCTGACGCCTTCACGCTTCGCCAAGAAGAGCTAAAACAAGACTTTGCTAACCCTGATCACGAGTACTTCCTCGATCCTGAAGGTTACACGGCTGAAGAACTTGAACAAGAAATCGCGATTGAACTGGAACAGCGCGATTACTACAAAGAGAAAAACGTGTTTTGGTTGCCTACTGAATCTCGTTGGAAGTTCCTGCAAGACAATGGCCCGATGGTTATTGGCGGTGCGGATTTGGTTATTGATGGTAAGACGAAGAAAATTACGTCAGTTGGTCACCTGATTGATAACGCCTTGGAAGGTATTGAGCGCGATAACCAGAAGCTAAAAGGCGTACTCAACAAGCACTACGCATCGCTAAAAATTGATCAGGCAAAACTTAATGAGCTGATTAACCTAATCGCGACCATTCCGTTTAATCATAAATCCTTGAACAGTAAAGATATCCTTGGTCATATTTACGAATACTTCTTAGGACAATTTGCGCTTGCTGAAGGTAAGAAAGGCGGTCAGTTCTACACGCCTGCATCAATCGTTTCGCTGATTGTTGAGATGATTGAACCATTTGAAGGCCGTGTGTATGACCCAGCAATGGGTAGTGGCGGTTTCTTTGTGCAATCAGAGAAATTTATAGAGCGCCGTGCTAACCAAAAAGAAATCGACCCGCTGACGCAAAAACAAAGGATCTCGATTTACGGTCAGGAATACAACTACACCACATGGCAGCTTGCTGCGATGAACATGGCAATCCGTGGCTTGGATTACGATTTTGGTAAGGAGCCTGCCAGTACCTATACAAATGACCAACACCCTGATTTGCGAGCTGATTTCATCATGGCAAATCCTCCTTTCAACATGAAAGAGTGGAATACAGGTGTCGATGATAACGATCCTCGCTGGGTATATGGCACTCCACCATCAGGTAACGCCAACTTTGCTTGGATGCAACATATGCTCTACCACCTTGCACCAGATGGTTCTCAAGCCTTACTTCTTGCTAATGGTTCGATGAGTTCAACCACTAACAACGAAGGCGAAATTCGTGCGGCCTTGGTCGAGAACGATTTGGTCGAGTGTATGGTTGCACTTCCGGGGCAACTGTTTACCAACACGCAGATCCCTGCCTGTATCTGGTTCTTAACCAAAAACAAGAAAGCTCGTACCGATAAATCAGGTCGTAAGCTGCGTGAGCGCAAAGGCGAAGTGCTATTCATAGATGCGCGTAACCTTGGCTATATGAAAGACCGCGTACTTCGTGATTTCACTCGTGATGATATCCAGAAAGTCGCTGACCTGTACCACGCTTGGAAAACAGGTGAAGAAGTTAATGGCGTCGCGTATGAAGACCAATCGGGCTTCTGCAAATCTGCAACGTTAGAAGATATTAAAAAACACGATTTTGTGCTCACTCCGGGGCGTTATGTTGGTGCCGCAGAAGAGCTGGATGACGGTATTCCGTTTGCTGAGAAGATGGCGACATTAACCGAAAAACTGGGTGAGCAATTTGCCGAATCAGCCAAGTTAGAAGCCGAAATCAAAAAGAACTTGGCGGGGTTAGGTTATGAGTTGTGATTGGCCTGAGTTCCAACTTAGTGAAAAGTGCACTATTAAATCAAGTACTCGTATTTTCAAAAAAGAGTATGTTGAGAACGGTGTTCCATTCATGCGTTCTAAAGACGTAATTGATAAGGCTCTGGGAGAATTTAGTCATTTTGAGCTATTCATATCAAAAGAACGATATCAAGAAATAAAAGTTAAATATGGTTCTCCTCAACAAGGAGATCTATTAATCAGCTCCGTGGGGAATCGTTCGGGTTGGCCTTATATAGTCCAAGACGAAGGTGATTTCTATTTCAAAGATGGGAATGTTATTTGGATGAGTCAATTTGACGGGCTTGATCCTGATTTTTTGGCTTATTGGTTGAAGTCCGATATTGGACAAGCTGCTTTATCGTCAATAATGATTGGGTCTGCGCAAAAAGCTCTGACCATAGATTCACTAAGAAAGTTGTGGGTCAGATTTCCACCTTTTGAATACCAACATCTTTCATCGAATGTATTGAAACTTCTAGACAAGAAAATTGCTGCTAATAAGCAAACTAACCAAACCCTAGAAGAAATGGCGCAAGCCATCTTCAAATCATGGTTTGTTGATTTCGATCCGGTTAAAGCCAAAATGAATGGCGAGCAGCCTGAGGGAATGGATGCTGCTACTGCCTCGTTATTCCCCGAGAAGCTCGTTGAGTCTGAGTTGGGTTTGATTCCTGAGGGATGGGAAGTGTTGGAGTCGCAAAAAGTCGCGACTGTTGCCATAGGTAAGACTCCACCTAGGAAGGAGCCTCAATGGTTTTCTGAAAATCCGAGTAATGTCACTTGGATTTCTATCAAGGATATGGGGAACGCTGGTACTTATGCTCTGGACTCATCAGAGTACTTGACACCGGAGGCTGTAGATAAGTTTAACGTCAAGGTTATTCCCGATAACACATTGATTTTGAGTTTTAAACTGACTGTAGGACGTGTAGCTATCACTCATGGTGAGATGACCACAAATGAAGCTATTGCTCATTACAAATTGGCTGATGATGCTCGTGTATCAACTAACTTTTTGTATTCTTACATGAAGCAGTTCAATTTTGAGTCATTAGGGAGCACTTCATCAATAGCAAAAGCCGTTAACTCTAAGATTATCAAAGCACTGCCAGTCATCGTGCCATCGAAAGAGATCCTTGATAACTTTGATACTCTAGTGAAACCACTGTTCGATAAAATTAAGTCGAATCAGATGGAAAATCAGAACCTAGAAGCACTCCGTGATACGCTACTTCCTAAATTGCTTTCCGGCGAAATCGAGTTAGGACAAGCTCAAGAATTAGCTGAGGTCGAATAATGGCAACCCGAGTAGAAATGATTATCGAAACGCTCAAGGCGAACCCCGACAAGAAGTTTACTGCTCGGGATTTAGCCAAAGAATTTGTGCTTCGATATCCAGAAGAAATCGCTGAGAAACAAGAAAACCCCCGATACAACACCGAAGAAAAGTTGATTGCCCAGCTCGCAGCAGAAATTGGTGGCGAACGCACTGAAAGAGCGAAAAGCGTTTGTCCTAATGTCGCCACTCGTGACAAACCAAGACCTCGGGTTTATTACTGGGAGCAGAAACCTACACCTGCTCATCAGGAAGATGATCTTAGCGATGCAGATGAATCAGACATCGATACGCCTCTCGTGCCGCAAAGCTTAAGCGAGCACGATCTCTACCCAATGTTGATTGAGTACCTCAGCAAGGATCTGGGCCTTTACTGTCAGCGTATTGACGAGCGTAAATCTAAAAACTCTCATGGCAACGGTGGCAATCACTGGTTACATCCTGATGTGGTCGCGCTAGAGCCGCTCGACCAAGGTTGGGATGAAATTGTGAGAAGCTGTGTGCGCAGTGGGAATCACAGCTCGGTTCGACTTTGGTCTTTTGAAGTCAAAAAACATCTTACCAAAGGCAATGTACGAAAATACTTTTTCCAAGCCGTATCGAATTCGAGTTGGGCCAATTTCGGCTACCTTGTTGCTACAGGCTTAAATAGCGACGTTGAAGGTGAGCTGCAAATGTTGTCGAGCTTGCACGGGATTGGCGTGCTGATTCTGGATGCTGAATCTTTGTTTGATAGCCAAATACTCATTCCAGCTCAAGAGAGAGTCAACGTGGATTGGCAATCTGCAAACCGAATCGTCTCTGAAAATAGGGACTTCCACCATTACATTGAGCAGGTTGGCATTTATAACCAAACCGGACGATTGATTAAGAGCGCATGGAATAAATAATAAGGATAAAGGCTTAATGATTACTGAAGACCAACTAGAACAACAATGCCTCGATTGGTTTAAAGAGCTAGGTTACCAATACCAAAATGGCTATGACATCGCACCAGATGGTGATACGCCTGAACGTGAAAACTATCAGCAAGTCACGCTACAGGCGCGTTTAGTCTCTGCCTTGGAAACCTTAAACCCAAATGTGCCCAGTGACACCTTAATCGAAGTAGCGAAAATCGTTGCCACACCGCAAACACCTGTACTGATTAAAAACAACAAACTTTTTCACCAATATTTAATCGAAGGTGTGCCTGTTGAATACTCGGTAATGGAGCAAGAACAATGGGTGACCAAGCATACTCATGTTCGATTAATTGATTTTGAGAACCGTGAGAATAACGAGTTCTTAGTGGTTAATCAGTTCACCATCACAGGCACCAAAGTCAATCGTAGACCAGATGTGATTGTCTTTATCAATGGCTTGCCAATGGCGGTCATTGAGCTGAAAAATCCAGCCGATGATCACGCCGATATTTGGAATGCTTACAATCAAATTCAAACTTATAAAGAAGAAATCGCTGATCTCTTTGTGTTCAATGAAGCGCTGGTCATTTCAGATGGATGGACGGCGCGAGTCGGCTCGTTAACGGCTAATAAAGAACGTTTCTTGCCATGGAAGACGATAGAGAGTGAAGACGACAAGCCACTACTCGAATTCCAATTAGAAACCATGGTGCGTGGCTTCTTTAAGCCAGAATTGCTGCTCGATTACATTCGCTACTTCGTATTGTTCGAAAATGATAGCGACAAGATCATCAAAAAAATCGCAGGTTATCACCAATTCCATGCCGTCCGAGCTGCTGTTAAGGCAACCGTCACGGCTGCCACAACGTCTGACCAAATTACTGAGCCAAGGGCAAATTACGCCAATACCGTGGTGCCCGGAAGTAAAAAAGCGGGCGTGGTTTGGCATACTCAGGGAAGTGGAAAAAGCATTTCGATGGTCTGTTACGCAAGTAAATTGCTGCAACAACCAGAAATGAATAACCCAACCTTAGTAGTGGTTACCGACCGTAATGACCTAGACGGCCAGCTATTCAATACCTTCACCATGGCGCAAGAAACGTTGAAGCAAATCCCTCAGCAGGCTGAAGATCGTGATTCATTACGCGATTTACTTCTTAATCGTCAGTCCGGTGGCATCATCTTCACAACCGTACAAAAGTTTGCGCTGCTCGATGAAGAAATGGCACATCCGATTCTTTCTGAGCGCTCGAATATCGTGGTGGTTTCCGATGAGGCACACCGTAGCCAGTATGGCAATAAAGCTCGCTTAGTAGATGTTAAAGACGCAGATGGCAATGTGATTGATCAGCGTTATGTTTATGGTTACTCCAAATACATGCGTGACGCGCTGCCAAATGCCGCTTTTATTGGTTTTACAGGTACACCGATATCGATGGACGATAAAGACACTCGCGGTGTCTTTGGTGATTATGTTTCTATCTACGATATTCAAGACGCGGTCGATGATGGCGCGACAGTGCCGATTTATTACGAATCTCGCTTAGCCAAGCTCGATATTAATCAAGATGAAATCGAAGCGCTTAACGATCAGGTCGAAGAGGAGATTGGCGAAGACGAAGAAACGGAAAGTCGCGAGAAAATAAAATCGCAGTGGTCAGCACTTGAGAAACTGGTTGGTGCAGAGCCGCGAATCAAACAAGTTGCCCAAGATTTGGTAGAGCATTTTACGACTCGCTGTGAAACCTTTCCGGGCAAAGCGATGATTGTTGCCATGAGTCGCGAAATTTGTGTGGATTTATACGATGCCATCGTGGCTATCAAACCCGAATGGCATAACGAAGATCCAAACAAAGGCGCGATCAAAATCGTCATGACAGGCAGCGCTGCTGATAAAGCAAAAATGCAGCCTCATATCCATGATAAGAAGACCAAGAAGCTGTTCGAGAAACGTTACAAAGATACCGATGATGAATTGCAATTGGTTATTGTGCGCGATATGTGGTTAACAGGTTTTGATGCGCCTTGCTGCCATACCATGTATATCGATAAACCAATGAAAGGTCATAACCTTATGCAGGCGATAGCCCGTGTGAACCGCGTGTTTAAGGATAAGCCCGGAGGTTTGGTTGTTGACTATATTGGTATTGCTAATGAGCTTAAAAACGCACTGAAGACCTATACCAATAGCCAAGGTAAGGGAAAGCCAACCGTTGATACCGCTGAAGCTTTCGCAGTCTTTATGGAAAAAATCGACGTAATTCGCGGTATGTTTGCCACGCCTGTTGATGGTGACGTCTTCAACTATCGTCCAGATTTTGAAACCAAACCGCTGCAACTGCTTCCGGGAGCCGTGAACCATATCTCAGGTCTTTCACACCGCAACAGCAAAGGCGAAGAAGTTCGTGATGGCAAACGCCGCTTCCTCGATGTCATGGTTGCGTTGATGAAAGCCTTTTCTCTATGTAATACCTTGGATGAAGTTGATGGTTATAAGAGCGAAATCGCCTTTTACGGAGCTATTAAGACCGCCTTCTTAAAACACTCTACGGTTGATACCAAACGCAGCGATGAACTCCGTAATTCAGCTTTGCGCCAGATCCTGAATAACGCGGTGGTTGCCGATGGTGTGGATGATATCTTTAAAACGGTTGGTTTAGATAAACCGAATATTGGCTTGCTCTCTCCTGAGTTTTTGGAAGATGTTGCCAATATGAAAGAGAAGAATCTAGCTGTTGAGCTGCTAGAAAAACTGCTGCGCGACGAAGTGAAAGCAAGAATGAAAAACGATGTGGTGCAGGAGAAAAAATATTCTGATCGTATCATGATGACCTTGCAAAAATACCATAATCGTAACATTGAAACCGCTCAGGTGATTGAAGAGCTGATCCAGTGGGCTAAAGAGATGCAAGCTGACGCTGAGATGATGGAAAAGCTGGGGCTTTCCACTGATGAAATTGCGTTTTACCGTGCATTGGTCACCAACGAGGCTTCTGTGCGAACCCTAGGCGATGACAACCTTCGTCAACTTGCCATTGAACTCACTCACCAACTGCGTAAATCCGCTACGGTAGATTGGCAGAAACGAGAAAGCGTGCGAGCAAGGATGCGTAACCTTGTACGTCGTTTATTGCGTCGCTGGAAGTACCCACCTGATGCGGCTGAAGAGGCGATTAAGCTGGTTCTGGATCAAGCAGAAGTGCTAGCTGACGGGTGGTATGCGGCATGATTAAATGAAAGGCAAGGTCTGAGAGCCTTGCCTTTCTATTAGTGTTGACATTGGTCGTGTCTTATCATCCCACTTTCTGCTGAATATTATTTATAGTGTGTTTGTATTTAGAGAATGATCCCAGTAGTTTTCTTTTCCTCTTTAGGCTTAACGACTTTTGGCTTCGCATGTTCTGTATGCTTTCGTTTTGACTTCGTATAAGCGGACTTACGTGCAATACTATGATTTTCGATTTCTGCAATATTTCCTTTTACTACTTTTGCATAGGCAAACTTAGGTAATACTTTGGTCACTTCAATGGTCGCAACTTTGATTTCATCGTGGCCTAAACTCTCTTTTGTCACTGGATCGATAAATTTTTCACCCAAATTGAAGACATCAAAGTATTGTCCTTGCTTAACTGTATTGCCGCCCGAGTTCAAAACTAAAGAGCCATTATCGCCAACTAAAACCACTAACGGATAAATGTTATCTTTTAGTTGGTTAAATATTTTTTTCGAAGCAATATCAACCAGAAGATTCAAATTGTTTCTACTTGAAGTGGTTGGAATAGTTGCTGACCATTTCACTTGATTATTGACAACATCGAGAATTTGAAATTTTACCAAAACTTTAGAGCTATAGTAGGTTTTCACATCTTTAATGCTTTCCCCTGTGAGCTCTACGGTACGTGAATTATCGACGACACTTTTGTTAGTGTTAGCAGTAACAACCTGACCAGTTACAAAATACTGTAACGTTGGATCGAGTCTGTCATATAGTACTTTGAACTTTCGGTCTTGCACCAAAAGTTCTTCGACTTTTTTGCCAATAATAGTGCCTTTTGGGCCAGAAAAACTACCAACAGCGATTGTTCTTCTTTTGGCATTTTGATCTTTTATTTTCTCTCTAGGGTCAACCTCAACCTTAACCTCTAACTTTACCTCACAGCCATAACTTGAACACTTTTCATGTAGCACTTTGTACTTAACGTTCCCTCGCGAGTATGTTGCAGTACCATCTGCCATAGAGTCGTTTAACTGTTTTGTCTTTCCGTTGTTAATTGATGTAAGGAGTGAAGTGCGGGCACTTTCAATAGATACACCTGAGACCTGTTCTACCGCACGCCTTAAACTGACATCAATAGCCTGATCTAATGTTTCTCCTTGCCCATTTGTTATAACTTTCTCATAACTTGCAGCACTAGATAAACATGAGAATAAGCTTGCTGCGCAAAGTAGTATAAGCCTTTTATTCATGTTAAAAATCCGCCACATCAAACATATCTTCCGATTCAGCCGAGTTAATGTTATCAGAGAGAGTTTCTGCTCCCAGGGCTTCTTGCTCCAGCTTTTCAGCACTCATTCCACTTGCCATATTTTTTGCACTCACAATCTTCTTGGGATGCCAAACGAGTACCGTCCCCACCATTTCATGCCCCATCACAGGGTGCTTACGACGCCATTCAAACTCAGTACTTACACCAGTCATATTTTGTACACTCGATGTCATTGAAGCACTTTGTTGAACGGATTTGATTAATTCATTAGTTAAGCCTGGGGACTTTTTGCGAACAGCACCTGTTATCAAATCGAACTGCTCAGCTTTACTGACACGGTTTTCTTCTGAAGTTGACTCTTGGAAATCACCATTCAGATTATAGGTTTGTGCCAAGCTCGCCCAAGCGTTGTTTGTTGCAAAGCTCTTAGCTGCTTTACGTTCAATTTTTCTTTCCGTTGGTGAGGATGTATAAGTAACGCCTGCTTGACCGTATGAAATCAACATGGGATAGCCGTCGGAGTCATAGCTAACTTGAGTTCCTACCTTCAGATATAGACTGTCTTTTTGGTTATAGAACATATCGTAGATAGATGTCATTTTAGGGTTAGCTTTATCTTTCTGTGGTGTAATTTGACCGCCGGAATCGATCATTGCACGAACTTGATCTCGTTTATTTGCAGACAAAGCAAGTACAACCCCAACTGTTCCTTGACCAGAATCTCTGATTTCCTCATAGGTTTTGATAATCATCATTCCAGCCAAATCACCGTATGAAGACCTTATAGTTTGCTTGATCACTGACTCTTTAAATAGATCGCGCTTGATCGATGGTGGGGCTGCTTCAAACTCTTTTGGATCAATCCCCATTTCTTGTAATTCTGCATCAAGTTTACCTTCCAGCACCGCAACCACTTTATCTAAGAAGCTCGCCATCTGAGAGTCACTCTTAAAATCCTCTTCAGTCGGGGTCGGCAAGCCGCTATTTTTTGTCATGGAGTAAAGCATGTTATTTTCGACACTGGTATTTAGTGTTTGTAAGTATTCTTTTTGCGCCTCTAATACGGCCTTATCTAATGCTGCTACTCGAAACTCTGCCCATCGAGGGTCATTGCGCTCTGCCATGATTTCAGCAGAACCAGAATAAATAAATACACTATGTTGCTTACCCTGTTTATATAAGGTGCGTTTTACGTTTGCCACATAAGCATCAAGCTTTTCATCAATGGCATCAGTGGTATCAACATCGTTTTGAACTTGGACCACATCTTTATCGGTTTGTTTGCCCGCAGCCTCTTCTGTTATTTCTGCTACCGTTGTTGTATCTACTAAATTACCTTCTTGAGATGCATGTATTGGTAATGACAAGCCAGCGATTGCCATTGCTGTAAGTAATTGGTTTAATTTCATTTTTAATCACCTAACCCTCTAACTAAAAGTAATGGGCAGCTTTCACTGCCCATCATTTGACGCTACCTACCAGCTCACACTTGAGCCATCCGCTACCTTGCCGACTACTCGCTCTCCTTCCCAATACGCTAAACCATTTTCTATATTGGTTAGTGACATTTGGAAATAGTACTCAATTCGTGTATCTCCGTTATCTAGAGTTGAGTCTCGCTGAAGGATTTTGCCTGATAGGCTAAAGTCTGGGGCTAGTACTTGGTTATCTCCTTTGACACTTGCCTGTTTGACCATTTTGGAATTTTTTAAATCACGCATTTTTTTTGTGGCATCGTCCTCACCGAATGCAGTTGTTACTAAGAATTTTCCTGATTGAAGTAACTTTACTCTTAAAGATTTGGTTAGCTGATCAGTGTCTAAGCGCTGCATAGTGTCATTCTCAATGCCACTTACATAAATAATGTATCGACCACCAACATCTGCTTGAGGGTGAGTCATCAATTTATTAGAAATAATGTCATCAGCCATTTCATTTGCTGCTTTCGAGAAATCAGCGTAAGAGAGGGCTGCTACCACATTTGTCGTTGTATCAGCAGCATCAATATAAGATGTGGTTGTTTTACAACCAACCAAGCTCATCGCAGCTACAACAGCTGCAATTGTCAATTTTTTCATGTTTATCCTTAAATATTTACGACTTTTACGGATGGTTCTATTAATGGAGAGACCGCTTTCACGTAGATGATGTGTTTGTTAGATTCTGTACTAAGCTCAACTGGAATAGTGAAAGATCCTGCCTTTATTTCAACTGTATTGTGTTTGGCTTTGATTCGAGTTGCTTGATATTCACTCGGTAGGGCTGAGAAAGTTCGAATATCAGCACCAGTAGTCACCATTTGTAAAATGGCTAATGCATCACCAAGTAAAGCGTTTTCATCTTTAACTTGTTTTTGAGCGATGGTTTTTAATGTTACTCGGGTGATTTCACGAGCTAAAATATATGGAAACTCCTGATCGAATTCGGCACTAATTATCTTATCCATATCTGCAATAGTGCTGGTCTTTGAACCATTAATTGTAATGCTGTCAAATGTTGTACCGCGTTTTTTCAAGGTAGGAATTGCGATACCAGCATAAGATACATTGTTAGACAGTAAGAAAATTGGCAGATCAATTCGACGCTCTTCTTTCACTGGCGATTTGCCATTTTCAAAAATCACCCAAACTTGATCTTTTAGCTTAGATTGGCTTGGATTTTTAACCATACTACGTGCCAATTGATAGTCCGCTTTGGCAGCAGGTGAACCAGTAAGAGAGTGTACACGCTTGAAAGAGTTAGCAGCTTTTTCAAAGTCTGACTTAGATTTACCTGTGATGAGTAAATGAAGACCGTAAGAGTATGTCGTAAAAGGGTTTACGTAGCCTTCATAAGGTTTCCATTGGCCTTGCTCAATACCTGCTTTTTTTAGTGTATTTTGTGTCAAATCCGATTCTATGGTCTGCTTTACCAAAGCGCTTGACTCACCAGCTTCAGACTCCAGTTCTTCACTTCGCTCCTTAATGATATCTGCAAAATGTTGAGCTGCTCTACGCTGTCGCTCTTCTGCTCTATTTAGTTCAACGCGAGCATTTTGATAGTCATGAAGTGATATAAAATTCCATGCTTTAATGGTATTTGTCATGATGCCGTCGTAATGCGCTTGTTCGTAAGCCAACATGGCGTCATTTCCAACCATTGAACCAATAAGCTCAACTCCCTCAGAAGCAGTACTTTCCGTATCTTCTTCTTTCATCATTGTTTCTGTTTCATCAAGCAGCTTGGTGGATAATTCGTATTCACCTGCATAGTTCAAGCTTGCACCAGCTTGCAATGTCCATAGTAGGTCGCTTGTTTCACCTGAATCGTTATCGTAGCCAGCATGTTCTAAGGCTACTTGAGATGCTCCCGAAAAGTCACCAGAATCAAGTTTTGAATTGAAGCTATCGAAGTCGTTTCTCTGCATCATACTTGTACAGCCTGACAACATAACCACACTGATCGCACTGCTAATTAGTTTTATATTCATTGATTTTATTGTTATCTAAATGATTGATTTTTTGAACTAGAATCACCTTATACTCACAAATAGCACTGCAATCAAGCTCTTAATGTGTGGTTAATTAACACTTTTAGTATTATCCGATTATTGAATGCTATTTATTTGATTTATGTCATTAGGCTCACATGCGTCTCTTGTCTTTGAAAGTTGAGTGTATCTACTAAACGTAAGCGAATATCGATTGTTATCAGTAGGGAAGCTCTTCTTATCTCAATTGGACCATTTCATTATGTGTAGTAGTAATGAAAGGAATTTCAGATAGATATTATCTTCGTGTATATCCCAACGGTTTCATTTTTAGGAGCTTTTTATGCACGAAAACAACTACTATTTTGATGGTCCTGTTACAGCAGATAAGGTGCTCGACGCTGCCGCTGAAATCCTTGCTACACGGGCCCTCCGAGGCGAACAATATTGCAATCCCGAAGCAACAAAAACCTATTTATCTTGCAAATTAAAACACCATGAAAGAGAGGTGTTTGCGGTGATGTTTCTAGATAATCAGCATCGCCTTATTGCTTTTGAAGAGCTCTTCTTTGGCACAATTGATTCGGCAAGTGTTTATCCCCGAGAAGTCCTCAAAGCGGCTTTAAAAGTCAATGCCGCCGCACTCATCTTTGCTCACAATCACCCTTCTGGCGATGCCACACCTTCCCAAGCCGATAAACAAATTACGCAAAGGCTCAAAGAGGCTTTAGCGCTGGTGGACATTCGAGTTCTTGATCATATCGTGGTTGGCGATAGTGCCATCTCTTTTGCAGAAAGGGGGCTACTATGATCCAGAAAACATCGGGTGAACTGGAATTGCAGGATAGCTTTCATCAAGCATTGCTTCTGGTAATCCAACGTTATTCGATTCCTCCACAAGCTCAACGTATGGTCCTGAACTGTCGACAAAGACGCTATTACCAGACGGGGCAGGGGCTTCATCCCATTGAAATACAATTTCGTCGGACATCGGCCAGCGAAGATTGGCAGGTCGTCTGTTTAGCGAGTTTTTCTTATTCGGAAAACAAACCGAGTGAGATTGAGCCTGAACTCTACTTTCATCTCTTCAATCTTTGGTGTTATCAACCAGATAGCGGTGCTGCAAGTCTTGCAGACCCGCAAGTGAAAGCGCTGTTAGATACTTGGCTGAACGCGCTCTCTCGACACCTTACTCAGCCTCTCTTTGATGACATTCAGTTATCGATGATTCAAACCTTCGATGAACACCATTCATGATCACATTCTAACCTCGGTCACTTTTAGGAGATCTAACCATGTCTATACTGCATTTTACGCCGTCAGCTCTTGCTGTTTCTAATAAGCTTTTGACGTTATTAAACCAACATTGTCATGCCTCGATGAAATCAACACAGTCCACCAGCCATGCCCTCTCTATCCATTTTCGAGACAAAAGCTATAGCGCGGAAGAGGGGGGATATCATCCGGTTGAGATTGGCCTCAACATTGTGAATGGTAAAACGGTTGATATTCTCTACATTACCGATTTTGCGTATATGGGGAACTATTATCCGGAGCTAGAGCGATGCATTGATTTTGATTTTGGCAATCAAGTCGCTTTTACCGTCGCCACTGGATGGCAAAGCATTCGCTCTCCAGGCATCGATGAGCTGTATCAAATGTGGGAGCAAAACTTTCTTCAGTACGTCGAATGGGAGTGTTACGACGACATTCAGATTTCTCATTAACTTTTATCAATCTAGCTAAGCTTTAACCTGCTGCTTTATATCTCCACCAAAGAATCAATCAAACTCCTGGTTGTGGTAATCCCAACTGTTCATCTCGCTCTGTCACTCTTTCTAATATCCAGTCTTGGACCTCGCTTTCTACCCAAGCCACGCTGCGAAAGCCCAGTGATACCGATTTAGGGAACTTACCCTCAGCCATGAGCTTGTACATGTACGCACGGCTCAAACCTGTATTATCCAGCACTTCTTTTAGTCGAATTAGTCTCATTTTTCTGTCCTCATGATTTGTTCGTCATAAGGAGGTAGCTAGTTGTAATTTTTCCGGACGCTAACTAAGGAGCGCCTATGTCCGAACAGCACGATCTTTTCACTACGCTTGAAAGCGAGATACGCCAGGCATCCCTCAATGAACGTACTCGCACCAAGTTACTCGATAACCTCAAACAAATGAGAGCCACCGAGCTCAACATTCTCATTACAGGAGCCACCGGAGCAGGAAAAAGCTCAACGATTAACGCTCTCTTTGACATGAGTGTTGCAGAGGTGGGCATCAGTTGTGAGCCGCACACGCAGGGTGTTACGCAATATCGTCTGAACAACCTCATTCTTTGGGATAGTCCTGGTCTGGGGGATGGCATCGAAGAAGACAAGCGCCATGCCCGCTTATTGAAAAATACGCTGAGAGCGAGAGATGAGCAGAACCGTTTCGTGATTGACCTGGTACTTGTGATTCTTGATGGTGGCTCACGCGATTTAGGCACACCTATCACCTTGATTAATGATGTGCTTATTCCAGCATTAGGCGAAGACGCACAGCACCGTTTAATTATCGCCATTAATCAAGCCGATAATGCGTTAAAAGGAAATCAATCCTGGGACTACGAAAACAATACACCGACACCTGTGTCGAAAACTTATCTTGAAACCATGGTGCGATCGGTTCATCGACGCGTATTACGCGCAACAGGGGTGTATCTAAAGCCCGTCTACTACGTTGCGGGGCACTGTGATGGATTGGCCAAGCAACGGCCCTATAACCTTTCCAAGTTGCTGTATTTGATTGTTGAACGTTTACCAAAAAATAAACGGCTCTTACTGGCGAATCGCACGCTTTCCCCTCGATATGAGAATTGGAAAGACAACGATGCCAGTGATTACAACAAAAAAACCAGCCTTAGTTTGTGGGAGGCAATCTTCGACACGACGACTCAAGGTGCGCAATACGGCGAAGAAATAGGAAGTGTGTTTGGCACGACAGGCAAGCACCTGGGTAAAATTATAGGCGGTGCGCTAGGGGCATGTTTAGGCGGTTTACGCTATCTCTTTGGCTGGTAGATAAGCGCCGCTACGGTTACATCGCTCAAAGCCAATCTCTCTTCGACATTAGTTGTCGCAACCACCTTTTAATATCAACTCATTGAATAACTGTTCAAAGGATACTTCTCATGAAACCAATTGTGCTTACAACAGCACTGTCAGTGCTATTGGCCTTTAATGCGTCTGCTGAAGGCTACAAAGTGGAATACAAAGACATCAATACTCAATGGGGAACCAAAACGAAAATATTTGTGACCTCTCTGTTTGATTTCACCACTATCTACAAAATTGAGGTGAATCGAGGCAACTGCGAAGTTGCCTGGCCAGAGGTACCGAAGCTTACTGTTAACAAGAATAAATACAGCCAATCAGATGAGTTACTGAAAAATCTCAGCAACCCAGATTATAAGAAGCCCTCAAGCAGTAACACAACGAGTGGTGTGGTATGGCATCCATACCCATCTGTTGACTTGGAGTATGGTGACTCAACAGGTTACGTCACTACAACGCGCTGTCGCGTGTTAGAGATTGATATCTACTCTAGTGAAGGGGAGTTCCGCTATACGACAGATTAGATTATAGAAAGGCCGCAGGGGCCTTTCTTTTTTGCCTTGCTAATGACGACTACTATCGAAGTTTCTTCCTCTGTTTCCAAAAAGCTTGCTTTCTAGTTTTGCCAAATAGCTGACACGGTAAAAGGCTTGGTTGTATTGATTGTAAAAGGTCTCTGTATTGTCTCGTCTGTTGATTTCATACGTACCGTTGTTGGGGAAATAAATCGCACGGCTTGCCTGCTCGACCGAAAGGCCGGTTGCACTTGCCCAGGCCTTAGCAATCATCCCCGAAATGTACTCGCCCTTAATGTCATCGTAAGGTCCCACTCCTTTAAAAACATCACCATTCAACAATACAGCTACGTGATAGTGAGGATACGCTGAAGTGACGATCTCTCTGCACCAGATAAATCGAGGATCGGAGTGGCGGTTATGGCTTTTACGTTTTAAGTAAGCACACATAATCGCTTTAAAGGACTCTCGGAACTTAGTGATCTGTTTACCTGTGACATTGGCATTTGAATAACCATCGGGGTAGTGCAAGTCAAATCGAATTAACAACGTTCTAGGGTATTGGCTTAGTGCATAATCGAAAGTTCGTTTTATCGAGGCTAAGTAGCTATCGTCGAGAGGACCGTTATTCGAGTTGCAGCTTAGTAGCATACCGCCGATGTAACGCTTGTCTGTACTGTTGTTGTTCATTTCTATCATTCCTATTGGTTAGTGTTCTCAATAGGTAGATAGGTTGTTGTAATTTATTAGATAAGATTCATATAAATACTATTATTACCGACAGTTTTTTACTCACCTCTTCCAGTCACGTATCTTTGTTCACAAGGCGTCTTGTGGTTTCAAAACTTGCAAAAGTTACTCTGATAAAAACTTCGACTTTGTAGAAGTTTGACTACTGCTATGACGTGCTTTGGGGGGGATAGTATCCACCAAAACTGTGTATTTTTGGTATGAATTCAGCTTACGTTGTCACATAACAAGGACACCTTCGACATTCCTCCACTGGAAAACCATAAAACTCACATCAATTCCCCTATGTGAGCTTGGGTTAGGTTTCAGATTATTTATTTGAAAAATACTATAAAAACATATAAGAAATACTTTAAAATTACATAAAAATTACTAAGTAATAAATATGGAAAATTTAATACAGACATTCAACGTAGAACATGACCCTAGGTTTCTTTTTGATGTTAGTTTTGGGATCACGATAGATAGCAATCAGGATGATATTGATGCTCGAATCATGATTGCCAAAGATGCTGTGAAGAAAGATTCGGAAGGTTGCCTTCAAAGACTGAAAGATAACTTTGTAATTAGAAATATTGCGCTCAGTGAGTATGACTGGATTGATACTCGTGACTACGTATCTTCCTACTTTATATGGTATTGCATGCTTCTAGTGGTTAGGTGTAATAATAAGCAAGATACTAAAGCGAAGAATATCTCAGATTTTGATGTGGTTTTTTCAACAAGTGCTAATGATGCGGTTGTTGGATATGTACCAAAGTTTTCGCCTCATGCTTCAAAGTGGAAAATGCATACAACTATATTCTTGCATTACTTATTTAAAGAAACTGGTATCCAAGATGCATTAAAGCAACAAGAGGCCATGAACGAGATAAAAAACAAATATCTGGACTTTAAGCGTTCTCCTTTCTTCAAGCTAACAAAAGAAGAGAATGAAGATAGAGCTGAATGGACAAAAAATAAGCTAGAAAGCGATGGTGCTTTTCTACCATTTGAGATACCTGCTTCAAACAATACGGCTAACTTATCCTTAGCCATATCCCTTTATCTATGGAGTAGCAGTAGCTTTTTTAAGGCTTCTCTACTTTATGATGAGAAAAATATGAGCAAGAGTGCGTACATTCACAAGATGAATCTTTCATGGAATCAATATAAGCATAGAGAGAAGAACAAGCTTAAAAAGGTTAAGGCCTACAGTTTTGAGATGGAGGAGTCTCTGCAAAAGAAAATTGATCACCTGTCTAAAGCACTTGATATGAAGAAAAACAAACTTATTGAGTATCTCATCGAGCAGGAGTACACCAAGCAAACTAAAAAATAGCCTAGATGTTTTAGTTCTCAGAACGGATTGGTTATGAAAATGAGCGCGTACTGATTTCTGATTTTAGTTATGTCCGAAACAAAAACGCCACGAGCAAAGCTGGTGGCGTTGACATCAAATCCAATCATAGCAATCGAGCATTTTAGATGCTCCCGTACCCCAAGCCGTACCCAGAGTGATTTTTGCTACAATTAAAAGCCGTTTAATCCCTTACTTAATGCGCTCTAGCAGTACGCCTGCTTCCATGTGGTGGGTATAAGGGAATTGGTCAAACAGAGCAAAACGCGTCACGTTGTGTGTTTCGCATAGAATGTCCAAGTTCTCTTTTAGAGTCTCAGGGTTACAAGAGATGTACATGATGCGCTCGTAACCTTGCACCATTTTACAAGTATCGACATCCATCCCAGCACGTGGTGGGTCGACAAAAATCGTGTTGCAGTTGTAGCTCTTCAGATCCACACCTGCATCTTGTAGACGACGGAATTCACGCTTACCTTCGATCGCTTGAGTAAATTCCTCTGCTGATAGACGTAAGATTTGTACGTTATCAATCTTATTGGCGGCGATGTTGTACTGTGCAGATACCACAGATGGCTTCGCTAGCTCAGTTGCTAGGACGCGGTCGAAATTCTGTGCCAAGGCCAGCGAGAAGTTACCGTTACCACAGTAAAGTTCTAGTAGGTCGCCAGTGCTTTCTTGGGTGCAGTCGACCGCCCATTCCAGCATCTTCTCTGCGACTTTGCCGTTCGGCTGAGTGAAGCTGTTCTCAACTTGTTGGTAGATGTAGCTCTGACCATTTACATCGAGCTTCTCGATCACGTAGTCGCGGTCTAGGACAATCTTCATCTTACGAGCACGACCAATGATGTTTAGGTTGAAGCCTTCATCATTTAAGCGCTGTTTAAGGGCTTTCGCGTTTTCAATCCACTCTTCATCAAGTTGGCGATGGTAAAGGAGTGAAACCAGAATCTCACCACTTAGCGTCGATAGGAAATCCACCTGGAACAGTTTACGACGTAACGAGTCGTTGTCTTTCATCGCTTCAACCAATAGCGGCATCAGGTCGTTGATCAGACGGCTTGCTGCAGGAAATTGGTCAACACGGTATTTCTCACGAGTTTCTTGGTTGAACATGATGTAGTAAAGATCTTCGCCTTCATGCCAAACACGGAACTCAGCACGCATGCGGTAATGCTGCTCTGGTGATTCAAACACTTCCAGTTCTGGCATGTTGTATGGCGCGAACATATCCGTGAGACGTTCGACTTTTTCAGCCAGTTGTTCTTGGTAGCGTTGTGGGTTTACATCAAGAGTAGCCATGATCTTACCTTTTATGGTGCATTCAATTTAAGAGCGCAGATTTTATTCAATCTCAATAGGATGTCCAGTTTTGTACTGGAATT
The DNA here is from genome assembly GCF_024181935.1 of Vibrio sp. Y51_MX_L26. Taxonomy (NCBI): domain Bacteria; kingdom Pseudomonadati; phylum Pseudomonadota; class Gammaproteobacteria; order Vibrionales; family Vibrionaceae; genus Vibrio; species Vibrio sp. Y51_MX_L26. The sequence continues at coordinate 82,349 of NZ_JAMZAS010000015.1, forward strand.
GATTTAAAGATAGTGCGTACAGGCAGAGTAGAAAGCAAAATCAATCAAAACGTTACAACTTCTAAGGACAATATTGGCTGGACAAATAATCAATAGCTGAATAATATTTGCCTCAAGTTGGTGCTATCTAGCAATCTAGATGGCTGAAATGGGAATCTGGTGTGAATCCAGAACTGACGCGCAGCGGTAAAAGAGAACGAACGCTCATCAGACACTGCATTAGTTTATGTGGGAAGTCGAGCAAGTAGGCGGTACACCCGTGCTCTTGAGTCCGAATACCTGCCAACAACTGAGCCACAGCACTGGACTGTCATGACGACAGGGCTCGGAAGGAATTACGCGATTTAGGACAATACAATGAGAAAATCCGCACTGGCGATCACTTTGGCATCGCTGCTTTCACCTGTCTCTTGTCTACAGGCCCAAGAAACCTCCACTGACGAAACCATCGTTGTTACTGCAAACCGTTTTGAGCAAGCCGAAAGCCGTACGTTGGCAGATGTCGAAGTGGTTACTCGACAAGACATTGATCGCATTCAAGCGAAAACCCTACCAGATGTGTTGCGCCGTCTTACGGGTATTCAAGTTTCACAAAATGGTGGTCGTGGTCAGTTAGCGTCTTTATTTGTTCGTGGTACCAGTTCCGACCAAGTTCTAGTACTGGTTGATGGCGTACGTTTTGCGCGTGCAGCTAAGGGCGCTGTGGACTTTAACCAAATCCCACTGACTTACGTTCAACGGATTGAGTACGTGCGTGGTGCGCGTGCGTCACTTTATGGTTCAGAAGCGATTGGTGGCGTGATCAACATCATCACCATTGCACGTGCTGACGAAGAAGGAACGAAGTTAAGCGCAGGTTTAGGTAGCTTAGATTACCAAGAATTGAGTGTGGCATCTGGCATTAAAGTCACAGAGAGCGGCCAGCTGAATATCGCGCTTGGTAGTGAAAGTGATGATGGTTATAACGTTCGCCCTGTACCGGGAGTTAATGACGGCGATCGCCATGGCTTTGATACAAAGAATGGTCTGCTAGGTTACGTGCATAACTTCAATGACCAGTGGTCTGTATTTGGTAACCTACGTGCTTACGAAAATGTTTATCAATATGACAGCAGCTACGGCAGTCGCGGTTATTACGAAGCAGAAAAAGACGACCTTTCTGCCACTCTGGGCGGTAAGTATCAGTCTGACAATGTGATGTCAGAACTACAAGTAACGGCACAGAAACAGAAGTCTTGGAACTATGAGCAAGCAAAAGGCAAACACTCAGGTACTGAAGATGAACTTGAGCAGCAAAATGTCCAGTGGACCAACAGTTACTTGCTAAACAACAATACGACGTTGGCTGGTGGTATTGACTGGCGTAATGAGTCTTATAAAGACAAGAGTGCGAATAAAACGTTTGATCGTACCAATGGCGCTCTGTTTGGTATGGCAACAACTAGTATTGATAAAGCAATGCTTGAGGGCAGTGCTCGCTTGGATGATAACGAAGAATACGGTAGTGAGTTCACTTACAGTTTAGCGGCTGGTTACCAGTTTGTGCCAGAGTTTGGGGTTAAAGCTTCTTTTGGTACTGCGTTTAAGGCTCCAAACCTATATCAACAGTATGACCCAACATACGGTGAGAAAGATCTGAAGCCGGAAGAGTCAGATGCTTGGGAACTAGCATTTAGCGGTGATGTACAAGGCGTTTTTTGGTCCGTCACGGGTTATGACTATAAAATCACGAATCTTATCGATTACCATCCAACCACATACAAATATTTGAATGTCGATGGTGAAACACGTATCCAAGGTGTGGAGCTTGTTGCTGAGTTTGATACAGGGATTGTGCAACACCAGTTGAGTGCAGATTACAAAGATGCTGAAGACGATAAAGGGCATCAGTTGCAGCGCCGCGCTAAAGAAATGTATAAGTGGAACGCTTTAGTGAGCTTCGATAAAGTGGACTGGTCGGTTAGCTATCAGTACGTAGGTAAGCGTCCAGATGTGGATTACAGCACTTGGCCTTCACAAGATATCACGCTTTCTTCTTACTCGTTGGTTGATACGGCTGTGACTTACTATCCGAATGAGTCGACCTCTATTAGCGCTCGTATCGATAATCTATTTGATGAAGAGTATGAGATGGCAAAAGGTTACCCTGCCGCTGAGCGAGCGTACTATCTAAACGTTGGCTACGAATTCTAATCGTGAATGAACACAAACCGCCTTCGGGCGGTTTTTAATATTTTGTGGTGGAAAATCGAATGAAGAAACCCAAGCAAGTGGTGATCAGTTGGTCCAGCGGTAAAGATTCGACATTAACGCTTGAGCGCCTTAACGAGAATCCAAATTATCAAGTTGTCGGTTTGTACACGACTTACGTAGGGAAAGAAGTCCCTTTCCAAGCAACTCCGCTTGAGGTTGTACAAATGCAAGCAGACTTACTTGCGCTTCCGCTCATTACTATCGAACTGCCTGAAGTCTTTCCGAGTAACGACATTTATCAATCGACCATCGTTAATGCATTACAAAGTAGTGGTCTGAATATAGAAGCTGTCGCATTTGGCGATATGTTTTGCAATGGCATTGCCGAGTACCGACGCAGCTATATTGAACCTGCTGGCTGGGAGTGCGTCTTTCCGCTATTAGGGGAGAGCAGCGACAAACTAGCGATGGAAATCATAGAGCGTGGTATTCAAACGATGTTGATCACCATCGACGGAAGTGTTCTCCCTCCAGAGTGGTGTGGTCGCTGGTATGACAAAGTCCTAATAGAGTCATTACCAAGTCAAATTGATCCCTGTGGGGAAAATGGTGAATTTCACACATTGGTCACGTCTTCGCCGTCTTTTCAAGGGCATATCGAGCTGACGAAGCGAGATGTAGAATCTGGAGATAGATTCAGCCATCAAAGATACCATGCTAAAGCATTGCCAAAACAAATCTAAGCAGTATGATCGCAACGTTTCTGTTCTTTAGGTAAGGCTCGTGCGAGTAGCAAGTAAGAAAAAAGTCCTAGTTTTTGACTCCGGTGTTGGTGGTCTTTCTGTATTCCAAGAGATACATCGCCTATTGCCGCAGCTTGACTACTTATACTTATTCGATAATCAGGCTTACCCTTATGGTGAACTCGATCAGGCGGTACTCATTTCACGAGTTAACCAACTGGTCTCTTCATTAGTCGAAGAACACCAAGTCGACATTGTTGTCATTGCTTGTAATACGGCAAGCACCATAGTGCTTCCTTCCCTACGCGAAAATTTATCTATTCCCGTTGTTGGTGTTGTCCCTGCGATTAAACCCGCATCGCTTTTGGCATCAAAAGGGGTGGGGCTGATCGCTACTCCGGCGACAGTAACACGCCAATATACTCACGAGTTAATACGAGACTTTGCGCAAGGCAAACCAGTTGAGCTGTTGGGATCAACTCGCTTGGTGGATATGGCCGAAGAGAAGTTGCGAGGCAACAGCGTTTCTCTAGACGAACTGACAAAAATCCTGCTTCCGCTTCGCGATAAAGTAGACGTTGCGGTGCTCGGTTGTACTCACTTCCCTTTAATCAAAGAGGAAATTCATCAAGCTTTGGGTGGGGACGTTACTTTAATTGATTCAGGTGCGGCCATTGCGCGTCGAGTAAAAGCATTACTATTCAGTGATGAAATTGAGGATACGGAAGAGGGAAGTAAGTCGATTTATGCCAGTGCAACTCCTTGGCAGGAAGATGCACTGAACATTTGTTTAAAGAAGCTAGGTTTTAATCCTGTTCTGGTTTACCACCATCCGGGTGTTTAGGATCGTTCGCAATTCTCACTTTTAGCGTTCTCTCCATATATTCCTTTTCATTCAGTTTAGCGATAGCTGGCTTGGCATCTGCCGCAGCCATCACGACAAAACCAAACCCTCTTCTTTTTCCAGTGCGCTTATCTTTCATTAAGCGTACTGCATAGACCTGTCCATATTCAGCAAACAAATCGCGAACGTGACTCTCATTGGCCTTATAAGGAAGGTTGCCGACATACAGAGTTTTAGTTGATGGATCCGAGTCTGTTGATTGAATAGAAGGTGTCTGGCTAGAAAATGAAAATAAAAAAGCAGTAGCGATAACACCAATGAGAAAACTCAAGGCTGGTGGGATGGAGACTTGAGAGAAGACGATTCCCCCAACGACGGCCAGCCCAGCACATAAAATCAGATTTTTTTTAGACGTCATTTTAATTACTACACATAGTGATAAAGAGATCGATTGTCCATTAACAGAATAGACACATGAATCTTACGTATATGGTTGGTGTTTTTCCAACCAATTGCTGTGATATGTCTCAAATGTGACGAAGAAATATGCAAATATCAGGCTTTTGGCTAACTAATGACCTTTTGAAAGTTTTTTTGCAAAAAACGCTTGTACTAATTTCTCAACTCCCTATACTGCGCATCCACCGACACGGAGTGAGACGAAAGTCACACAGCGAGTCGGAAGTGAGAGAAAAAGAAATTTGAAAAAATGCTTGACTCTCTCACGGTGCGGAGTAAGATACGCACCCCTAACGACGAGCAACTAAGTTGCTGGATAAGTTAGAAAAGCTCTTTAAAAATATAAACCTATCAATCTGTGTGGGCACTCGTTGATGATAATCCAATTAGAAACTTCGGTTTCAAATTAGGTTTCAATGAAACGAAGTGACCATTGAATCTTCGGATTCAGCACAGTCAATTCAAAC
>NZ_JAMZAS010000016.1:0-81488 GCF_024181935.1 Vibrio sp. Y51_MX_L26
ATTGCGGATAAATTATCGACCGAGAAAATGTTTAGACTTCAAGCAGCCAGCAATTGTATTTAAAGAAATGGCATTGGCTGCTTGATATTAGCGAGTGTCGCACTTCGCAGTTGAATTCGGGAATAAATAGACTTCACCTATTTCAATAATAAGAATATTCAATTGTTTTGATTGCACGAATTTCATTACTCTTTTGGCAAGAATAATGGGGGAAATATGGCAACAAAAGCAATTGTAGTGGAAGGTGGCGCGATGCGAGGTGTCTTCGCAAGCGGAGTGCTAGATGCGTTTTTAGAGCAGAGTTATAAACCGTTTGATTTTGCCATTGGTGTATCTGCTGGCGCATCAAACTTGATTGGTTATTTGACCGACTATCCGCATCGCAGCATTAATGTCATTACTAAGCTGGCAACGAGTAAACGCTTTTTTGATCCGACTCGATTCGTTAAAGGTGGGGACCTCATTGATGTGAAGTGGCTGTTTGAAGAGTCTAATCGTTTGTATCCCGTCGATGAAAATAAACTGTTTAATGGCATTCCTTTTCTGGCAGCGACGACGAATGTAGATACAGGACAGGCAGATTATTATCGCGTGACGCGTGATAATTTTCACCATGCGATTGAAGCGACAACAGCGTTACCCATTGCATACAAGCATACCCCTTGCTTTTCTGGAGGCTGCTATACCGATGGCGGGGTTGCAGATTCTATCCCGGTGCGTGAGGCTTATCGTCGCGGAGCTCGCGACATAACCGTTGTGCTTTCTCACCCGCTAAATTATGCCAAGAAGCCAGTAAAAACCACATGGCTGATGAAGAAGTTATTTGCCGAACATCCTAAAATGGCGGACGCGATGTTAAGACGTGCAGATAACTACAATCAATCGTTGGAATTTATTCGTAATCCTCCACCGGGAACGCATGTCAGAGTGATTGCACCACCAGATAATTTTCCTGTTCAGCGCTTATCAATGCGACAAACCGTTCTATTGGAAGGTTATGAAATGGGGCTGATTGAAGGGCGGGCTCATTTGGCTAATTTGTCAGGTGTTCATGGTTTAGATCGGGAAAACTGCCATTTTTGCGTTTGATAATGAAAGAGCCTCATAGCGAGGCTCTTTTTACTTAACGTTCAAAGGGCGATTTAGTTGACTTTATCCCAAGCCATTTCCCAATGTGAACCTGTTCCTGGTTCGTATTGGTTTGCGCTTTCTTTCCACTGTACACAGTAACCAGAGTATGGGAAGGGCTTACATTGGTAAATGGCACCGTCGCTTGCAAGCACTTTTGTACCCGCCGTGTAGCTAGATAGCCCTTCAGGGAAGACAAAATCGTACTCGCCAGATGGTGGTGGCGTTACTGACTCTTCTTTTAAGTGAAAGTCGAGCGTTTGCTGATCCACCAAGTTACCATCTTTGTCTTTAATACGAGTCACGAGCATATGGTGACCAGGCTCTGATTTGCTTAAAGCGAGCGATACAGCCTCCACCGAGCCGTCTTTCATTTCGTCTGCCCAGCTTGCAAGTGGCTCACGGTGGTGATTGTACACGGTGAGTTCTGCGTTTAAATCGCCTTCAGCAGTTAGTGTCAGCTCCAACGTTGTCGGTGTTGACTCAATAATATATTCGTCTGCTAAGCCATCTACTGTGAGTGAGTACTCTGGAGCGGGAGTTTCTATCTTGTAGCCGATTTCTACACGCTCAAGGCCGCTATTAGCTTGCAGGTACACCGGGTTAGTACCATAAACAGGAGTGAATTTATCCTCGGCATACTGTCCAGCTTGCAGTTTAGTTTGCTCTTGGTTGATCTTCGTTGCTAGAGCGTAAGACCAATTTTTCGCTTTGCCCATGACTGCATCGGTAATTTCTAGCTCGGTTCGATAAGCTATGTTTTCACCCGCCTGATCAAATACGCGTGTATAAACCGAATCTCCAACATTTAAATCCATCGTCGGAATAATTTGACCGCCTTGCGTCCAATCTGGAATGACTGGACTGTCACCATCAAATTTCACATCGATCACGTTATAAAATGAAGCCGCTGTGTCGCCAACATCCCATACCGCCAGAATGACGTGATACCCCTCTCGCGTAGGCACATTACATTGATGGCTCACCTGTTTTGGAGGTTGAACCATATTGCCGTCGACTACACAGAAAGGAGTCAGATCAAACGAGTCGCGTGATAGTGAGGCATTTGGGTTCCAATCAGGTTTGGTGATGTAATATTTCCAGTCACGCGTCACATGGTTAGCGGTAAATGTCCATTCAAAAGTCTGTGTACCTGATTGAATAGGACGTTTAACCCAGCGGTCGGCAGTTTGTTCATCAAGAGCGGCAGCTAGAGCGGTTTCGGCACTTGCTATTTTTCCATCGCGAGGCCCTGTTTGTGGAAAACCATCAGGACCTTCAACACTTTGTGGCTCGTATTGAATGGCACCGCAGTTATTATTTTTTTCGTTAGTATCAGGTGTTGGATACTTACATAGTGCCGCGCGACTTGCAGCGACACCATCATTGGTTTCTGATACGTAGCCGTGAGCCGCAGCACCTGAGCTAATGCTTGCAAGTGCTAACGTGAGTACGGATTTGGTTGGAAAGGATTTCATCACATGTCCTCTGTTATGGCTGACAAATTAATGTCACACCTCGGCGCATGCTGAGCACGAAGCAACGCTGCATGAATCCATACTTTGGATAATGTAGTGTTGCAACATGGCAACCCCGCTATCATGAGCATTACTTTTGATGATGGAATGCTGACAGACCGGAAGCTTTGCGTCCCACCCTTTCGAATGGTTTGCCGAAATGTGATTGAGCAGCCAAAATTTAGCTCAAGAATTTACATGTGGAAAAGTAAACGACACTGACATGGAATCATGTTCTCAAATTGAAAGGTAACGGTACGCCAATCTCATTAATATTGTGCTTTTTTGTTTCTAAGGTGTTGGTTTTGATGTTGTTTTTGTCTTTTTTATAGTTGGAGTGAATGAGTGATTGGTTGTTGGGTTGAAGGTGGGAAGGGGCAGTATTAAGGATAGAAGAAGCACCGTTTAAAGGGCGGAATACACCGCCCTCTGAATCATGTTATTTAGGCATAATGACGGTATCAATAACATGAATGACGCCGTTTTTAGCTTTCACATCGGTTGCCATTACATTTGCACCATTGACCATGACTTTGTCGCCCATGGTTTTAATCATCACATCTTGGCCCTGAACCGTAGTCGCTTTGTCCAGCTTAACAACATCGGCAGCCATTACTTTCCCTGGGACGACGTGATAAGTCAAAATGGATACTAACTTGTCTTTGTTTTCCGGCATTAAGAGCATATCGACTGTACCGTCAGGCAGTTTTGCAAAAGCGTCATCCGTTGGTGCAAAAACAGTAAATGGGCCTTCTCCTTTGAGTGTATCGACTAGATCAGCCGCTTTCACTGCAGCGACAAGTGTATTAAAAGAGCCGTTTTCAGTGGCAACGTCGACAATATCAGCCTTCATCATGCCATGCTCATGAGCCTTGACGGGAAGCATAAAAGATAAAGTCGCCATCAATGTAGCCGTGATAACCAAGATACGTTTAAACATAATGTGTTCCTTACGAGTTGGGGGTACAACGGTTTCCCTAGAGAATGTCTTCGTTTGTACGCATCTAAATGAAAAGATGATCAACGAGCCCTGCTTTCTTTCGATGGCCTCACGTGTCGCGTTAAAATCCGTTTGCCTTCTTGTTTTACATCGGCCCGTTTCCGCCATGCCCATAGACGCTCCCTTGCGTCTTTAGCTGTGCTATTTAGGTCGACAATAGGCGCTAGGTAACGGCTATCCGGTTTCAAGTGGTACATGACGGTTTCCATCTGTGTCATTGTCCAGGGCTCGAACAATAGTGGGGTGGGGACCATTTGCAATTCAGGCACCCATTTATAGATGAACGCGCCATCAGGGTCATGTTCTTGGGCTTGCTTAACCGGGTTGTAAATCCGGATTGTATTGGTCCCAGTTACCCCGGCTTGCATTTGGAATTGTGGGTAATGAATACCAGGCTCAAAGTCGAGGAATAGTTGCGCTAAATGCGTCACGCCAGTTCGCCAATCCATGTTCATGTGATGAGTGAGAAAACTAACCAGCATGGCGCGCATGCGAAAGTTTATATAGCCAGTCTGATGCAAACAGCGCATACAGGCATCGATCAAAGGTATGCCAGTATATCCAGATTTCCATGCTGCTAACTTTTCTTCATCGAAAGTGCTACTTTGTTTAATCAACGATTCGTAAGCCCGGTTAACACAGTAAAACTCCATGTCGTATTCCGACTCGAATTTCTGTATGAAATGGCAGTGCCAATGCAGCCGTGAAGACAACGCAATTAAGCTGCGACGAAACCCAACAACTTGCCAGTGTTTCAATAGGTACTGATAAACTTCACGCAAGGATATATTACCCCAAGCGAGGTATGGAGAAAGGCGAGTACAGGCTGTACGTGAGGCTGTGGGACTAGAAATGCTTCGATAGTAATCACGACCTCGACGATTGAAAAAGTCCTCCAGTGTTTTCCAAGCGAGTTGGCTCCCTCCCGTTTGCATTCCTTTGCATTTTGATAGCCAGGATGAAGGTGGCGAAAACGCGCAGCCGAGAGATTCTGCATCCAATGAATGCAACAAGTTGGTTTGCAGCTCAAGAGGGCTTATGGAGGCTCTCATGACCAAATCCCAATGTTTGTCCCAACCCTGCCGGTCTTTTGCTCCTCTAATAACAGCACCGTGCTCGAACTCAAACCACGTGATGTTCTGCTCATGCAGCCAGTCGGCAATTTGCTTATCGCGCTCAAAGGTGCAGTTGAGCCCTATTTCCTGATGAGAAAACACAGCGTTGATTTGATATTGCATTTGAATTGATTGAAAACATGCTAAGGCATCGCCAAACAGAACGGTGATGCGGTGTCCATAGGCTTTGAGCGTCTCATTCATGTCTTGCAATGATTGCCAAACAAATCGCCAGTGACGCTCAGAATAGTGAGGGTTGTTTAACAGCAACGGTTCAACAATATATAAAAGTACCGTTGGGTGCTTTGACGACAATGCTTGTGTTAAGGGCTGGTGGTCAGTCAGTCTTAAATCTCGTTTTAACCACACGACATTGATTGTTTGCATCGGAATCCTCTTTGTTTCCGATGTTGTACGCAAATGACCCGAAGAGATCTCACCTAATGATCGGTTTTGTTCATTAAAACGTAGAGGTTGCTCACAAGGAGGTGAGACATGTCGATACCACTGAGTAAGTTAGAAAAGTTCTTCTACGTAGATAAATTGATCATTCACTCGCTTGATCTCGCATTGTATCAAGCATCTGTCGTAGTTGATGGAAAAGCGCAATTCATCACTGACGACAACGGTATCTTTTTGAGGGCTCATTCCCTTATCGAGATGCAAAAGAAGTGCAAGAATATCAAAGCAAATAAGCAGGTTTTAGTACATCAAAGTGCTTATGATGAGATGGTGGGGCTACCCGAAGGCAAAAGAGACAATCAACTAGAGGTTTTGGTGAAGGATACAAAATTGTATTGAAAGAGTGTTGGTGCATAGTAAAAGCGAACCACCTTACGGCAGCTCGCTTAAAATAGAATTAGAGTCGAGCTTAGTCTTGTTTACGCTGAGCTTCTTTTTGTGCGTACTTAGCGGCACGTCGAGCTTCTCTTTGCTTGGCACTTTCGCCACCAACATGCTGCTCGCCTCGTTGTTCTGCAAGAACAATTTGTTTTTCACGTTCGCGGAATCGAGCAATTTGTTCTTCTGAGTGTGTGCCGTGACATTTCGGGCAGCTCACGCCTTGCTCGAACAATTCTGACTGTTTGTCTTCTTCAGTGATCGGTAGACGACAAGCGTTACATAAATCGTAATCTGCTTTTTCTAGCTGGTGGTTTACTGCAACACGACCGTCAAACACGTAACAATCACCTTCCCACATACTCTCTTCCTCTGGTACCTCTTCAAGGTACTTTAGAATGCCGCCTTCTAAGTGGTAGACCTCATCAAAGCCCTGTTCTTTCATGTAAGCAGTTGATTTTTCGCAGCGGATACCACCGGTACAGAACATCGCCACTTTCTTATGCTTTTCCGGGTCCATGTTTTCTTTTACATAGTCTGGGAATTCACGAAAGGTTTCAGTATTTGGGTTTACAGCGCCTTTGAATGTGCCGATCTCGATTTCGTAATCATTACGTGTATCGACAACAAACACTTCAGGATCAGCAATAAGATCGTTCCACTCTTGAGGTTTCACGTAAGTACCCACTACGTGGCGAGGGTCTATGCCTTCAACACCTAATGTTACGATCTCTTTTTTCAATTTCACTTTGGTGCGATTGAATGGCTGGGTCTCAGAGTACGACTCTTTGTATACGGTGCCTGTCAAACGAGGCTCGTTGTTTAGCCACTCCAGTAGCGTATCAATACCTGCACGATCAGAGGCAACAGTGCCGTTGATGCCCTCACTTGCCAGCAGTAATGTTCCGCGAATATGGTGTTTTTCCATCAACGCAAGTAATGGCTCGCGTAGTTCTTGATAGTTATTCAGCTCAACAAACTTGTACAGCGCACAAACTACATACTGACTCATGAGGTTTCCTTTAAAAATACAGGTGGTCAACGACCTTAAAATTTTAGCGGCACGAAGTATACCTGACTAAATTAGTCGGAAATACGGACAAATTATGCGGATATTATGGCTAGGCAGGATGTAGCGGTGTTTGATGCGGCAAAGCGTCACGCGGGTAAAATCGCTATGTGTTCAAATTATAAGCATAAATTGTAGAGAACAAGGTAAGTTGAACTCGACACCTTTGGTTTAAATTTGTACTGTGATTCCTTCTTCGGCTCTTCATTAAAGTTGTGCGCAAGAGCTACAAAATAATAATCGGATCAGTTGGCAAGGAAAGGACATGCAGCAGTTTTATATCAGGCGGCTGAGGGAAGAAGATGCTCCCTTGCTCAAACAATTACTCGTTGAACTCGATACATCGCACTATGAAGCTGAACCGAACTTCTATCGTCCACCCAAGGAATTGGCGCAACTAAGAGAATTATATGGCACCTTCGAAAAGTATTTTGACGGGAGCGTGAGCGCTTTTATTGCTTGTTCGCAAAGAAAGGTCGTCGGTTTTATCTCTGGTTCGGTTCGTAACGTTCAGTCGCTGATTTCACCAGAAAAACGCGTTGGTTTTATTAATGAGCTTATTGTTTCAGAGAACCATCGAAACTTAGGAATAGGTTTATCGCTGATGGATAAGATGGAAAGTGATTTGTGTGCTCAAGGAATAGAAGAAATCGGCTTAACCGTGGCGTCATTTAACCATGAAGGTGAGGATTTCTATCATAAAATGGGCTACCGGGTGATGACGAAACGTATGACCAAGCGCGTAAGAGATTCGTAAAAACAAGATGGTAGGAATGAAACGCCTCTTACCTCTAGAAGAGGCGTTTTTATAGTATTTATTTCAAATTAGCGGCGGTTTGATTCCCCATCGCAATTAACTTATCTAAAACGCGCTCACCGTCGGCACGTAAACCGTTGTGCTCGTACTCGTTAGTGATCCACGCTTTTGAGTTTGGGATTAACGCGAGCGTTTCTCGGCTGATATCCATTTCCACAAACATATCATCGGCGTAAACGGCGCAACTGACAGGCACTTTGTTTTGAGCCAGTTGTGTTTGATCGTACAGCGCAGTCCAATCTTCTTTCGCGGCCAATATTTCAGCGGCATCTTTTAGTGGCTTGAGGTTGACGTATTGATCGAACATCCATGGGAAGACCATTTCCCCCGTAAAGTAAAATGGCTTGCCAGGTTCATAATTAAACTCTGGTCGGGTTTGGCGAACACGGTGTGCACTCCAATTTGACGCAAAGCCTTGGCAATAAATCGATTCATGCAAAATGGCGTAAATCGGGTTGGTTTGGAAGTTTTGCTGCGCCAACATATCGTTCAAGAACTCATAACGAAGTTGTTGTTTGCCGTTCACTTCAATCAATGCACTTTCTAGCCAGTAATAAGTTGGCAAGAAGGTATCACTGACACCAAAGTTAATCCCAATTTGTTGGAACTGTTCGACAGTAAAACGCTGACCATTTGGCAGAAACTCTTCTTGCTCCAATAAGTGATTGGCAATGTTTTGGCAAAGTTGCTGTGCATTGGGAAATTGCTGGAAGAACGCTTGGTTTTTCTCCATGGTGCGTTTGAAGGTGGCTTCATACACATCGTCAGCATGACGCGAGACTGATGGCACGCCACCCGTGATATAGCTTTGTAGCAAGCTGTCTGGGAACAAAGACAAATAGGTGAGGGAGCAAAAACCACCAAAGCTTTGACCTAAGATCGCCCATTTTTCGACGCCAAATTGCTCACGAATGTATTCCGCGTCGCGCACGATGTTATCCGCTCGGAAGTGGCTTAAGTACTCGGCCTGTTGTTGCGGCGTGAAATGAGCCAGAGTCTGATGATTAACCATCGAACTATTGCCCGTACCGCGTTGGTCGAGCAGCAAAACTCGGTACTCTTGCAACGCGCGTTTTACCCAGCCGTTATTGCCGTTTTGACGCGGAGAGGGAAAGCCTGGCCCGCCCTGAAAGTAAACCAACCAAGGTTTGGTCGATTCTTCATCGCCAACTAGGCAAACCGCACGAGCGAAGACTTCAATGGTGCCTTTACTCACGTCTTGGTAATCCAGAGGAACGGTATAACTGTGGGGAGTGTAATGCAATCCTGCGTCGATAAATGATTGAGCGTTCATTGTTATCTTTATTTCCTTATTGAGGGGTAGCGCTACTTTACTGCGAATGGCGTGAAGAACCAATGCTATTTCCAAATCGCTTCGTCAGTTCTATACCTTGGTCAAATCAATGTAAGTTCAAGAAAATGAAACGATTAGCGACTGGTGCAACTGGTTGAGTGAGCTATGCTCAATAGAGTTGCGACAAAGTGAGAGCATGGAGGAAGTCGGATGAAAGTGTCACTGGCTCGATGGATTATTGTGACTTGTTTAATAAGCGTACCTACTTTTGCCGTTGTTACGCCCAACCCACCTCAGTTACAGGCAAAAGGTTACGTATTAATGGACTTTCAATCCGGTGCCATTATTGCCGAGCATAACGGGCGAGCAGGCCTTGCTCCGGCGAGTTTAACCAAGTTGATGACCGCTTACGTCGTTGGGCAAGAAATCAAAGCGGGACGTTTGAAATGGGATGATGTTGTCACCGTGAGCGAAAACGCGTGGTCGGCCAAGTTTCCCGGATCTTCTAAAATGTTCATCAAACCGAAAGATGAAATTAGTGTTGCGAACTTAATGCGCGGCGTGATCATCCAATCGGGTAATGACGCGTGCGTTGCACTGGCTGAGCACGTTGCTGGCAGTGAACGCGGCTTTGTCGCCTTGATGAATGGTTGGGCTGAGAAGTTAGGGCTGCAAGACACTTATTTTGTAAACTCCCATGGTCTCGATAGTGAAGGCATCCAAACCTCACCCACCGATATGGCAAAACTCATGCAGTCGATCATCAACGATGTTCCCGCTGTGTATGCGCTATATAGTGAGAAAGTCTTCAAGTGGAATGACATTACGCAGTACAACCGCAATAAATTACTGTGGGACAATTCCATTGATGTCGACGGGGGCAAAACCGGTTACACCAGCAATGCGGGATACAGTTTGGTGAGCTCGGCCAAAGAAGGGAAAATGCGGTTGATTTCGGTAGTGATGGGCACGCCAAGTAAACAGGCTCGAACGAGCCAATCCAAGAATTTGCTCAGTTATGGTTTTCGTTTTTATGACACCAAACAAGTTGCCAAACAAGGGCAGGTTGAGTCTAAAGTTCGCGTTTGGAAGGGAAATGCCAATCAAGTTGAGGCGATCTTCGCTAATGATGCCTATCTCACTCTGCCTCGTTCAATGACGGCTGGGCTTGATAAGAGTGTGGTGTTAAATGAACCGTTGATTGCGCCGATCGCGCAAGGGGATGAGATTGGTAAGGTCGTTTGGAAAAGCGATGACAGTACCGTGGCGAGTTATCCCTTGGTCAGCAGCCAAGCGGTGGAAGAGGGCTCGTGGTTTGGTCAGCTTTGGGACAGTTTGGTGCTGTGGGTGAAATCATTCTTTAGCTAGAATAAAAACGAGCAGAAGTGTCTTTCTGCATTCTTTTGTTGATGACCGCCCAGTCATAACGCTGGGCGGTGTCTTATTTAACGGTTTATTCCGACAAGGTGATGATTGGTAAGTCGTCCCAAATCTTACTTTCATCCGATGCGCCGCCTGAGAAGTTCCAAGGGCCTTTGTTTTGTTCTAGCGGACGGTAAGTTGCCGAAAGGCCGTCTAAGTCCCAAGTCGTCACATAGAATCGAATGCCATCCAGTGAATCAGGTCGACCCAGCGCGTCACTCGCAAAGTCCATCGAAATAGTGTTATTGGCTTTGTCTACTGTCACTGTTGGTGCTGGCGTGACCGCTTCTCCCCATGTCGTCGCATTTGCTCCTTTGGTGTTGTAAATCGAGCTTTGCCAGCCAAAAACAACCGCATTACGACTCCAGGTTCCGCTTGGCATAGAAGCGTTGATCTTCGGTAGCTCAGACAAGTTGGTTGCGGCTTCTTCCGGTAAATCAATAAAGATGGTGAAACCCACGTGGTCGAAGCCGTTTGGTGGTAACCAAGTGTCGGTGATCTTGTCCATGGTGAAGGTCAAACGTACGTTACTGCCAACGGTAAACACTTCTGCTTTGTTGATCGCGAGTTGGCTGTTGTCTTTGTCGAACGTTGGATCGGTTGGTAATGAGTAGTTACCATTAGGGCCGCCCATGCCATCTTGCGCATCGCCTGCGTCATCAATAGTGTCGTCTGGCGTGTTTGACCAGCTTAGGTTCGAGACAAAATTCACGTCCTCGATGCCTGCTTTTTTCTCGGTGGAATAAATCGCGAAGCGGTGTTGTTGTTCGCCAATTGCAAAGTGACGAGTCGACAGCGTGACGCTAAACCGACCATCAGCGCCTACAGTAATGGTTTGCGCTGTTTCCAAGTTACCGTCGACGACAAGGTTCAGCTTCTCGTTGGCGTTCGCACTACCCGCGATAACAATATCACCAGTGATGGTTTGTCCTTCCCAATCTTGCGCCAATTGGATGTTGAGGTCTGGCGTATCTACAGATTGATTGCTGCTTGTTTTTGAGTAAATCACTGCAGACTTGGCTGGTAGCTCAAGGGTTACGTTACCATTTTCATCTGCGACTAACTGTTCTGGAGCTTCTGCCCAGTTCGACATGATTTGTTGTTTGAAGACGGTGCCGCCAACTTGTTCTACATCGAGTTGGTTCATCAACATCGGCGAGTTGGATGTATTCATCACAACCAAGACCTCGTCGTTATCCAACGTTCGGGTAAAGGCGAAGACGCCCGCGCCCGCTTTATCGCTGCCAATCACTTTTATTTCGCCACGTGTCATGACTTTGTTTTCAGTGCGTAGCTTGGCAAGTTCTTGAATGAACAAGTACATTTCACTGTTTTGGTCGAACGAGTCTACGTAGTTGCCATCTTCACGGTAACCGCCAGCAAACATCGCATCACGCGCCGCTGACATCGCCTGTTCTGTACCTTGGTAAATCACAGGAATACCCGGTACGCTCATCATGGTGATCAGTGCTTGTTTCATGTCATTCACGCTACCTTGCGACAGAAAGCGCGGCATGTCGTGGTTATCAATGAAGTTCGGCATGATGTATGGATTCGGGAACATCTCCATCATTTTCTCAAGACGGAAACGCAAATAGTCGGTCGGTTGCCCTGATGCAAATACGCGCGTCATGGTCGCTTGAAATGGGAAGTTCAGTACCGAGGTTAGCTGTTTCGGCGAGCCACTTTCACCGATGTAAGTCAGCATCTTCTCTTCGCCTTCGGTGTTGTAAGGCGTAGATGTTTCGAAGACTTCTCCAAAGGTCAGGAAGTTATCGCGACCAGTATCAACCGCTTGCGTCATCACACCATCGTCGGCGTGTAGGAAATCGTTCCAGAAATCGTGTTCAACAAACTTCACCGTATCGATACGGAATCCGTCGACGCCGACTTCGCGAATCCATTTTCGGTAGCTCTCTTTTAGATAAGCGCGTACTTCAGGATCGGACGTATTAAGGTCATCCAAATCAGAGAGCTGCCAGGTTTTTTCTTGTACCGGATCGTTGTGGTCGGTGATGGTTGGCGTCCAGTGGTAGCTGCCTGTGCCGTCTGTTTTACACTCGTTCATGTTGAGTGGGTACGGCAGTTCTTGCCCGGCGGGTAGAGCATTTTTAATCAAACGGAAGCCTTGGCAAGGTAGGCTTGGATCATAACTGTAAGGATCATCGTAGGTAAAGAAGTTGCCTACATGGTTGGTCACGATGTCCTGAATTAAGAACATGTTACGCGCATGCACTTCGCGTGCTAACGCTTGGTAGCTTTCTAGGTCGCCGAAGTGCTCATCCACTTTTTGGAAATCGCGCGCCCAGTACCCGTGGTAGCCGCCGTAGTTTTGCTCCGCATCCCACCATTGGTTAGCAACTGGCGGAGTAATCCAGATCGATGTGGCACCGAGATCTTCGATGTAGCTTAACTTATCACTCACGCCAACGAGGTCGCCGCCGCTGAATTTTTTATCCGAAGTTGGATCGAATTCGTTTTGCCCTTGATCATTAAGAGCGCTGTCGCCGTCGTTAAAACGGTCGATGATCAGGAAGTAAATGATTTGATCTTGCCAATCAGGAGATGCCACGTGGCTGCCTGTATCGATTGGTGTGGTTTCGTCGCTTCCACAGCCAGAAAGAGCAAGAGCGATCGCGAAAGGAAGTATTTTTATTTTATTCATTGGGTTAGGTAGAGTTTCAAACACAGTTTTTGCCTCCGTTATGCAGCAATGCAGAAACGATAAAGCAAAGGTTTGAAATTGAGAGTGTCATTTCACGCCAAAAAAGACGTGAAATGATGTCACGAAGCGGCGACTTTGATCTGACCGACAGTTTTAATTGAGCGGTTGCACAATAGGATATTGTATCGGGTAATGCTCTTTCGCGAGCTCGTTGTCGGATTCATCATAAAGGCGGAAACGGCACTGCTTTGCAGTTTGAGTGAGCGATAATTGCAGCACCCAACAAGCATAATGTAGCGAGTGTTGGGTCAAGCGCATTGCGTGAGGTGTGGGGTCATCATCGACGTAACAGTCAATCCTCGCAACGTTTTCAAGTCGGCATGCCAGTTCGATAAAGAGCGTGTATTGCGCCCCAATATTAATAAGCTGCCGAGTCGGGACAATGTATTCCGTTGCGCCAATTAAAAGCCCTTTAGAAACCACATAGTCACGCTGGTGGTTATTCTCAATGTAACGTTCCCCATCGACTTCATAACACAGGCGAAAGGTAAGGGGATGCGCTACCGGAAGTTCGGTCGTTGCCCAGAGTTCGGTGCCATGACTTAAAAAACGCTCGAAGAAGGCGGGGTAGCGCCGCCATGCGCCATCACGGTCACGGCATTCTACCGAGACCACTTTCTCAAACGCAATATTGTCCACTTCCATCCAGATTTTGCCGACAGGTTGGTCGATGTGGTTATCGTCGAAGGTATTGGCTTTGGCGTAGTACAAGCGGATCGGTTGCTGATTTAGCTGAGTTCGGTTATCCAAACATTGTTAGCGATACTGCATGGGTGAAAACGGATACCAACGACGAAAAGTGCGGTGAAAGTTCGATGGTTCTTCGTAACCAAGTTGATAGGCGATTTGCTGCGTCGTGAGTTGGGTGTCGGCGAGCAAAGTGAGTGCTTGCTTTCTTTTAGCGAAATCAACGCATTGAGAGTAGCTCATTTGTTTTTCTTGTAGTCGACGTTGCAAGGTGCGTTTGGAGACGCCCAGTTGCCTTGCCGCTTGCTCTAACTTGAGCGCGTAATTGCTGTTTTTGATGAACAAGGCGTTCAAAACACTCAGCAATTCTGGTTGTTCAATTGGCTGGTGAGAAAGCAGCAAATAAACATGTTTCACCAAGTCAAACACGCTTGAACTCGTTTTAGAATCTCGCGTTTCCCCTAGAAAAATATCGGCCGCGAGTGGATTGTTGGCGTGAACCTGTACCTGTATTGATTCGCTTAGCTCAAGCATTTCCAACTGCATTTTGAGCAAGCCAAACACCGACTCCGCCCAATTTGGCATATCGGCCGTTCTGCATTCTACTTGCAGATGGATTTGGGCATCACCATGTTGAAATGTGACGTACAAACGGCGGTCGAACAATGAAACACTTTTACTCCACCACAGCAGGCCTTCTTGGAGGTCAGGCGCTTCCTTCAACATCATGCATTGCAAGGCAACCAACTTCTCAATGTGCCAATATTCGCCGGCAATTCTCAGGTGATTGTGACCGAGCTTTTTACACAGAAAGGATGTAATAACGTTATCTTGAGGCTGCATGAGTTGAGTTTGGTTGCGAGCAAACAAGCATTATTGCCGAAAAGATGAAGAAGTTCAGTGAGAACGCTCAAAGCCTTTCTTATCGTTTTATTTTCAAATTTATTTTGAAAATGTTTTTAATCGAAATCGGTTTTTCCCTTTATCTCATGAGGTTATGCTGTTACACAGCTTAAATTGATTAATTGGAGAAACTCATGGATATCGTACAAGCTGCAAAATCTCGTTACTCAACGAAAGTGTTTGACCCAACGCGCAAGCTACCTCAAGAAAAAATCGACGCAGTTAAAGAGCTAATTCGTTTTAGTCCATCGAGTGTGAACTCCCAGCCTTGGCATTTCATTCTGGCAAGCACAGAAGAAGGCAAACAGCGCATCGCTAAAGCGGCGCAAGAGAATTACGCGTTTAACGCGGCGAAGATTCTCAACGCTTCTTACGTATTGGTGTTTTGTGCAAAAACAGGCATTGATAACGACTACATTGAAGCGCTAATGGCGCAAGAAGAAAAAGATGGCCGATTCCCAACCGAAGAAGCGAAAGCGGCTGTGCGCGGTGGTCGTAGCTACTTTGTGAACATGCACCGTTTTGATCTGAAAGATGCGAACCATTGGATGGAGAAACAAGTTTACCTCAACGTGGGTACGTTGCTGTTGGGTGCTTCGACGCTAGAAATTGATGCAGTGCCAATTGAAGGGTTTGATCCCAAAGTGCTGGATGAAGAATTTGGCTTGCGTGAAAAAGGTTACACCAGCGTTGTGATCGTGCCGCTTGGCTACCACGCGGAAGATGACTTCAACGCGAAAACGCCAAAGTCTCGCTGGGACGCAGAAACCGTATTCACCGAGATCTAATTCGAGCTTACTTGCAGGTTACGTAGAGCCCTGTAATCAATATATAAATCGCAAAAGAGTGATAAAACGATGATCCACTTAGTTGCAGAAGTGAAAGCCTATCCAGACAGTAAGGATCAGGTGGTGAACTTGCTTGCTGGTTTACTAGAGCCAACTCGCAAAGAAGAAGGCTGTTGCCAATACGAGTTGTATCTTGACGAGAAAGTTGAAGGCCTATTTATGTTCCAAGAAATTTGGGCATCGCAAGAGGCCTTGGATAAGCATTTGCAAAGCCCGCACATGGCGACGTTTCTTGAAACATTGGAAGAGAACGATTGGGTTGAATATACCCAGATTCGTCCTCTTCGATTTATCGCCTAATGACAGAAGGTTGCCAGCACGTTGGCGCGTTGCTGGCAGCATTTTTGTTGGATAAAGTCGCGGAAAGTCCGAATCGTTGGCGTCAGTAAGCGACGATCGGCGCACACCATGTAGAGCGGCACTGGGCCGCAATCCCACTCTGGTAACACTCGCACTAATCTTCCCTCGATTAAGTCTCGGCTGATGTCCATCAACGATTTATTCGCAATGCCTTTGCCTTTGATCGCTAACCGATGTGGCAAGTCACTATCGTTGCTCATCAAGTTACCGTTGACCACGACTTGTTCTTTCTCGCCGTCACGCGTGAGCGTCCATTTGTTGTAGACCGAATCCGCGACCATGTAGCACAAGCAGTTGTGTTGCATTAAATCGGCAGGAGAAGTGAGTTCTGGATGTGTAGCTACGTACTCTGGCGATGCACATAAGATCCGTTCGTTTGACCCACACAAAGCCAACACGACCAGATTGGAGTCGGCCGGCTCGCCGTAGCGAATCGCAATATCGACAGGCTTGGTGTACATATCCGTCAAGCTATCGGACAGCTCTAGTTTGATGGAAACATTTGGGTAGAGATCGATGAACTCATCCACCCAATCGAGCAACATATTGCGACCAAAATCGGAGGGCGCAGTAATGTGCAGCTGACCAGATAACTCGCCACGCGCACTTGAGATCTGATCCAACCCCTCTTGCAATGTTGCCAACGCTTGCGTGGTTTTGTCTAAAAATAGTTCGCCCTCTGAGGTTAAACGCAGGCTTCGGGTCGAACGCACAAACAGCGGGAAACCGATTTGCCCTTCAAGACGCTTGATCGACGCGCTAATGGCGGCAGGTGTCATGTCCATGCTGTTGGCGGCTTTTGAAAAGCTGCCTTGGCGCGCGGTTTCGACAAAAATATTCAGGTCGTTGAGGGCTTTCATCGTGAAAAGGATGTTAGTGAAGTTTGAGCTACTATAGGGGAGATGAGTAAAGTAATTCAAGCGAAACGCCTTTGAAGGTGAAAACATTAGGTTAAGTGGTCACTTTGAGTTAGATTAGCCCGCCAATTACATCGTTACTGGATCAACAACATGAGCAACGAACAGCCGAATAACCCTCTGCATGGGCTGAGTTTAGAAAAAATCGTCACCCGACTAGTTGAACACTTTGGTTGGAATGGCCTGTATGAGCGCGTTCGAGTGAACTGTTTTAAGAAAGATCCGTCGATCAAATCTTCTCTGAAGTTTTTGCGTAAAACGCAATGGGCAAGAGATAAGGTGGAAGCGCTGTATATCGAGACGTTCTGCTGATCACTCTATGGTCTGCAGCAAGCGGTAAGTAGATTCTTAGTCTCGCCTTGGCTCGCTAGAATGACGTCACTTTTCTTATCGTGTGGGCTTTAAGAGTGGCTCTGCTGTTACGTCTAAAGCGTGATTCAGAATCTACCCTCAGATTGTATTGAGTTTATTCATAGCTCTATGGCCTGCAGCAAGCGGTATGTAGATTCTTCGTCGCGCTTTGGCTTGCTAGAATGACGCAGCTTTTCTTATCGCGTAGGCTGGAAGAGTAGCTCTGCTGTTACATTTAAGGAGAGATTCCGGATGGTCATTTAGGCTTCTCTGGAATAGCTTTTTAGATGGTTTTATAGAGGTCAGAGCCAAACTCGAACTGTTATTCTGAACCGAGAGGAACGAGCGTGATTCAGAATTTACCCTCAGATTGTATTGAGTTTATTCATGGCTCTATGGTCTGCAGCAAGCGGCAAGTAGATTCTTAGTCTCACTTTGGCTCGCTAGAATGACGAAGTTTTTCTTATCGCGTAGGCTGGAAGAGTCGCGCTGCTGATGCGTCTCAAGCGAGATTCCGAGTGACTCACTTAGGTTCTTCTGAAATAGCTTTTTTAGATAGTTTTGTAGAGCTCAGAGCCAAACTCGAACCGTCATTCTGAACAGCGAGGAACGAGCGTGATTCAGAATCTACCCTCAGATTGTATTGAGTCTATTCATAGCTCTATGGGCCTGCAGCAAGCGGTATGTAGATTCTTCGTCGCGCTTTGGCTCGCTAGAATGACGCTAGTTCTCTTATCGCGTAGTCTAGAAGATTAGCCCTACGTTATTCCCGACAGCGCTGAAGAAGCGCTGTCGGGGGAATCTCGCCTTTAATCTCTCGTTTCTTGCTACTCTAAATGATGCGTGCTACCCACAGTTCCTTCCAAGTCTAAAATCGACTGGCGAACGTGGTCTGGAATCGCCGCTTTTACGTTGTTCTTAAAATCAAACACCACACCAGTGGCGGTCGCGATGGTCGCAATCTTACCCCACTTCTTACTCAGCACTTGGTATTCCATCGTGATGCGATCTTCTTGAATGTCGATCACGCGCGAGCCGACTAATAACGTGTCTGGGTAAGTGACAGGAAGCTTGTAGCGGCATTGCGTCTCGCTCAGTACTGGCCCAATTTGCGAGGTTTGCAGGTCGACTAGCAGATTAATTTTGTTGAAGTAATCTAAACGCGCCGTCTCAAAGTAGCGAAAATAGACCACGTTATTGACGTGTTGCAGAGCATCCATCTCACCCCATGCGACTTTGATCTCTGTGATAACGGGAAAGTCCTTTAACAGTGTGTCCATTTTTAGTGCTCCTTTTTCATCTGCATTGCCACGAATTGCGACGCGACTTATCACTTTGAGCATTTATTCTAGATGTAATCATTTAATATGTAATAAAATTGTTTTTAAAATGTGAAATGAAATGGTGGTTTGATTATGTAAACTAGAAACTTTACATAATCGAGTTGAAGGCGTAAGTTTAACTAAGAGTAACCAGGTAGGAGGTGTCTCATGATTGAACTCAAAGGTTTCAACCTCGCAAGAGTTGAGAAACGCATTGATTGGACAGGTGAGTTGTTCAGTTTGAGAATATCTGGCGCGCCTCTTTCCTTCAAAGCTGGTCAGTTCACCAAGCTTGCTTTGCTTGATGATGAAGGCAAGCTGATAAGTCGTGCTTACTCTGTGGTTAATGCACCAAGTGAACAGTTCGATTGGTTGGAGTTCCTAATAGTAGCGGACCCTCAAGGACAACTTTCCCCAAGGCTCCAAAAGCTTAAATCTGGTGACAGCATTTATGTTGGTGAGACCGCACATGGTGACTTAATCCACGATTCTATTCCTAAACAGGCTCATGACCTGTGGCTGCTATCTACAGGTACAGGTATTGGACCGTTTTTATCGCTACTGGATGATATAAACTTACCACCTCATAATGAGCGAATTGTGCTTGTTCATGCGGTTCGCTACGAAAAAGATCTGGTCTACAAATATCTGATTGAGCAACTACAGCAACGATATGAAGGCAGATTAAAGTACATCCCGATAGTCAGTAGGGAAGTGGTGGATGGTCAGTTACAAGGTCGAATTCCCGAACTCATCGAATCGGGTAGACTGTCCAACGCTGCTGATGTGCCATTCTCTGTTCAAAGTAGTTTTGTCATGATGTGTGGGAACCCGCAGATGATCAAAGATACCTTGCCAGTCTTACAAGGTCTTGGGTTGGAAAAGTATCGTCCTAAAACAGGAGGCAATATCATCTATGAGCGTTACTGGTAGTGTTTGGTTAAATTGATATAACCATATTGAAGACATGATGATCATCAATACCAAAGTCGCTCAAGCGTCCTAGCTTGTTCGATCAAAAAAGCCACATGAAGTGGCTTTTTTAATATCGATAGAGTTAATCAGACTTATTGTTGATTAACGTACGCTTTAAAGCGAGCTTTGGTTTCTGCGTCTGCTTTTTGGTACCAGAAGTGCAGCATCTCTTCTGCTGTCGAATCTGATTTAACCGCAGTCGCTCTCGCTTGTTTCATATCTTCAGGAATCTTTGCTGGCAGTGTGACTGGTTGAGCAACGGCTGCACCAGCAACAGCGATAGCAGCAACGCCGCCTGTTTTGTTGTAGCTTTCCACTTCACGCACGTAATCACGACCGATTTGCATACCCGGTTTGATCAATTTGTCTTGCTCAACGGCGACGGTGTTGCCTGAATCATCAACCAGTTTCCAATCTAAGTCCTTGATCTTTTCTTCCGCATCGCGAAGGTTGCGGTATTCTGGCATTTGTAGCGTCAGCTCGGTATTGGCAGCGTCAAATCGTGTAACGATAACATCGCTTTCAACACTTAAACGGTCATTGCCTTGGTTAAAGTAAGGGGCGAAGCGAAATACGACTTGGTTAACGCCATCAGGTAACGTTAGTGTTCTTTCCGAGGCGAAAAAACCACCCGAAAGGTCTGCTTTTTCACCGTTAGCCGCTAATACTGAAACGTTGTCAGGAACACTCACGGTTACATCTGCGAATGCCATGCCACTCATTGCGAGAGCAAGCGCACAAGTTAAAGGCTTGATCAATTTCATTGTTTTTATCCTAAGCAAATTAGTGGTCATCGAGAGTGCATCGTTCATTGCCCGATTGCAACTCCCAAGTGTAAGAAGTATGAAAATTTAACAAGAACGTCATTTTTATCGCATTTATTACGGGGAAACTGTGATCCAAATAGAATCAAACCGCTGCAATAGAGCGGTTTGATATCATAAGTTATAGATTAAATTTCTTTCTAACTTATTGATTTATTATATGCCTGCACCGTGTCCAGGCTCTGATTGGTCATCAGAAGCGTCTTGTTGTTCTGCCATTTCTTCTTGCTGTTGTGCTTTCTCAATGCTCAACCACCAAACAAATAACTCATACCAAATCGCCAGGATAACGGCACCTAAGAACAGACCAACGATGCCGTAGAAAAGCATACCACCGATGGCACCGAGCAGAATCACAGGCATTGGCACGTCGACACCACGTCCCATTAACATTGGTTTAAAGAGGTTTTCAGAAAGTGCTGCAACTACTACCCAGACAGTAAACATGGTTGCTGTCGTTGTATCTTGAGTCATGTACATGAAGCCAATCACTGGTAGTACGGCAAGCAGCGCTGGTAGCTGAGCGATACACAAGATCATCAGAATCAGAGTGAGCAAACCAGCTGCCGGAACGCCAAATACAAAGAAACCAGCACCGATCAAAAGGGCTTGAATCGCCGCCACACCGACTACGCCAAGCAGTACGCTTTTAATGGTTGCAGCGATAAGCGTGGTCCAGCTTTTAGCGTTTTCACCAGCGGTACGAATAGCGATGGTTCTTAGCCCTGATGCTGCAGATTCAGAGTACGTCATAAAACCTGCTGCAATCGCAAGTGACAAGATTGAAAGCAGTAAACTGCCCAATACACCGCCAAGAGTGCCTAGCAAAGAAGTGAGCGCGGACTTTATCTGCGGCATAAAGGTTTGAATCGCTTGTTCAAGGTTAGTCGCGAATAGGGTCCACACCTCATAGAGCTTATCACCTACGACAGGCCAATCTGCAACGGAAGGTTTTGGACCTGGGATCTTCACTTGTCCGTTTTGCAATACTTCAAGCGCATGCGTTGCACCATCCACAATAGAACCTGACACCATAACAAGTGGTGTGACTAAGAGTGCAATACCAAGTAAAGCAATCGTTGTGGCTGCCAGGCCTCTACGACCGCCATATGCACGCTCCAGCTTTTTTGTAAGTGGCATTAAAGCGACGGCTATAATTGCACCCCAAATAACGGGAAGAATGAAGGGTTTGATGATGTCGTACGTAAACATCAGCAAGACGAAGATCAAGCCAATGCGTATTGCCGATTCCACCATATTACTGATGAAAAGCTTACTGTCGATTTTTACCGATTGTTTATCCATTTTTGTTTACCTGATGATCAATGTTAGAACTGACGAGACTTGAAACAACAATCGCCATATAGAACACACCTGTAATGGCCTCTAAATACACCACGACTTGAGCCAGAGGTGTTAGAGGGCTGATATCGCCATAACCAAGCGTGGTTAAGGTGACGAAACTGAAATACGCCGCATTAGAGAAATTCTGCCCCCAAGAAATGGCTTCCATCCCAGTGAATGAGGTTGGTGAGAACTCTAGAAGAATGAGATAGGCAATTGCCCACATCAGACCAAGCAGCAAGAAAAGCGCGACTGAGCCAATGACTTTGTTGCTATTGACGTGGCCAGTGAAAAGAATCTGCCTCGCGATGGATTTAAAAGTGCCGAAAAAGAACGCGAAGGTGAGGGCAAGCATCACTACATTCATCTCTCGGATGTTGAAAACGGTCTTGATCACAATCACAAGAACCCAAACGCCAAACAGGGTATAGAGGAAACGAGACCACATTTTGTCGAAGCGAAGGCTGGCAAAACAGACAATGAACGTGAGAACCGTGAACGCCTGCAGTATGTGTTCAATCGTCCCTTCACCTACCACTTGTGCCATCGCACTCCCTAGCAACAAAATCACCAGCGCTAAAGTTAGATAGAAGAAGTTGTTTTCTTCATTAATGTTTTTGAGTTTTTTACCAATGACCATGGTTCTTCTCACTTAGTTACTGTTCATTTTCTGCCGATGAATCTTTCATCACCATGATGGACGCAGAAAGCCCGAATCGAAGATCAACATCTTCTGGAAGTTCTTGGATTGAGATTCGCACCGGAATACGTTGTGCTAAGCGAATCCACTGAAATACAGGGTTCACGTTTGGAAGAAGGTTGTAGCCGACCGTGCCGTCTTTCGGCGCAATACCCCAACCGATAGAGTCAACCGTTGCGTCAATTGGCGTGTCTGGGTGAGACATCAAAGTGACACGTGCTTGGCTACCCGGTTCGATTTGTGCGAGTTGGTTTTCACGGAAGAAACCAAACACCCAGAAACTGTTCTTGTCGATCAGCGCCAGCAGTGGCTGGTTTGCGACCGCTTGCGTACCGTTTCGAATATCGAGGTTAGACACAAAACCATCGACGGTCGCATAAACTTTGGTGAAGCTGAGGTTAAGGCGCGCTGACTTTAATTGCTCTTCTGCAGATTTGATTTGCAGTAGCGATTCTTCGTAAGCGATTTCACGACGAATCAGATCCTTGTGAGAAACAGCTCCGCGGTCTTTGGCGCGAATGTCTTTAAGGCGATCGTATTCGATTTTTTTACCGCGAGAGCTCACGATGGATTTTTCCAACGCCACTTCGGCTTGAGATAGTGCGACTTCGTAAGTAGTTGGGTCGATTTCAAACAGTAAATCGCCCGTTTTCACGTCTTGGTTGTCTTGCACCGAAACATTCACAATTGGGCCAGACACTCGCGGTGCGACCTTGATGACGTTCGCGCGTACTTGGCCATCGCGTGTCCATGGGTTATTAAAATACTCTTCAAATTTTTGATAGCCGAGCCAAGCTGCGCCACCAAGAATGACAAGATTGAGTGCGATTACGAATAGTTTTTTCATCTTGTTTGGCACCTAAAATTGAATATAAAAGCTGTCGATGGCCACCACATAACCGACCATGATGGCAATAAACGTCAGAGACGGAAAAGCGATGAAGCGAGACAAACGTGTCTTGTTCAATATCATCACCGTTATCCATGTTGCCGTGACGGCGAGAAAGAGCACCAGTAGCGCAGGAGAAAAGTAAATGTCTCCCCAAGAAAGTTCATGAGGCATTAGAGATCCTCCGTTTTGTTCTCATCACTGGTCTCATCCGGAGTTTCGAGGCGCAAAGGCGGCAATACGCGGTTTTCTTCATTTAAATAACCATCCCAGTCAGTTCGTTCTGTCATTTGCTTGGCAATAGATTCACTGAGGAAGGGTTTGCCTGTTTGGGTTTGCCAGCCTCCACCTAGGGCTTTGTAGAGCGCTACAACTTGGTTCGCGACGTTCCCTTTGATCGTTGCGTAGCTGTCTTCTGCACGGGTCATTTTCTCTACCGAGTTGAGCAGACGTTCAAAAGAGATTTGGCCGTTTTCGTACTGCGTCATGGAGATGTTGAATGCACGAATGGAAGAGTTGACCGATTGCAGACGTAAATCTTTTTGCTGCAAATACAGGTCATACGCTTCGATCGCATTGGTCACTTCGTTCACGGCTTGCAGCACTTTTTTGTTGTAGTTAGTCAGTGTTTCTTGGAAGCGAGCATCTTCGAAACGAATGTTATTTTTCACGCGCCCGTATTGGAAAATGTTCCAACTGAACGTTGGGCCAACCACCATGGTGAGCGAATCGCTAAAACTGAAACTGCTGCCATCGGGAACCGTACTGTCGATACCGATAGAACCGAACAACGAAAAGCTTGGGTACAGAGCGGTTTCCGCCACGCCAATTTGCGCACTCTGCGCGCGAGCTTGCATCTCAGAGACTTGCAAATCTGGACGTCGCATCACTAAGTTTGCGTCCACTTGGGTATCCAATAGCGGTGGGCGCGGCACAATGGAGCGCTCGTCGGTGCCCGATAACGCCGATTTTCTGCCTGTCGATTTGAACTGTTTTTCGTAGTCAGCAATTTGCTTATGCATTCCATCTGATTGCAGCAGCTCGTCTACTTCTTCCGGTAATGCACCTAGTAATAACGCCAACGCGGTACGTGATTGTTTCATCGCGACTTCGAGACTCGGTAATGCCGCTTTGGTAGTATAGAGTTGGTTTTTCGCCTGCTGAACGTCCAATTCTGTAACGTTGCCAGAGTCGAACTGCACCTGTGTAATGCGGACGACACGCTCTTGAATTTCGATGTTGCGACGAGACAGCAAAATGCGCTCTTGGAACGTGCGATAGTTAATGTAGTTACGCGCCACTTCTGCGGTGATGGTGACCATTATGTCGTGATACGACGCGATGGATGCGTAATAACCGGCTTCTGCCGACTCAATACCGCGAGCATACTTGCCCCAAATATCCATTTCCCACGCAGCATCAAACGACAGAGCGGCGTTGTTTACACCCTGATCATTCACGTAGGCACGCGCTAGATTTCCTGACACGGTTTGAACTTGCGGGTATTGCAAGCCAGTCGAAATGCCAAGCAATGAACGAGCTTGGACAATACGCAGTCCCGCGGCTTCTAAATCGAGGTTTTGTTTGCTCGCCAACTCAACCAGCTGATTGAGAGTTGAGTCATTAAATTGCTGCCACCATTGTTGTAGCTGTTGCTCTGATTGCTGCGTATCTTTGGCTGCTTTTTGCACCGACCAGTCACTTGGCATTGGCGCCTGCTTTGGATGAACATAGTCTGGCCCCACAGTGGTACACGCACTGAGTCCGAGCAAAGAAAGTATGGCGAGGCTTGGTTTGGTTAGTTTTGGAAGCATCATATCCCCACCTTTAAAACCGCTTCTGTTGTAAGTTCACCCAATCGATATCCTCGTAGGTTTGCTTGCAATGCTTGATTGCTTCGAACACGTTCCGTTTTAAATTCAGCAAGATATAAAAACCGGCTATCTCAGAATAAGCGTAGTCAGATAAATCCAACTCACTAAAAAAATCTTCCAGTTTATCTTCGAATGTTTGGTAATCCTGACTGTATTGGTCGAATACGGAATCGAGTTCTTGTGTTGCTTGATGGCTGGCTAAAGCGCCCGCCATCAAAGGAATGATGGAATCGCGGTGTTGTTGGCGAAGTTGAGTAATCAACGGATTGGTCAGCAACTTTTTCTCGGCGGCCATTAAGATGTTGATATGACTACTGAGTACATCACACGCTTTGCTAAACGCGCCAATCGCTTCTGGCGTGGTTTTGTCAAAGTGTTTGTGGTTGATTTTCGAACCCCACACCTTGAGCTTTTTCGATGAAACGTTGAGCGTCACCAAATGCAAGGCCCGTTTGAGCGGCGTAATAATCGAGCTGGACTGCTTCTGATAGGAGTCAAACAGATCCCGAGTGTGCCTAAAATAGCGCTCTTTTATAGTCAAAAAGAGGTGTTCTGGTCGTGAGCTAAACGGGAAGTAGTGCGCGAAAATGATCATGAACACCACCATGTAGAACAGCAGCATGATCGTCATGAGGATCCCGAAGTGATAGAACATGTTGTTGTCTAAACCAAGAACAAACAAGCCCACCATGTAGAAAATCGTCACTGGCCCGTTGAACAGATAAAAGCCGATAAAAGTGTAGATAAAAATGAACAGGCCAAGTTCTAACCCGAGATCCAATTGCGGAAGAATGAAGACGTAAGAAGGCACCGCGAACAAGAAGCCGAAAGTGAACAGCACAAGCAACAAAATCGGGTGCACAGGCACGAACGACAGCAAAGACATAAACATGGTCGAGAAGACTACGAACGAGTAGCCGCCTGGTGGATTGAAATAAATCCAAATCAGTCCTGCAACCCAATAGGTGACAAAGGTCTTGACCGCGGTTTTAAAGTTTTCTGCGTCCCACCATAGAAACTTGCCTTTCGGTTTCGGCAGTGGCACGTCAAAGGAGACATTGTTCGTCACAGAGTCAATGCAGCTAATGCTCTCCGCCAAACGCGACAAGTTTTGATGCATGAGCCCCAAGAGGTGCCCCAGCATAAGCGCAGAGCCTTTCTCTAGGTGCGCTGCGTCTTCAAGCAACGCTTGGTTGTATTCGACTTTGAATTCTTGAGCACGAAAAGCGGGCTCTTTTTCGTCCCAGACTTGTTGGCAGGTATCAAATAGCGCGTCAATTTCCGCAACGGCTTGATCAAAGTTGCTGATGCTTTCACGGTCTTGCTGGTGGCTAAAGTGGCTGTGCGCCGCAACGGTCAATTGTTGCGTTACCTGCTTGTTCAAATGAACCGCCAAGCGCCACTCTTTCATGTAGGCCGACACGTCGCTGCATTCCACACTGACTGTAGCAAAACGCTGTTCGAGCGCATTTTGGGTGGCAAACATCTGTTCGATAAGAGAATCCACGCTAGGTTGTGGCTCTCCTGCTTCTGGATTTTCTTCTCCCTCTTGTTGAGGAGAGACTTGTCCTGCCGATTTTTGCTCGAAATTTTGCAGGATAGCGGTGAACAACGCGCGTTGTGCTTGGTTGAGTTGTTCGATGAGCTGTCTTAGATTTTGTTCTGTTTTGGTCGGGAATAAGAAAGTCCCCACGAGTGTGTAAACCACCACCCCAAACACCGTCATATAAGCGCGGTCAACGCCATAAAGAAACGCACCTTCTGCGTCACCGCCATTGGACATCATCAGCGTCATCACACCGGTCAGCATGAGTAACGTTGGATCTTTTTGATAGGCATTACGGAAGTAAAAAATGAAAGAGACCACAACCGACACGCTCAGCATGTACAGCAAGCGGTCTTGAGCAAACAATCCCACCAGTAACAAGCCAACGACGGCGCCAACCAACGTACCGAACACACGTAAGGTACCTTTGGCGAGGGATTCACGACGACTGCCTGTGGATGCAATCAGCATCACTGTGGTTGCGGCCGTCGATGCTTGCGGCCAACCCATGGCAAACGGGATTAGATAAGCCAGAGTCAGGCTAAGCGATACTTTAATAGCGAATTTTATTTTGTCGTTCATAGTGTCAAAGTTTGCTCAGGCTTATCGTTATAAGTTGATGAATTTCTTATGTGAATAATCAGAATCTTGTTCTGAATAAATTCGGGGGGCGGAATATAGCGGGTGAAAAAGTGTGCTTTGTAAACCCTTTGTCAAAACACAAAGTGCGTATTTGGCTCGATCTCGCGCTAGCCCTTGGCGTTATTGACGAAACGCCTAAAACGAGCAAAATCGCGATCTGTGACAATTCTCACTTTTGAAACAAAATCGTCGTGTTGTGTGAGCCCATTCTCACCTTATACCCTTCGCCTGATACTAAAGCAGGCCGCTCGTACCATCTGCAATGAGCTTTGCTGCTTTAAAAAGCATAGATGATGAATGGGTATTTGAGAGGGAAAGTTATTATTTTTTATCGGCTTGCCGATTGTTCGCTTGCTTTTTTGGATCGAGATAAAAAAACCAAAGCGATGCCACCAAGAATGATGCCACTGGTTAAAAGTGTGTGTAGTGAAAGAGGCTCGTGGAGTACGACGGTACCTAGCAGCAAAGCAATGGCTGGTACGGAAAGTTGACTGACTGCGGCTTGAAGTAAAGAGAGCTTACGCATGACTTGATACCAAAGCGTATAACCAAGGCCAGATGCAATGGCGCCAGACGTGATAGCGAGCAAGATTCCGCCCAGAGAGAGATGGATTGAGGACAGCATCAACGGCGATAGCAGTATGCCAATCATAGATGCAGCGATAAATCCCCACGTGATGCCACTACTTGGAGAAGGCGCTTGTTTGCCGAGCGCAGTAAACGCAGCCCAACAAACGCCAGAAATCAACATGAGAAGTGCAGAACTGATATCGGGGCGAGTGGTTGATGGCAACATTAACCAAACAAAGCCAACAATCGAAAGGCCGATACCGATGATTTCGAGAAACTGAAAGCGCTCACCTTGCCACCAATAGATGGCCAGTAACGTCAGTTGCACGGCACCAAACAAAAGCAAAGCACCGGTTCCTGTCGCCAGTTGTAAGTACGCGAAAGAGAAAAGGGCAGCGTAACCAAATAAAGCCACGCCAGCAAAAAAGCGAAAGCGAGAAGTTGGCCGATCGGTTTTCCACTGACCTCTCACGACAAGCAATGCGATTAAGGTAATCGCACCGGATATCAATCGGACGAGAGTGAAGCTTCCTGCATCAATCAACCCTTCGGCCAATGCAAGTCGGCACAATAATGAATTGGCGGCGAACGCCAGCATCGTAATAGCAGTGAGTAAAAAGGTCGACATCCTTGGCCCTTAACGCAGAAATATGGATTGAGTGTAGCGTCAAACGACCTTTTTCATTAGTTGATAAAGTGATTAGTTATAGCTGTCAGAGCGAGAAAATCATCAAAAATCACCAGAGAAAACCTGACCTTAGCCTAAGTGTTACTGTGGTAGGGATGGTTGTTCGTACAATGACTTGATGGTGTTTTTCAACCATAGCAATTTGGGATTGTACGCATTGCGTTTATGCCAAATCATGGTAAATGGAATCAGTAACTTGTCTTGTTGAGTTTGGTCTAACGGAATTGGCAAGCACACCAAATCGAGATGCAGCTTTTCTGTGTAGCTTTTGCAATAGTGCGGCGCGGTGGTGATCATGTCATGCGTGGGCTGCGCTGCCATAAAAAGGGATTGCTCAAAGTTGGACATCGTCAGCCCGATAGAGCGCTGTAGCCCTAGTTCCGTTAACACTTCATCCAACGCCCAAGTTTCACTTTTTTCCCAAACAATATTAATGTGTTGGTAGCTCAGAAAGGTCTCGAGATTCCACTCTTGCTGTAATGCCGGATGATCTTTATGTAAATACACCATCGGCAGGTCATAAAATAGAATCTCAAAATCCAAGAAATACGGCAGAAGATCCAACGACTCTTTCGATCTAGGGTGACTTTCTCGGCCGGTAAAACCGATATCCGCCTCGCCTCGAATGATGGCGTCGAGTGAATCGTAATCCCAGTTACTGGTTTTTACTTTCGCTTCAGGGTATCGCTGGTGGATAGCGACGATGAGTCTGTCCAGCACCGTGAGCACTAATGGCGACTCAATCGTGATATCAAAACGCACTCCTTTAGGCGTAATATCGCTGCGTTTTTCTGCAATCTGGCTGCCAATTTGCAGCCATTCTGCTAGATCTTGCTCCATGCTTTGCGCCAAAGGCGTTGGCGCAAGACCTTTAGGTGTTTTGACAAACAAAGGATCATCGAACCAATGACGAAGTTTGTTGAGCGACTTACTTACGGTAGAGGGCGTAACGTTCAGCTTTTTCGAGGCTTTCGAGACGCTTTGCTCTTGCAGCAATAATTGCAGAGTGAACAGTAAGTTTAAATCAAGTCGCGCTAGGGATTTCTTCATAATGGGTATCGTGAACAGGCTTTGGAATCAATAGTATTAGAGCAAGGCTGATTACGCTACCTAACACTAAGATAAACACCAACATATTCAGTGCACTAACGCCGATGAAACCCATAAACCAAATATAAAACGCGGAACTACAAACTTGAGCAATGCCCAGTAGTGAGCTCGCCACGCCAGCTTGTTGAGAGAATGGGCTGAGCGCTTGGCTCATGGCCACGCCAAAGCCACAAGCGAAGCCAGCGCAAATCAGCCCAAGTCCGAACACATAGTAATGAGATTGTCCATCATGGAAATGGGCAGCACTGAGCACGATGGCTGCACAAGCGAGCAATACTTGAGAGGTCATCATTAAAGTTCGCTGCTTAAAAATCCCCAATGCCAATGGCGCCGAGAACGAAATCAACATACTGATCGTCGCAGTCCCTGCCATGATGGAAGAATAGCCACCGCGATCAAAACCAAGCATGCTCATCACGACAATTGGTGAAGCGTTAACAAAGGTCAGAATGGTGGTCACTCCAAGTGCAGTAATGATCAGCCTACTGATAAAAAATCGCTCGAAGAAAGTCTCTTGATGGCTCTCTGGCGCTGTCTGTTCTTCACTTTGTTGGCTGGGTAGTGATTCCTTGAGAACAAAAATGGCCAATACACTGACGAGAATGCCCATTCCTGCCATCGTGGTAAACAAACTCGGCCAAGGAAATTTCAGCATAATCAAGTGACCAATCACGGGTGCGATCACTGGAATGATACAGGTGATGCCATTGAGCATCGACAATACTTTCGCGCGGCGTTCATCGTCTAACGTGTCGCGTAAAATCGCGAATGCGACGACATAGCAAGATCCAGCTCCGATGCCTTGGCAAAAGCGAGCAATCAAAAAAGTGTTTGGTTGCTCAGCCATCCCGCCGAGAAAAGACGCGAGCACGAAGATCATCGCGCCGACGACGGCAACAGGCTTTCGTCCCACAGAGTCTGCAATTTTCCCCGCGAATAACATGGTGGTAGCCATGCCAGCTAAATAGATCGAAAACGCAATATGCAACTGAGATTCACTGGCGTTGAGATCTGACGCAATTTGAGGCAAACCAACAAGATACAAATCAATGGCAGTAGGGTAGAGTAAAACGAGTGCAAAACTACAAAGTAAAAAACGGGACATGGAAACCTCTCTATCGAATGGCGAGGATAATAGAGTGCTAAACGTTTGCCTGCGAGTGGGAAATACGACACTAGGTATTTCTATTTACGACATACCCTGTATGAATTGAGCATAAAAACAACAAGGAAGATTATGATTACTATTGAAAAGTATTCGCCTGAGCGACATGAACAAACTTGCGAACTTAGCGTGCTAGAAGAGCAATCGCAGTTTACGGTCGCGGATGTGGGTGAAATGCTTACACGTCTTGAACCCACAGAGCTTCCGCATCTGATTTTGGCGGACGATGACGTGGTTGGCTTTTTTCTATTTGATGCTGCTTACAACGAGAAATACGATTTTTGCTCGAAAAACAGTTTAGGCGTGCGTGCTTTGCTGGTGGATCACCGTCATCAAGGCAAAGGCATCGCCAAGCAAGCCATTCAACAGTTTGCCGATTTCGCCAAACGCCATTATCCCGAGTTTGATGCGCTTTATCTCACCGTGAATTGCCGCAACATACCTGCTTATCAGTGCTATTTAAAATCAGGGTTTGAAGATACCAATGAGCTTTACCACGGCGGCCCCGTTGGACCGCAGCACATCATGATGCAGCCGCTTTAACTAGAAAAATACCAAGGATGGAAAGATGAGAATTGAAATCGACAATTTAGAACGGCCGCAGGTGATTGCGTTGTTGGAAGAGCATTTACAGGACATGTACGCGACATCGCCACCAGAGAGCGTGCATGCGTTAGATGTAAGCAAGTTGAAGTTGCCTTCAATCACGTTTTGGACGGGCTGGGATGGTGATCAGCTATTGGGATGTGTGGCAATGAGCCAACTAGAAGGTGGTCACGCAGAGTTGAAATCGATGCGTACGACACCATTGGCGAGAAAACAGGGCGTGGCATCCCGCTTACTCAATCACGTGATTGAGCAAGCGAAACATCAGGGGATACAACGTTTAAGTTTGGAAACTGGGTCGATGGCATTTTTTGAACCCGCGCATCGCCTATATGAAAAACATGGCTTCGCGTACTGCGAGCCGTTTGATGACTATCAACCTGATCCAAACAGCCGCTTTATGACCCTAGCGTTGTAGCCCGTCGCGACTAAAAGTTAAAGTAGTAATTAGCTCCTGGCGAGATGAGTGATGCACGCTCACGCGCCAGTTGTTTTCTTCTCTCTCTAATACGCTTCGCGTTGTCTTTATCTAAGTTTGCATCCAATTGATGATCAAGGCGTGATATCTCCGCATCTAATGCGTTAATGCGTTGTTGACGCTGATATTCTTGATGGCCTAACTGATAGTTTTTAAGGAAAAGATCGTTAGAGCAAACGCCATAGTAGGTTTTTCCTTCTACACCCACCGTGTAACCATTGTCTGGCGAACAGTAAAGAATGGTGCCTTTATCAAAACCGTCTTGCCACTCAACGTGATTTGGCGTTACGCCTGCTTCGCGACAGTCTTTAATGTATTCGTACAAAATGTTTGGGTTGTTGCCTGAGCGGCCATCTTGGTAGCCGACGCGATACCAATCTGCGGTTTGGCATTGTTCTGGCGACATGCTGCTACAACCAGAAAGTAATGCAAACATGGCAAAGAGAAGCGCAATGCGTTTCATGAAGTGGATTCCTTGTTACTGCGTTAGGTTCGCTGATTATAAATGAACAGTGTTCATTTCCAATAGATAAAATTAATAATTACAGACTTATTGATGCGTTGCGCTTGTGAGCTTGTCGGCTTGAAGCAAAATTTTTTTCTCGTGGAACGAGCGTTTTTCGTCAGTAGTGATGTTACGAATAGAGTAGTTTGCGTGAAGGTAGAGGCGAGATTAGTGAGGTGGGAATCTCTTCGTAAGCCGTATCTATAAACAGTTGCCTGCGCGAATTTTACTTTTTCTCAGAGATTCCCATATCAAAAGCCCCTCGGTCGAGGAGGAATGGGACTTTCGATAATTTTACGCTTAACTTTCAAATGAAAGTTTATTGCCAAACGCGGATTTCCAGTCTTTATCAAATTGATCGACAGCCGGCTGAACTGCTGGATGAGAAAACATCTGCGCGGCCACATCGATAGGCAAGGTGATCGCTTCAATGCCTAACTTCATCACTTCCATCGCTTGTTGGGTATTCTTAAAACTCGCTGCCAAAATTTTTGCAGGCAGTTGGTTTTGATCCAGTAGCAATTGCAGGTCTGCGACCACTTCTACACCGTTTCCGTTCATCGCATCAATACGGTTCACATAAGGCGCAAGATAGTCAGCGCCGCACAATGCCGCAAGGAAACCTTGCTGAGCAGAGTAAATAGCAGTGGCGAGTACTTGAATTCCCTCTTTTTTCATTAACTTAATTGCCGATAAGCCTGTTTCGGTTGCTGGCACTTTGACGACCATATCATAAGGTAATTCATGGATTTGGCGCGCTTCTTCCACCTTGCCTTCTACAGTTGTGCTCACCACTTGAGCATGGAAACGGGGTGTGCCCCCTAGCGCTTCTTGCATGCCAGCTAAGGTTTGGTTCAAGCCTTGTTTTGACTTCGCCAAAATACTTGGATTTGTGGTTACCCCTTTCAGAGGTAGGCATTGGTTAAAGCGTTTTACTTCTGCCACGTCAGCAGTATCTAAATAGAGTTCGATCATGGGTTCTACCTTATACAAAATCTTCGTTTTGATGATGGGATCACTATAGATCTGACAATCCGCTGAGATCTTGATTTTGATCAATTGTAATTTCAATTGAAACTATAATAATTTCACAAAACGAAAGTTAAGTGGCAATATTTCATTATCAAGTGAAGCTTTCAGAAAAAGAAAAGCGTGAAAAGTAGAAGAGCAAACCAAGAGGCGGACAGCAATGTATTTCAATATTCAGAGGTTCTCGACTCACGATGGTGATGGTATTCGCACCATTCTGTTTCTGAAGGGATGCAGTTTGTCCTGCCCTTGGTGCCAAAACCCAGAAAGCCGCAGTGAAAAGCACTCTCTGCTGTTTGATGAGCGCAGTTGTATAGCGGACTGCCAGCTTTGTGTGTCGGCTTATAAACAAACCGTAAACGGCGACATGGCGAGCGATGGTATCCGACGCATTGACGATCAAATCATCATCAATCGAAAAGCCATGAGCGAAGCGCAGATCATTGCGCTGCGAAACGTATGTCCAACACAAGCGCTCAGCATATGTGGAGAAGCGGCGAAATCGGACGACTTGTTTGAAGTGTTGATGAAAGACAAGCCTTTTTACGATCAAAGCCAAGGTGGCGTGACGTTTTCTGGTGGCGAGCCGCTGATGCAGCCAAATCTTGTGGCAGAACTTGCCGAACGTTTGCATCAAAACCACGTGTCTACGGCGGTGGAGTCGTGCATGCATGTTCCGTGGAAAAACGTAGAAAAAGTCGCGCCGTATATTGATTGCTGGTTAGCGGATCTTAAACACACCGACGAAGAAAAGTTTCTCCGCTGGGCGAAGGGATCGTTAAGCCGCATCAAAGACAATTTTAGAAAATTGGCACCGATTGCAAAACGCATTGTGATTCGCGTGCCAGTTGTGCCGGGCTTCAATGACACCATTGATGAGCTCAAAGCGATCATTGATTTCGCTGCTTCATTAGAAAGCTGTCAAGAACTTCACTTGCTGCCGTATCACACCCTCGGCATCAATAAATACCGTTTGCTCGATATGCCTTACGAGTGTTCTGACAAACCATTAAATAATCCAGAACTGCTAGAAAACGCAATGCAATACGCAAGCGAACATACTCAACTTAACGTGATTGTTAGAGGTTAACCATGGACCTACATACCCTTCCTGAGCGAATCAAAGCCCACAAATCTGCACTGGTCAACATCGTAACGCCGCCTATCTGTACTGAGCGCGCAGAGGCTTATACTCGAGCGTATCAGGCAAATGAAGACAAACCTGTGATTGTGCAACGAGCGTTGGCGTTACAAGAGCACTTACGCACTCGCACCATTTGGATTAAGCACGACGAGCTGATTGTCGGTAACCAAGCGAGCAAAGTACGCGCTGCGCCGATCTTCCCTGAATACACGGTGCGTTGGATTGAAGCGGAAATCGACGAACTGGCCGACCGACCTGGGGCTGGTTTTGCGGTAAGTGAAGAAGACAAACAAAGCATTCACGCCATTACGCCATACTGGCGCGGTAAAACGGTTCAAGATCGCTGCTATGGACTCTTTACCGACGAGCAGCAAGAGATCTTAGCCAGCACCATCATTAAAGCCGAAGGCAACATGACTTCGGGCGACGCGCACCTTGCGGTGGATAACGAAAAAATCCTGAAAGTCGGTATGAACGGTCTGCTGGATGAGGTTCGTCAGCATCGCGCTAATAACGACGTGTCGACGTATGAAGGGTTGAAGAAAGAGCAGTTTTATAAGTCCGTCGAAATTGTCTTGCTTGCGATTCAGGAGCACATCGTGAGTTACGCCGATCTCGCTCTGGAAATGGCACAAAACGAAACTCGACCAGAGAGGAAAGCGGAACTGGAGACAATCGCAGAAAACTGTCGTCATGTGGCTTTCCATGCGCCAACCAACTTCTGGCAAGCTCTGCAACTGAGCTATTTTGTGCAGTTGATGTTGCAAATTGAATCGAATGGCCACTCTGTTTCATTCGGTCGGATGGACCAGTTCCTAAACGACTACTATGTGCGTGATCTTGAAAGTGGTGCGATGAACAAAGCGTTCGCCCTTGAGCTATTGCAAAGCTGTTGGTTGAAATTGCTTGAAGTAAACAAGATTCGCTCTGGCGCGCACTCAAAAGCGTCGGCAGGTTCTCCGCTGTATCAAAACGTCTGTATCGGAGGCCAAAAGCTAAATGAGGATGGGGAACCTGAAGACGCCGTAAATCCGCTATCTTGGGCGATTTTGGAGTCTTGTGGTCAGCTACGTTCCACACAGCCGAACTTGAGTGTTCGCTATCATGAAGGTCTGAATCAAGAGTTCTTGATGGGCTGTATTGAAGTGATCAAATGCGGATTCGGTATGCCTGCATTCAACAACGATGAAATCGTCATTCCAGAGTTCATCAAGCTAGGTGTCGAGAAAGAAGACGCTTACAACTACGCGTCTATTGGCTGTATTGAAACCGCTGTTCCAGGCAAATGGGGTTACCGTTGCACGGGCATGAGCTTCATTAACTTTGCGCGTATTTTACTGGCTGCGCTTAACGAAGGTGTGGATGCAACGACGGGCAAAGCCTTCTTGCCGCATGATAAGTCGCTAGCAAAAGGTAACTTCGAGAGCTTTGAGCAAGTCACCGCTTCTTGGGCGAAGCAAATTCGCTACTACACACGTAAATCGATAGAGATCGATACCGTAGTCGACAGTGTGCTTGAGCAGCAAGCGCAAGATATTTTCTGCTCATCGCTGGTGGATGACTGTTTGTCGCGTGGTAAAACCGTAAAAGAAGGCGGAGCGAAATACGATTGGGTATCTGGCCTGCAAGTGGGCATCGCCAATTTAGGTAACAGTTTGGCGGCGATCAAACATTTGGTGTTTGAAGAAG
Organism: Vibrio sp. Y51_MX_L26; assembly: GCF_024181935.1. Taxonomy (NCBI): domain Bacteria; kingdom Pseudomonadati; phylum Pseudomonadota; class Gammaproteobacteria; order Vibrionales; family Vibrionaceae; genus Vibrio; species Vibrio sp. Y51_MX_L26. The sequence goes on from NZ_JAMZAS010000016.1 coordinate 36,094, forward strand.
CGCAAATCAGCCAAACGGAACTGGCAAAAGCATTAGAAGAAGACTTCGATGGTATTGAGAACGAACAACTTCGCCAACGTTTAATCAACTTCGCGCCAAAATACGGCAATGACGACGATTATGTCGACCAATTGCTGGCTGATGCTTACCAAGTTTATATCGATGAGTTGGCGCAATTTGTCAACACACGTCATGGGCGCGGACCAATTGGTGGTGGCTACTACGCGGGAACATCGAGCATCTCTGCCAACGTGCCATTTGGCGCATCCACGATGGCAACACCAGATGGTCGAAAAGCGAAAACGCCACTGGCGGAAGGCGCAAGTCCAGCATCGGGCTCTGACCGTTTGGGACCAACGGCGGTGTACAACTCAGTCGGTAAAATTCAAGCCAATAAAATCTTGGGTGGTGTGCTGCTTAACCAGAAGTTAAGCCCAGCGGCTGTCGCTTCAGAAGGGGATAAGCTCAAGCTTTCAATGCTGATTCGTACCTTCTTTAATCACCACAAAGGTTGGCACGTGCAGTACAACATCGTCTCTCGTAAAACCTTGCTGGCAGCGAAGAAGAACCCTGAGCAATATCGTGACCTTGTCGTACGAGTTGCGGGCTATTCAGCCTTCTTTACCGCGCTATCACCAGACGCGCAGGATGACATCATCGCTCGTACCGAACACGAGTTGTGATGGCCTCAACCCCTGTTAATGCAGAAGGCACCGATAGGTGCCTTTTTGTTTACTCTTCAATGGTTATGTCACTAGAACCGGGAAGCTGCGACACAAAACTGGAGCCCATGAGCTTAGAGGGTGTGTATACACCGGCTTCAGGCTTTGTATGTAGCAGGTGTTCTACAATCGCCAGAGATCCCGTTACGGTTAAGCTGTAGCCATTGGCCGTTTGTACTCGTGCTGTTTTGCTTTGTCCGAGTTTGTTGCTTGCTTTACCCCACACATATGTGGGTAATTGGTTTCTTTGCTCCTCATTCGGCCCTTTTACGGTTCTTTCAATACGGCTTTTTATGAGACTTTGTACCCAGGTTATGCCGAGAAGGGGGCGAACCCAATTCGCTCGTTTAGCGTTTTTTATCATGTTTGGCGATCCGGGAATAAAAACATCAATATTCTCAATCCCCGTGGTGTAATAGGCGGTTGAAACATCGCCCCACGGAATGGTCATCGCAAGTTTTTCGCCGTCACCAAAATCAATGTTGCGAACTTTATACGCTAGCGGAACGGTGGTGATTTTTCCGTTAAGCCGCACTTTACCGCCTTGAGCCAAACCTTCGACAGACGTTTTCGCCGTGCCCGGAGAAAAACCAGAGCGAGAGTCAAAACCGAGAGACAAATGTGTTGCATCTGGTAGCGCAGCTTTCAATGTGGCTGCAATACAATCCGTTGGAATAACATCAAAACCAACACCGGAGCACAATACGACACCAGCTTCGTTTGCTTGTGATTGCAGCGTTTGTGCAAACTCAAATACAGAGATCTCACCTGTAATATCGAGATAATGTGCGCCAGCTTCTAGGCTCGCTTTCATCATCGGTTTTGCCGTCGAAGAAAAGGGCCCTGCGCAGTTTAATACCAGTGAGGAACCCGAAATATGTTGGACCGCGCTGCTTTTATCCTCAAGAGAATAAGCAAGACTTTGCAGCCCTAGTTCAGCCGCTAGGCTTTGTACTTTCTCTAAACTTCTACCTGCAAGGATTGGGTGGTGACCCCGTTTTACGGCCTCTCTCGCAATCAGCTCGCCTGTATAACCATTGGCTCCGTATATGATCCAACGATCTGGGGATGATGCCGGTGTGTTATCTTTCATCAAAAAGTTCCTATCAATGCCTGCTTAAAGAGGTTTCTGGTCATTGGCTTTTTCTTGTTGAATTGTGGTCAAGCCTTGTTCGAATGTGGTGATTTTAAAATCTGGAAAACGAGTCTGAAACTTATCCGAAACAAAAAGGTTGTCAGATTCGTAGCGAGGCAAAAGCTCGGCTGCATCTCGAATGGTTTGATTAAATCGCCCAGCTAGCCACAATTGCCAGCGCTTGATGACTTTGTATTTCGGTTGAACGTTAAAAACCTTTGCTGCAACAGCGATAAACTCCCGATACGTCAGTCGACGATCATCGCAAGGCAAATGCCAAGTTTGTCCGTAAGCATCGGGCGTATTCCCAATTAGCGCCATCGCTCGGCTTGCGTCTGGCGTATAAATTAAGCTGCGTTTGGTGTCATCACGTAAAAACACTTTTGCACTCTTTTGGTTAAGTAGATTATCGATAATGGCGGAATTAGTGATGCTTTGCGTTTTCCCCGGGCCGTAAAATTCCGGAGCACGACAGATAACGGCTTCGATTTCTCCTTTATTCATCGATTCTAGCAGCATGTCAGTAATGACCGCACGAATTCGACCTTTTTCTCCATTGGGCTGAAATGGTGCATCTTCTTGTTGAGGCGTATCCGTTTGCGGGTACATGTAGGTATTATCAAAGTAAACAAGCTTTGCTTGATGAGTTTTACATGCGGCGATGACATTACGCATTATTGTTGGCCACTGTTCCACCCACAGTTGGGTATCCATTGGTAGCCCTGCAGTAAGGTAAACGATACTAGAACCTTTTACGGCATCTGATGTTTGTTTCGCGTCGAGCAAGTCCGCTTTTACCAGTTGATCCGTCTCGTTGACTCGATGTGGATTGCGGCTCACCAATCGGATGTCGCTCGTAAAGTCTCGTTTTAGGCTTAATGCCAGCTCACGGCCAATTTGCCCACTTGCACCCAATATCGTTTGCATTCACCAATCTCCCGCTGTGTTGCTTTGATATTCATCCTAACGTTAAAGTTAGGTTTAAGGTCAACCCGCATTTTGAAGATAAATTGGATTGATTTTTTATTGAGTATAGAAACAAGGAGATGGCACACCTGAGCTAAGGGCGAATGGTTTTTACAGACTCAATTTAGTGGCTGGCAGGGGAATTGGCGAATCTTTAACCCAACATCAAGAGTAAAGCTTCGCTTGTTAACATTGCTTTGATTTGGTGACGGTCTTATTTTTTATTTGAGGGATTTTCTTTGGTCAGAATCGTTTGACCAAGTTGAGACATGACGCGTTTTGCATTCATTGCACAGTCCATGTCATCTGGCTTAGCTTCAATCTCTTTAAGTACTTCTTTTAACTTGCTTTTACTCTGCGCGATTTTTCGCTCAAGCTCGTCGAGCTCTTGGACTTTTTGCTGCAAGGTTGTCAATAACTGATGATGATCCCAGTTAGAAAGGTCGGATGGCAGTAAGGCACTTAGTTCATCCAAACTGAAGCCAGCTTGCTGACCCGTTGTGATCATGTCCAGAATCATTAGTGCTTCTTGCGGATACTCGCGGTACCCGTTGGCTTTACGGGTCACGGTTTTTAGCAGCCCGATGCGCTCGTAAAATCGAATACGCGAGGGAGCAAGGCCAGTTTTTTGCGCCAGTTCGCCAATTTTCATATCAAGCGTGTCTCATTAGGTGGATAAAATAACCTTACCATTTCTGAACATTCTCGCCAGTTTGGTGCTTGGTCGTTTCGTTTCTTGATTTCTTACCGTTACAGCTTGTGCAAAATTTCCACGCATTTCTTTGTGACGTCGTCGTACTCTTCTGTCATGTAAGCGGTGGTGATGGCACCTTCTTTCATGATGCAGATGGCATCGAGTAATGATGTGTTGTCTGATTTGAGATAGCGTTGAATTAGCTCACGAACCTGTTGTTTATGGTGGCGGCAATACGTTGCAATCTCGCCGCGGTCGTCACTGAATTCGGCGGACGTGTTGATGAAAAAACAGCCGCGAAACTCGCCCAATTTTTCCTCAGAACCATGAAACCAGCCGTTAAGCGCGGTAAACAACTGGTCGATCACGTCTGTGCTCGATTGTGCTGATGACAGTTTCTCCTCTAGCCACGCCATGAAGATTTGGTGGCGTTGTTCTAGTGCGGCAAGGATGAGCGCTTCTTTGCTTTCAAAATGGCTGTACAGCGTGCGTTTAGCCACGCCAGATACTTTAAGGACTTCATTGATGCCAATGGAGTTGATGCCCTGTTTGTAAAACAGCGACAAAGCGGTGTCGATCAATAACTGTTTCTTTTTGTTCATAACTACGCCCTCAAAAAAGTTCTACAAACACATATTGACAAAGGTAGACAGGTTTGTCTATTTTAATTTATAGACAATTCGGTCTACTTTGAGGTGTTTATGAATAATTTAATTTTATCGTTGGTCGCGGGGCTTGGTGCGACATTGGCTATTGGTGTGTTGTCTTACGCCGAGGTGTCTCTTACTGAGGTTGTACTTCTCATGGCGCCATTTGGCGCTACGGCGGTGTTGGTGTTTGGGGTGCCTAGCAGCCCTCTCGCTCAACCAAAAAATGTGATCATTGGTCACTGCATTACGGCATCTATCGGTATTGCGTTTAGTCAATACGTTGAGATCACGCCAATCACGCTGGCGATTGCGACTGGGTTAGGTGTGTCAGCGATGCTGATTACGAAGACAACGCATCCACCTGCGGGCGCAAATCCTATCTTGATCATGGCCTCTGGGCAGGGGTGGAGCTTTTTGTTCACGCCAGTACTGATCGGCGCGGTAGTGATTGTGCTGGTTGGTAAGGCGTTGCAGTTGCTACAGAGTCAGTACTTAACCCCTCGTTTGAACGGTCAAAAGACCTAATTGGGTTGCAAGTAAGGCCGCATTAGGGGATGACCTCTTTTGCGGCTTTTTCTTTTCGTGGATGCTTAAAAATAAAATCTGATTCTCTCTTGGTATTCAGTCGTATACATAAAGATGTTAGTTAAATTGGTATACCACTATGAATAGAATTCACCCCAAGAAGCTATTGCACAGCAAATGGACGGCGACGTCACCTAAAAATAAAGAGAAGCACTTTGTCGTAACAGAAATGGAGCTGGATGAAGAAGGCAATGTTGTGAAATGTGTCATTGAGGCGGTTATGAGTAAACGTGAGCAAGAGATGAACTGGCAAGACCTGAAAGATCCAGAGCTATGGCGGCAGGGCTGGAAGTAATGCACTTTGTTGAATTTTTCCTAGGTTTGAAATCGAAAGATGGTACTTAGCTGATAGGCAACGGTCTGTGTATCTGCTACGTTGAGTTTGTTCGCTATCAACTAAAAAGGAATGACTATGATCGATTTCGACAATTCATCAGTGTTTAAGCTTAAACCCATTGAGGTATCAAAAGTTAGGGAAGATTTTCACAAGTTTCTTATTGATGGCGAGTCGGTATTTGCGGGCTTTAAAACGGTTCGCGACCAAGTGGTGTTTACCAACAAGCGAGTGATTGCGGCGAATGTGCAAGGGATTACAGGCTCAAAAGTGGATTACACGTCGCTGCCTTATAGCAAGATCAATGCATTTTCTATCGAGACGTCTGGTACTTTTGACTTAGATTGTGAAATTGAGTTTTTCATGAGTGAGGTGGGAAGAGTACGTTTTGAAATTAAAGGTTCGTTTGATCTGATTTCTTTCAACCGTATGGTTAGTGAGTATGTACTAGCGTAAGGGAATAGAAATGAGAGCTTCATTGAGAGACAAAATAATAGAGGTCTGTGACAAAAAGATCGAAAGCAAAGGTGAGCAGGTTGGGCTCTCATTTTATGCGTTTTTCGCCAACAAAAATGATGATCCTGAACAGTTGATGGAGGCGGCTACGTGGTGGATTCAGACCCATCGGCTCGACCACTTCGAAAAAGCAGTAAAAATAAAGTCAATGGTGGAGTCAGGTATCTAAATTAAAAAAAAGAAATAAAGAAAGCAGACAAATGCCAACAACGTCGCGGATAAAACAGGGTAGATAATATAAGAGTCCTGTTTATTGGTTCTTTGAAAGCACAGAGAAACGAGTAAGACGTTGTAGACGACGAGCAGCATACTGATCATGGTCCCATTGTTAAGCGTTAAACTGGATAGCTGAGTTAAGAAAAACGCCAATAAAAGGTAGTCGAAGACAATTAACCATAAAAAGGCTTTCTTCAACAGATCGCGTTTTTTGTTTTCGGATGGTGTTATGTGCATATAGAACTCAACTAAAAAGTCACAGTAACAGAGGTTTCAGTTAGAAAGGTCACCATCAGGCGAGGTGACCTTTTGAGGTTATAATTCTTGAATATTTACTTCGTTGGTGGCCGTATCACCCGAGTAATTGATGACTTCTTGTCGAATGACTGGTTGGTTAAATTCGGCTTTATCTTTCGCTTTTTGCAGTTCACTTTCTTGGTGGTTACCAAAAAGAGTTTCGAGTACTTTGGCTGCTGGCGTCGTTAAAACGAACAGCTCGATACGGCGGTTTTCGCTTGAATCTGGTTCATCAGGGTTAAGCAGAGCTCTATCCGACATGCCTGTGACCTGCATGACGCGATCATCCGGCATGCCACCTTCAACCAGCGTATTTCTTGCGACATCAGCTCGAGATGCAGATAGCGCCCAGTTTGATTGACGACCAAAGCGTTTTTTAAATGGAATCGCATCCGTATGTCCGCTGATGATCAGTGGGTTGTTCACACGCTGAAATACAGGCGCAAGTGCAAGTAATAAGTCTTCGAAGAAAGGGGTCAGCTCTGCGCCACCACGACTGAACATATGCTGTTTGTAATCATCTTGAAGGACGATACGTAAGCCTTGTGGGGTCACGGTTACGTTGACATTCCCTTGTGCGTTAATCTGAGCGGTCATTCGTTCAATGATTTTCGCCAGCGCTGCAAGTTGCTCCTGAGTATCGAAGTTACCAGGAATCAACGAGTCGATTTCTGGCCCATCGCCGTCACCTCGAAAGTATGAGCTTACCACGTGGTTGGAATTGTGTTTACTTGGCACAGAAGAGTCCTGTGCCAAGTCAATAGGAGAGATACTTTGTGAAGTATCAAATGGATTACCGTAACTCTTGTCGAATACGCTTGAGCTATGTAAGTGGGCGACAATTGCTTTACGCTCTTCTTTGTCTACCACCTGCATAACCCAAAGCACAAGAAACAGCGCCATTAGGGCGATCATGAAGTCAGCAAACGCGACTTTCCACGCGCCGCCATGAGGTTCATCATGGCTGTGTGCTTTGGCACGTTTGAACACTACATGCTCTTGTTTTTGCATTATCCCTCCTGTTCAGCTAACCACTTCTCCATTTGGTTGAATGTTGGTTTGATGTCTAGCTGAATATGTTTACGACCAGCGTCAATGGCGAGCAATGTCGGCTTCTTCGCTACGTAGGCAACCAAGGTTGCGCGTACGCATTCAAAAGCAGTCATATTACGTTTTACTCGCTGAGCCATGGCGTTACTTAGTGGGTCTAAACCACAGTAACAACCGAAAATACCAATGAATGTACCTACGAGAGCTGCTGCAACGTGATAACCAATCATAGCGATTGAGCCATCAATGGCCTGCATGGTGATAATGATGCCACCAACTGCTGCAAGAATACCGAAGCCAGGTAGTGCTTCTGCTGTACGCTGTAGTGAGCGTGAAGGCAAAAGCATTTCGTTTTGGATAGCTTCAATTTCTTGCTCTAGCAGTCCCTCTAATTCATGAGGCGACATTTGTCCCATTGCCATTAAACGTAAATTATCAGTAATGAAAGAAATTAGGCGATGATCCTCAGCAATCGTCGGGTAAGCGAGAAACATAGAGCTCTGTTCTGGCGACTCAATGTGAGAGTCGAGAAACTTATAACCACGGTTGCGCGCTGTCTCGAGCAAGTTATTGAGCAGCGCCATTAATTCCATGTAGTACTCATGCTCTTCTGTCGGGCCTTTGATGGTCGCAGGCACTTGGCGACGCATTTCTTTCAGTACGTGAGGTGGGTTACCGATGATCAAAGAACCAGCAGCAGCGCCAATGATGATAAGGAATTCGGCTGGTTGCCAGATAGCGCCTAAGTTACCGCCGGCCCACATGTATCCACCGAAGACGCACACCAGGATAGTGAGGACTCCAAAAAACTTTTGCATCTTGTGACTCCTAAGAGGACATTAATTGGTTGAGTTGTTTCAGCGCTTGTTTGTGAAGCTGACATATACGAGGTGGTGTCAGATCCAATACCAGAGCTATTTCATGTAAGTTGAGTTCATGTTGATAGAACAGAGTAAGCAGCAATTGATCACGCTTCGGCAATTTGCCTAAAGCGCTATCTAAACTGCGACGAATATGCTCATGTTCCATGCCATCATATTGCCCGCCAATATAACTATCACCACTGCTTTCCATCAGTTGGTCAAGGCTTTGCATCTCTCCCGCAAGGGCGGCATTTTGGCGGTTGTAATAGTCCTGCTCATTCGTCCCCAAGGCTTGGATGATTTCTGCATCCGTAGGCATCCGACCTAAAGAGCGTGTGAGATCTCGAGTCACGTCGTTGAGTTCGTGAGCCTGTTGGCGAGTTTTACGTGAGCGCCAATCTAACCGGCGTAATTCGTCTAAAATTGCACCTCGAACGCGACACACGGCAAAGGCAGGGAAATGAGGATCGTCAACATCGCCGTATCGGCGTCCAGCTTCAACTAGAGCGATAAGGCCAATTTGCTGCATATCTTCAATACTACAGTGAGAAGTGGCATGAACACGTAGCTGGTTAACGACGCGTTTCACCATCACTTGATGACGTTGCAGCAGTGCATTTTCGTCAATTGGGCGTGATGGCGTCGTCACTTCCTCTTCTGTGGTATAGGTGTCTTGTATATTCATGTCTAACATGGTTGTGCTCCGTTATTGCACAACATATTTAGTCAACAAAACATCGTCGATTTCGCGAACGATGTCTGTCTTAGCAAAAGCCAGTAAAAGCGTTTGTTTTACTTCGTTTTGCAAAATATCGATGGCACCCGCTTGCTGTAACTCATCAAATGTTTTGTCGCTAAACAATTTTAATAATGAGTTTTGTACCATTGGCATGTACTCATCAATGTCTTTGATGCGCTCAGGACGGCGTGTTTCAATTGCTAGTTCTAGCATGACAAAGTGAGTCTGTTTTTTACCTTTTACGGTCAAAACGACTTTGTCTAAAGGATGGAAGCTAGGACCTTTGCTTGTCGGTTCTTCTGTGACTAAAAATGACAATGGAGAATCATCGATCAAGGAACCAGAGTCAGGTGACTCTTGAGCGTGTTTGTTTAAGTACCAGATTCCGCCCATAATCGTGGCGGCCGAAACGAGGGCGCTGGTGATGATCATGGCGATAAACAGGGCGATCATTTGTTGTTTGGTCATAACCTTTTTCCTCGAGGATTAACTAGGCTTGAGTGTTCAGCCAGTGTTCTGAATAGTTTGTTGTTGTGGTTTGGAATGCACCAGATTCTCGTGCTGCGAAAATAGTGGCGTCTTCTTCATTTGTATGTTGGTCATTGCGACTCTGGCTTTGATCAGAGCCCACGTTGACATCGACATGGACGAAGTTCTGCTCTTGCAGTTCTGTGCGCAGACGCTCAGACACTTGCATTAAAGCTTCTCGTGTTGCGGCTGTATTGGCATTGATGTGCACGCTTAGTCGGTCGCCTTCAACACGTACAAGTAAATCCAGCTTACCTAAATCCGGTGGGTCGAGGCGGATTTTGGCTTCTTGTACATTTTGTTGCGCTTGAAGAGTCACACGGTCATGCAGAACTTGCATCATTTGCTCTCCCCATTTTCCAGCACTGGTGTCAACGCGCACAGCCGCCCACTCAGAGCCTTGAGTTTGAATATGACTCGTGGCAACGGCGGTGTTCGGGGCTTGTGGCGTTGGTGTTTGTCCTTGGAGTGGTGAGGCCGTTGGTTGCCCTTGAGCTGGTTGACTCAATAGGGTCTGAAAGTCGGCACTGGAGATTGATAGACGCGAGTTCGATGACATCGGTTGGCTTTGTTGCACCTCTTGTTGCTTTGGAGAGGTGTTTAGTAAGGCGTTATTTGAGTCTTGTGTTGCAGACTTAACGTCGTTAGCTACCGCTAAAGGCGGAGTTTTTCCGAACTGACCCGGCTGCTTTTCGGCCATAGTGAGCATACTCTGGGTTAGAGCCTGAGCTTGCATAGCAAGATCAGGTGATTCTGTTGAACCCAGTGTACTTGTCAGGTGAGCATCTGCTTCAGAAGCCGAGTGTTCGTCAGTATCCGAACCACGATCATACGCCTTTTCTTCGCTGTCCAAAGCTGGAGCGGTAAGATGAAAACTCGGCACGGTTGAAGCTGAGGCGAAACCTTGGCCGTCATACTGGCTATGCTCAGACATAGGGTTATGAGAAAAACCGTGTACAGCTCTTGCTTGTTTTATGTTGCCTTCATGGCCAGGTGATGCATTGCCGGATATTTGAGTTGAAGGAGATACGATCATTGAGTTAGCTCCATGGTCATCGCTAATTGATAGGCCATAGCGCGCTCTTGATGGTCATTGAACATGTTCATCTCTTTTTCTAACTCGTTCTTCGACTTTTCTAATCTAGCGAATGCATCAGCATGAACGGTTTTGGCACGTTGAATTTCAGGTGCAAGCTTAGGATCCTTCAAAAAAGGTTTGTGACTGATCAATAGCTCTCGCAACTGCAAGTCATAACGCTTAAGCGCATGCCAATCCGCTGTTTTTGTAGCGAATTGGATGAGCTGAGATAAATGACGAAATCGCTCTGGCGACACTTTATGCTTGTTGTCCAAAATTCATCCAACCTTCACGAATGTTACCCATTACACGCTCGACATTAACCAAGCGATTCGCATCGTTCTGCACGCTGGCGTAATAAAGCTCAACTTGGCAGAAGTCATACAGCTGGCGTAAGTTTTCAGCAATTTCGCCACCATTCTCATCATCTAGAGCGCTTGTGAGCCCAATTAAGATGTTCATACATTTGTTGATTCCGTTACCTTTCTCCGCCAAGCGATTCGCAGCCAAATGGCCACGAATACGTTCAACTTCATCAAGTAAGCCATCGATCAACATAATGACTAATTGGTGTGGGTTTGCTGCTGCCGCTTGCGCGTTGAGGTCTACTTGCTGGTACGAGTCATAGCCAGAGTCCATAAGCATGAGTTTTTTCTCCTAAAGGCTTAGCCAAACATTGTCATGGTTTGGCTCATTTGGGTCATAATTGAGTTCATTTGAGTGAATTGTTTTAGGTAGCGGTTGTACGACATCTCGTACTTGCGCTCTAATGTGGTCTGTTTATCTTCGACTCGGTCTAGATTTGCTTGCAAAGCGTCTTTTCTAGATTTGAAAGTACCTGATGAAAACTTCAAAAACGGTTCCGCCATGTCATCAATGGAATCAAGTAACGCACCATCACCATTAAAGATTGCTTCTAAACCAGCACTGTTGTTTTGTTGTGCGTTTTTAAACTTTTCTTGGTCAACTTTCATTTTGCCGTTGCGATCTAGACTGATACCGATCTCGCTTAAACGCATGCCGCCATGCTCACCTCGGACTAAGCTTGTTAATTGGCTTTCAATAGAGCGCAGTGTAGGGTCGCTTGCCAATACGCCGCGTTTTTTGTCTTCACCACCTATTTGGGTGTGTTGGTTCATTGCGCCAATAAGAGTGTTATATGCTTCAACAAACTTATCCAATTGCTCTTTTGTTCCCTCACTATCCGCACCGACCTTCAAGCTAATAGGTGCGTCGCCTGCTGACTGCGCTTTTGAGACCGTAATATCAACACCGTCAATTACGCCTTCAAAAGTGTTGCTTGCGTTCGTCAGTTTGAGACCTGAGTCTTTAGATCCCAACCACATAACGGCATCTTGCGGGGCGCTAATTTGGTTTAGGTTAGTGAATGCATCTTCAAACCACGCTTGACCTGTACCAGAGGCTGATACGTTGATTTTATTGGCAACACCAGTTTCTGTGCTCGATAGCATAAAATGTGTTTGACCGTTTGAGCGAACTAGTGTTGCGCTGACGCCAGGATTATCCACATTGTTGTTGATTGCGCTTGCAAGGTCGCTAACGGTAGCGACTCCGTCTCCGTCACTATCGACGGTTGATAAATCCAGCGTCATTGATTCACCGTTTATAGTGAACTCAAGTGAGCCGGTTGTTGGAATCTCCGTTGTTGCTTCAAGGTCTGCGGGCATGCCGGTTGAAACTTGATGTGAAGTTGCTACTTGCTCTACGAAGATTTGGTAATTTCCTGTAAGAGCCTTGGCATCTGCACTGGCTGTAAAGTTGCCTTCTTGAGACAGCGTAGCGCTGTTCTTAACAATACTGTTTGTATTGCTATTCATCTCATTGATTGCAGTACGAAAGTCTCGTAGCGCGGTTTCAACTTTGCCTAATGCGGAAAGTTGAGCCTGATACTTGTTCGTTTGTAGCTGATAGCGCTGTTGGAATGGTTGAACATCTAAAGTGGCGAACTGCGTTGCCATAGTGATTGGATCTAACGAACTCATGAGGTCGCTCCCTCTCTCATATTTAGTCGACTTAAATAGTGTTCTTTTAAGTCTGGTTTAACTTTTCATCGCAAGATGCGTGCCGTATGTTTAAGTTTTTACAAAACAATAACTTAAGTTGATGTTTTTTGTTGAGAGGAAGCTATGTTTCCACCTTGGATATTCCGCATTCCTCTAAAGGGATAATTACTTTTCCCTAATAGAAAAGGCGACCTAGAGGCAGAAAATATTTAATTGTAGTTATGATGTTAGATAGGGGGAGCTGAATAGGACGTAGTTGTATTAAGTGTTTCCCTCTATTCAATTCAGATAATTCTGATACGGTATTTTAATTGTGTTTTGGTATTATTTTGAAGAGGTTACATATGCAAGTGATCTTGTATTAATTAGACCACCACTTAAAAAGAATGTCTGTTATGAATGAATTTGCTTTACGATTAATGAAATGTGCTCGTGCATATGAGGGTTTTATTAGCACAAAGCTACTTTGCAAACAGAGTATTAATTCTGATGAAATCGCTAGTATTCAACAAGAAGCAATGTCTAAATTCCCGGAGCTTAGACTTAGCCAATTAGAAAACAGAGTTGAACCTGTAGAGCTAGAACTATTTAATAAAATACTACACAATATAATGTTAAAAATAGGCTTTCGAATTCCAGAGCACCTGACTGGTAATACTAGCGCTATTTATATTCGTAGATAAAAATAAAGCCTTCCGCGGGAAGGCTTTATCATTAGGACGATTTAAATTGAGCGCACTATTAACTAAATAATTAGCGAAGTAGTGACATTGCCATACCAGGAAGCTGACTAGTCTTAGAAAGAACGGTCGTACCAGCTTGCATTAGCATTTGGTTCTTAGTCATGTTTGAAGATTCAACTGCGAAGTCTGCATCTGTGATACGGCCTTTCGCTGCAGAAGTGTTTTCAACCATGTTACCTAGGTTAGTCATTGTGTGCTCTAGACGGTTGATGTTTGCACCTAACGCAGAACGTGCAGTACCGATTGCACCTAGAAGACCAGCTTCACCAGTCGCACCAGTTAGTGCTGTCATTGCAGTTTGCGCGTTTGCTGCAGACGTTAGGTCACCTACTGCTAGGGCACCAGCAGTACCAACAGCAGTGTTGATTGCTTGAACTTGACCAGAAACGTCGACTGATAGTTGTTCACCAGCTTGCGTACCGATTTGGAAAGTAACAGCAGCTTGCTCAAATTGACCAGCACCATCTAATAGAAGCTTGTTACCACCAAAGCTAGTAGAAGACATGATGTTAGCAAGTTCTGAACCTAGTTGTTGGTATTCTGCGTTTAGTGCTGTACGGTCGTTTGCAGATAGAGAGCCGTTTGAAGCTTGTGTTGCAAGGTCGTTCATACGGTATGTGATGTTTGTCATCTCATCCATTGCGCCTTCCGCAGTTTGCATCATAGAGATGCCGTCCTGTGCGTTACGCATCGCTACGTTCATGCCACGAGTTTGAGATTCAAGACGAGTAGCAATTTGTAGACCCGCAGCGTCATCTGCTGCTGAGTTGATGCGGTAACCCGTGCTTAGACGCTCCATCGCAGTGTTTAGAAGACCGCTTGTGTTGTTCAGAGTGTTTTGAGTTACAAGCGATGCGTAGTTAGTGTGCATTGATAAAGCCATCTTAGTCTCCTTAGTTAGTCACTATATCTTTCAGGCCTCGGGATATTCCCTAGTCACTAACTAGAGGCGGTCGGTCAGCTTTAATGATTAATTTGAAAATTAAAAAATTCCTAAAAAAGATCAAAATTGATGATTTTTAGTGACTTGTATTCCATGAAAATACAGATATAACATCAAATAACCTGAATAAGCCTGACTTAATCAGGGAAGCAGTCATCTATCAATATTGTCGTTCTTCGTTATAAATAAAAAAACAGCGCGAATAATTCGCGCTGTTTTATAAAGATTAATAGTTAAAATTCTGTCATTCCTCACCAAAAGATTGAAAAGAGAGGGAGGTCGGGATGTCACTGAAATAACCAAAGTAATAATTGGCCCCTAACAAGCGATAGCGGTTTAGCTCTGTTTGGCTCGCTACCCGCCCGGCTACCCAAGGGTATTTGTGCTTTCTTAAGAACTTAGCAATCGGTAGGAAAGCATGTCTTTCTTCTTTATCCTCTAATGTGACCGATAGTTTGATCATGTCGGGGCTAAAGTCAGCGACTCGTTCGAAGTTCACTTGTGATGTCGCGACTTCAAACCAAAGTGAGTAGGCGTTTTCTCTTAACTTCTCTATCAGCGCTGAGACTTTATCATAGGCGCATAGCGTTTTGTCTGCTTGAAGAGAAGGAATCACATGTTGAAAAGCGCAAGAGTGAAACTGAATCATCTGTTCGAGAAAGTATATGCCTGGTTCCCATAGTAATGCGTCAATTCTTATCGGCACGACGACGTTACTGATTAAGTCGGGGTGAAAGGCTTCTAGCTGAAACTGTGTTTGTCGCAATGCGAGATAAAGGCTGAACAAATCTAGGCAGTACTGCATTTGTTCAGAGAGTTCGAATTGATAGACGCTTTGTTCGCCACGCGTGCCAAATCTCAACGTCAGGTGTTGGAATTCTACCTCGCCTGATTGAGTCTCGCGAATGGCTTGGCACGCGTGTTGAATGTCATTGTGCTTTAAAGCATCAAATACTAATTGATCGTCATCCGTGACGATATGTTGTACTGCGAGACCAACCAAATGTTCGTACATCGCATGTGTTGAAATAAGATTAACCAAGGTTTCCTACCACATTGATTTGTTTGTTTTCTGGAATTTCGTTGTAAGACAATACTGCCAGCCCTTGCGTAAATGTGCGTGCGTAACGAGCCAGAAGTGGACGTAACTGAGGCATAACGAGAAGAATCGGAGGTAATCCCTGTTGTTTGAGCTGTTGTCTTATCAGTGGCAAGTTTTGTTGGAACTGACCAAGAATATTTGGCTCAATTGGGAAGCTGTCTAACATTACTGTACCAGAAGATTGTGCTTGTTGTAGCGAAGTCAGTAGCATTTGTTCTAGTTCATCAGAGAGAGCATAGACATTTAATTCGTTTTTCTGTCCCGCAATCAGGTTTACGAGCGTGCGTTTTAGTGCGCAACGCACATCAGATGCCAGTAAAATCGGGTCTTTAGTGTTTTCCGCGGACTCCAGCATCGTGTTAGCAATCGTACGAATATCTTTTAGTGGCACTTGGTCTAGTAACAACTGGCGATATACTTTGAGTTGCTGCGCAGGGTTAAGTGCCGCGGCTAGGGCTTCGGCTAACTTCGGTGCTTGCTGTGTCAAACGTTGCGTCATGGCTTCAACATCGTCGTGCGTAAACAACTCAGCAAGGTTTGTTTTCATTATCTTGCTAATATGAGTCGCGATGACCGTGCCATCATCGACCACTTGATAACCCATGTTCAGCGCTTTCGCTTTGTCTTGATGTTCAATCCACACTGCTGGTAATTGGTAAGCAGGATCACTGCCCAAAATACCATCTACTTCACCGTACGTTTCTCCGACTGCAATCGCCATCAAACGTTCTGGCTCGATAAAGCCTTGTTCGATCACTTCGCCATTGAGAGAAATTGTATACTGATTCGGTTTAAGGCTTAGGTTGTCTCGAATACGCACCTCTGGTAATAAAAAGCCGACTTGTTCAGATAGGTTACGGCGCACACCGCGAATACGCTGTGATAAAGGTGCACCTTGTTCTTTGTTGACTAGGTGAACGAGACGGTAACCCAGGGAAAGCGACAACGTTTGAACATGAGGAATATCTTCCCACGTAAGTGGTGTATCGTCCTCTTGCATGGCTTGTGAAAGTGCTTCGACCTCCTCGATTTGGGAGTCTTGCACGGGCTTTTTCGTTTGACGCCAACCCGCGAAAGCTAAAGCACCCGCGAAAGCAAAAAAGGCCAAATGTGGCATGCCTGGTACCATGCCTATCACAGCCATGATGCCTGCGACGGTAAACAGTGTCGCCGGGGTTGCCAGCAATTGTTTTTGCATGGTTTCCGACATGCCATTATCGCTATCATTAATTCGCGTAACGATAATCGCTGCAGCCGTTGCCAATAGAAGTGATGGAATTTGAGCTACTAAGCCATCACCGATTGTAAGTAGTGCGTAGGTTTTAAAGGCGTCAGATGCTGCGAGTCCATGCTCAAAGACGCCGATGCTGATACCACCAATGATGTTGATAAACAGAATCAGCAAACCAGCGATAGCATCGCCTCGCACAAACTTTGAGGCACCGTCCATCGAGCCATGGAAATCGGCTTCGTTAGCGACTTCTTTACGACGCAATCGAGCGGTTTCCTGATCGATAAGACCGGCATTTAAGTCGGCATCAATCGCCATCTGTTTGCCCGGTAAGGCATCCAAAGTAAAGCGCGCTGACACCTCAGAGATACGTTCGCCACCTTTGGTAATTACGACGAAGTTGATGATCATCAAGATAACAAACACCACCATACCAACGACGTAGTTACCGCCAATAACGACTTCACCGAACGCTTGGATGACTTTACCTGCCGCATCCCCCCCATTATGTCCTTCTAGGAGTACGATTCGTGTGGAAGCGACGTTCAGTGTAAGACGCAATAATGTCGCGACTAACAAAATTGTTGGAAAAACTGAGAAGTCTAATGGTCGCTTTGCGGTAGTGCTGACCAGCAATACTAGGATTGCCAAGACGATATTGAAGGTAAACAACGCATCCAATAGCAGGGGAGGCAAAGGTAAAATCACCATTGCCAAAATCATTAGCAAGACAATTGGAATGCCAATGTAGCCTTTGGTTGATGTTTGAAGTTGTTTTAACCGGTTAAGCATACTTTCGTGTCCTTGGATAAACGCGGGTTAATCAGTGCTGCAAATGTTTTGGAATCGAAAAATGAGGCAAAGGAGTTGGCTCTTTTCCTTCACCTTTACGGAAGGCTTTCAATTGCAAAACGTAAGTAAGAATATGTGCCACGGCAATGTACAGTTGGCTTGGGATTGCTTGTTCAATCGCCGTGGTGTGATAGATCGAACGAGTCAACGGTGGTGAGTTGATGATCTCCACCTTGTTTTCTTGGGCGATTCGTTGAATGTGCATGGCAGTTTCGTCTACGCCTTTTGCAACCACAAATGGAGCATCAGAAAGTGAAGGTTCGTACTTCAGAGCGACAGCGTAGTGAGTTGGGTTAGTGATGATTACGTCAGCCGTTGGTACCATCTTATCGATTTTACGGCGTGCAAACTGCTGTTGAATTTGACGGATTCGCTGCTTTACTTCAGGGCGGCCTTCGTTGTTCTTGAATTCCTCCTTCAGCTCTTGTTTGGTCATACGCAGCTCTTTTAGGTGCTCCCAACGTTGGTAGGGAATGTCTACAACACCAAATAACAACAACGCAAACCCCATCAACAATAAGCCTTCAAAGAGAATAGACATCACGAGGGAAAAGCCTTGGCTTAAAGGTAAGTTTTGCATACCTAGCAGAGGCTGTAAGTGGTTGTCTAAATAGCCATATAAGATGCCGAAAATAACGGCTACTTTGAATGTGGACTTTAAGAGCTCAACCACTGAGCGTGTCGAAAAAATGCGCTTTATCCCACTTAAAGGATTAATTTTGCTCAGCTTTGGCATAACGTTCGCCGGACGGAACATCCAACCGCCTAGTACAAGGCTGCTACCACAGGTCACGATAATAATGACGGTAAACAACGGCAATAGCATGTCGATGATTACCGCTAAACTTTGTCCCAATTGCTCGACAAGCTGATTCGGGTTTTCTAAGTCGGCTCGCGTCAGCATCATGTTGTAGCGAAAAATACCTGACATACTTTCCCAAATGCTATTGAGCTGAGAGTAAAAGTAGAGCGCCACCGCTAGAAATATCACCGCAGTAGTAAACTCTTTCGCACGAGGAATTTGTCCTTCCTGACGTGCTTTTTTTACTTTCTGCGGCGAGGCTTTTTCAGTTTTGTCCTGAGACGATTGATCGCTCATGCGCCCCCCAACATAAAGTTACTCAAGTGTCTGATGGTGTCGTGTACAAGCGCGGTGTAGCGACCCGGCACACCAGATACTGAAATTAATACGCTGAACAGGCCAAGAAGCATCGTCATTGGAAAACCTAACGCATACACGTTGAGTGAGGGGGCGGCGCGATTCATCACACCAAAACTGATGTTGGCTAGGAGCATTGAAACAATGGCAGGCAACGCTAGTGCTAAAGCAGAGGCAAACATCCAACCGAAAATATTTACAACGCCTTGCAGAGAAAGCGAAGTGATTCCAGAACCGACCGGCCACACGACAAAACTTTGAATCACGATATCAATGACGAGCAAATGTCCTTCTAGCGCGAGAAATAACAAGGTTGAAAATATAAGAAATATGCGGCCCAAAATGGCGACGGAAAGTCCGTTGATAGGATCATTCATCATTGCCATACCCAATCCCATTTGCAGAGAAACGACCTGACCAAGCATGGTGAAAACGTTAAAGAGCATGTGCAAAATTAGCCCAAACATCACGCCCCAAATCGCTTGCTCAAAAGCAAGGAATAGAGACGTCATGGAGAATAATTCGACTTGTGGCATTGGTGGCATCAATGGTGCGGTAATCACGACGATCGAAAGTGCCAGTAGGGTACGGATCCAAACGGGAATGATTGCATCACCAAAGAAGGGCATCGAAATAAATACAGCTCCCACACGAAAAAACGGCCACCAGAGTTGACCGAGTATCGCTGAGAGCTCTGCAAATGTGATGGCCATTAGCCAATCATCCCCGGTATGTTGTGGAATAAGAAATCAAACAGTTCCATGATTTTTCGGAGCATCCAATGACCCGCAAAAATCACCATCAATAGCGTAACGAGCAAACGTGGTAAAAAGCTGAGTGTTTGCTCGTTGATTTGTGTGGCGGCCTGGAAAACGGCGATACACAAACCGACAATTAAGCCAGGAACAACCAGTACCGCAACCATTAAAATGATCAGCCATACTGCATCGGAAAATAACGTTACGGTTAGTTCAGGGGTCATAGCATGCTCCTATTTAACCGAAACTGGCAGATAATGTGCCAACCGTCATTGCCCAGCCATCCACGAGTACAAACACTACCAGTTTAAAAGGGAGTGAAACAATCAAAGGCGATAGCATCATCATACCCATTGCCATGAGCACACTGGCGACAACCAAGTCGATAACTAAGAAGGGGATGAAGAGCATAAAGCCAATTTGAAAGGCGGTTTTTAGTTCACTGATGACAAACGCAGGCAAGACAACCGCAAAAGAAATATCCTCAACGTTTTGGTCGAGTGGTTCATTGGCAATACGCAGCATTTGCTCAAGAGAGCTTTGATGAGTTTGTGCCAGCATGAACTCTCTCACTGGTTTCTCTGCTACAGAGAATGCTTGTATTAGCGTGATTTCACCATTGTCATACGGTTGAAATGCATTTTCATGAATATCGCTCCAAACAGGTCGCATGATCAGCAAGGTCAATGCCAAAGCAATCCCAACCAATACGCGGTTAGGAGGACTTTGTTGAAGACCAAGGGCTTGGCGCAAAATCGCGAGGACGACGATAATCCGAGTAAAGCTCGTTGCCATCAGAATGAATGCTGGAAGAAAACTGAGCGCCGTCATCAACAACAGAATTTGCAATTTAACGCTGTATTCTTGCTGTGTGTCGCCATCAGAAACGGACAAGATAGTTAAGCCGTTGTCTGCCGCCATGGTTGGGAAAGCAAACAAAAGTGACACCAGTACCAAAAGAGGTAACCAACGGTGCCAAGCGCTCAGATTTTTCATTGTGATGCCTACCTAAGATTATTGACCAACGCCACTCAATGCAGAGTCATGTACATCGATCAGACGAAGTCCGTACTTATCATTAACGACGACGACTTCAGCGTGACCCATTAGAGATCCGTTTACCTTTACGTCTAAAGGCTCGCCATTGAGCTTTTCAAGTTCGATAACCGTGCCTTCTCCGGCTTTCATTAAGTCCCCAAGTGGGATTTCTTTGCTTGCAACTTCCAGCGTGACAGTGACGGGAATACTTTTGAAAAAGCTAAGATCACGTTCCGCAGTTGCTGGTTCTTGTTGGAGCGTACTTTCAGCTTCAAAGTCTTCTAATTGAAAGTCGTCAAAGTTCAATTCTTCTGCGTCGAATGCATTCGTTTCTGGCGCTTCGCTCATCGCTGCGGTTCCTTATCAGGGTTAAAGATCAAAACAAGTTGGCCGTCTTGCTCAGCAATACGACCTGTAAATAAAGATTGGTTACCAATGCTGACTGGAACCGTATTAAGAAGCTCAATTGGTAAAATATCGTTAGGTTGTAAGCCAACAACGTCGCTCAACGGCATCTTCTTTTTACTTAAAACAACATTCAGTCGAACAGGCGTTGCCTCTAAAGAGCGACAGAATGGTTGGTACAAATCCGTATCGGGCTGCAGTTCAAGCTGCTCGATCAGTGTTTGAATAAGGTGGCTATCTAGTTTGAGATGAATTGAGCCTTGGTGATCGTCAAACGCGATGTTTAACTGCACGTTAATCCCAATCCCTCGGGGTGCTTCGTACTCACCCATTTCCCACATCTCACCTGGTGCAAGCCAACCAATAATGATACGACTGATTCGCTCTTGTAGGCGGAGATCACTTGCTGTCAGTGTTGTTGCTGAACGCTCAGTGCTGGCACCATAGAACCGATCCGCCAGTTTTATTAACGTGTGAGAATCTCCATGAACAAATACCATGCCGCCCTCTTGGTGTTGATAGGTTGACGTTTGGTCTTTATCCATTTTTATCGGTGTAAAGCGATGCAAGTCTACAGAGGTTAAGCTAGCTTCCACTTTACTCGTACTGAGCCAATTTTGTAATTCAATCGTAAGGCTGGAACAAGACTCTGAAATCAAGCCTTCAAGCTTTTCACGAATGATATGAATAGGTTTGCCTAATAATTCTACATCAAGTAGTTGAATATCAGAAATAGGCTCGCTAACTCTATTTTCCATTTATATTTTACCGTGCTTTAACAATCGAAACTGTTTTAACTTAATGGCGTGTAGTCTACACAGAAATTTTAATGATCTTTTAGTTTCAAACTCTAAGATTGTGACTTTAGTTCACATGTTGCCTTGAGCATATAGTCTTAATCTTTTAATAAAATTTAAAAAGGGTTAGTTTCCTTTATAAATTGCTTAATAAGAAAATATAAAAATATTAAGCGTTTTAGTTGTTATTAACTTTTTAAAACCATCTTCATGGTGTAACGGCTAATTTAGATAATTAAATTATAAGACATTGTTTTTAAAGCTTAAATCTTGATTTTAAAGGTTTGGTCATGCTCTTGTGAGCATTTTGTAACCAGTTTCAATATTCAGAATAGGTAATTAACATGATTAGCTATGCCAGTTATCACGGCTTAGTGGCATATTTAATTAAATTGATAAGGTCATGGAATTGTAAGATATACATGGACTCTATCCGTTTGATAATTTGTAACACACTTATTTTTGTGAGTTTTATTTTTTCTAAACTAACATATTCTGGAGAGGTCTTAACAATACCAATGGATCTTTCAAAATGGATATATAAAGGAAATCTATTTGAGTGCAACTTATTGCAATCAAATAGATTGTATGGGAAGTTTTATTTCCGTTCGGAACCTAACAATAAAACTTATTTTATTTCCGATATACATTATGAAAATAATAAATGGAAAACGATTGCTCTAATAAGTCAAAGTGCCCCTTGGTCTGGTGAGCTTTATAGAAAAGAGTTTGTGACCCTTGATTTTACTAAGCCATCCCAACGATTTGTCTTCAGCAAAGGCGCTGATGAACTCATGGATTTAATTGCTACTGGTAATTGGGTGACGTTGTCACTAAAGGGAAGTAATGCTTCCTCTTTGTCAGAGATTGTGATTCCGACTATTCAAATTCAAAACGCGCTCAAGTCATTTAATGCCTGTCGAGCGCGTTTGCCTAAGCTTTCGTTTTCAGAGGCACGAAATCTTGTTCTGTCTTTTGACTTTGGTCAGAAGGCGCTCAGTCGTAAGCAGCAAGAAACGCTCGCAGCGCTAAATAGCTATGTATCTGTTGATGATCGTGTGACCAAGATCTTAATTGATGGCCACACCGATAACGTTGGTTCTAGCTTGGCGAACCTTTCAGTATCACGTACTAGAGCAGAGCAAGTTGCCGAGGCCTTAGTTGAACTTGGTATTGATAAATCGATGATCGAAACAAGAGCGCATGGTTCTCGTTACCCAATTGCCAGCAATAGTTCGACGAAGGGCCAAGCGAAAAATCGACGTGTAACGTTGCGCCTAGTTAGAGATAACGAGCGAACGGCAGTGAAACACCACCCTGATGTACAACAACAAAATCAACAAACGAAAGTTAAGGTTCAATGATGACGAAAACGAAAATTTTGTTGGTTGAGCCGAATGAAGCTCTTGCTCAACCAGTATTGGATGTGTTGCAAAATGCAGGTTACACCGCAAAACACACTCGTACTGGCCGAGGCGCATTACTTGAAGACCGAGCAGAAATCACTCTTGTGAGCTCTACTTTACCGGACATGTGTGTCCGCGAGTTTGTTGCTTGCCACCAAAAGCAACGTAACTCTGGTGTTGTTATCGCTATTGTCGATCAAGAGCAGGGAATCTTGGCGGCTGAGACGATGAAATCGGGAGCAACCGATTATCTATTACGCCCATTTGAAGCGAATCAGCTGCTCAATTTACTGAAGCGCGTTGAAGCGCTAGGTAAGCCAATGGCCAACATTGTTGCGGAATCTTGGCGAAGCAAGCAGGTACTGCAATTGGCGCATCGTGCCGCTTGCACCAGCGCCAGTGTGTTAATTACAGGCGAATCGGGAACGGGTAAAGAAGTGCTGGCTCGATATGTGCATGAGCACTCTCCACGTATTGATGGTCCATTTGTGGCGGTTAACTGCGCCGCCATTCCAGAGTCGATGTTAGAAGCGGTTCTATTTGGTCATGTCAAAGGTGCCTTCACAGGAGCGACTAACTCTCAAAGCGGTAAGTTTGAAGAAGCGAATGGCGGGACGATTTTGCTAGATGAAATCGGTGAAATGTCCCCTGCAGTTCAAGCCAAGTTATTACGCGTTCTTCAAGAGCGTGAAGTGGAACGCGTAGGCAGCCACAAGGCGGTGAAGCTTGATATTCGTGTTATTGCGGCAACCAATAAAGACTTACGTGAAGAAGTTCAAAAAGGCACATTCCGTGAAGACCTTTATTACCGATTGGATGTTTTGCCTCTGCACTGGCCTCCTTTGCGTGAAAGAAAAGAAGACATTTTACCGATCAGCCAATTCTTTATTGAAAAGTATCAAGATAGCAGTCGCTGTCATCTATCCCAAGATGCAATCAGTGCGCTGAGTCAGTATCACTGGCCAGGTAATATTCGCGAGTTGGAAAATGTCATTCAGCGTGCATTGGTCATGCGTCATGGTGACTACATTACTGCCCATGATCTGATGCTGCCTATTGAACTTGTTGCGCCAGTTCCATCCGCTGAGCCAGCTTCAAGCTTTGGTCATGTAGAAGCGAAGAAGCAGGCCGAATATCAATTTATTTTAGAAAAATTACGTCAGTTTGGTGGAAACCGAACGAAAACCGCAAACGCGCTTGGAGTCTCTACTCGAGCGCTACGCTACAAACTCGCAGCCATGCGAGAACATGGTATTGATTTACAGTCGGCACTAGGCTCGGCTGCCTAATAGGAGAAAAAATAGATGGCAAGTCAACCTACTCATGCGGTCTCGGCAGAGCAACTTATGTTGTCAAAAATGCAGGCGATGCAGGCACAAGTGCAGCCGCCAGAGTTTATCGTGAGTGCAAATCCTTTAGATCAACAATCACTAAACGCACCATTATCGTTCTCACAAGCGATGACAAATGTGTTGGATACAGTGAATCAACATCAATCAGTGGCTAGTCAAAAAATGACGGCCGTAGAAACAGGAAAAAGTGATGACCTAGTTGGTGCGATGGTCGCTAGCCAAAAAGCCAGCTTATCATTTAATGCTTTGATGCAAGTGCGCAACAAAGTCGTGACCTCATTTGAAGATATTATGAAGATGCCGGTGTAATTCATGTCAGAACTAACCCCCCAAGTCGCCGGAAATACAGCCATGACCTCCGGCTCAGCACAGACATTTTCTACTGCGAATAGCATGGACGATGTAACAACGAAGCTGAAGCAAATCTGGTCGAGTAGCCAGAGAAACCTAGTGTTATCTGCCGTACTCGCTGCGATTGTTGCGGCAATCATTGTGGTCGCTCTTTGGAGCTCCTCACAAAGCTTCCGTCCACTGTATAGCCAACAAGAACGTTTTGATATCGGAGAGATTGTCTCGGTATTAGAAAGTGAAGGTGTGAGCTACCGTATGCAAGAGCAAAATGGCCAAGTTCTTGTGCCAGAAGGCGAAGTTGCGAAAGTTCGTATGTTGCTTGCGTCAAAAGGTGTTAAAGCCAAACTGCCGACAGGTTTGGATTCGCTTAAAGAAGACAGCTCTCTCGGTACAAGCCAATTTATGGAAACGGCGCGTTACCGTCATGGTTTAGAAGGTGAGTTAGTACGCACTATCATGTCTCTGAATTCAGTGGCGAATGCGCGTGTTCACTTAGCTATTCCTCGTCAAACCTTATTTGTTCGTCAAAACAGCGAGAACCCTTCAGCATCAGTGATGCTTGAGCTGAAACCTGGCGAAGACCTCAAGTCTGAGCAAGTTGAAGCAATCATCAACCTAGTGGTTGGTAGCGTGACGGCGATGAAGCCTGAATTTGTATCTGTTATCGACCAATATGGCCGTTTACTCAGTGCAGATGTTGCTTCGGCGGAAGCAGGTAAAGTCAATGCAAAATACCTTGAATATCAAAAGAACGTTGAGAAGCAGATCATTCAACGCGCAGCAGACATGCTTACGCCAATTGTGGGTCCGAGTAACTTCCGTGTGCAAGTCGCTGCTGATATGGACTTTAGCCAAGTTGAAGAAACGCAAGAGATTTTGGATAACGCACCTGTCGTACGTAACGAGCACACCATTCACAACAACTCAGTTGACCAAATTGCGCTAGGCGTACCAGGTTCTCTAAGCAACCAACCGCCGGTAACTGGTGAAGAAGTAGAAACGAACGATAGCCAAAACACCAACGCACGCTCTGAAGTAAACCGTCAGTATGCAGTGGGGAGTAGTGTTCGTCGTACTCAATACCAACAAGGTCAAATTGAGAAAATGAGCGTGTCGGTACTGTTGAACTCGAAAGCCTCTCCGGATGGTGTTGCTTGGAGTGAAGCAGATAAAGAGCAGATTTCAAATATGATCATGGATGCTGTCGGTATTTCTGCGGCACGAGGTGACAGCTTAAGCTTGATGAGTTTCAACTTCACTCCAATTGAAATTGATGCGCCTCCTGCGCTGCCGTGGTGGCAAGACCCTACAGTACAGCAGCCAATACGTTACGTTATCGGTGGTTTGTTAGGCTTGGCGATGATCTTCTTCGTACTACGCCCATTGATCATGCACCTCACAGGCGTTGATAAGCCAGTACCAGAGTTAGACTTTGCAGAGCCGCAAGAAGAGCCTGATTATGACAACCTGCAAACGCGTGAAGAGCGTGAGCATGAAGAAGTGCTTGATCGCCGTCTATCAGAAAAAGGTATCTCAGCCTCTTCCGGCTTAGATGTAAACAGCGACATGCTGCCTCCAGCCGGTTCGCCACTAGAGATTCAATTGAAACACCTACAGCTTATTGCCAATGAAGAGCCAGAGCGCGTAGCCGAAATACTGAAACAATGGGTAAACATCAATGAACACAGTTCCATCAAAGCAGACGCTTAGTTATGTAGAACAAACCGCGCTTGTGCTATTAGGCATGGGCGAGGATGCCGCTGCGAAGGTTTTACAGCACTTTAGCCGTGATGAAACCCAGCGGGTGACTCGTGCAATGGCGAAGTTGAATGGCATTAAGAGCGATTCCGCTCGCGGCGTTATTCAAACTTTCTTTGAAGACTTTCGTGAGCACAGTGGCATTCGTGGAGCTTCTAAAGAATATTTGTCTAATACGCTACGTAAAGCATTGGGTAATGATTTGGCAAAAGGGCTGCTGAATACGCTGTATGGTGATGAAATTCGCAACAATATGCAGCGCTTACAGTGGGTAGAAGCAGAAACGCTTGCTCGTTTCATTGTGAATGAGCACCCGCAAATGCAAGCGATTTTTCTTGCCTATTTGCCAGCCGATAGCTCTTCAGCGGTGTTGAAGCACCTGCCACAAGATTACCATGACGAAATCTTGTTCCGAATTGCTCAGCTGCAAGACATCGATCATCAAGTTGCTATTGATTTGCATGAGCTCGTTGAGCGCTGCATTGAAAAAGTATCTGCAAGCCAAAGCACACCGCTATCTGGTGTCAAGCAAGCTGCTGACATCATTAACCGCTTTGAAGGTGATCGCGGGTCGTTAATGGAAATGCTGAAGTTGCATGATGAAGATGTCGTTAATGCCATTGAAGAGAATATGTTCGACTTTATGGTTCTTGGTCGTCAGCGTGAAGAAACCATGGACATGCTAGTGCAGCAGATCCCACTAGAATTGTGGGCGGTTGCACTTAAAGGTTCAGAAATTACGTTACAGCAAGCCATTAAACGTTCTATGCCTCAGCGTATGGTGAAAGCACTGGAAGACGATATGGAAGCGCGCGGGGCTGTTGCGCTAAGTCGTGTTCAAAAAGCGCGTCAAGACATCATGCAAATGGTGCGTGAGTTGGATGAATCTGGTGAAGTTCAGTTGCTTCTTTATGAAGAGCCAACGGTGGAGTAACGTCATGGTAGAGACAAAATCAAGTACGATGCGACTGCCGCCGAGTGGATACCGTTTGCATCGTTTTCCGCCTTTGGCGCAGCCTAAGGCTATAGAAGACGAATTCGGGCTAGATAACCAAGGTTGGCAAGAGCCGCAAGTTGATATTCAACAGCAGCTTGAAGCCGGTTTTCAACAAGGTTTACAACAAGGGCATGAGGAAGGCTTACGTCAAGGTATCGAGCAGGGTAAGCAACAAGGTCTGCTAGATGGGCAAAAAGAAGGCTTCCAAAAAGGCTTTGTGTCTGGTGAGCAGTCAGGAAAACAGAGTTTTCTAGAGGCGGCGAAACCCGTGAACGAGCTCTTTCATGCGCTGTCTCGCTGGCAAGACGAAAAAGAGCAACAGCAACGCCATATGATTTGTGAGCTGGTACAAAAAGTGGCTCAGCAAGTGATTCGTGCTGAGCTCACTTTAATGCCTCAACAGATCCTTGCCTTGGTGGATGAGACACTGTCTGCCATGCCAGGCAAAGCGGAAACCGTAACCGTGCATTTAAATCCGCAGGATTTAGAACGAATTACTCACATTAATGCTGATCTACCACAATCTTGGAAACTGGTGGCTAATACGGAACTTCCGATTGGTGGCTGCCAACTAGTGACCGATGATGCAGAGGCGGATGCAAGTTGCGACTCTCGTTTAGAAGCCTGTATGGACAATGTAAAACAACACCTTTTGGATGAAGTTAGTATTCCGCAGGTAGAATCAGAGCATGAGTAATACCTTAAGCCATGAGCTATTGAGTGAGCGTTTGAGCGAAGCATTGGCTTCGCTCGATTCAATCCCTGTTGCTCGCGTGACAGGGCGCTTGATTAAAGTAAACGGCTTAATGTTACAAGCCGTTGGGTGCCGGTTTAAACTGGAGCAGCGCTGTCTCGTAGAAACCGCAGAAGGCGACATGATCGAAGCGCAAGTGGTGGGCTTTGAGCACACTATTGCTTACCTAATGCCTATTCGGCGCTTAGGTGGCTTATTTGCTGGTGCGAAAGTCATTCCTCTGGACGGTGACAGTACCGTGCAGTTAAGTGCTCAGTGGTTAGGGCGAGTGCTGAATGGTTTAGGTGAGCCGTTGGACGACGGGGCACCGCTAAAAGGGGGAGATCGTGTTTCACTTGAACCAAAACCGATTAACCCTTTGAAGAGACGTCCTGTTGATACCCCACTCAACGTTGGGGTGCGCGCAATCAATGGACTCTTGACCGTCGGAAAAGGTCAACGCATTGGTTTAATGGCGGGCAGTGGTGTCGGTAAAAGTGTTTTAATGGGGATGATCACCAAAAACACCGAAGCCGATGTGATTGTGGTCGGTCTTATTGGTGAGCGAGGCCGAGAGGTACGCGAGTTCATCGAACGAAACTTAACCCCAGAGGCGCGCAAGAAGGCGATTATCATCGCAGCTCCTGCTGATGAATCCCCGCTGATGAGGTTAAGAGCCACACTGCTTTGTCATCGCGTTTCCGAGTATTTTCGAGACCAAGGCAAAGATGTTCTGTTGTTGATGGACTCTCTCACTCGATACGCCATGGCACAGCGTGAAATCGCTCTTTCGCTTGGCGAGCCTCCGGCATCTCGCGGTTATCCGCCCTCTGTCTTCAGCGTGTTACCGCAACTCCTTGAGCGTGCGGGCAACAGTGAAAATCAGCACGGTAGCCTAACCGCAATTTATACCGTGTTGGCGGAAGGGGACGACCAGCAAGATCCTGTCGTGGATTCTGCGCGTGCTATCTTAGATGGGCACGTTGTATTATCGCGTCAACTTGCCGAGCAAGGGCACTATCCTGCCATTGATATTAATGCGTCTATCAGCCGTTGTATGAGTACCTGTACACAGGAGGCGCATAGCACGATCGCGAATAATTTCCGCCAGATGTACTCAAACTATCTTCAGGTGAAAGAACTGCTGCCGTTAGGAGGCTATCAACCGGGGCAAGATCCTGAATTAGATCAATCTGTTGCTATGTATCCAAACTTACGCGCGTATTTACAACAAGCCGCCAATGAGTCAGTGGATTACCCAACCAGTTTGACCGAGCTCGCGCAGCTTTTTCAAAGTGCTTAACCAAATGGGAGTGGTATCGTTGAGATGAAATCCAAGTTAAAAGCAGTGGGTAAGCTGCAACAAATGGAAGAAAAGCAACGTGATCGTGTGGGTCAGCAACTTGATGCCATGCGCCAACGTCACTCCCATCTTTCAATGCAGTTGGAACAATTGTCAGCATTGAAAGGTCATGCGGGACAATCAACCAGAACTGTTCCAACACTGACAAGCGCAGCACTGATGAACTCTAATCGTGTCGATCAAATGCTGCAAAAAATGCTTCGCCACCATGAGCATGAACAAGCCGTCATGCAAGCGGAATGCGCGTCTGTACAAAAAACGCTGGAGCACAAACACGCTCGTGTTCAAGGGTTAGAAAAAGTGCTCGAACGATGGCGTACTAAGCAAAATTATGAAAAAGCGAAAAAAGAGCAAAAAATAATAGAAGACATCATCAACTCTCGTGTTAAGCGCAAGATATTATGATGTCTTATCGAAGCTATTTGGAGCGCGAATAATTTCTTCGGCGTCTTAGCCAACCAAACCAGCCTCCAAGCATGATCATCCCTGCGCCAAGTGCGCCACCACTACTGCCATTGTCCTCAAAGCCAGATGTGTTGGTATCTTCTGGTTCAAAGCCGGAATCACCTTCACTATGATAATCTTCTGTGCTTGCTAAGAGGGCATTGTAACGAGTCTTCACTCCCGAACTGGTTTGGGCTTCAATCCATGTTGTGTAATTTAGAACCTCAGTAAACACACTCGGAATCGCAGCGGATTCACAAACAGAAGAACCATAGCTTACAATACCGATTTGTTGATACATTCCGTTATTGTCTTGATAGGTGAGAGGGCCACCAGAGTCACCGCTACAAATACCGGTATAACTGCGCTCAGGAAACCCATTGGCACATAAGCTTTCTTGAGCATTAAACCCGGTCACTAAAGAAGCACATTGCGCATCGGTGAGTGGTTTTACTTCCGCCCATCGCAAATAACTTGGTCCATTTTCATCGTTGGTCGAGGTTTGCCCTAAACCGAATATCTGATAAACCGATTGGCTGCTGTAATCACCAAAATCTTGCGGCAACGTAATGGATTGAACGTTGTCGGTGATCGGGTGGGTAAGTTCAAGTACGGCGATATCATTAATCCATAAATCACTAGGCTCGTAATTTGGATGAATGACGATAGAGCGAACATCTTTGAATTCTTCAACAAACACATCATTCATTGTCGGGTTTTTTACTAAAACTCGTAGATCATTGATTGTCCATCCGTCAGAAAAAACACTCGGCTCTACACAGTGAGCGGCGGTTAAAATGAAGCGGTCATTAACAATCGTGCCGCCACAGATGTTGGCAAATTGATTAGCGCCAGTTTTGTGTAGAATGAGTCGTGCGAAAAAGGGCAATTGATTTTGAGTGGCTTGCTGGCCGCCTATGATTGCCGTTGAGATGCCTTGCTCTGAATGAGCGTCTTCACTTTCAGCGACTGCACTCATGGGTACTGCGAGGCAGAGTACGCTTAACCATATTTGATACCGCTTCATAAACCATCCTTGGATGAAAAGTGCTCTTTCTAACTTTATACTAATTTTTCAATGAATGTGCTTAACAAAAGGTTTCTTTAATTGAATGATTGTTGCAACCTTTAATTGAATGATTGTTGCAACCACGAGCGCAGAAGGTGAAACGATTCCAGCTTTAGCTTGTGTGGTGGGCAAACAAAGTAAAACTGTTGGTTAGGATTAATGACGGGTTTACCCAGCTCGATTAACTGGCCATATTTGATGTCATCTTTCACAAACAAGCGATGAGTCACCAATAAGCCTAAACGACGAGTCGTCGCCTGCACGGCTTGTATCGACATATTAAAAGTGATTGGTTTTTTGCTTTTAGGTCGCAGGATGCCAGTCGCATTCTGCCACACGTTCCAGTCATTTTTTCTTCGTTCGTTAGTGACTTCAATGATGGGATACTGCTTTAACAGTTGAGCTATATTTGAGTCATTCGTCTTAGCTATCAATTCAGGGCTACACACCAAAACCAGTTCATCTTCACTGAGCTTTTCACAGTAATAATCTTGCCATTCCTCGGTGTTTCCATGCACGAGGGCAGCGTCGATACCTTCTTGCTCTAGATTAAACCTGCCAGACAGGTTTGATAAACGAACGTCTAATTGCGGAGCAAAGTCCTGCAAACTCGACATTCGCGGAATCCACCAATGCAGCGCCAAGGAATTCACCATATTAAGCGTAATACGTTGCAAGTTTTGGTCTTGGATTAGCGCTTCTGTGGCATCGACAATTTGTTCTAAAGCTGGCGCAACCTTTCGATAATATTTTTTACCGTCAGCATTAAGTTGAACTTGTCTGCCTACGCGATCAAACAGAGGTTTGTTGACCTGAGTCTCCAGTGATTTTATCGCCTGACTCACCGCCGAATGACTCACACTTAATATCTGCGCTGCTTCTGTCATGCTGCCAGATTCCGCCACAGCGACAAATGCATAGATGGATTTTAGAGGGACTAATTTACGCATATTTTAGAAACCGTAACATGATGAGAGATAAGTTAACCTGTAAGTTTTTCTTACATTAATGGTTAATATTACTCGCTATTTACAATAAGTGATATCTCATAAAATACTCCACATATTAAGGAGTATCGAATGAATGCAGTAAATAAATCTATTCTTTTCATGCTGATGTCTACGTTAAGCTTATCTGTTACTGGGTTGTTAGCAAAGCAGTTGACAGGTGAACTTTCCGTCACACTGTTTAGTTTCTTACGCTTTTTGGCTCCTGCACTTATTTTGCTTGTCTTACTTCGTTTCAAAAATCTTACCTTTCCTAAAGCTGGGACGTTAAAACCGATTTTGCTTCGCGCCTTCTGTATCGGCTTATCACAGTTGTGTTTCATCGCGTCACTACAAACGTTAACGCTGGTAGAAGGGGTGGTATTGTTTGCCACTGGCCCATTATTTATTCCTTTGGTTGAAAAGCTGTTTATGGGAGGCCACATTCGCGTTTCAACATTGGCGGCTTTAACAATGGCGTTTACTGGAGTGGTTATGTTGGCGGGAGTTGGTGGGGAGTTTACTTGGCGCTCGGATTTATTACTCGGTCTAGCTGGTGGACTCTTCAATTCCGGCTCTCAGCTTACGCTATATAAAGTGAGTAAAACTGATATGTCGCCATTAGAAATCAACTTTTGGGCGTTTGGGTTTGCTGCCGTATTTCTGTTACCGCTAACGTTGTTTAACGACATCGATGTTTTCCTCAAAGCCAATGTGATGGAATCTACTGTTTCTTCTAATATGCTGTGGCTCGGTGTGATGTCCCTGATGATCATTAACACCCAAGTTTTCCGCTCCAAAGCGTATCAACTGGCAAGCAGCGGCTCTCAACTTGCACCACTTATTTTTACTAACCTACTGTTCACCGCGGTTTGGCAGAGTGCGTTTTTCGATGACCGAATGAGTCAAAGCCAAATTATCGGGATGAGTTTAATCGTGCTCGCAACCATACTGAACACATGTTGGGTTCGCTTTACGGCGCATCGTGGTGGTAGGTTACAAGCGAGAACTTCTTAGCCTGTCGGAAAATAGAGGATTAAGTAAGGCAAATCAGAGGTGAGGTTTGATTTTTTCTGACAATGAACTAGCGTCAAGAAAGGTTCAGGGAGAGAAATAATGCTTACGCTAAATTATTACGTTGAGATTTCAGCTACACCGCAACGGGTGTGGGAAGTGCTAACCGATGCTGAGTTATACAAACGCTGGGCACAGGCTTTCTCACCCCAGTCTCAATTTGATGGGATATGGGAAGAAGGGCAAGACATCACTTTTTTTGATCCCGATATGGGCGGAACGCGAGCGACTATCGATATCGTGCAACCGCAACAGCGCCTTGAATTTCATCACATTGCCATTTTTAATCCGGATAATAGGCAGCAACTGGATGGAGATTTAGCATCTAAGTGGATTGGATCACGAGAGATCTATCAGATCGACACCAATAGTGATCGTTTGTTACTCAATGTCACCATTCATACGCACAGCGACTTTGTTTCTATGTTTAATCACGGATGGGAAAAAGCGTTGCCCCTAATAAAAGCCATCAGTGAGGAGCAAGCTTAAGTCTGATACTCATCTTGGGCTGACGGTACGTCACGTGTAGGTATACAATAGCACGCAAGATAGCGCACCTAAGAGAGTGGATGATGGAATTTAAAGTTGATACCCATACACATACGTACGCCAGTGGTCATGCGTACAGCACCTTGATTGAAAATGCAAAATTGGCGAAAGAGAACGGCTTGGATATGTTCTGTACGACTGATCACGCGGAATCAATGCCGGGCGCGCCGCATTACTGGTTTTTCTCCAACCAAAAAATCCTGCCTCGATTTTTAGACGGTATCGCGATCATTCGGGGTGTGGAATCCAACATTCTTAATACCGAAGGCGACATCGATATTCCGCTGAGTGTCGATCGTAACCTAGATTGGGTTATTGCAAGTTTCCATGAACCTGTTTTTCGTCCTGCAAACAAAGAAACTCATACGGAAGCACTCATTAGTGTGATTCAAAACGGTCGTATTGATGCGCTTGGCCATCTTGGGAATCCAAATTTCGACTTTGATTTTCAGGCCGTTTTAGCGTGCGCGAAAGAGTATAATGTTGCGATTGAAATCAATAACACCACGCTAAAAGGGAATAGCCGAGTGGGTAGCGTAGACCGTTGCCACGAGATTGCACAAATCGGTAAAGATCTCGGTGTCTTCTTCACAACAGGAAGTGATGCACATTTCTGCCATGATGTTGGTAATCTGGATTTGGTTGGAGAGCTAATGGATAAAGTGGGTATCGATAGCAAAAAAGTGATTACTCACACCGCCCAGCAGTTTTTGTCTTTCTTAGCTCTGAGAGGCCGTAAGCCAATTCCAGAGTATGACGACATTCGCAACGCATAAACTTGATTACATTTTAGGTATGCACCTGGCGTAAGATTGCTTTACACTGCGACCCGGAAATACTCAACTAAGCTAGTTTGTCGCCTTTTATGGCGTGGGTTATTTGGGTAAATAAAGCCGACACAGAATTCGGCACTATAAATGGAGAAGTGAAAATGTTACGTCCTTTAGTCCTAGGGTGTGCGATTGCGTTTGGCTCAACATACGCAATGGCGGAAGCGGTTGATTTAAAACAAAACATGAAGCAGATGAAGATGGAATTCAAACAGGCGGCAGAAGCGTCGGATGTTGAAACCATGAAGTCTGCAATTGATAGCTTGCAAGCAATCGTCGAGCAATCTAAGCGCGGTAACTATCCACCAGAGAAATTCGATACCTACTTAGAAGGCTTTAATAAACTAACGGTAACGTTAGACAAGATTGAAGCAGACTTAGACGCTGGTAACCTGCAAGACGCGAAAGCACAATTACGTGAAATTGATAGCCTACGTGAAGAATACCATGACAAGCGTAACCCAAGTATTTGGAGTAAGCTGTTCGGCTAATCGCGATAAAAGCTGACAATAGAATATGAAAATAGCCTGCCGTTTTGGTGGGCTTTTTTGTGTCTGTCAATTGCGTTATTGAAGAAAAGCTGTGAGGTGGCAACCACTTATTGATCCTGTTTTTGAGCTAGCACTCAGAATTAGTTACGCTGAATTAAATTTGTTAAGTCACCGTTATGCGTAGATTAATTCCTTTTTATCGCTCCATGCTATTTGCTAGTGCTCTAAGTTGGGTGCTAGTGACGCTGATGCCTGTTATCAATGCTCATGGTAACAGCATGGGCGTGTGGGCGACGCTATGTACGCTTAATGGTTTTGAATTGGTTCAAATCGAAGAAAGTGACAATGCCGTCAGCCATAAAGGCAAACCTTGTCCGTTTAGCCACTTCTCGACTTTTCATCACGATACACTTCCAACGACACCAATACTCTCAAGACTGAGCTTGGTGATTTCTGACAGCTACGCTTATTTGGCTCTAAGTGTGCGATTTGAAACGCCAGTTCCTCGTGCCCCACCAAAGTTAGCGTTGATAAACTTCTAGCGGCAAGCCATCTGGATCTTTGAAAAAGGTAAACGCTTTGCCTGTAAATTCATCGATGCGAATGGGCTCTACCTCAATTTCTCTCGTCTCTAAATATTCTTTAACATGCTCTACATCATCCACTTGAAAAGCAAGGTGGCGTAACCCCTGAGCTTCAGGAAAGCTCGGTCTCTCTGGTGCGTCCGGAAAGCTAAATAGTTCAACTTGGCTACCGTCAGGCAGAGCAAGGTCAAGTTTGTACGAGTCTCTGGCTTCACGATAATTTTCAGCAATGACTTTTAGCCCTAACAATTCGGTGTAAAAGCGTCTTGACCTTGGATAATCACTGCAAATGATCGCGACGTGATGAATGCCATTAAACATGGTTAGCCTCTTCAAGCATGGTTAGTGTCCTCGGAGACTAAATGCTCCTTAACGAAGTCGATAAACACGCGCAGACGAGCAGGCATGTATTT
The DNA here is from genome assembly GCF_024181935.1 of Vibrio sp. Y51_MX_L26. Taxonomy (NCBI): domain Bacteria; kingdom Pseudomonadati; phylum Pseudomonadota; class Gammaproteobacteria; order Vibrionales; family Vibrionaceae; genus Vibrio; species Vibrio sp. Y51_MX_L26. The sequence continues at coordinate 71,919 of NZ_JAMZAS010000016.1, forward strand.
GGTTTGCGCATACTGCATCGCGATAGCACCGTGGTAGTTACTCTTGATCATCCAGTCCGGTAGCACCTCTACCACTTCTCCTTGCTCTAACGCGTCTTTGATCACGAAGTCATGGAAGATCCCAATTCCCAAGCCAGACTTAACCCCGTTCAAGCGCATTTGAGAATGGTTGACGGCGTAGCGTCCACTTACGGCAATGGAGTGGAACGCTTCTTCTTTAAAGAATGACCAGATGTTGTCTTTGTCGTTCTCGGCAAGGTAAATGCAGTCGTGTTGCTCAAGCTCGGTTGGGTGCTCAGGCATACCGTGTTTGGTGAGGTAATCTGGAGAGGCACACAAAACAAGGTTGGTCTTGCTGATCTCTTTGAGTACCAGATTCTCATCGGGTTTGTCGGTGAGCTTAAATGCGACATCAATGCCTTGGCGGAAAAGATCGATCTCACCATCTGCTGCACGCAGCTTAAGCTGTATATTTGGATAACGTTCTAGGAATGGCAACACAAACGGTTGAAGCACCGAATTAAGAAATGCTTCTGGGGCTGCCACTGTGAGTGCGCCTGTTGGCTCGGCATGATCTTCCGCAGATAGCTCAACGGCTTGCTGCGCGGCATTCACCATTGCGATACTTTGGTCGTAAACCTTTTGTCCTGCTTGAGTGATGATCAACTTACGAGTCGTGCGCTCAAACAATTTGACCGAGAGCGCTTGCTCTAATCGTGTGATCAACTTACTTAAAGCCGATGGCGTCACGCCGAGTTGTTTGGCTGCAGCGGTAAAACTGCCTTCGTTTACCACTAGGATAAACGAAGCAAGATCAGGAAGTAGGGCAATGAGTTTTGGATTAACCATAATTGTTCAGTTCTGCGCAGCGGAATAACGATATTGTCTGGTACGGTTTCACGAGGTTCAAGTGTCACCGTCTCGCTTTAACGATATTTTGCCAAAAATGCATTGAGTGCAGGCAAGCCAGATTCACCAGTATGGTATTGCTGCCAACAGTGATAAATGGCCGTTTCGTGGTCTACAATCAACTCGATAGCTTCTTGCTCAGCGATTGAATACTGCTGTGAAGCTTTCACTTCTTCATGCCACTCTTGATACTTGACCTCATAAGGTTCTACCCACCTCAGAAGAGTCGCCACCAACTCTTGCCATGGTAAATCAATCCACTTGGTTGCATCTGCCAAGCCTTTATCCAGCATCTCGTGGTGTCGACTTTTGATATCCATGCCATTTGTCAGCAGTACAGGTTTGAGCTTTTCTGCGGTGAGCTCTTCTACATCAATTAAGGTTTGCCACAGTGTTTGTTGTTCACTTTGGGCGTAATGGCTCAAGTAGTGGTTGAAAAAAGCGATGCCGTAGATTTCGCCATAGTAGGCAGACAGAACGTTATGAATCATGGTGAGAATCGTGATTTAAACAGGGAATACCGCATTGTAGGAGGGGAAAGCGCGAAGTGTAAATAGCTGATTAAGAGTAAAAAAGTGCTGCTGACAGAATTCGAACAGAACTTGTGAGAATTTTATGAGAATTCGATGAAGTTACTGATAGATTTGCTCGTCATTCTTAGAGGCAAGAACGCAAAACGTTCGAAACGTAATGCTTAACTTACTCAAGTCACGAACAAAGAAGTAAAGCCGTACACATGGGCTTGGGTAGTTCAACCCTCATTAAAGGATGGAATCACAATGAAAAAACGTACCCAACTCGGACTCGTCATGACTTCAGTCGCTATGGCACTAGGCTCTGCATCAGTGAATGCGGCGGAATTGGAAATCACCGTGACCAACGCAACCAAAGGTATCTACTTCACACCACTTATTGTTGCTGCACATGGCTCCGACCTTCAAATGTTCAGAACGGGTGAAGTCGCGACCCCAGAATTAGAAGCAATGGCAGAAGGTGGTGATATCTCTGGCCTTGCAAGCCTCATCGGTAATGCGGGCGGGGTTGTAGTAGAAAACCCAGCTGGCGGTATTTTAAACCCAGGCGTTACGACCACTTTCACCATGGACAGTGGTGACCATGGTTATCTTTCTCTTAGCGCGATGTTGCTGCCAACCAATGATGGTTTTGTGGGGCTAGACAGCTGGAAAATCCCAACTGAAGCGGGAACATACCGAGCAACACTAAGAGGTTATGATGCCGGTACAGAAGCGAACGATGAACTTGCGTCTAGCATGCCAAACCCTCCTTTCATTACCTTTGGTTCTGGCGGTACAGGCGTTGAAGCTGCGGTAACAAATGACAAAGTGCACGTGCATCCGGGTAACTTGGGTGACAGCAACCCAACAGGCGGCATCAGTGATCTAGACAGCAGCAGTCATCGTTGGTTGAACCCAGTTGCGACCATCACCATCGTTGTGAAGTAAGGGGGATGTATGAAAGTCAGAATCTTACTCGTAGCCGCTTCAGTCGGTTTGCTCGCCGGTTGTCCAAGCGATGATGATAACGATGTAGTTAAGTCGTATCGCTACACCGTCAACGTCGCCAATCTAACCGCGAACCAACCTATGTCTCCGCTCGCAGTACTCACTCATAACGGTGATTACCAACTGTTTGAAATTGGCCAAGCCGCATCCGTCGAACTTGAGCACCTTGCAGAGGGTGGCAGTAACGCAGAGCTAATTAATCTGATGAACAGTAATGATGATGTTTACCAAGGCGTATCAGGTAACGGATTGGTGCTGCCGGGGTCTTCAGATGAGGTCACCATCACTGTTGACCCTAGTCGTTACGGTTACTTGTCTGTAGCGTCTATGTTCGTGAACACCAATGATGCCTTTGTTGGCGAAACAGGGCTGTCGCTAAAATCTTTAGCAGTGGGTGAGAGTTATGAAATGAGCATGAACGTCTGGGATTCCGGTACGGAATTGAACGATGAACTTGCCGCAACCATTCCGGGCCCAGCAGGTGGCGGTGAGGGCTTCAATGCCGCTCGTAATGACAGCAGTGACGTTGTTGCATTCCATGCGGGTGTTGTTAGCCAAGATGATGGATTAGCAAACTCAGCACTCTCTGCGAACCATCGTTTCTTGAACCCAGGTGCGAAAATCACCATCACTCGAGTCGAGTAACACAGGCTCCGATGACGTCTCCTTTCCAAAGCGCTTGTAGCCGAGCGCTTTATCCCTCATGGCGTCATCGGAACCTTTTTTGAAAGAATTTCTAATTTGTTCCGGTCATGTGCAAAGTGAGGATACTCGAAGGCAAGGAAAGGACCATGGAACAACAGGCAATCAATTTAGTCGCTAACATCTTGTTGGTGGAAGATGACGATGATTTGGCAGAACTGGTTCAGATGCATCTTAAGTTTCAAGGACACCAAGTGTTGCGAGCAACAAATGTCGCCGATGCTAAAGCGCAATATCAGCAATACTCCTTTGATTTATTGATCCTTGACCGAGGTTTGCCAGATGGTGATGGCCTAGACATCTGCCATTATTTGCGTCAGCAACAAGATTGGAGCCCAGTGCTTATGTTGACAGCAAGAGACGGTGAAATGGACAAGGTTGATGGTTTAGAAGCGGGGGTTGATGACTACATCACTAAGCCATTTAGCGTATTAGAGTTCCAAGCGCGAGTACGTAACGTGCTGCGCAGAGTCAGCCAAACCGCAGAAGCCAAAGTAGCAGATGAAGTCCTCGAAGATGCGATGGATTTTGGTCCACTGAGAATTATTCCGGAGTTGCACCAAGTATCCTTAAACGACAAGGATGTCACGCTCACCGCGACAGAGTTTACTTTGCTGCAGTTTCTCGCGACTCGTCCGGGCAGAGTCTACAGTAAAGATGAATTGCTCGATCACGTTTGGAACACCAGTCATTCTGGTTATCACCACACGGTGTGTAGCACCATAAACCGTTTACGCAGCAAGTTGTCTTTGTCTGATTCTGATCATCACTTCATCCAAACCGTGTGGGGTGTAGGGTATAAGTTTCAACCAAGGCACTAATGCAAAAAAGCAAGTCAAAACATCAAGGCAGACAGTAAGTCGGCAGTTGTTTCACCATCATTGTTCAATCATTACGGTTGTTTCAAAAACATCGCTGTTTAAGGAGGCGATAGGATGAGCTTCAAATCTCGCTTAGTGGTATTTACCAGCTTGTGGTTCTGCCTCGTGGCGGTGGTGATTGCACTGACTTACAATTGGCAAAAAGAAACCATTGAGTTACGCACTAAGCAAAGCCTGCATAAAGAACTAGCCAGTCACATGCGTGACGATAATCCGCTGATGATCGGGACGGATTACAACCCTAAAGCGCTTAAGTCGATCTTTCATACGCTCATGTTGATCGGCCCTGATTTTGAAATCTATTTCCTTGATAGCCAAGGCAATATCACCACCCATGCTGCGCCAGATGGTGCAAAGCTTATGGACTCGGTGGATCTGAACCCCATTCAGCAATTCTTAAACAACGAACCGCTTCCCATCTTAGGCGAAGATCCTCGTAATCGCGGTGAACACAAAGTGTTTTCTGTTGCGGCGATAGAGGAACTAGGCTCTACGGTCGGTTATCTTTATGTGGTGATTGGCAGTACCCGACATGACGCCATTGCCAATGCGCAAGTCGATACCCCTTACATCGCGCTGGCAGGATTGGTCTTAGTGTCCATTTTAGGCTTTGCTCTCGGGGCTTATGTGCTGGTCAAACGTAGCCTATTGAACCCGATTGAGCGTGTGACCAAGCAACTTCAACAGCAAGCCGAACATGATTTTCACCTGCAACCTGACTTTACTTACCAAGTGCCGGAGCTCGTGCCGATTGCGCACTCTTATCAGATGATGGCGAAGCACATTCAGCAGCAGTTTTTACAGTTGGAGTATCAGTCTTCTCATCGCCGTCAAAGCTTATTGCAGCTCAGTCATGACTTAAAAACGCCGTTATCGAGCGTGCTTGGCTATCTGGAAACGTGGCGTTTGCAGCATCCGGAATCCGATCCGCTGATTGATGTCGCGTTCCGAAATTGTGAGAAGCTCTCAACTCAATTGCATTCTTTATTAGACGCCGCGCGTAAAGAGGAACCAATGCCAAACTACGAGTACCGCCCCATAGATCTTGGCGCGTTGATGGCAGAATGTGCCGAGACGATGCAGAGCCAGTTTTCTCGTAAGGAAGTGGTGTTGAAAGTGGATATGGATAGCAAGATCCAAACTGTGGGTGACAAAGGACTCTTAGAGCGGTTGGTATTGAACCTGCTTGAAAATGCGTTGCGCCACAGCCCAATCGGCTCGGAAGTGCATTGCCAAGCGCATTTGAGTGAGGATAAGTCGCGAATCCTGTTCACTTTTGTCAATCGAATTGATAAAGATGCCGTCGGGGGCGCATTAGGAATTGGTACAAAGATAGTGCAGTCAATTTTAATGTTGCACCACAGCTACTTAGAGACGTGTGAGACGGACACTGAGTATCAACAAAAATTCGCACTTCTCGCTGCCTGAGGAGAAGCGCGAATTTGGCTTATCGAATGACTACTTAATAACGCCACATACAACGCGCGCACCGCCGCCGCCTAATTTAGCAGGATGGTCGGAATGATTGTCACCACCAGCATGAATCATTAATGCTCGACCTTTTAAATCTGATAATTTTAGGCGAGGCGCGACAACGGGCTGATTGGCATTGCCATCCATGTCCACATAGAGTGGAGGCAGGTCACCTAAATGATTGTCATCGGTCCAAGGGTAGCCATGTTTCCCTGTGTTGCTGGGGTCATAGTGACCACCTGCTGCACCGCCAAGGACGGTTTTGCCATTCTTCTCCGCGCTATCGCACGATGGATTGGTGTGAACATGGAAACCGTGCACCCCTGATGACAAACCTGATAACTGAGGCATAAATACCACGCCATAGTCACTTTGTGAAATCTCAATGGTGCCAGCGCTCTTCTTGCTGTTGAGATCGGTCATCGCGACAGTCTGCGCAAGTACGTTAGGAGCGGCTACGAGAGTGGCAGCAACTGAAATGCATAGCAATCCTTTTAACATGGGACTTCCTTCTTTTTGGTTGTACGCTCAAGCACATATTAGTGAAAACTTCTCTTCCTTATGTCTGTTGAGCGGTGGGTTTATGTCAGAGAGTGATGTGTCTCACTCTATGGTCTTAAACTGGTATCTATCTGCGAAACCAGCTCTCCATTATTACGACTTAACATATTGAGATTGTTCAGATATAAAAAGAATAGACGTCAATCAAAAAATAACCTGAATATTTTTAAATTAACGCAAAGTTAAATTTTTAATGACTTTATAACAAAGCTCATAATTGTTTTATAAAGAAGTTGTCGGAATTGTCTTCTATAAAAAGTAATCAATTTAATGAATATTTTAATGTGAATATGGTTGTTTATAGGTTTGTGGTCAAACTGTTGCTTATATCATCAAATAAGATAAAAAATTGGAACTAAAGTCACTTAATGGCAGAGGAAAAAATTAAACTCTGGTTTTAATGGGTAATAATGTTTTAGTAACAGATAGTTACGCACTTAAAATTAATAATATGGCTAATTTCCGACAAGGATTGAAAAAGATGAAAGACAAGGAATCTATTCAGACTAATAGCAGCCGCCGTAATTTTCTGAAAGGCGCAACAGGAGCTGTTGTTGCTGGTGTGAGTGCTTCCGCTTTCTCGGGCGCAGTTCAAGCACGAGAACAGAAAATTGATTGGAGCAGCCGCGGGCTAGGTAGAAAACACGATAAGCGCTTTTGGCGTAAAGTGCAACGACAGTTCGTTTTGGATAAACGTACGACTTACATGAACATTGGCACAACGGGTTCTATGCCAAGGCAAGTTCTTCAAGATTATGAGCATAACAACAAGTTGGTGGCTAAGTATCCTTGGGATATGAAGGGCAAATTTGGCTCTTGGCCTTATGTCTCTGAGATGGTTCAAGAAGTAGCGCCTGGCTTTGGTGCTAACCCAGAAGAAATCATTCTCAGCCGCAATACTACTGATGGTCTATGTTCGATCATTAACGGCTTACACTTTGAACCAGGCGATGTGATTCTAACGACGCACCATGAGCATATGGCTGCAACATCACCGATGAACGTCGCAAAGCATCGTTTTGGCGTCGATGTTGTTGAAATTCAACTACCGGTATTTACTGGTACTGAAGACGTTTCTGAACAAGATTACATCCAAGCTTTCCGCGACGCGCTTGATGCGCATCAAAACGTTCGCCTCATCATGTTCTCTCATATCACCTATAAAACGGGAACGGCGTTACCAGCCAAAGCCATTTGTGCTTTAGCGAAAGAATATGGTGTGCCTACGCTTGTAGATGGAGCGCATACTGTCGGTATGTTTGACCTCGATTTCCATGATATGGATTGTGATTTCTATGCAGGTTCTGGCCACAAATGGCAGTGTGGTCCTGGCGCAACCGGTATTTTGTACGTACGTGATAACGCCAATCGCTTGAATGAGTATTGGAGTGATCGTGAAAACCCGTTGTGGTTGATCAACTCTTCACTTTCTCATGCTGATTACTTAGGCAAACAATTACAGATGCAGTACATCGGGAACGACAACTATCCTGCGAAACAAGCGTTAGTTGATAGCTGTAAAATGTGGGATGAGATTGGTCGTGACCGCATTGAGGAACGTGTTCTAAGTCTTGGTAGTTTGTGTAAAACCTTACTTCAAGAGTACTTGCCACAAGCCCAAATGTACTCACCAAACGTGGAAGGTTTAACGAGTGGCTTAACCACAGTTAACCCATTCTCTGATGTGACGAATGAAGACATATTGACTGAATTCAGAGATCGTCTGCGTGAAGAATATGGCTACATCATTCGAACAACCAGCTTTAAGCTGCATAAAGATGATGACTTTGATACTTACGCACTCCGTATCTCCACGCACTTGTTCCATGACGAGCAGGATGTTGAAGGGCTCGTGGTGGCGATGACGAATTTATATTACTCGTCGTTCTAACATCGTTGTTTATCACTTAAGCGCCCGTTATTGGGCGCTTTGTGAAAGGTAAGGATATTATTATGTCAGTCAAAACATTCAAAAGAACTTTAGCGGCGATGGCGCTTATGGCGGCCTCTGTTATGTCCTCTTCCGCTTGGTCAGACGACTTACAACAGATCCGTGATCGCGGAGTGTTGCGCCATATTGGTGTGCCGTACGCTAACTTCGTTTCTTATATTGAACAAGGTGAAGTGGAAACCTTGACTGGCTTAGATGTAGAGATAGTAAAAGGCTTTGCCAAGTCGTTGGGCGTTAAGTACCAATATGTTCCAGCTCAGTGGAGCGATATGGTCGGTAAGCTGACGGGCCAAGATGTTCAATACCATAATAAGCAAGCCGTTGTGGGAGAAAGTGTTCCAATCGAGGGTGACTTGATCGCAAATGGCGTTACCATTCTTGACTGGCGCTCTGAAGTTTTAGACTTTTCACAAGATTACTTCCCGTCAGGCGTTTGGTTAGTTTCCAGAACAGATTCCACGCTGAGTCCGATTAAACCCAGTGGGTCGGTTGATGAAGATGTAAAAACCGTCAAGCAGCTTATTCATGGTCGCGAAGTGTTGGCGTTGGAGCACTCTTGCTTGGACCCTAACCTTTATGACTTATATGACACAGGCGCAAAAGTCATACTGCCTGATGGGGCTCGTCTTCTTAATGAGATGGTGCCAGCGATAATGAAAAATGATGCGGAAAGCACATTACTAGACGTCGCCGATACGTTAATTGCATTAGAAAAATGGCCAGGTGAAATAAAAGTCATTGGTCCAGTATCCGAAAATCAGAAAATGGCTGTTGCATTCCGGAAAAACTCGCCGGAATTACGCAAAGCATTTGATCGTTATTTAGATTCAATAAAGAAAGATGGAACCTACGAAAAATTAGTAAAAAAATACTATCCATCTATTTACTACTTTTATAACGATTACTTCATAGAAGATAGTAAGAAAACCCGATGAAAAAGGCCGTTAAAAAAATATCCAGTAAAAAATTTATTGCAATAAGCGCAATATTAGTCTCTATTTATTTAGCTATGCTTATTGTTGTGACAAGTTTGGGGCAAAATAAATTAAAAGAATCCCAACATAGGGAACTCGGTTTAAAAGTAAAAAGCTACGCAAGCACACTCGATAATTTATTTACCATTGCCAGTGAGGATGTTGATAATTTATCTACAGATAAAACAGTACAAACCTTCTTTGCTAATTTAGCCTCTGGCATGTCAATGGAGTACGGATTAGGAGCGAGTTTAATTAACTTGAAGCGTCGTTTCGATGAAAAGATAGATGGTAAGTTAATTAATAGCAGCCAAATCTATAAAAAGCTCACACTGGTAGGAAGTGATGGCACAACGATTGTCACGACGGGCTCTGAAGACAACATAGAGCATAAGATGGATATCCAAACCTTAATGACTCAACATGGGCATCCCGAAGAGGTTTGTGCAACTCGATATAACGACGACGTGCGTATTCAAGCCCGAATTCAACTGCGAAGTGCGACACTCGCTAATATCAAGCAGCCAATGCCATTTCTTTAAATACAATTGCTGGCTGCTTGAAGTCTAAACATTTTCTCGGTCGATAATTTATCC
>NZ_JAMZAS010000017.1:0-52114 GCF_024181935.1 Vibrio sp. Y51_MX_L26
ATGTGTTAGGCCTGCCGCCAGCGTTCAATCTGAGCCATGATCAAACTCTTCAATTTAAGATTTTGTTCGGCTCAATGAATACTGAACATTACATAAGTAATGTTTGAATTGACTGTGCTGAATCTTTCGATTCAATGGTCACTTCGTTTCATTGAAACCTAATTTGATACCGAAGTATCTAATTGGATTATCATCAACGAGTGCCCACACAGATTGATAGGTCTATATTGTTAAAGAGCAACTCTTCTTTGTGATTGACATCACTTCGGAAGAGGCGGCCATTCTAGCGAGATAATTTATTGTGTCAAACACTTTTTCAAATTATTTCGTTTTTCTTTTCAGCCTTGCCGACTTTGCTTAAACCCTTGTGAGCCCTTGCCCTGTCGACGAGGAGGCATTATAGAGATCGCGCTCACATTGGCAAGCGTTATTTTTCAAAAATTGCAAAAATAATGGTTAAGCGATGAGTTTTCGATCAAAGCTTTATTTATTCAACTTTACCCCAAGAACTCGCACAACTTATCCACAGAGTTATTCTATAAAGCGTGTTTTTCAGGTGCTATAAATAAAGAAAGCTGCTTTATTGCAGCTTTCTTTATTTACTCTAAACTCGATTTAAAGGTCACTATGGTTATATGCCGGACCCATCTTGTTCTGAACCATCATCTTCATGTAGACCACACTCTCGTTTTAAACCAAAGAATCGAGTTTCTTCCTCTGACATTCCCGGCTCCCATTTACGAGTGGTATGAGTATCACCAACTGAAAGGTAACCTTCATCCCACAATGGGTGGTATTTAAGGCCGTGTTGTTCTAAGTAGTAATGAACGTCTTTATTAGTCCAGTCAATTACTGGCAAAAACTTAAACACACCGTTCTGAATTGATAGTATCGGTAAACCTGCTCGTGATTTACTTTGCTCTCGACGTAGTCCAGAGAACCACGTTCCAACATTAAGCTCTTTTAGCGCTCGACGCATTGGCTCCACTTTATTGAGCTTGTTGTATTTTTCAATTCCCTCTACACCCTGCTCCCATAACTTTCCATATCGAGCCTCTTGCCAATTCGCACTTTCTTTCGCTCGATAAACTTTTAAGTTTAGGTTGAGAGCATCTGTCAGCTCATCAATGAATTGATAGGTTTCAGCAAACAGGTATCCTGTATCGGTTAGAATGACGGGGATATCCGCTTTGACTTGAGTCACTAAATGAAGCATAACCGCGGCTTGAATACCAAAACTAGAAGAAACCGCAAACTCGCCCTCTAGATTTTCTAAAGCCCACTTTACTCTATCTTGTGCCGAAAGCTTTTCGAGCTCGACATTAATTTGAGCAAGACGGAGGATTTGCTCCGTCTTTGTTAATGTCAATAACTCTGTAAGCTCAAGCCTGGATGCTACAGAATCAAGCATGAAAGTCCCTCTTTGATACGAGCACTTCTTGGATAATACCAGCACGAATTGTGAAATCGCCGAAGGCTTCGCCTTCTTCACGCTCTTTCGACCATCGAGCCACCAGCAGATCAATCTCTTCTAAGATTTGCTTATCCGTGATGTTCTCTTTATACATTTTTGGTACTCGAGTACCAGCACGGTTACCACCTAAATGTAGGTTGTAACGACCTGGCGCTTTACCAACTAAACCAATTTCAGCCAACATTGCGCGACCACAACCATTTGGACACCCAGTTACACGCAAAATGATGTTGTCATTTTCTGGTAGGTTGTGCTTCTCCAGAATCCCCTCCACATCAGTAACAAACTGAGGAAGGAAACGTTCAGCTTCTGCCATCGCTAGCGGACACGTTGGAAAAGCAACACAAGCCATTGAATTCTTACGCTGTTCACTTACGCCGTCGTCCATTAAGCCATGTTCACGAGCGATCTTTTCAATCTTCGCTTTTTCGTTTTTAGGTACACCCGCAACAATTAGGTTTTGGTTTGCTGTCATGCGGAAATCGCCTTTGTGGATTTTGGCAATTTCAGCAACACCCGTCTTAAGTGGTTTACCTGGAAAGTCTAATAAGCGACCGTTTTCGATGAAAAGCGCTAAATGATATTTACCATCAATTCCTTCTACCCAGCCAATACGGTCACCACGTTCTGTGAATTCATATGGACGGCTTTGCTCAAACTTAACACCAGCACGTTTCTCGACTTCCGCTTTAAAGACATCGCTACCTACACGATCCAATGTGTATTTGGTTTTTGCGTTCTTACGGTTTGAACGGTTACCCCAGTCGCGCTGAGTTGTGACAACCGCAGCCGCCACATCAAGTGTTTTTTCTAGTGGGATGAAACCGAAATCGTCCGCACGGCGTGGGTAGGTTGACGTATCGCCATGCGTCATCGCTAAGCCGCCGCCGACCAGGACGTTAAAACCAACCAGCTTGCCGTTATCTGCAATGGCTACGAAGTTAAGATCGTTAGCGTGTACATCTACGTCATTTTGCGGTGGGATCACCACTGTGGTTTTAAACTTACGTGGTAAGTAGTTCTTGCCTAGAATTGGTTCGTCTTCTTCCGTGCTTTCTACTTTTTCACCGTCTAGCCAAATCTCTGCATAAGCGCGCGTCTTTGGTAATAGATGCTCACTGATCTTCTTCGCCCATTCGTAAGCTTCTTGGTGTAACTCCGACTCCACTGGGTTAGTGGTACACAACACGTTTCGGTTTACATCACCCGCGGTTGCAATCGAATCAATGCCAATACTGTTGAGCGTTTGATGCATCAACTTAATATTCGGTTTTAATACCCCATGAAACTGGAACGTTTGGCGAGTCGTCAGACGAATACTTCCATATAAAGAGTGCTCCGTTGCGAACTTGTCGATCGCTAACCATTGCGTTGGTGTAATGATACCACCCGGCATACGTGCACGAAGCATCACATTATGTAATGGTTCCAGTTTTTGCTTTGTGCGTTCATTACGGATATCACGATCGTCTTGTTGATACATACCGTGGAAACGAATTAGCTGGAAGTTGTCGGCAGTAAAGCCACCAGTAATACGGTCCTGTAAATCTTGCTCAATGGTGCCACGTAATAAGTTGCTTTCTCGCTTCAGGCGCTCGTTATCAGATAGCGGCCCTAACTCTTCACCTAATACAACCTGCTTGTTATTGTCCGTAGAAAAAGTCATTAGTACACATCCCTCTGATAACGTTTCGCTTTACGTAGGTCATTAATAAATTGTTCCGCATCGTCACGCGGCATCTTGCCTTCTTGTTCAGCAACGATAACCAGTGCGTCGTGCACATCTTTTGCCATACGCGTTGCATCACCGCAGACATAGATATAAGCGCCTTCTTGGATCCACTGCCACACTTGAGCTGCGTTTTCTAAGATGCGATGTTGTACGTAAACTTTTTCTACTTGGTCACGACTAAAGGCAACATCCAATCGGCTTAGTACTCCTGACTTGAGGTACTTTTGCCATTCCACTTGGTACAAGAAGTCTTGAGTGAACGTGCGATCACCAAAGAACAACCAGTTTTTGCCTTCAGCATCACGGTTTTCACGTTCCTGAATAAAGCTACGGAATGGTGCGATCCCAGTGCCCGGACCCACCATGATAATTGGAGTGCTATCATCTTCCGGCAGTTTGAAGTTGTTGTTATGCTCAACGAATACTTTAACTTCATCTCCCTCTTCGAGACGCTGTGCTAAGAAGCTAGACGCACCACCATATCGTTTTTCGTCGTTTTGTTCGTACTCAACCAAAGCAACCGTTAGGTGTACTTCTTCATCGACCTCTTCTTGGCTTGATGCAATAGAGTAAAGGCGAGGAGTAAGACGACGAAGCAAACTAATCAACTCATCTGCGGTTAACTTGGTTTTCTTCTCTGCCAATACATCAACAATTTGAGTATTGGCAGAGTACTCGCGAAGTTTATCTTTATCGTCAACCAGCTTTTGTAGCTTCTTACTACCGGATAACTCGGCAAACTTTGTGATGAGCTGTGGGTTAGATGTTGTGATTTCATATTTACTCACGAGAGCACTATGGATTGACAAGCTTTCGCCATCAACATCAACGGTTTCAACCCCAGACAAACCGACCTTACCAAGAATGGCATTAGCAAGTTCTGAACTATTTTCAAACCACACACCTAGCGCATCACCAGGCTGATACGTTAACCCCGAACCTTCCAAGTCAATTTCTATATGACGAACATCCTTTCCAGAATCACGACCCGTGATTTTTTGACTGGTCAGTAACGTCGCTGTGTATGGGTTTTGTTTATTGTAAGGAGAGTGCGCAGTCGCCGCCTGACCCACAGGAAGTTGAACCACATCCGCTTCAGTGCCAGAAGAAAGCGTATCTTTTACCTTACCTAACGCATTCTTACGCCATTCAGCTGCTGGTGCTTCATAATCCACATCGCAATCAAGACGATCGATAAATGGGGTCGCGCCTAACTTTGATAGGTAAGCGTCGAAGTCTTTACCGGTTTGGCAGAAGAATTCGTAGCTCGAGTCACCCAGAGCAATAACGCCATATTGAAGGTTTGACAGCTTAGGAGCTTTCTTAGATTGCAAAAACTCGTGTAGCTCTATAGCGTTATCTGGTGCTTCGCCTTCGCCATTCGTCGATGCCACAATAATGACATGTGTTTCTTTGGCTAAGTTTTTACCTTTGTAATCACTTGCATCAAAAAGTTCGACAGCAATTCCTTCTGCTTTTGCTTCCTGTTCTAGAGCTTCAGCAACGCCTTTAGCGTTGCCAGTTTGGGAAGCAAAAATAATACTCAACTTACCTGCAGGCTTCGCTGATACGGCTGCCGTCGCTTGTGCAATTGGCGTTACCGCTGTATTTGGTTGATTTTGAGCTAATCCCCAAAAATACCCACTGACCCAAGCAAGTTGATGTGAAGACAACTCAGAGACAGTTTGTTGGAGTGAGCTAATTTGTTGGTCATTCAGAGGGCTTGCGATTGGAGGATTTCCTCCTTGCCCATTATTATCTTCAGACACATTCTTGTGAGAATACTCATTCTTTTGAAAAGACATTATCACGACATCCCTATTCATTGCGTGACGATAGAGTACCCACTCTCCTTAATAACAAGAAAGAATAGAAGTGAATGTTTTATAACTTTTTGGAAGTAAGAACGGCTTACTTTTTGCTCATCGATCTTCAATGCGGACTTGTTGAAAGCCTACTGCCATTGCCGATTTTGACGCTGCATCCAAATCTTCATAAAGACATTCTTCACCATGACTGTCCGTCAGAAAAACAAAACCACCGCGCGCATGTCTGAATTCCACAACCCAGCCACCCTCTTGGATTGCAGGTTCAATAATCGCTTCGACAAGCTGGTTTTCACGGAATAGATGTCTTAGTTCGTTTATTGTCATCGCTATCCCTGCTTTAACTTTCACATTGCTCCTAGGTAAGCATGGTCTAAGTCAGCAAAATAGGCAGAAAATTCGATTGGATATAATGAAGTGATATAAAAAAACGCCGCTTATAAAGCGACGTTTTAAAAAAATCGAGTATCTAATCTGGCTGCATTTAGAATGCGTATTCTGCACTCACAAAAAAGCCGTTAGCAAAAATAAACTCTTTCCCTAGATCCGACATGAATTTCTCGGACTCCAAATCAATCACGCGGTAACCACCACGAAAAGCCAGTTGAGCTTTTTCGAGCGGTACATGGTATTGAACACCGGCCATGAAATCGGTACTTTTGATACCTTTGTTGTCACCAAAGTTTATCTCACCAATCACATCAAAATTTGTGTCCGGAACTTGGATCTCTGCGTAACCGTACCAAGCCCAAATCAGCTCATCAAACTCTTCTATACGCTTGTTTGAGCCAGCATCAATGTATTTAGTGTCACTTAAATTACTGAATGTAACACCCGCATCAAAATGCAATAAATCATGCTCCAGAACTTGGTAGTACATGGTGAAATCGAGCTTATCGAACCCCATATAATCAGCATCAATGCTCGAGTAACGAAAACGCGCATTAGGAACGTATTTCACATCATGCTCAATCGCCGCGTAAAATGCGCCTGTTGTGCTGCTATCTCGTCTTACTTCATTTACTTTAGTGTCAGCAGCCCAGATCTCTGCGCCGACTTTCGCCGATACAGAATATTCTGCAAAAACAGGAAAAGATACTGCCAACGATAATGCTGTTAAAGCGATGGTCGCTTTATTTGTCATGTAGTGTGTACTCCGAGATAGCTGATGTTCACGTTGAAGACGTGAGAGGAAATATACCATACTCTCACGTCTCTCTATCAACTAAATCATGTCACTCATTATTTATAGCGGGGCTGGGCAACGTAATTCTTGAAGAACCAAACACCCAATGCAATCACGATTAACCATGGCAATAGTTTGAGTACCGCTCCGACCATTCCCAGTAAAAACATCACAACTAACGCGATACCGGTTGCTGCGAATACGGTCATCATTGTGATACCAGTAACCAATAGGGTCGCCGCAAAGACTAAAATAAAGATTAGCTCCAACATAATCACTTCTCCATTTGTTTTTAATAAACAGAGCAGTTTCCATACCAACTTACCAAGATATCGATAACACAATGATTTTTATTCAAAAATAAAGCCAGAGGCATTTCTGCACTCTGGCTTTATCATTCTTTAGTTGGCAATTTTAGCCAACCACTGGTGAATTTTACACATTCAATTCTTTTGGAATCTTCGCTAACGCGTCTTGCAGCACTTCTAAACCAGAACCCGGCTTGTGCGCATTTTCACTGATATGACGACGCCATTGACGAGCACCTGGCATGCTTTGGAACAAACCTAACATATGACGGGTAATATGACCAAGGTACGCACCTTTCGCTAATTGCGCTTCAATGTATGGGTACATTTCTTCAACAATTTCGCTGCGTTTCTTCACTGGAGCATTAGAGCCAAATAACTCTTGATCTACCGATGCCAGTAGATATGGGCTTTGGTAAACCTCACGACCAATCATCACACCATCAAGATGCTGAAGATGTGCTTTGGCTTCTTCTAGTGACTTTACACCACCGTTAATAGCAATGGTTAAGTGAGGAAAATCTTGCTTCAATTGGTAAGCTCGTGGGTAATCCAATGGTGGGATCTCACGGTTTTCTTTCGGACTAAGACCACTTAACCAAGCTTTACGCGCGTGGATAGTGAACTGCTCACAGCCCCCCTTTTCTGAGACAATAGAAACAAAATCCGTTAGGAACTCGTAAGAATCTTGATCATCAATACCAATACGAGTCTTGACTGTCACAGGAATATCAACCACATCCTTCATTGCAGCGACACAATCCGCAACCAACTGTGGTTCCGCCATTAGGCAAGCACCAAAGCGACCGTTTTGTACACGATCAGACGGGCAACCCACATTGAGGTTAACCTCATCGTAGCCACGCTCTTGAGCCAGTTTGGCACACTTTGCCAAGTCTTCTGGGTTTGAACCACCCAACTGAAGGGCCAACGGATGCTCTTCTTCGTTGTAAGCTAGGAAATCTCCTTTTCCATGAATGATCGCACCTGTCGTCACCATTTCAGTGTACAGCAGGGTTTCTTTGGTCATTAAGCGATGGAAGTAGCGACAATGACGATCGGTCCAGTCGAGCATTGGTGCTACGGAGAGCCTGCAAGAATGAGTCATGATATAAACACCCGTTTTTATGTTGCCAAGGTCGAGCGCAGCAGTACGCTCAAAAAATAAGTCGGGTATTGTATACCCAAGCACCTCTAGGTGCTAGTTTCAGCGAGAATGATTTGGTTGGCTGGCTAGCCAAATGCTTAGGAATACGCAGCAGTATTACGAATCTGTCACTCGTTGATTCATTCTGTGATGACTATTCCGACTTCACACCACCACCGACTTGCTTTAATTCATGATTTTCGTTCTGATAGTGGGTAAAATGAAGCATTTCTAAACGAACTTCGTATAGAAATGATTTATCATAGAGCACGTCCGATAGTTATGGTGAAAGGTTTGAACCCAACAATCATTGAACAAATTGAAAGTATCTGCGCAGAGCGTGGAGTACGATTGACTCCGCAACGCCGACGCGTATTTGAACTCATTTGTTCTAATCGCCGCGCCTCAAGTGCGTATGAGCTATTGGAGCAACTAAAAGAGAGTGAGCCTCAGGCTAAGCCTCCCACTGTTTATCGAGCATTAGATTTTCTCCTAGAGCAAGGCTTCATCCACCGAGTGGAATCGACAAATAGCTTTATTACTTGTTGTTCTTTCAATACTCAGCAGCACTTTTTCCAATTACTAATTTGCGATAAATGTGGTGATGTCGTTGAACTCGAAGATGAGACGCTGATATCCTTGTTAGCCGAAAACGCCGAGAAGCATGGATTCAAACTGACCAACCAAGTTATTGAAACTCATGGTGAATGCCAGGCCTGTTCCTCCGAGACGAAAGAAAAAGTATAGAAGAACGTTATGCGCGCTGAATTTGTAAACCCGTTTTTAGCTTCTTTAATGAACGTGCTAAAAACCATGGCTTCTCTTGAGCTGAAGCCACAAAAACCGCGAATCAAAAAAGATGAGATCGCACGAGGTGACGTTTCTGGTCTGATTGGCATGGTAGGTCCACAAACTCGTGGTTCAATGTCGATTACCTTTGATGAAGCGCTAGCTCTAGAAATCATGCAGAACATGCTTGGTGAGCGTCCAAATGGACTCAATGAAGAGGTCACCGATATGGTGGGTGAGATCACCAACATGGTTACTGGTGGTGCAAAACGCATTCTGGCGGAAAGTGGTTTTGATTTTGATATGGCAACACCGGTAGTGGTTTCTGGCCGAGGCCATACGATTCGCCACAAGTGTGAGGGCTCAATCATCATCATGCCTTTCTCTTCCCAATGGGGAAATGCCTTTATCGAAATTTGCTTCGAATAAAAGAGAAAAAATAGGTTGGCACTGGCCAACCTATTTTATTTTTGCCTCAGGCAATAAAAAAGGTCAGCATTTGCTGACCTTTTCTTTATCTATTCAAACCAAACATTAAGCTTTGAACGCTTTAAATGCGTTGATTAGACCATTTGTTGAGCTGTCATGCGAGCTGATTTGAGACTCGTCTGCAAGCTCAGGTAGGATTTGGTTAGCCAGTTGTTTACCTAGCTCCACGCCCCATTGGTCAAAGCTGAAGATGTTCCAGATAACACCTTGTACGAAAATTTTGTGTTCGTACATTGCGATCAAGTTACCTAGCGTACGAGGCGTGATTTGCTTCACTAGGATAGAGTTTGTTGGACGGTTACCTTCAAACACTTTGAATGGCGCAATCGCTGCCACTTCTTCAGCGTTCTTACCTGCTTTCACCAACTCTTCTTTCACGGTTTCTTCACTCTTACCAAACGCTAGTGCTTCAGTTTGCGCAAAGAAGTTGGACATCAGTTTTTGGTGATGATCGCTAGCTGGGTTGTGGCTGATTGCAGGTGCAATGAAGTCACATGGGATCAGCTTAGTGCCTTGGTGAATCAGTTGGTAGAACGCGTGCTGACCGTTGGTACCTGGTTCACCCCAAATAATAGGGCCCGTTTGGTAAGTCACAGCATTGCCTTCACGGTCAACGTATTTACCGTTTGATTCCATGTTACCTTGCTGGAAGTACGCCGCGAAACGGTGCATGTACTGATCGTAAGGTAAGATAGCTTCTGATTCCGCACCGTGGAAGTTGTTGTACCAAATACCGATAAGCGCAAGGATCACAGGGATGTTGCTTTCTAGGTCTGTTGATACGAAGTGCTTGTCCATCTCGTGAGCACCTTCAAGCAGCTCAACGAAGTTGTCGTAACCTACCGCTAATGCGATTGATAAACCGATTGCAGACCATAGTGAGTAACGGCCACCAACCCAGTCCCAGAATTCGAACATGTTCGCGGTATCAATACCGAACTCAGACACGGCTGTCGCGTTCGTTGAAAGCGCAGCAAAATGCTTAGCCACGTGCGCTTGATCACCCGCAGACTCTAGGAACCAATCACGAGCAGTATGCGCGTTAGTCATGGTTTCTTGCGTTGTGAACGTCTTAGACGCGATCAAGAATAGCGTCGTTTCTGGGTTAACTTTCTTCAACGTTTCAACGATGTGAGTACCATCAACGTTAGATACGAAGTGAAGGTTTAGATGATTTTTGTATGGTGCTAGAGCTTCCGTCACCATGTAAGGACCAAGGTCAGAACCACCGATACCGATGTTCACGATATCTGTAATTGCTTTACCTGTGTAACCTTTCCACTCACCGCCGATAACGCGTTCAGTGAATGATTTCATTTTTTCTAGAACCGCGTTCACTGCTGGCATTACGTCTTCGCCGTCTACCATTACTGGTGTATTCGCGCGGTTACGTAGTGCAGTGTGAAGAACAGCGCGACCTTCTGTTTGGTTGATCGCTTCGCCACTGAACATCGCTTCAATTGCAGATTTCAGCTCAGTCTCGTTCGCAAGAGCGAACAGGTGCTTCAGAGTTTCCTCATTGATGAGGTTCTTTGAGTAATCGACTAGGATGTCTGAGCCGAAACGTGCAGAGTATTTGTCGAAACGCGCTGCGTCTTGAGCAAATAACTCTTTAAGATCCATATCTTGTGCAGATTCGAAATGCGCAGTTAGCGCTTTCCAAGCTTGTGTTTGCGTTGGATTGATATTTTTCAACATGGTCTTTATCCCGATGTTACAGTAGGTTCCATTCCTTACAGTCTAGCGAAAACTGTGGAATCCCCGATTTAGCAAATAGAATATTAATTAGATGTTTGGGCGAATTGCCACAAAACAAGTCTTTGTAATTTTTTTTCAGGTGCCAATTATGACTGAGAGTATTTACACTCACATTGAGTTAGGTCACGTTCCCTGCCCTGAAAATGAACAATTCATTTACGATGACAAGAATCATATCACTTACTAATGACAGGCTCTAATTGGAATAGGATAGACGCCAATTTATAAATTTCCAAAGGAACACGTATGTGGGCACAAAAAACACTGCAATTAAAAGCGAGAAGCCGCGGTTTTCACCTGATAACTGATGAAATTGAACAACAATTACCACAAATAAACGAGCTTTCAGTAGGTTTATTACACCTATTTATTCAACATACCTCCGCCAGTTTGACCTTAAATGAGAATGCTGATCCAACCGTGCGTATGGATATGGAAGCGCACTTCAATAAGTTTGTGCCAGAGCGTGCTCCTTATTATCAGCACACCTATGAAGGTGATGACGACATGCCAGCACACATTAAAGCATCCCTACTTGGCAGTAGTGTGACGATACCAATCCAAAATGGTCGATTAGCTTTAGGAACATGGCAGGGCATTTACTTGGGTGAGCACCGAGACTTTGGCGGCGGCCGCCGCGTTA
Source organism: Vibrio sp. Y51_MX_L26 (assembly GCF_024181935.1). Taxonomy (NCBI): domain Bacteria; kingdom Pseudomonadati; phylum Pseudomonadota; class Gammaproteobacteria; order Vibrionales; family Vibrionaceae; genus Vibrio; species Vibrio sp. Y51_MX_L26. The sequence continues at coordinate 11,353 of NZ_JAMZAS010000017.1, forward strand.
TTGCTACGATTAACGGTGAGTAGATAAAACAAAGGCTAACCTTAGGTTAGCCTTTCGCTGTTTATTTTGAGTACTCCATCTCGACGCGAGGCGTTAGCTTAGTCACGAGTTCATACGCAATGGTACCAATGTGACCCGCCACTTCTTCTACTGGGAGCTCTTTCCCCCAAAGAATCGCTTCGTCGCTGACTTTATCCGTTGCATCTGGTCCCAAATCGACCGTCAGCATATCCATAGAAACTCGACCTGCGATAGGTACTTTACGACCATTTACCCAAACCGGAGTGCCGTTCGGAGCACTTCTTGGGTAACCGTCGCCATACCCTACAGCGATGACACCGACTTTTGTATCTCGCTTACTGGTCCACATACCGCCATAGCCAACACTTTCGCCCTTCTTAACTTCACGTACCGCAATAAGATGGGATTTAAGTGTCATCACGGGTTGATACCCCAGATCTTGTGCGGTCTTGTCATCAAATGGCGATACACCATACATGATGATGCCCGGACGAACCCAATCCAAATGGCTTTGAGGCCATGCCAACAACCCCGCAGAGGCCGCAAGTGAACGCTCCCCCTGACAACCAGAGGTCAACGACTTAAACAGCTCAATCTGTTGGGGAGTGATATGGCTATCCAGCTCATCTGCACAGCCAAAGTGACTCATGTAACGTAACGGCTTGGCTACGTTTGGACACTCTTTCAACCGCGTGACAAACTCATCATATTGTTCAGGGCGAACGCCAAGACGGTGCATCCCACTATCAATCTTGAGCCACACGACAACCGGAGTTTCAAGGTCGGCTTGCTCCAAGGCGATAAGCTGCTCTTCACAATGAACCACCGTTTGGATGTTGTTCGTCACAAGAACAGGTAAGTCACCTGGGGAGTAAAAACCTTCTAGCAATAGAATTGGCTTTACTACTCCACAAGCGCGCAGTTGCAACGCTTCTTCAATGCGAGCTACGCCAAAGGCATCCGCATGGTTGGCATGTTTTGCAACGTGACGTAATCCGTGACCATAGCCATTGGCCTTCACTACAGCCATCACTTTACTTTGGGGCGCTTGCGCTTTCACGCGCTGTAAGTTGTGCTGCAACGCAGACAAATCAATGCACGCCTTGGCCGCTTTCATATAGCTCATGGGGTTACTCATCATCAATATCGAATGCAGGACCCGCGTAGTTGTCAAAGCGCGAGTGTTGACCTTGGAAGGTGAGACGCACAGAGCCGATAGGGCCGTTACGTTGCTTACCAATGATGATTTCTGCCGTACCTTTGTATGGGCTATCTGGGTGATACACCTCGTCACGGTAGATGAACATGATCAAGTCGGCATCCTGCTCGATAGAGCCCGACTCACGCAAGTCCGAGTTTACTGGGCGTTTATCTGAACGTTGCTCTAGGGAACGGTTAAGCTGAGACAGCGCCACGACGGGCACATTCAGCTCTTTTGCCAGCGCCTTCAGAGAGCGCGAAATCTCCGCAATTTCCAGCGTACGGTTATCAGAGAGTGCAGGCACGCGCATAAGCTGAAGGTAGTCGACCATGATCATCGACAGACCGCCATGTTCACGTGCGATACGGCGAGCGCGTGAACGCACTTCGGTCGGAGTTAGACCGGAGCTGTCATCAATGTACATGTTTTTCTTCTGCATCAAGATACCCATAGTAGAAGAAATACGCGCCCAGTCTTCGTCATCCAACTGACCCGTACGGATCTTGGTTTGGTCAACGCGAGACAAAGAGGCCAACATACGCATCATCAACTGCTCGGCTGGCATCTCTAGCGAGAAAATAAGCACAGGCTTCTCTTGCTGCATGGCCGCATTTTCACACAAGTTCATCGCAAAGGTCGTTTTACCCATCGATGGACGCGCCGCGACAATCACCAAATCAGAACCTTGCAAACCTGCGGTTTTCTTATTGAGATCTGTGAAACCGGTATCGACTCCGGTAACACCATCTTGTGGCGTTTTATACAACAACTCGATACGTTCTAACGTCTTTTCGAGTATGTTATCGACATTTTGTGGCCCTTCGTTTTCACTGGTTCGTGACTCAGCGATGGCGAAAACTTTGCTCTCCGCCATATCAATCAGATCTTCCGAACTTCGACCTTGAGGATCGTAACCCGCATCCGCAATCTCATTCGCGACACCGATCAAACCACGGACGATCGCACGTTCGGCAACAATATCAGCGTACGCATTAATGTTAGCGGCGCTTGGCGTGTTTTTCGCCAAATCTGCAAGGTAAGCAAAACCGCCCACATCTTCTAATTGCTCGTGACGCTCCAGGTATTCCGATAAAGTAATAAGATCGAGAGGCTTGCCCGCTTCAAGAATGGTTTTTACACCTTCAAAAATTAGGCGATGCGGACGACTATAGAAATCACTGCTTACAACACGTTCGGCAACGGTGTCCCAACGTTCATTGTCCAGTAAAAGACCACCAATTACTGATTGCTCGGCTTCTAGTGAGTGAGGTGGCACTTTGATTGCGTCGACCTGACTGTCTGAAGGTTTGCGATTTCTGTTTTCCGCCATGACTTTGCTCGATAACTACTATTGACCCACGATTATAACCTTAACCTAACTGAGATGCTTCCCCGAAGAGACAATTACTTGTTAAGAAATCAACATGCGAACCGCACAAGTAATAGCCTGGTTCTTCCGCCCAGCTCTAATAAAAATTAACCTACCATTGACCCAACAAAATATCTGTATCAGTATCATGCCCCTCCTTTTTAATTACGTTCGAGGTTGATGTGTCCCGATACTGGTTACTTAGCTTTAGCCTACTATGCGCTAGTGCATCGTATGCTGACGAATCAGTACAGCCAGAGCAAAATATTGATGTGCCCGACCCATTAAAAACCGAGGTGGAGTTCGGCTATCAAGCTCACACAGGTAACACGGACTCTCGTTCCCTGAATGCTCGTTTGAGTGCTGAATATACGTCAGGTCGACACCGTTCTAATGGTGAATGGAAATACTACAACTTGTACAAAGACGGTGAAGAAGACAAACGTTCATCCACCTACGCCCTACAGAGTGACTACAAGTTAGGTCCTAAAACGTATTTGTATGGCAGCTTTAAAGGGGTGGATTCTCGTTACAGTGCCTATTTTAAAGACTACACCTTATCAGGCGGTTTGGGTTACCAGTTTTCCTACACTGAAAACTTCATTTTAGAGGTAGAAGTCGGTCCTGGTTTTCGTTATCAAGAACCAAATTTAGATGAGATAGATGATGACGACATTGTCTTTCCCGATATCGTTCGAGAAGGCATTTTTCGAGGGAATATCAATACGACTTGGCACGCACTAGATAATCTGAGTTTCGCGGCTGATATTACGTTGGTAACAGGTAAAAGTAATACACGAGCCGATAGTGAGCTCAGCGTGACCAATGATATTACTGAAGATATCGCACTAAAACTGGCACACTCTCGTCAGTATCACGATAAAGTGCCTGAAGGCTTAAGCAAAGCGGATAGCGTATTTTCCGTTAATTTACTCTTCGCTTTTTAACCCGTTTTTTCTCCCAGCTTTAGAAATAAAAAAAGCACCTCCGAAGAGGTGCTTTTTAGTATTTCGTCTTGATACTGAATTACTCAGCAGCAACAACTTGTAGGTTCACAGTTGCGAAAACTTCAGAGTGAAGTTGAACGCTGATCTCGAACTCACCAGTTGTACGTAGAGCACCTTCAGGAAGGCGAACTTCGCTCTTAGCAACTTCAACGCCTGCAGCTGTGATAGCGTCAGCGATGTCACGAGTACCGATAGAACCGAATAGTTTGCCTTCGTCACCAGCTTTAGAAGCGATAACTACAGCTTCTAGAGCGTTAACTTTCTCTGCGCGAGCTTCTGCAGCAGCTAGTTGCTCAGCAACTTTAGCTTCTAGTTCAGCACGACGAGCTTCAAACATTTCAACGTTAGCTTTAGTTGCCATAACTGCTTTACCTTGTGGGATAAGGAAGTTACGAGCGTAGCCAGATTTAACGTTTGCAGTATCGCCAAGACCACCTAGGTTACCAATTTTATCAAGTAGAATAACTTGCATTGCTTAATCCTCTTTCTTAATAAAATGAACCGATTACTGATGCTTGTCAGTGTACGGTAGTAGAGCTAGGTAGCGTGAACGCTTGATAGCACGTGCTAGTTGACGCTGGTACTTAGCGCTTGTACCAGTGATACGGCTAGGTACGATTTTACCAGCTTCAGTGATGTAGTTTTTAAGAGTTGCTACGTCTTTGTAATCAATCTCTTGTACGCCTTCTGCAGTGAAACGGCAGAATTTACGACGACGGAAGAAACGAGCCATGGGCTATCTCCTGATCTTAAATTTGAGTAATGTTGTCGGCGTGTAACACTAATTTTCCCACGCCATTTCGGCCGGTTTGATAAGTGACAAAACCACTTACCTTAATGTTACTGCCTTGAACTAAATTCTGAGTTAGTGCTTGTGACCCAAGCCCGCTGACGACTACCGGCATACGACAATAAACTTGTCGAGGTAAGTCAGCTTCGATAATAGTAGAGCGATGCTCCAGCCAAAACCGACAGTGTTCAATGCCACCAGGGCTTTTACTACGAATGGGCGGTTTGGCAATGGTGCCGCTCAGCTCCATTCGATTGGCCATAAGAAAACTTACTCAGCAGCTTCTGACTTAGCTTCAGGCTTAGCTTCAGAACGCTCTTCACGACGTGGAGCACGCTCTTCTTTTTGCTTAAGCATGATAGATTGCTCAGTGATCGCTGCTTTAGTACGCATGATCATGTTACGTAGAACTGCATCGTTGAAACGGAAAGCAGTTTCTAGCTCATCAATTACAGCTTGGTCAGCTTCAACGTTCATAAGAACGTAGTGAGCTTTGTGAAGCTTGTTGATTGGGTAAGCCAGTTGACGACGGCCCCAGTCTTCTAGACGGTGGATTTTACCGCCAGCTTCAGTGATTGAACCAGTGTAACGCTCGATCATGCCAGCAACTTGCTCGCTTTGATCTGGGTGCACCATGAATACGATTTCGTAATGACGCATTGGTTGCTCCTTACGGATTATTCAGCTTCCACAAATGGCTCAGTCGTCCAGAGGAAGCAAGGAACTAAAGATAATTGACTGAGTTTAAGGAGCACGAATAGTACAGAAAGGGCGCAAAATAGGCAAGTGATTATTTGCTCAACGCAGGGGATATTTTATTTCATCCAACGCTAGAAATAACAAAGGCTGCCAATAAAGTGACAGCCTTTAAAATCAGGGCATTATCGCGCGTATATCAGGACTTATTTCACTTCAGCCAGTTCCGTGCGCATTTGGTCGATCACTTGTTTGTAATCTGGCTGACCGAAAATCGCCGAGCCTGCAACAAACATATCTGCGCCCGCTTCTGCGATTTCACGAATGTTGTCAACCTTCACACCGCCATCAATTTCTAAACGGATATCGCGACCAGACTCATCGATCATCTTACGAACTGCACGCAGTTTATCTAGTGTGTGAGGAATGAATGATTGACCACCAAAGCCAGGATTAACCGACATCAGTAGAATCATGTCGACTTTGTCCATGATGAACTCAAGGCTCGCAAGTGGCGTTGCTGGGTTTAGTACCACACCAGCCTGACAGCCGTGCTCTTTAATTAACTGCAGTGTACGGTCTACATGATCAGAAGCTTCCACATGGAATGTAATCATCGACGCACCCGCTTTTGCGAAATCAGGAATAATGCGGTCAACCGGTTTCACCATTAGGTGAACATCGATTGGTGCGGTGATGCCGTAATCGCGTAGTGCTTTACACACAGGTGCACCAAAAGTCAGGTTTGGTACATAGTGGTTATCCATAACGTCGAAATGCACCACATCCGCACCCGCAGCGAGTACTTTCTCGACATCTTCACCGAGACGAGCAAAATCTGCCGATAAAATGGATGGAGCAATAAGAAAATCTTTCATACCTGACCTCAGTAGTAATGAGCAAACAATCTGCGCGCAATTCTACCGAAGCCAGTGGGGAGATCCACTATTTAGATTTAATAGTGTGAGAACTAAGAGCTTGGTTTGTCCATCTCAGGGGCATGAAAAAGCGCAAGCAGCTCATCGACTTTATTACGACCACTGCCATTGCGGCTAATGGTGCGCTTCACTTTTACTACATTGAGATCTGCACCGTGATACAACCGACGCGTCAGCGTAGTGTCGTGGTTGGAAATCAGAACCGGAATACCACGCTCAGTCGCGGTTCTTTCAGCAATGTCGGCTAATGCAGCCTGATCATCCAACGTGAAACCATTACCTGCGTATGAGGTGAAATTTGCCGTGTTTGAAAGCGGTGCATAAGGAGGGTCGCAATACACCACACTCCCCTTACGTGCTCGACGAAAAGTTTCTGGATAACCTTCACAAACGAACGTGGCTTTCTTGGCTTTTTCGGCAAAAAACTCCAATTCCGCCTCTGGGAAGTAAGGCTTTTTATATGAACCGAACGGAACGTTAAAACCGCCTTTTTTGTTGTAACGGCATAGACCATTAAAACCAAAGCGGTTCATGTACAAAAACGCTAAAGAGCGGTACATCACGTCATCGGTTTTATTAAACTCAGCGCGAATGTGTAAGTAGGCTTCTTTACGGTTATTCTCGGCAACAAACCAACGCTTCGCTTCAGAGATGTACTCTTCCGGGCGCTCTTTTAGTAGGTTGTACAGATTGATCAGATCTGGGTTGATATCTGCCAGTAGGTAATGGTCATAGTCGGTATTCAGAAACACTGAGCCCGCGCCAACAAAAGGTTCAACTAGCTTTCGAGCCGGCGGTAAATGACGTTGGATGTCTTCAACCAGTCCGTATTTTCCTCCTGCCCATTTAAGAAAGGCTCGTTGCTTTTTCATCTACTGCTCTATCTATCGGCCAAAAATTAAGGCTGCGGAATGTAACATATTTTTCAGCGAAGCTCAGGTTTATTTCACTCGATCAATTTCGCGATGAACCTGACGGAGTGATTTTGCCCAAGGACTCACCGACTTAACCGAATCAGGCAAGCTTGCAACGGCATCGCGAGCCATTTGAATTGTCGGATAATCTTGGTATGTGATGATATACCACTCGGTGTCATTGCGAACGGTAGGATAAATTCGTACTTGATTATTCAGCTGATGCTCATCGAGGAAGGCTTGTACATCGTCCATTGACGTCATAGCAGCAAGCTGCAGTGTATAGGCTCTTGGTGATAGTGCTTTTAATTCTTCGCGAGCAAATGAAAACTTAACCACAGACTGCTTCGCACCGTCTTCTTCTGGCTGAGCAGAAGTTTGCGTCATACCTTGATTTGGTTTTACGACTTTTATTAAGGGTGAGCTGGTTTCATCAGTGGCGTCTTGCTTCTCAACGCCCACGACATCATCAATCGCTTTTGTGTCTGCTGAATCAGCTTTACCTTCAAGCAATGCATCGACCACATTCGACTCAATCACCACTCTCTGTTGATTGTCATCACTGCCAACGCTCGCCACTTCTTCCGTTACTGCTGGCGGTAATGAATCAGAATCATCAATCGCGCCAGAGCCATCAAGGCCACTGCTAGTGTCATCAGTCACAGATTGTAGTGAAGACTGCGCAGCACTGATTCCTGACTCTTCAAAAGTTGGAATAGCCGTTTGCTCTAAACTACCAGCAATTTGCTGCGCTTTATCATCAGGGCTTGGTTGATTATACATCCACCAATAGCCACCAGCAGCAAGCAACAGTAATGCTAATACCACTAACGCAATATTCAGCGGTGAACCGACAATCGAGCGGATAATGATCCTTTTTTCCACTTTCATCTCTCCTAACGCCATGATGTCACCCGGTACTGGGTCAACTTTTTTAAATGCATCTCGAACCCGCTTCTCCGCCTCATCATCAACATAGCGCGCAACAAGTGATTCAAAGAAACGACGGGCTTCCACTTCGGACAACATATCAATATCAAGCTCAACAGGCTTTATCTCTTGTCCGTAACTGAGACGTGACAGCAATCCTTCTAAGCGCCCAGACTGCGTAAATAATAAGACATTGATGGTCCAATTCGGCTTATGATGCGCCTCTAAAACCAGCATCCAAAGCTCAGAAACGAGCGTCTCACTTAATAAATGCGCATCATCAACCACAATCGCGATATCACAAGGCTCATCACCCAATAGTCTTTCGAGGCTATCAAGTAAAGGCTCTTGCTGATTAAACAATGCGTCCGAAACCAGTTGACTCAAAATAAGGATGCGGCGCTGCACATCATCTTGATTAGAATGACAAAGTAACAAACATTGATTCTTGTTACTGGCACCCACTTCAAGGTATCGCTGCGCTAACCAAGATTTTCCATAACCATCATGACCATTAATCGCAATGAAATTGGAACCAAAATTAGTCAGCAATCCTAACCTATCAAGCAACTCGATTTGAGAATCTAATTCCAGAACGTGAGCAACACTCATCTAATAACCTTAATACACTACAAGAATGACGCCCAAAGGCGCCATTACAAGGTTAAATATCGCGACCGAAGTCTATCGCCTGTTTGAGTACGTCTTGTGTCGTATCAGCAATGACCTCGGCACTACCAATGCCTGTAGGTAGAACTAATCTTAATTGACCAGAGAGGACTTTTTTATCTCGCATCATATGTTTGAGGAAGTCATCGAAGCTCATACTTTCTGGAGTATGAACAGGCAGTTTGGCACGACGCAAAATCGCAACAATACGCTCAAATTGCTCTGCTGAGATAAGACCGCGCAGATGCGAAGTTTTGGCCGCCATAACCGTGCCAGCAGAAACCGCTTCACCATGCAGCCAATTGCCGTAGCCAAGCTCAGCTTCAATCGCATGACCAAAGGTGTGACCTAAGTTGAGCAGAGCGCGGATGCCCGATTCTTTCTCATCCTGAGCCACCACTTCCGCTTTTATTTCACAGCAACGTGCAATGGCATAAGTTAGCGCTTCTTCATCCAACGCGTACAAGCGTTCAAGGTTTTCTTCCAACCATACAAAAAAGTCTACATCGTAAATGATGCCGTACTTAATGACTTCTGCGATACCTGCTGCGAATTCACGCTCAGGCAACGTCGATAAACAGTTGGTATCGATGATCACGGCTTTAGGTTGGTAAAACGCACCTATCATGTTCTTACCCAACGGATGGTTAACCGCGGTTTTTCCACCCACCGAAGAGTCCACTTGAGATAGTAATGTCGTTGGTATTTGAATAAAGTCGACCCCACGCTGGTAACAGGCAGAAGCAAAACCCACAAGGTCGCCAATAACGCCACCACCTAACGCGATGATCACAACATCACGAGCGTAATTCCCCTCGAGGAGGAAGTTCATCACTTGGTTAAACACATCCAAGTTTTTGTACTGTTCGCCGTCAGGCAATTCTAACAAGGATGCACTACAACCGAGCTGCTCGAGTTGCTTTAAAATTTTGTCTGCATACAAAGGCGCCACTGTGACATTACTGATCACAACAACTTTTTGTTTTGCATTTTTGTTTGAGAGAACTTGAGAGAGGTACGCCGGGTCCTCAAATAACCCGGCGCCAATAGAGATTGGGTAGCTACGCTCAGCTAGGTTGACCGTAATCCGTTCCATCGGTTTGCTCCAATTAAAAAAAAGATAAAAACTTATCTCTCTTCTAGCATTTTTACGATCTGGTTGGCTACCACTTTTGCACTCTGATCGTCAGTGCGAACAGTGTAATCCGCTACTTCTTCATACAGAGGATTACGTTCTTCAGCTAATTGCTCCAATACTTCGCGAGGGTTGTCCGTTTGAAGTAGAGGACGCTTCTTGTCACGGTTTGTGCGCGCAAGTTGCTTTTCAATCGTCGTTTCTAAGTAAACAACAACACCACGTGCCGAAAGACGATTACGGTTTTCTTTGCTCTTAACAGAGCCACCGCCAGTCGCAAGCACGATGCCTTGCTCTTGTGTTAGGTCTTCAAGTACCGCTTCTTCACGCTTGCGGAAGCCTTCTTCACCTTCTACATCAAAAACCCAAGAGATGTCTGCACCAGTGCGTTCTTCGATCACTGTATCGGAGTCAACAAACTCCATATGCAGTTGCTGTGCTAGATGTCTACCAATTGTACTTTTGCCGGCGCCCATTGGGCCAACAAGGAAAATATTACGTTTCTCAGCCATGTTTAGCAGTAATTTACAACATTGATTCAATAAGATCGCCACAAGAAAACACAGCTAAATCGCTGTTCTACAAGGCTTGTGGCACCAGTTCCTCACAGATAATTCGTGATAAGACCCGAAATTATCCAAGCATGGTGCCACTATTGCAACTTTATTTTTGATTTAATCAGTTTTTCACGAGGTAGAACTACTGAATCACCACCTTAGGGGTGACGAAAATTAACAGCTCACTTTTGCCAACATTTTCATAACTTCGACGGAAAAGCGCACCTAATAGTGGCAGATCGCCTAACAAAGGCACTTTGTCCACCGAGTTAGTAATGCTGTGCTGGAAAATACCACCAAGAACGACGGTTTCACCGTTATTTACTAACACTTGCGTCCCGATACGCTGAGTATCAATCGCAACGGCTTCACCAGTGCCTGTTTTCACGACTTGTCCAGGTCTATCTTGCGTAACGCTTAAGTCCAACACAAGACGGTTATCCGGTGTAATTTGTGGCGTAACCTTCAAACTCAATACTGCTTTTTTGAACGTTACCGTCGTAGCACCACTTGATGAGGACTCTAGATAAGGTATCTCGGTACCTTGCTCAATATAGGCAGGCTTCTTATTAGTAGTGATCAAACGTGGGCTTGAGATAATCTCAGCTTTGGACTCTTGTTGCAGCGCAGAAAGCTCGAGGTCTAACAAGGTGTCTGAGCCTAATTTTGCAACCTGAAAAGCAATGCTAGTCGCGTTTGGACTGGTTGCAGCTAAGTTTACGTTTAGGAAGTCATCGATACCTACTCCATCACCGTCACCACCGTCTTCTCCTTCACCACCACCGTTATATAAACCGATCGTGGCAAGGTTGTTTTCGATAGAACCACCAACCGTGTTATTGCCATTAATAGAGGTAAAGCCCCAGCGAATTCCCAACTCGTCCATGTTGCCTTCATTGATGGTCACAATACGCGCTTCAATTTGAACCTGCTTCACCGGGATATCCAAAGATTCAATAATTTCTCGAATCACTTCAATGTTTTCAGGTAGCTCACGAATCAATAACGAGTTAGTCCGCTCATCAATGGTCATACTGCCTCGCTCAGACAACATACTGATGTTCCCTTCTCCGTTGATCATCTCTGCAATATCTGATGCTTTAGCGAAGTTTACCTTGATGATTTCAGACGAAAGCTCTCCCATCGTTTGTTCTAGCTGCTGCTTTTCGAGTTGCTGTTTTTCGCGCAGATCAAGCTCATCTGTTGGAGCAACCAGAATCACGTTGCCATCAACACGCTTATCTAACCCCTTAACTTGCAAAATAATATCCAACACTTGCTGCCACGGAACACCATCAAGACGAAGTGTGAGGTTACCTTCTACAGAGTCTGAGACAACCAAGTTGAACTGGTTGTAGTCAGCAATCAGCTGTAACACGTTACGTACAGGAATATCTTGGAAGTTAATCGAAATGAGCTTGCCTTCTTTTTCTAGAATGCTTTTATCCGGGGCTTTCTCATTGGGTTTGATCTTAGCCACTTTGATTTCCAAGAATCGCCCCGTTAAACGGTAATCATGCGTATATTCTTCATTAATGTGCGCAACCAAGCGCGTAGTTGAGGTATCGCGAAACACCTCTACGCTTTCAACCACAGTCGAGAAATCTTTTACGTCTAGGAGATACAGTTGCTCGTCTTTTACCGAAGTATTAAGCAAATCGATACTTAACCCTTCCTGTACGCGTTTGACATCGACAATCGCGGCAGGTGACGCCAGTTCAACGACTATAACGGCGTCTTTATCTTTATTAGTGCGAAAGTCGATACTCTTTAAGGCATTAGACGATACTTCTTCTGCTGCCACTAAAGGGGCTAAAAATACAAACAACCATAAGGAGAAGAGCCCAGTTAGTATCCTTGTTGTACGTGTTAATCCTTGTCTCATTTTCATTACTCAATATCAAAAATAAATGGGGCTATCTCAAAGCCAACTTAACTTTACGCTTCTGCCAACACCCTAAGCCGTCGGGCAACGTTTCATTAATTAACAAATAGGAATGGCTGACGTGGGTCACTTTGCCATTGTTGCGTCCGAGGTATTGCCCCGGCTTCACTTTATAAACGGTGCCGTTGGGTGCTTGAACGAGACCAGAAACCGTATTACCCATGCCCATAACTCCTTTCAAACGTAATTGGCTTAATGGGAATTTTTCTAATTTGCCAGTGCGCCTTCTTGAAGGCGGTTGCCAGCAATCTTTTCTTGCAACGGGCTGAGTGGCGATCGTGGCTTCTTTTGGTAACTCAAAGGGCGCACGCTGTACTTCAGGTGCGTACGTGACGGCAACATACTTATCTGCAGGCTTAAGTTTCTCGACATCTCGACGCGCCTGACTCTCCACCCCTCGAATAAAATCCGTTAATGACTCATCATTCGCCTGACATCCAAGTAGCAGAGACCCCATCAGTACCAGTAACAAATGCTTACTTGTCATTGTTCGTCTCCTCTGGCTTAAACTGATAGGTATTGGCTCGTACCCTAAAGTGCAGAGTTTCACTTTCTTGGCTGACACGCTGCCAAGTCACATCTTTAAACGTGATGATTCGAGGTAGCGTTGCTATCGCCTGAGAAAAATGTCCGATGTCATGAAAATCCCCCGTTAACTCAATGTTTAAAGGAAGACGATAGAGGAAATGCTCTGATTGCTTTTCACCCCAGTCGATACGGGTAAAGGTCAACTTATTGTCGATACCGAGTTCATTCACCGAAGCGAGCATCGTAGCCAACTCTTTTTGCGCGGGCAGTTGTTGTAGCAATAATTCGTAACGCGTGGTGAGTTCATCCAATTGAGATTGAAGCTGAGGCAATGCTGCTACTTTGTTCGCTTTGATCTTCAATGCCACCTTGAGCGTCTGCTCCTGCTGGACCAAGTTATTCAATTGCTCTTCTTTTGGCTTAAGGTAAAACCAATAGCCAAAACCTTGAATTAGGAAAATCAGCAGCGCGATAACCACAAGCTGAGGCAACAATGGCCACTCTGCCATTTCATCTATTTCGAGATCCTGCCAATCAACCATGCTGGGCCTCCACTTTCTTCTCCGGCACTTTGAACATGAAAGACACTTTGAACGTTTGGAACTCTTTTCCAAAACGCGCTTTTCCGTGAACGATGGAGTGCATTTCTACATCATTCAACTTGGCCGAACGCTCCATGTTGTCCAGCATCGTGGCAAGTTTTGGTGTGCTATCAGAGATCCCTGAGATCTCAATTTCCAGATCATTCATTTTGATCTTGTCGACATATACACCTTCAGGAATGACGGCTGGCATCAAGTTCATAAACTCGGTCGTTTTGTTTCTACCGTTTTGTAACCCTTCAACCACTTTTAAACGTTCGAGGATTTTGCTGTGCTCTTGCTCAGCGATTTTCATTGCTTCAATACGCTGGTCGAGCTCAGCAATGTAGTGAGTAAGGTAATCAAGCCGCTCCTGCTGCTGATCTTGTTGGTACTCAAAAAACTTTCCAATACCCCATTGAATACCAATGGCAACCAACATGCCTAACGCGACCAAGCTAATGAAACGACGTCGGTGCTCTTCTCTTTGGTTCTCTCTCCAAGGAAGTAAATTAATGCGATAAAGCACGCGCACCTCCTAGCCAATGAATGCCACGAATCGCGAGTCCTGCGGCTGTAGAGAAATGCTGCCAATCCGCGGCACGACGTTTACGTTTGGACACCTTCATTTCAAATAGCCCTAGCGGGTTTAGCAATTCACACTCTAGTGACAGTTGCTGAGATAACTCTTCCGCGAGCATTGGTGTCGAAGCTCCTTCCCCTGATAACCAGATACCTTTGATATTTTGCGAGCCATTAATTGAGGTGTAGAGCTGCATCTGACGTTTCACCCGTTCCACGATTTGGCGATTAAACAGCTCTGTTTTCTCCTGAGCATCATCGGACATCAAATCATCTTGAACAGGGCTGTTTGCTCCTCGAGTGCCGCAAGCAAACTCTTTGTGAAACAGCTCACCTTGTTCGGTAAACATCGTAACGGAGCTCGATGAGGTGCCAATATCGAGTAAGCAGTACTTATTTTTGTCAGGAAAGCGATCGGCGGTGAGCTTCCAGATATGACCAAGACTTTGTGAATGCACGTCCACTAAAACGGGTTTTAGTCCGGATTTTTGTAATGCATCCACGCGACTATCGACCACATCTTTTCTTGTCGCAAACACTTGATAGTTATCAGTCCCACGCAACCCATCTTCGGCACGAAGACGGACGAAGTCTAAACTCAGTTCTTCGACAGGGAATGGCGATTGATGAGAAAATGCCTGAATCACAGCAAACTCAACTTCGCTATCTTCAAGGTTTTGTTCTATTTGCAATTTTTTACTGATCACCGAATTATCAGGCACTGAAATTGCGACCTTTTTAGCACCAAAAGGCAGTTCTTTTTTAATCAGCTTTAGGGTCTTTACAATTTCTTGATGATTTATAGTGTTATTTTCAGCGACAATACCTTCCTTTAGTAATATTTCTTTGTAACCCAACAGAGCGTAATTGTTGCCTGTGGGTTTAAGTACTACGGCTTTGAGGCTGTTATGGCCTATATCGATGCCGGTAACGATTAGCTTATCCATCTCTTACTCTCGCTCCGAAATTTCTTCGTGCAAAGGTTGTTATTAGCACCCAAATAAGAGTTAATATCTCTATGTGCTAAATTTTTGACCTAAGAGTACAAGGGTTTGCCGTTACACAGCCTCAACCAATCAGGGATTCTCCGGTGAAGTTCATAAAGCGTTTATTATTTTTAACATTGATTTGCATAATTCTTGGAGTCACCACAATATTTGGCTTCTATCAGTACGTGAAGCCTGAATTGCCAGATGTTGCAACTCTAAAAGACGTTGAATTACAAACACCTATGCAGGTGTTTAGTCAAGACGGGAAGCTGATCGCACAGTTCGGTGAAAAGCGTCGTATTCCTGTTACTTATGATGAAATTCCTCAAGACTTAATTCATGCGCTAATCGCAACCGAAGATAGCCGTTTTTACGAACACCCAGGTATCGATCCTATCGGCATCACTCGTGCAGCCGTTGTAGTTGCGATTTCAGGTTCCGCTAAGCAGGGCGCAAGTACCATTACGCAACAGCTAGCGCGTAACTTCTTCTTATCTAATGAGAAGAAGATCATGCGTAAGATTAAAGAGATTTTCATTGCTATCCACATTGAGCAGCTTCTGAGTAAGCAAGAAGTCATGGAACTTTATGTCAATAAAATCTTCCTTGGTTACCGCTCATATGGTTTTGGTGCGGCCGCTCAAGTTTACTTTGGTAAGAGCCTTGATGAATTGACGTTAAGCGAACTTGCGACACTCGCAGGGATGCCAAAAGCGCCATCAACGATGAACCCAATTTACTCTCTTGAGCGTGCGACAAAACGCCGTAACGTCGTGTTAATGCGAATGCTTGATGAAAAATACATCACGCAAGAACAGTATGACGAAGCACGCAACGAACCTATCGTGGCACGTTACCACAGTGCTGAAATTGAACTTTCCGCTCCTTATGTGGCGGAACTAGCTCGTGCATGGGCCGTAAAAGAGTACGGTGAAGAAGAAGCCTACACCTCTGGCTTGAATATCTACATGACGGTGGACTCTAAACTGCAAGATGCCGCGAATACATCCGTGGTAAATAATCTGCTGTCATACGATGAACGTCACGGCTACCGCGGTGCGGAAAAAGTGCTTTGGAAAGAAGGTGAAACCGCTTGGAACAGCGAGCAAATAGAAAAGCATCTTAAGAAGCAACCAACTTATGGTGACCTTTATCCTGCCGTCGTGACAAAAGTCGATGATAAGACTGCACAAGTTTGGGTTAAAAACCATGAAGAGCAGACCATTCCTTGGACTGGAATGCATTGGGCACGTAAATACATCACCGAAAACCGCCAAGGCTCAACACCAAAATCAGCGCATGATGTGCTAGCGACAGGTCAACAAGTTTGGGTTCGCGAAGTGAGCGAAGCCAATGAAGATGACAACACGACACAAAGCTGGAAACTGAGCCAAGTGCCAACAGCGAACACCGCGTTTGTCGCGATGAACCCGGAAAATGGTGCGATATTGTCGTTAGTGGGTGGCTTTAACTTTGTTCATAGTAAGTTTAACCGTGCCACTATGTCAGTGCGTCAGGTTGGCTCAAGTATCAAACCATTTATCTACTCAGCCGCAATTGACAAGGGACTTACCCTAGCCACTCTGATCAACGATGCGCCAATTAACAAATGGGACGCAGGTTCTGGTTCGGCTTGGCGACCTAAAAACTCACCACCAACCTATGGCGGTCCAACTCGCCTTCGCCTCGGATTAGCTCAGTCAAAGAACGTGATGGCAGTGCGTACGCTGCGTGAAGTAGGCCTTGATGAAACTCGTCAGTACCTTACTCGTTTTGGTTTTGATATTAACCAAGTACCACGTTCAGAGACCATCGCGCTCGGTGCTGGTAGCTTAACACCAATGAAAGTGGCACAAGGCTACTCTGTATTTGCGAACGGAGGTTATTACGTCGAACCGTTCTACGTAGAACGCGTGGAAGATGCATTCGGTGAAGTGCTATTTAAAGCGAATCCAAAAAGCGTTTGTCATAAGGATTGCCCACAAATGAGCGATGAGCCAGACAATCGCTATGCCGATGAGTTTGGCGAACAAGACGTCGCGATTGATGGTTTGGCAATAGACAACGCACTGGAAAATGATGAACCTCAATATGCTCCACAAGTTATCTCTGAGCAAAACGCATTCTTGATGCGTGAGATGATGTACAGCAACATTTGGGGTGGTGGTAACTGGCGTGAAGGTACGGGGTGGAACGGTACTGGCTGGCGTGCACAAAAACTGGGGCGTCGTGATATCGGTGGTAAAACGGGTACAACGAATGACTCCAAAGATGCTTGGTACAACGGCTATGGTCCTGGTGTTGTTGCCATTGCTTGGGTTGGTTTTGATGATCACTCACGCGCCCTTGGTCGCACAACGGTTAATAGCAACCTAGGCAAAGGCCAAATTTCCGGTGCTGAATCGGGTGCGAAAACCGCAGAACCCGCTTGGATTGACTTTATGCGCGTTGCACTAGAAGAAACACCTGAGCAAAGTAAAAATATTCCAGATAACATCATTCGTGTTCGTATTGATCGCAACACTGGCATGCTAACGCACAAAGTAGACAGCACATCGATGTTCGAATACTTTGAAAAAGGCACTGAGCCTACCGAATACGCTGGAGACCGTTTGGAAGACAGTATTTATTCTTCCGGCTCTGGCGCAGAAGAGCTGTTCTAAATCACTAAAGCAAAAGGGAGAGCATTCGCTCTCCCTTTTTTATGTCGGCTTTTACGCCGCGGCGTTCAATGAAGGATAAGAAGCCAATACTTCTTTAATCTTCGCCGCCAAAGCTTCAAACCTTGCACGCAGTGGTGAGCCCGGGCGATATACAAGGACTATATTGCGCGAAGGCGTAGGGTTAACGGCTGGTACATAGCACACGCCATCTTTTTGCTTCTCATTGGGGATAGAAAGCTGAGGCAATAACGTAATCCCAGCACCAGCAGCGACCATATTCCGCAGTGTCTCCAAACTGGTTGCCTTAAAGCGTTCATCGTCTTTCGCTCCGGCAGCAAAACAGAAACCTAACGCTTGATCACGCAGACAGTGACCGTCTCCTAGCGCTAAAACGGTTTTACCATTCAACTCCAACATATCAACATGGTCGAGAGAGGCCCACTCATGATCACATGGCACCGCTACGCTTAACGGCTCGTTATACACTTCGATTTCTTTAAAAGGTGCCGTTTCATCAACCGAAGCCAAGACCAAGCAGTCCAATTTACCTTCTTCTAATTGACGCACCAACTGATGTGTTTGAGCTTCGTGCAGGAACAGCTCCAGTTCAGGAAATGCTTCTTTTATCTGCGGCAGAATTTTGGGTAGTAGATACGGACCTACCGTCGGGATGAAACCGATATGCATCGGCCCAGTCATTGCTCCGCTCTGACCACTCGCCATATCTTTAAAAGTTTTCACTTCACTTAAGATACGCTTAGCTTGCTCCACCAACTGCAACCCTGAATCGGTAAACAAAACGCGACGGCTGCTTCGCTCTAAAAGCGTGGTACCGAGTTCATCCTCTAGCTTACGAATTTGTCCACTCAATGTTGGTTGGCTAACAAAACATGCTTCTGCCGCTTTGCGAAAGTGCTTATGTTCCGCAAGTGCAACTAAGTACTCAAAATCTCGAATATTCATAACTCACAATTCGCTTCTTTTAACAATAGCTAATACCTATCAAAACCATAACACCAAACGATTAGAGCTATCAAAGGATTTTTACAATAATGGGCTCAACAGAACGAAACAGAGCAAAGAAAAACGCTAAGCTCTATACGCATAATTTAAAATAGTTAAAGGAAATCATTATGTTTGTATCTAAAGAAGGTCAACAAGTCCCTCAAGTTACTTTTCCAGTTCGTCAAGGTGACTCTTGGATGAATGTAACGACTGATGAGCTATTTAAAGGTAAGACCGTTATCGTATTTAGCTTACCGGGTGCATTTACTCCAACCTGTTCATCAAGCCATCTACCTCGTTACAACGAATTGTTCCCTGTATTTAAAGAGCACGGAGTGGATGAGATTATTTGTGTCTCAGTCAATGATACGTTCGTGATGAATGCATGGAAACAAGACCAAGAAGCAGAAAACATCACCTTCATCCCGGATGGTAATGGTGAGTTCACCGATGGCATGGGCATGTTAGTGGATAAAAACGACATCGGCTTTGGCAAACGTTCATGGCGTTACAGCATGCTAGTAAAAGATGGCGTAGTAGAAAAAATGTTCATTGAGCCAAACGAACCTGGCGACCCATTCAAAGTGTCAGACGCAGACACCATGCTGAACTACATTGCGCCAGACTACAAAACGCAAGAGTCCATCACGGTATTCACTAAGCCAGGCTGCCCTTTCTGTATGAAAGCGAAACAAAACCTGATTGACCACGGTCTTCAATATGAAGAAGTGATTCTGGGTAAAGACGCAACGACAGTTAGTCTACGAGCTATATCTGGTCGCACGACTGTTCCACAAGTCTTTATCGGTGGCAAACACATCGGCGGTAGCGAAGAGCTAGAAGCGTATCTAGGCTAAGCTGTCCATAGCCTACACCCTCGGTCTCCGGTGCCTTTGGCTCGGAGGCCAACCCTAACTCACTTCTTCTACTAGTCTAGATAAGTAGTCGTCTACCGATAAGGTGACTCCTTATACAGATTCAACGACCCAATTCACTCTCCAAGCTCAATGTAGCTAGCTTGGCTTAAAAACAAAAAAACGAGAGTTCACGATGAAACAAGTTAATGTCGACGTAGCGATTATTGGTGGTGGTACTGCTGGTCTTGGCGCTTATCGAGCAGCAAAAGCTCATACTAATAGCGTAGTAATGATTGAAGGCGGCCCTTACGGAACAACCTGTGCTCGCGTCGGTTGCATGCCCTCTAAGCTGTTGATTGCGGCCGCAGAAAGTGTCCACCAAATCGAAAAAGCGCCTGGATTTGGGATCCATCCGCAAGGTGAAATACGCATTAACGGACAAGAAGTTATGGATCGTGTAAAGCGCGAACGCGATCGTTTTGTTGGCTTTGTGCTTGAAAGTGTCGATGATATTCCCGCTGAAGACAAACTATCGGGCTACGCGAAGTTTGCCGATGACCACACTCTCATCATAGATGATCATACTCAGGTCACCGCAAAACGGATTGTGATCGCGACGGGCTCTCGTCCTGCTTATCCAGCAGCTTGGAATGAGTTGGGTGACCGTCTCGTAATGAATGATGATGTCTTTGATTGGGATGATTTGCCTGAGTCCGTTGCGGTATTTGGCCCTGGAGTGATCGGTCTTGAACTCGGTCAAGCATTGCACCGCCTAGGGGTGAAAGTGAAGCTCTTTGGTCTTGGTGGTCAAGTTGGTCCACTGACAGATCCAGAAGTGATGGCTTATGCAGATAAAACTTTTAAAGAAGAGTTCTATCTTGATGCCGATGTAAAAGTAGAAAGCATGAAGCGCATACCATCATCGAATGCAGCAGGCGCAGATAAAGTTGAAATCAAATTCATTAACCACGACGGTGAATTAGAAACCTTTATTGTTGATTACGTTTTAGCAGCCACTGGACGACGTCCAAACGTAGATAAGCTAGCGATCGAGAACACCAATGTGGCATTAGATGAACGCGGTGTACCAACCGCAGATCACTACACATTGCAAACCTCCGTAGAGAGTATTTTTATTGCGGGTGATGCAAGTAACCAAGTTCCATTGCTGCACGAAGCCGCTGACCAAGGCCGCATTGCTGGTGACAATGCTGGTCGTTTCCCGGATATTCGTGCAGGTCTGCGTCGTTCGCCAATTTCAGCTGTATTCTCCGATCCGCAAATAGCTATGGTCGGTGAAACTTTCAAACAACTGGAAACTCGCTTAGGAAGCTGTGGTTGTTTTGTTACTGGTGAAGTCTCGTTTGAGAATCAAGGACGTTCGCGTGTCATGCTACGAAACAAAGGGATGTTACATGTCTATGGCGAGCAAGGTACTGGACGCTTTTTAGGTGCAGAGATGATGGGGCCGAACGCAGAACACCTCGCGCATCTTTTGGCTTGGGCACACCAAAATAGAATGACGGTTTCTGAGATGCTAGATATGCCCTTCTATCATCCAGTGATCGAAGAGGGTGTCCGCACCGCTCTACGTGATTTGAATGCAAAACTACACTTAGGGCCAGAAATGGTGAAACATTGCCTTGACTGTGGGCCTGGTTGCTAACGCTTTCATGCTCAATCGAGCCAGTCTTTACATACCAAACAAAACAGAAAGCCTCGTGATTAACGAGGCTTTCTGTTGACTACTTTGAGGCGATTACATAAGTACTACACTGCCATCATTGCGTAACGACTTACCATGATGATCGCGACTACACCGATCGTAAAAAAGCCACCAGCGATACTCAGCGCAAATTTCAATTCTGTCGACATGATTATTTTTCCTATTAAAGACTGACAGCGCACCATACATCAATCACGTGCCACATAAGCTCTACAAAGCTAACTTTCCATTTTTGGTTGTGTTCCTGCGCTCTAAGCTGCGACAAAAAACGCTTTCTCTCTTTGTGTTGGGTATATAATCTGAAGCAACACTGATGCCTTGGAAAACACTATGACTTGTCGCCGTTGCGAGGAACATTGGTTTTGGAAAAAGCTTGGGCGTTGCCAACGATGCTTGGATCAGTTAACGGTGCTTTCGGTACTGTGCTGGATTGTGTGGTGGTTTGCGTTCAAAGATGATCCACAAAGCATCGAGTCGATCGCTTTGATCTTTGCTGGTTTCGCTTTCAATATTTTATTATTTTTGCACTTATGGATGCGTTTTGTCATCTTGCCGTGGCAACGTCGGCGAGGACGAAAAGAGACGGATAAAAAAGAGTAAAGTGGCAGATAGAAAAAAGCCCCAAAACCAATATCAGTTCTGGGGCTCTCTTAGATTCTTCTAAGAAAAAGCAGTGGTACTTTAATAGACCGAGCTTCCTCTCAAAGGTTCCAAATTTTTTCGTTTTTTTTAGCAAATACTGATGTAAGTGAATCAGAAAATAACTATGTCATTGAATGCTAATAAAATCACTCCGAAATTTCAGCTCATGCCACATACGATTTTTGGATCACTTGCTCCATTAAATTGATCTCTAGCGCCACTTCATCACACGCGTGCTGACGTGGACACTGATCGCAATCTTTCAAGACTTTTTCTGGCAACAGCGACTTCGATGTTGGTAAGAAGCTCTGCTTCATAAAGAACTCTGGCGTTCGAGTGAGGACAAAGACCTTCTTTATCGCCATTTGACGTGCTTTCTCAACCAAGTGATTTACGATTGCACTGCCCTGTCCTTGACCTTGCCAGCCTGCTTCGATACCAAGAGAGCGTATTTCAGCCAACCCTGAGTCATACACATATAGAGAAGCGCAACCTGTCACTTCACCATGATGCTCAGCCACCGCGAAGGAGCCAATATCTCTCACGAGCTCATTTCGAGAGCGGGGTAGATTCTCACCGAGGTTCGCCCAATAAGCCACCATGCCCTCTAGTGTTTCAATGTCCGTCAAACGTGCAGGACGCACTTTCACTGCCGAGCTGTCACGCTGGCTCAGACGTTTATCCGCTTGCTCTACCGCATAAGCGACTTGGTGAGGCGAAACGCCACCCAGCGCACAACGTTTTTCCAAACAAGACTCTATCGTCAGAATGTCATACACATCATCTTCAATCACCTCAGAGAAGGCTTTTAGCTCTTGCAGAGACAATTCTTCCAGCGCACAGCCTTTGTCAATTGCCCCTACCACCGCTACGCCCACAATATGGTGCGCCTCACGGAATGGGATGCCTTTCGCCACTAAGTAATCAGCTAACTCAGTCGCGTTCGCATACCCTTGCTTCGCTGCTTCAAGCGTACGCTCACCATTCACTTTAATGCCATCAAAACACAGCGCTGCCATTTCCATGCAATCATTCCATGTGTCTAACGCATCAAACAACCCTTCTTTATCTTCTTGCATGTCTTTGTTGTACGCCAATGGTAAGGCTTTCACTGTCATCATCATGCTCGATAATGCGCCATAGACACGCCCTGTCTTACCACGGATCAACTCAAGTGCATCCGGGTTTTTCTTCTGTGGCATCAATGACGAACCAGATGTCACCGTATCCGCTAACTCAATAAAGTTAGACTCCCCTGAGTTGTAGAAGATCATATCTTCTGCAAGACGAGAAAGGTGCAACATAGAAATCGAGGCCACCGACATCAGTTCCATTACATGATCACGATCCGAAACCGAATCGAGTGAATTACGCGTAGCGCGGTGGAAACCAAGGTTATGTGCTAACTGTTCACGATCAATCGGATAAGCCGTGCCAGCTAAAGCCCCCGAGCCAAGTGGACAAGTGTCGAGACGCTGTAAGGCATCATTCAGACGAGAGTAGTCACGCTCGAACATTTCAACATAAGCCAAACACCAGTGAGCAAAGGTGACAGGTTGAGCGCGCTGAAGATGAGTATAGCCAGGCAATACAGTACCTTGGTGCTGCTTAGCAACATGAACCATTTGTGCTTGCAGACGATCTAAAGCAATCAACAGTTGCTGGCCTTGCTGACGACACCAAAGTTTTAGGTCTGTCGCTACTTGGTCATTACGAGAACGCCCAGTGTGGAGTTTTTTACCTAAATCTCCCACTTTACTAATCAGCTGCTGTTCAACCCACGAGTGGATATCTTCTGCATCTGAGCGAAGAATTTGGTGAGGATCTTCCATCACTTCTAACTTCAGCTCGTTTAAAGCAAGTTCCAGCTTTTGCTGTTCTTCTGCAGATAGAACATCTACAGAAAGCAGAGCTTTAGACCATGCGATTGAACCTACGATGTCTTGCTCAGCCAATCGGTAGTCAAAACGCAACGAATCGTTAAACTCTTTAAATCTAGTGTCTGCCGCTTGGGTAAATCTTCCGCCCCATAATGCCATTGCGTTTCTCCTGATGACTATTGCTTACTCTAACGTTCTCGAATGAGTAGTAACCAATTTGATGGTCATTTGCTCACTTTTTCTTATGGGTCAACGTTACGGCAATTTCGACAAAAAATAAAGTATAAATTCAATATTTTTACATATATATTCAAAAGGAATGTATTTGCATCTTTGTGCTCATAGACGTAAGCCAACAAAAAAGACCTGCTATCCAATAGCAGGTCTTTACTCAATCCGAGATGTGGAGAGATTATTTCTTCTGGCTGTTCAACGCACGGATACGGCTTGATAGCGAGTAAAGACGGATGAAACCACCCGCATGGCTTTGGTCGTAAACCTCATCTTCACCAAAAGTTGCGAACTCTTCTGAGTACAAGCTGTTGTCAGAACGTTTTTGCGTTACCGTGGCTTGGCCTTTGTAAAGCTTAACAACCACTTCACCATTCACGTCTTGCGCTAGCTCTTCTGAAGCGGCAAGGATCGACTTACATAGCGGCGTAAACCAACGACCATCGTACACAAGGTGAGACGCTTTTAGCCCCAGCTCTTCACGGAATTCGAATGATGATTTGTCTAGCACGAGCTGTTCAACGGCACGCAGCGCTTCCATCATGATGGTGCCTCCCGGTGTTTCGTAGCAGCCACGAGATTTCATTCCTACTAGACGGTTTTCAACGATATCGATACGACCAACACCGTGCTTCGCACCTTTTTCGTTTAGATAAACCAACGCGTTGTATGGTGTCATCGCTTCGCCATCAACTTCGACCACCTCACCTTTTTCTACTTTCAGCGTGACGTATTCCGCTTCGTTTGGTGCTTGCTCTGGGTCTACAGTCCATACCCAGCAATCTTCGTTTGGTGCATTCCACGTATCTTCTAGGACGCCACCTTCAGTGGAAATATGCCATGCATTTGCATCACGTGAGTAGATCTTAGTAAGAGACGCTGAACAAGGAATGTTACGCTCAGCTAGGTAATCTAAACATTCTTCACGGCTCACTAGGTCCCATTCACGCCAAGGGGCAATCACTTGTAGATCTGGTGCTAGTGCTGCGAATGCACCTTCGAAACGAACTTGGTCATTACCTTTACCTGTACAGCCGTGACACAATGCGTCCGCGCCCACTTTACGTGCGACTTCAACCTGTGCTTTAGCAATAATTGGACGCGCCATTGATGTACCCAGCAGGTACTTACCTTCGTAGTACGCGCCGGTTTTTAGCGTTGGGTAAATGTAATCCGCCACCATCTCTTCTTTCAGATCAGCGATGTAACACTCAGAAGCACCTGAAGCTTTTGCTTTCTCTTCAATACCTTCTAGCTCTTCTGCGCCTTGACCAACATCGGCAACGAAAGCAACGACTTCACAATCGTAGTTCTCTTTTAGCCACGGGATAATTACTGAGGTATCTAGACCGCCTGAGTATGCGACTACCACTTTATTTACGTTCACTTTGCTCATCTTTCTTCTCCAAACTTAACTGGCGCTGCGCTCGGCGGTCAGTGCCAACTACTACTTCCTAATATTGAATTCTTTTGCTGATGCTTATTGAGGCAAAAATTGCGTTCCAATACTTTCACCAGCGAATAGCTGTACTAATTTTTCTGGGTAACGCCAGGTGGCGACTTCGATAGGACGACCAAGATCATTGGCCGCCTCCAAAGCAGCTTTAACTTTGACGATCATGCCGTCTGTGATCACCTGCCCTTTGATCAATGCATCGGCTTCTTGCTCAGATAGCGTTTTGATCAAATGCCCTTTGCCATCGAGTACGCCACTCACATCTGACAACAGGACCAATTCGGCATCTAGAGCACCTGCCACCGCGACTGCGGCTTGGTCAGCATTCACATTCATCATCTGGCCATCTGTGGTTAAGCCAATTGAACTGATGATCGGCAGTGCACCTGTGTTTAATACAGCTTGTAATAGCGTTGAATCACCCGGTGATGCTTTACCTACCGCGCCCAACTCTGGGTCAAGTTCTTCAACAAGACACAAACCACCATCGGCGAGGCTAAGACCTACTGCATTGAGTCCATCTGCGATGGCTTGACCTTGAAGTAGCTTATTCGCTGTGCCTGCAAGCGCGCCTGCAATCACCGGAATTTGATCGTAAGGCGTTACGCGTAAACCGTTTTTCTTTACGGTTTCAAGCTGAAGCTTTGCCATCAACTCATCAACTAGGTAGCCACCGCCATGAACGATGGCGATTTGTCGCTGTGCCGATTTTTGGTAAGCCGCAATGGCACCAAACAGTTGGCTTAAGGTTTGAGTGCAAGATAGAGCAGCACCGCCTAGCTTAATGACTAAAGGAGCTTGATTGGTTTGCGTCATCGCATTTCCCTCTTTCAACGACTACAGCAACGCTGTCAGTTCTGGGTAACCATAATGAATATTGAGACATTGCATCGCTTGACTTGATGCACCTTTAAGTAGGTTGTCGATAGCTGAAATCACAATGATGTGTTCGCCTTGTACCTTCCAGCCGATATCGCAGAAAAGGGTATTTTCGACATCCTGAATACGTGGAATGCCATCGCCTTTTAAACGCACGGCAGGCTTTCCTAGATAAGCTTGTTCAAATGCTTGAGCGACTTGTTGCTCTGTAACGCCTGATGCTAGCTTCATGGTGATCGTGGCAAGAATGCCGCGTTTAAAGTTGCCTAGGTGCGGAGTAAAAATCACATCGCAACCTAAGTGCTGAGCAATTTCTGGTTGGTGACGATGAGTAAATACACCATAAGGTTGCAAGCTCACTTCACAGAAACTGTTCA
Source organism: Vibrio sp. Y51_MX_L26 (assembly GCF_024181935.1). Taxonomy (NCBI): domain Bacteria; kingdom Pseudomonadati; phylum Pseudomonadota; class Gammaproteobacteria; order Vibrionales; family Vibrionaceae; genus Vibrio; species Vibrio sp. Y51_MX_L26. The sequence continues at coordinate 37,921 of NZ_JAMZAS010000017.1, forward strand.
CCATAGAAGCTTTACGCCCAGCTCCGGACACACCGCTGGTCGCGTTAATGACAGGCCATTGATTGGTATCCACTAATGCATTTTCGAGTAGAGGTTTGATGGCTAACTGCGAAGCAGTCGGGTAGCAACCAGCTACAGCAACTAAGGGAGCAGTTTTAATTGATTCCTGGTTCCACTCTGCTAAGCCGTATGCAGCTTTATCTAGCCAGTTATTATGTTGATGCTCGAAGCCATAAAAGGTGTTGTAAAAACCTTCACTTTGGACGCGGAATGCCCCCGATAAATCGAATACCTGACAGCCTGCCTCCAAGAAAGTTGGGGCTAGATCGTGGCTCACCTCATGAGCCGTTGCTAAAAACACCACATCCGATTCTTGAGCGATTTGCAGTGGATCCGTTAGTGGCGAGACCGGAATATCAATGATGCCTGCTAACTTACCGTGCAGCTGCGCAATATTCTTTCCTGCATCAACACTGTTGGCGGAAACGTATAAACCTGATAGCGTGAGTTGTGGGTGTTTATTAACCATTAACGCTAACTCTGCGCCGGTGTAACCGCTGGCTCCAATAATCGTGGTTTTTAGCATTGTGTGACATCCATATACTTAAAGGCTCAAATGACTATTCATATTTAATTTTTGCTTTATTTTGATTTTTTATTCATTAAATATGATTCAATATGTGTTTTACATTTTTGTGGTCTGTCTGTCAACAGGAGATTTGAAGAATCCATGCAATTACCAACTTTTCTAGAGGTCTATGAAGGACTCATCAGCACCTCTTCTATCAGCTCCACGGATCCGAGCTGGGATCAGGGCAATGCAAAAGTCATCGAAAAACTCGCATCTTGGTTTAAAGATCTGGGTTTTAGCGTTGAAGTGATCGAGGTCGAGCCAGGCAAGCACAATATGATTGCACGTATGGGTGAGGGTGAAGGCGGCCTTTTACTTGCGGGCCATAGTGATACCGTGCCATTCGATCAAGGACGATGGAATTTTGATCCACATAAGCTGACTGAAAAAGACAATCGCTTTTACGGTTTAGGCACGGCAGACATGAAAGGCTTTTTTGCTTTTATTTACGAAGCCGTCAAAAAAGTCGACTGGAGCAAACAAACCAAGCCGCTATACGTGTTAGCCACTTGTGACGAAGAAACCACCATGTTGGGTGCACGACATTTCACCGTAAACGCCCCTTTTAAGCCGGATTACTGCATTATTGGTGAGCCTACCAGCCTCGTTCCTATTCGCGGCCACAAAGGTCATGTGGCGAATGCAATTCGGGTCACGGGTAAGTCAGGCCATTCATCCGATCCTGCCTTAGGCGTTAACGCGATTGAGATCATGCATGAAGTGATGTTTGCCATGATGCAACTGCGCGATAAATTGGTGAAAGAATACCACCACCCGGGTTTTGCCATTCCAAGCCCTACCCTAAACCTTGGACACATTCACGGCGGTGACAGCGCTAACCGTATTTGTGGTTGCTGTGAGCTGCACTATGATGTTCGCCCGCTACCAGGGATCAGCCTGGATGGCCTAGAAAATATGCTGCGCGGAGCATTAAAAGAAGTCGAAACAAAGTGGCCTGGACGCTTGGAGATAATTCCGTTACATGAACCAATTCCGGGTTACGAATGCCAACATGACCACCCATTTATCGGTGGTGTTGAAGAGATCTGCCAAACCAGTTCAGAAACCGTGAACTACTGTACTGAGGCGCCCTTCTTACAACAGCTCTGTCCAACCTTAGTTCTTGGCCCGGGTTCAATTGACCAAGCGCACCAACCGGATGAGTTTCTCTCATTTGATTTTATCGATCCCACAATTGATGTGCTTTCAAAGGCAATGGTCAAGTATTGCTGTTAATACGCGAATAAACTCAAAAGTCAGTGCAGCTCGATTGAGCTGCATCTTTTTATCTTCACAATTTAGCGCTAGCCTTAACACTTCTTTAACTTGTTATTTTGTAATTAATTTTCACTTCTTATTCTACAGCTGCCGTAAATTTGCTCTAAATCAGGAGACAGCGGAATAATTGCAAACTTAGTCTGCTTTATTTGACTATAACTGGTGCTTTTCGCTAGATTGGAGTCTTAACAAGGACAATGGATGTAGTTTTTTTACGAGGCAGGACGACAATGAACGAGAAATACGCCGCACTCAAAAGTAATGTGCGCATGTTAGGCCACTTATTGGGTAACACCATTCGCGATGCCCATGGCGAAGAAATCTTCGAGAAAGTGGAAACCATTCGTAAATTATCCAAATCGGCTCAAGCAGGTAATCAAGCAGACAGGGAAAGCTTGATAGAAGAAATCAAACACCTACCCGATGAGCAACTAACGCCCGTTACCCGTGCGTTTAACCAATTTCTAAATCTCACCAATATTGCTGAGCAATACCACACGATTTCACGCCATTGTGAAGAGCACATTTGTGAACCAGACGCGATTAACTCGCTGTTTTCTAAACTGGTACAAAACGATGTGAGCAAACTGGACACTGCGCAAGCGGTTCGTGATCTGAATATTGAATTGGTATTGACGGCTCACCCAACGGAAATCACGCGTCGCACCATGATCAACAAATTGGTCAAGATCAATGAGTGCTTATCAAAGTTGGAACTGAGTGATCTTTCTTCTAAAGAGCGCAAGAAAACCGAGCGTCGCTTAGAGCAACTTATCGCACAAAGCTGGCATTCTGACGTGATTCGTCAACAACGCCCTACTCCATTGGATGAAGCGAAATGGGGTTTTGCCGTAGTAGAAAACTCACTGTGGGAAGCAGTGCCAGACTTCTTACGTGAAATGCACGATCGCTTGAAATCTTACTTGGGTGAAGGTTTACCAATTGATGCTCGCCCTGTGCACTTCTCTTCTTGGATGGGGGGTGACCGCGACGGTAACCCGTTCGTCACTCATAGCGTGACGCGTGAAGTATTGCTTCTGTCTCGTTGGAAAGCCGCAGATCTTTATCTCAATGACATCAACGAGTTGATCAGTGAACTGTCTATGACGGTTTCAAACGACCAAGTTCGTGAGCTTGCTGGCGAAGATCAGCACGAACCATATCGTGCGATCCTGAAACAACTTCGCACCCTATTGAACGAAACCAAAGATATTCTCGATGCTAAAATCCATGGTCAAAAACTGGCCGTTAAAGCTCCGTTGCAAAAAGTCGAGCAACTTTGGGAACCTCTGTATGCCTGTTACCAGTCGCTAAATGAATGTGGCATGGGTGTGATCGCAAATGGCTCTCTACTGGATACATTGCGCCGCGTAAAAGCATTTGGTATTCATCTTGTTCGCCTTGATATCCGCCAAGAGAGCACTCGTCATTCAGACGTATTGTCTGAATTAACCCGCTACTTAGGCATTGGTGATTACGAACAATGGAGCGAGCAAGATAAGATTGCTTTCCTAACCAACGAACTCGCATCTAAACGTCCTCTTCTGCCTCGTGATTGGGAACCATCAGAACCTGCCAAAGAGGTTTTGGACACCTGTAAGATTATTGCAGCACAACCGCGTGAAGCATTCGGTGCCTACGTTATTTCTATGGCACGCACTGCATCAGATGTGTTAGCAGTCCACCTACTTCTGCAAGAAGCAGGCTGCCCATATCGTATGGATGTTTGCCCGTTATTCGAGACGCTAGACGACTTGAACAATGCAGAATCGGTCATCAAACAGCTGATGGGTATCGACCTATACCGTGGCTTTATCCAAAACCACCAAATGGTCATGATTGGTTACTCTGACTCAGCGAAAGATGCGGGTGTCATGTCTGCAGGCTGGGCTCAGTACCATGCGATGGAATCATTAGTAAAAGTGGCGGAAGAAGAAGGTGTTGAACTGACTCTATTCCACGGTCGTGGCGGTACAGTAGGCCGCGGTGGCGCGCCAGCACACGCTGCACTTCTGTCTCAACCACCAAAAAGCTTGAAAGGTGGTTTGCGCGTAACAGAACAGGGCGAGATGATCCGCTTTAAACTGGGCCTTCCAGATGTCGCCGTAAACAGTTTTAACCTTTACGCGAGCGCGATTCTAGAAGCCAACCTATTGCCACCACCAGAGCCAAAACAAGAATGGCGCGACTTAATGGAAGTGCTATCAGAAGTTAGCTGCGAGTCTTATCGCAACGTAGTTCGCGGCGAGCCTGACTTTGTGCCTTACTTCCGTCAAGCGACACCAGAGCTCGAGCTCGGTAAGTTGCCACTTGGCTCTCGTCCTGCAAAACGTAATCCGAAGGGCGGAGTAGAAAGCTTACGTGCAATCCCGTGGATCTTCTCATGGAGCCAAAACCGTTTGGTACTTCCTGCATGGCTAGGTGCGGGTGAAGCGATTCAATACTCGATCGATAAAGGTCACCAAGCGCTGCTCGAAGAGATGTGTCGTGAATGGCCGTTCTTCTCGACTCGCCTTGGCATGTTAGAAATGGTGTACTCGAAGTGTAATATCGATATTTCTCGCTATTACGATGAGCGATTGGTGGATGAATCACTCCGTCCACTCGGTGAAAAGCTTCGCGCTCAGCTTCAAGAAGATATCAAAGCAGTACTGAATGTAGAGAACAACGAAAACTTGATGCAGCATGACCCTTGGGGACTCGAATCGATTCGCTTGCGCAACATCTACGTTGAGCCATTGAACATGCTACAAGCCGAGTTGCTATACCGTACACGCCAAACCGAAGAAGCATCTGCAAACCTAGAAGAAGCGCTAATGGTGACAATTGCTGGTATTGCAGCTGGCATGCGCAACACAGGCTAATCGCTTCATTTGTAATAAAAAAGCTGAGCAAGTGCTCAGCTTTTTTTTGGCGCTGGATAATTGCGCAACCAAAAGGCAGTTTAATAAACTATAAAAAACCCAAAAATTACCACACAAAAAGAATAAAAAACCACAAGTTAACACTATTGATTATTATGTTAGTTTTTTAGGGTAATTTTGTCCTACTATTCCACTTCATGCTTATTATTTATATACTACTTGCCTGCTGAGAGCTCATAAATCCAATCATACCTGCTCCAGCCATGATGGGACTCCCCATCTCTCTAGGTGATAAACGGCTTTAAGGTGACAGGACCAACATTGTTGGTGCTACTTATACATTAAAAAACTCAAGTGCCAGAAAGAGCACAGCTGAAAGTATAAGTAGCTTGTTTACAAGTTTATTGACCATTTGGATTGAAGACATGTCATTACCACACGTAATCTTAACTGTTCTTAGCACTCGCGACGCAACCGGTTACGATATCACTAAAGAATTCTCTGCTAGCATCGGTTACTTCTGGAAAGCAAGCCACCAACAAGTGTACCGTGAACTCAATAAAATGGCCGAGAAAGAGCTGGTTACTTGCGTTTTAGAACCCCAAGAAGGCAAACCAGACCGTAAGGTCTACTCCATCACAGATGCTGGTCGCAGCGCTTTAGGAGAATGGTTTGATCAACCAACTGCACACCCGACTGTTCGTGATGAATTTTCAGCGAAATTGATGGCATGTGCCGTTCAACCATCAACACCTTTCCGTGATCAACTCGCCGAACTGGTTGAAGAGTCTCGCAAACTGGTTTCTCACTACAAAGAAATTGAAGCGGCTTACTACGCAACGCCGTCAACTTTAGACAAACAAGCTCGCCTAGAGCGTTTAACGCTTCGTCGTAACCTACTGTTACGTGAAACGTGGATCACGTGGGCTGAAGAAGTCCTAACAGAACTTGAAGTGATTGGTTAATTTCCTTTTACTTTGATACAACGAAAAAGGCTTGCCACTTGGCAAGCCTTTTGTCTTTTTGAAACCCGATTTATGCACCTACTACAGCGCGAGGACGAACGCCTAGCGTATGACATAAAGCGTAAGTCATCTCTGCACGGTTTAGGGTGTAGAAGTGGAAATCCTTAACGCCTTCACGACTAAGTACGCGCACCATATCAATAGCTTGGCTTGCTCCCACAAGCTGACGAGTCACCGGATCATCATCCAAGCCTTCGAACTGTTTACTCATCCAACCTGGTACTTTCACATTGTTCTGCGCAGCAAAGCGAGAGGCTTGCTTAAAGTTCGATACAGGCAAAATTCCTGGCACAATTTCCACGTCAATTCCTGCCGCTACACAGCGGTCACGGAATCGCAGATAAGACTCAACATCAAAAAAGAACTGAGTAATTGCACGGTTTGCGCCAGCATCAACCTTACGTTTTAGGTTCAATAAGTCAGACTGCGCACTTTTAGCTTCAGGGTGAACCTCAGGAAATGCGGCAACTGAGATATCAAAATCGTGACGTGATTTCAGCAACTCAACTAAATCCGAGGCATACATGTCAGGCGCACCGCCACCAGGAGGAATATCACCACGCAGAGCAACGATATTTTCAATGCCATTATTCCAGTAATCATCGGCAATATTAATCAACTCTTCGCGAGTCGCATCAATACAAGTGAGGTGAGGAGCAGCAACCAATCCGGTTGTTGCTTTGATTTCTTTAATGATGGAGTGCGTTCTGTCACGCTCGCCAGAGTTCGCGCCGTAAGTCACAGAAACAAATTTAGGTTGGAGCGTTTTAAGACGGTGCACTGAATTCCAGAGTGTCTCTTCCATCTTCGCGCTGCTTGGTGGAAAAAACTCAAATGATACATTGATGTTGTCTGACAACTCAGCAATATTCTGGTTCAAGGCGTCAATATGGCCTGCGTGCGTGTATCCCATCTTACTCTCCCTGTGGCACTCCGCCACGAAAATAAATTCCTCAAATCGACGTTTAGACGTCTATATGTCTACAGAATGTATTGAATACGATTTAATGTCAACCTTGTAATTATGAATTTTTCTCAAGTTAATAATGAGGATAGTTCAAGTTATTACTTGAACGTTATTTCACCACTTATCACAAGCCGATACTTCAGTATGGCACTGAAGGAAAAATAAAAAACCCTGGTCGGGTTCCAGGGTTTTAGGTATCTCGCAACTTTAGAATAAACCGGCTAATCGGTTGAGGTCAGATTGAATCGCGCCGGCTGTCACTTCTCTTCCTGCGCCAGGCCCTCGAATAACGAGTGGGTTATCTTTGTACCACTTACTTTCAATGGCAAAAATGTTGTCGCACGGCAGAAGGTTGGCGAGCGCATGTTCACGAGATAACGCTTCTACTCCCACCGTCGCTTTACCATTTTTTTCTAAACGCGCAACGTAGCGAAGCACTTGATCGTTTCTCTGTGCTTTTGTCAGGCGCTCTTGCAGTATTTCACTCAACAGCCCTCCGTTATCGAAGAAGTCATCGATACTAAGTTCTCTTAATTCTTCTGGTACTAGAGATTCAACCTTAACGCTGCCCGGCTCAATATCGAGACCAGACTCTCGAGCTAAGATAACCAGCTTACGCATCACATCTGAACCATCTAAATCAGAACGAGGATCAGGTTCTGTTAAACCTTGCTGCCAAGCGAGGTCGACTAAATCATTAAATGGTACTGAGCCGTCAAATTGTTGGAATAACCATGATAACGTCCCAGAGAAAATACCCGATAGAGCAACGATCTCATCCCCACTTTCACGTAGATCTCGCACGGTATGGTTTATTGGTAACCCCGCACCAACCGTCGCGTTGTACAGCCAATAACGACCAATTTTAGCGAATGCATCTTGAACCTGATGGTAATACTGGCTATCTGCCGAACCCGCCACTTTGTTAGCGGAAATCAAATGAATGCCCTGCTGCGCAATTTCTACATAGCGCTGAGCTAAGTCTTTACTCGCTGTCACATCAAGCACTACGGCTTCATCGTAATTTTTTAGCGCTCCTAAGTGAGTCAACCAAGATCCATCGTTTGCTAGGCTTTCATCATCAAATCGTTCAGCAACACTTGCTGCATCAATACCTTGCTCATCGAACCAGTAGGTTTGACTATCCACGACCGCGACAAGGTCAAAGCTCATGCCATGACGTTTTTCGAGCTCACCTTTTTGAGTTGCAAATAAATTTAACCAACTAGAACCAATGTTGCCCTTGCCACATAAAGCCACCGCCACGCGCTTTTGCGCTTGGAACAACTGGCTATGAATCGTTTGAACCAACACTTCGGTATCAGTACGACGCAAAACGGCGACTAAACTCAGCCCCGACTCAGTTTCAGAAATAAATTCAACCGGAGAGTGTTTTAACTTCTGATAAAAACCAAAACAATGGTTGGCGTTTTTCGTAACGCCAGCGCCTACCGCCGCTAAGAGCGAGTAGCCTTCCTTGAGCTTAATCTCCGCTTCAACCGCAAGCTCTTGTAAGTGTTTCAGTGCGCCACCAGCAATTTCTGCGGTATACGCCAAGCGCAACGTGTGTTGATCGGGCTGTGCCTCAAATGCCAATGGCTCCAATTGCGCTCGCTGCAACGCTTGTAATACATCATTCTGTGTTTTTTCGAAGTCGTGCCCATGCATGAAAGACAGCTGCACCAATAAAACATCATCCAGCGAGGTAATAATTTTAGCGCCACGGCCAGACGCCAAGACACGCTCAATACGAGTAGAGCCCGATTCCGGCAGATAGCTACACTTGAGGTTGAGATCCATAGTACTTTGCGCCACAGGCTGAAGTGTACGACTGTGTAGGACTGGGGCGGCTAAACGGGCGAGTTCGCTGGCTTCATCCAATCGAAGTAATGGTAACAGACACGCGTCTGCCACCAAACGCGGATCGGCACTATAGACACCGGCAACGTCACTCCAAATGGTGACCGTGCTCACTTCAGCCAGAGCTCCAATGACAGTTGCAGAATAATCAGAGCCATTACGACCAAGTAAAATGGTTTCGCCCGCCTCGTTCTGAGCCATAAAGCCAGTAATTACCACACGTTTATGATTGTGTTGCGCGAGAACTTCTTTTATCAAAGGATATGAACGAGCGCGATCAACTTCAGGTTGAGTCCCGGCTTCCGCACGTAAAAACGCTCGTGCATCTTGTGCGACAGCGGGGATAGAACGTTGAGATAATAACGCGGCCAATAGGCGAGCAGACCAAACTTCTCCGTGTCCTAGTACCGCGGCTTTTTGCGCGCCAGTGAGTGGTGCAGTCAGCTCAGATAAGGTACTGAACTCATCATGCAGTAACGCTAATAGCTCTTCTTGTACTTCATTTTCCAACAAATTTTCTATTAGCTCCGTTTGGAACTGCCTTAGGCTTTGAAGTGCTTCATGCGCGATTCGGCCATCTTTGTCTAACCCTTCCAGGAACTCAATCAAGCGGTTAGTGGTTTTTCCTGCCGCCGAAACGACCACAAGATCATTTTCCGTCGAATACTCCTTAAGAATATCCACAACGCGTAAATAGCATTCTGGGTTTGCTAAGCTACTGCCACCAAACTTATGCAGCTGACGTTGTACAGTCATTATTCTCGTCTCCTATTGTTGGGCAGCTTTAGCGAATGCTTGCTCTAAGTCCGTGATGAGATCTTGTGCATCTTCCAAGCCGACAGACAAACGCAATAGTTGATGTGACACCCCCGCTTCTGCCAGTGCTTCCTCTCCCATAGCGCGATGCGTCATGGATGCCGGATGACAAATCAAGCTTTCTACTCCACCTAATGACTCAGCCAATGAAAACAGTTGGAGCTCTTTAACGAACACTTTTAACTGCTCAAACGAACCGGCAAACTCAAAGCTCAGCATAGAGCCAAAGCCCGTTTGCTGCTTTTTAGCAATGTCATGACCCGGGTGCTCCGGCAGGCTTGGATGATAAATGGTTTTAACTAACGCTTGCTTCTGGAGATAAGCCAGTACCTGCTGTGAACTCTCTTCATGCACTCGCATGCGAGCACCAAGTGTACGAATGCCTCGCAACGTCATATAACTATCGAAAGGTGTGCCAGTCGCACCAATGCAATTGCCCCACCATGCAAGCTCTTCTGCATGCGCTTCTGTTTTGGTGATGATCACGCCACCAATCACGTCTGAATGACCGTTGATGTACTTCGTTGTGGAGTGGATAACAAAATCCGCACCTAGCTCTAAAGGTTTTTGGTACACGGGTGTCAAAAAGGTATTGTCCACCGCAACTAACGCGCCGACTTGTTTCGCTTTTTCACAGGTAGCTGCAATATCCACTACGCGAACCAGAGGGTTTGACGGAGTTTCTAGCAAAATGAGTTTTGGTTTTTGTGCTAATGCTGCATCCAAAGCTTGCTCGTCTGATTGATCGACAAACTGAACCTTAAAATCGCCTTTGTTGGCTCGGGTATTAAAAAGACGATAGGTGCCGCCATAACAATCGTGAGGAGCAATAATGAGATCATCAGGGCCAAGAAAAGCGGACACCCATAAATTTAATGCCGACGTACCGCAGTTCGTGACAACCGCTCCTTTTCCAGACTCGAGTTCAGATAACGCACTTTCCAACAGTCCGCGGTTTGGATTTCCAGATCGCGTGTAATCATACTTAGGTACCTCACCAAAAGCAGGAAAACCGTAGTTAGTGGAAAGATAAATAGGTGGAACGACAGCGTGATATTGGCTGTCTGATTCAATACCAGTGCGTACTGCAATGGTCGCAGGTTTGCGAGAGCTCATGGGTGTATCCTTTCACGGGTAATGACTTCTAAATAGGAATGCGCTATATCTAATGAGTAAAATAAAGTGATCAACACACTTCCTTTGCTGTTCTGTTCACTTTACTCGTCAAAAAATGAGACGTCAACACTTCTAGACGTCTATATGTCTTTGCTTATGGCGGTAAATGCAGCTAAAATCAGCACCTAAATTATTTTTAACTGATTACATAAATGAAGGTGTGCAATGGCTGACTGGAATGGCGAATACATTAGCCCATATGCAGAGCACGGCAAAAAAAGCGAACAAGTAAAAAAAATTACCGTCTCTATCCCGCTAAAAGTTTTAAAAGTGCTAACTGATGAGCGTACTCGCCGTCAGATCAATAACTTACGCCATGCAACCAATAGTGAATTACTATGCGAAGCATTTTTGCACGCGTACACAGGTCAGCCACTTCCAACAGATGAAGACCTTCGTAAAGACCGTCCAGATGATATTCCAACAGAAGTAAAAGCACTGATGACGGAAATGGGCATCGAATTTGAGTCGTTTGACGAAGAGTAAAAAAAGCGAGGCTTGAGGCTTCAGATAGCAATTCTTATATCGAGACAAAAGAATGACATAAAAAATGGGACGCGATTGCGTCCCATTTTTTGTACATCACATCTAATAGATATATTACTCTGCCATGTAGTTTTCAGGCATCTCGATACGAGCAACACCTGAATCAACTGCCGCCTGAGCCACAGCTTTTGCAACACGTGGTAGTAAACGTGAGTCCATTGGTTTTGGAATGATGTAGTCTGCACCAAACTCAAGCTTATCGACGCCTGCGGCCTTCAATACAGTTTCAGGTACAGGCTCTTTTGCTAGCTCACGAATCGCCTCAACGGCTGCAAGTTTCATTTCATCATTGATTTCACTTGCGCGCACATCAAGAGCACCACGGAAGATGAATGGGAAACACAATACGTTGTTTACTTGGTTCGGGTAATCACTACGGCCAGTCCCCATGATCAAATCATCACGAACAGCGTGGGCAAGTTCCGGCTTAATTTCAGGATCTGGATTCGAACATGCAAATACGATTGGCTTATCTGCCATCAGCTTCAACGCTTCCGCTGGCAATAGGTTTGGACCAGATACACCTAGGAACAGATCCGCGCCTTCAATCACGTCTTCTAATGTGCGTTTGTCCGTGTTGTTTGCGAATAGCTGCTTGTATTCATTAAGATCATCACGACGAGTGTGGATCACACCTTTACGATCCAGCATGTAAATTTTTTCGCGCATTGCACCACATTTAATCAGCAGCTCCATACACGCAACGGCTGCAGCGCCAGCGCCAAGACAAACGATCGTTGAGTCTTCAAGCTTCTTACCTTGAAGTTCGATCGCGTTCAGCATGCCTGCCGCCGTTACAATCGCAGTACCGTGCTGATCATCGTGGAATACTGGTACATCACAACGCTCAATTAGACGCTTTTCAATCTCAAAACAATCTGGTGCTTTAATATCTTCAAGGTTGATACCACCAAAGGTGTCTGCAATGCTTGCAACAGTATCAACAAATTCATCGATCGTGCGGTGCTTAACTTCAATATCAATAGAATCAAGACCTGCAAAACGTTTAAACAATAACGCTTTACCTTCCATTACTGGCTTAGATGCAAGTGGACCTAGGTTACCTAGACCTAAAATAGCGGTACCGTTAGAAATAACAGCAACCATGTTGCCTTTCGCTGTGTACTTGTACACGTTATCAGGGTTTTGTGCGATTTCACGCACTGGTTCTGCAACACCTGGGCTGTAAGCAAGGGCAAGATCACCCGCCGTTTCCGCAGGCTTTGTCAATTCGACAGCAATCTTCCCTGGAGTTGGATAAGCATGGTAATCCAATGCTTTTTGGCGATGTTCTTCTTCTGGAGTGGCTGCTTGGCGATTGTCTTCAGACATGGACGTTTCTCTTTTTTATTTTTAGGTAAGGGGGGATAAATTCTATCGGATAGAAATCAAACTTCATAGGCAAGATTGCGAGCAATATCCTTAAAAAGCCGATAATAAAAGAGATTAGACCAGATAGCGGGGATAAGCACCTGATTTTCGAGTCAGGTGCTCTTTTCTTCTTACAATTGAAGTGCGCAAAATCCTGGACGTTATTACTCTTCGTCTACGTATTGCGCTTGGAGGTAGTTCTCAATGCCAGACATTTCAATCAAGCCAAGTTGCGTCTCTAGCCAGTCAACATGCTCTTCTTCATCTTCAAGAATATCTTGAAACAGATCGCGAGACACATAATCTCGAATGTCTTCAGCATAGGCAATCGCATCTTTTAAATCTGGAATGGCGGCCATTTCAAGCTTTAAGTCACACTCGAGCATTTCTTTAGTGTCTTCACCTATCATCAACTTGCCTAAATCTTGTAGATTCGGTAAGCCCTCAAGAAACAAAATACGCTCAATCAGATGATCGGCATGTTTCATCTCATCGATAGATTCGTGATATTCCTTATCTGCTAGGTGCTTTAACCCCCAGTCCTTATACATTCGAGCATGAAGAAAATACTGATTAATAGCGATGAGCTCATTTCCGAGCACTTTATTGAGATGTTGGATGATGATTGGATCGCCTTTCATGACAAAAACCTCCTCTTTAGCTTCATTTAAATGTAGAAGCAAATGAGAAGGTGTCAAAACGCTAGGTAAATAATTACTTAATTACTGCATGCTCACAGTAATTAGCTAGCTTGTTTGAATACCGTGTAACTGGTTTCCGCTAAAATATCCTTGGCCTGTCTGATGCACTTACCACATTGGCTACCCAATGCTGTGCATTTTTTGATTCCTTTAATATCCGTTACGCCTTCATATATCGCCAACTTCCTAATTTTCTTGTCGGAGACCCCATGGCAAAGACAAACGTACATACTCAAAAACCTATTAAATTAACCTGTGGCAACCAATATAAACAAGAATAATTCTTGTTACCAGTCGCATTGATAGGCCTGTTCAGAATATTTTGTTATATAGATTTGGTGACAGTAGGCAAAGATCAGAGGGTTAGGTGTTACGACTAAAGGTGTTGAAAAATAGAGCCGGTAATATTTTGTTTTTAAATTAAAAAATTAACGCATTTCCTACGAACACTTATAACCAAATATAATTTAGATATAAAAAAGGGAAGCCTAAGCTTCCCTTTCTCGATGCGCTTTCTTCATAAAGAAGAAGAGTGCAAGATTTCGTTTAATTCGTTATGAATTAGTCGAAGATCTTAGCAACAACACCAGCACCTACTGTACGGCCACCTTCACGGATCGCGAAACGTAGACCTTCGTCCATTGCGATTGGTGCGATTAGCTCAACAGTCATCTGTACGTTGTCACCTGGCATTACCATTTCTACGCCTTCTGGTAGCTGGATGTCACCAGTTACGTCAGTTGTACGGAAGTAGAACTGTGGACGGTAGCCTTTGAAGAATGGAGTGTGACGACCACCTTCATCTTTAGACAGTACGTATACTTCTGATTCGAACTTAGTGTGTGGAGTGATTGAACCAGGCTTCGCTAGTACTTGACCACGTTCAACTTCGTCACGCTTAGTACCACGTAGAAGTGCACCAACGTTCTCACCTGCACGGCCTTCGTCTAGAAGCTTAC
>NZ_JAMZAS010000018.1:0-39037 GCF_024181935.1 Vibrio sp. Y51_MX_L26
TGCGGATAAATTATCGACCGAGAAAATGTTTAGACTTCAAGCAGCCAGCAATTGTATTTAAAGAAATGGCATTGGCTGCTTGATATTAGCGAGTGTCGCACTTCGCAGTTGAATTCGGGGGGATAAACACTATCAATTTAAAGATACAGGCCGCTTTATTTTTGAAGAAGGTTCAAATTTAGACACGCTATTTGCACAGCGCTTTCGTGAAGAAGTGTTTAGCCACGATATTCGACCTCCAATTTGTTTTGGACGCATTGCGATTACCGAAGAACAAGAAGAAAAACTGGCAAATGAAGTGTACAACAAATTAATTGAGTTTGATGTTCAAAATAAAACCAGTGAAAACAGTCAACGCCTAAAAAACGTTTTACTCACTTTTACACCTGGTAATCAGATATTTTTGGCTGACACAATTCCGAATATTAATGGCGATTTATTAAAAGCCATTACTGTCGCTAAAGAAAAATAAAAGAATAATTATCGGAAGCTTGTGCTTATTTAGTGCGAGCTGGGCTTCTGCACACTAAAAACACTCATTTATATAAATGAGAATATAAAAATAACGTAAATAATAGGGAAAAGTATGTTTAAAAAGAGCACACTTGCCATTCTGATCGGGGCTACTATTTCGCTTGTTGGATGTGGTTCCAATGATAAAACTGAAATCCGTTTACCACAGGCGCCAACTTCGGAATTTACTAACGTGATTGATCGTACTGGTAATCCAACTTACCTGCGTGATTACGACAGTTATTCGAACCTGAAGTACAACGCGTTGACGGATAACGGCGCGTGGCATGGCCATTTGCTACCTGAAGATGCGGCGGGTTATGGCGCTTTCGGCGGTATTATGCAAGTGACGCAAGAGTACGCGCATTTTATGTCTGGCCAAACGTTCGACAAGCTCACGTTGACCGACAAAGTGAGTGGCCAAACTTACGACTTATCGAACGCAGAAGCGAAAGTCTATTCCATTCCAGGTGCGTTAGTGCAGGTGTTGGACTTGGAGGATATTCACGTGCAAATGGTGCTGCGCTTCGTAACTGATCGCTCTTCGCTGGTGGAAACGCTCATCACTAACAAAACTGATCGTGATATGAACTTGGCGTTGGAGTGGGACGGCGAGTTGGTGAAATACGCGCTGTCGACGCGCAAAGACCAAACCGTTGCGCAGTACTACCCAGATTACAAGCGCCAGATTTCGACCATCGAGAACGGCATTAAAATTAACTTTAGCGAGATGAAAGACAACTGGGCGATCCGTAATGATCGCGATGCCGAGTTCCGCATTACTCGTTCTCTACCGACGAAGACGTTCACCAACGAAACCTCATTCAGTTCTACCGCGGAGATGAGCCCACCAGCTGAGCAAACATCGGCGGTTTATACGGCGTATTCTAACCTGCACAATGCGAAAGAAGTGCAGTCAGAATCGTTGAAATTGCAAGATGTATTAGCGAATCCAACTCAATACATGGAAGCGTCGAAAGCGCGTTGGGACGGCTATTTAGCGAATGGTCTCATTAACAAAGAAGCGACAGCAGACCAAGCTCGTGTGGCCGTAAAAGCGATGGAAACCCTAAACGGTAACTGGCGCTCTGCGGCGGGCGACATTGAACAAGCGACAGTCACACCATCGGTCACTGCTCGTTGGTTCTCTGGTAACTTAACGTGGCCGTGGGATTCGTGGAAACAAGCGTACGCGATGGCGCATTTCAACCCAGATGTTGCGATGGACAACATTCGCACGGTATTCCAAGAACAAGTTCAAGCTGATGACAAGATTCGTCCGCAAGACAAAGGCTATTTGCTGGATGTGTTGACGTACACCAAACCTGTTAGTCGTGGTGGTGCTGGCTCTGAAAACTGGAACGAACGCAATACGAAACCATCGTTGGCGGCATGGTCTGTGATGGAGGTGTATCACGCTCTCGTGAACCAGTTTGATCGCCCAGAAGACGCGCAAAAATTCATTGATGAAATGTATCCGAAGTTGGTGGCATACCACGATTGGTGGCTATCAAACCGCGACCACAACCAAAATGGTGTGCCTGAATACGGCGCGGCAGTGGACCCAGCACACAACACGGAAGAAGGCGTGATGTACGTTTGGGTAGAAACGCGCGATCCTAACTTCACGACAATTATTCCTGCAGAAGACATCATCGAGCAAAACGGCAATTCTTATAAAGTAAAAGGCATGGCGTCTTACAATAAGATTCTCGATGAAGTGGATTACATGACGATTCACGTCGGCGCACAAGAAGCGGCGGGCTGGGAATCGGGCATGGATAACGCGGCTCGTTTTGGTTTTATCTACAATATCCACAATATGAATTCGCAAGCTGAAGACATCAGCAACCCAGACAGAAATGTGGATCAACTTGGTCGCTACGCGGCAAGTGCGTACGGCTTTGATAACAGCATCAAGCTGGAAGGCGAAGAGTGGGTGTACAGCAATACGTCAGCGGAAAACTTAGCGAAACTCGATCTAGCGAAGAAAGATTGGGAAGTTCGTTTTGCAGAAAACCGCACCAACAATAACGCTGCGGACGGCGAGCTGCTTGGCTTCTCTATGCTGCAAGAATCGGTGGATCAAGCCTCTTACATGTACTCAGACAACAAATACTTAGCGGAAATGGCGAAGTTGGTGTCCGATGGCGTAGAAGGTAAAGATCGTGCGCAAGAATTCCTTAACGGCGCAGAAAAAATCAAGACGTACATTAACCAATGTATGTTTGATGAAAGCACAGGATTCTTCTACGACATTCACTTAAATGTGGCTAAAGATGGCACTACTCCTGCGCCTCTTGCAAATGGTTGTGCGGGTTTGCCGATTGTAGAGCGTGGACGTGGCCCTGAAGGTTGGTCGCCGCTGTTTAATGGTGCAGCAACGCAAGAGCATGCCGATAAAGTGATCGCGGTGATGCGTGATCAAGACGAGTTCAACACGCCAGATAAATTCCAAGGAACGGGTGTGCCTTTGCCGACCGCATCGCAAACTAACCCTGCTTACGGTAAAGATGTGTACTGGCGTGGTCGCGTGTGGCTAGACCAAGTGTACTTTGGCTTCCGTGCGATGGAAAACTACGGCTACAAAGAAGAAGCGATTGCGATGGCGAATGAGCTGTTTAACAACGCAGAAGGTATGACGGGTGACATGCCAATCCGTGAAAACTACAACCCAGAGACGGGCGCGGTACAAGGTGCGTCGAACTTCTCTTGGTCTGCGGCGCATTTGTACATGATGTACAACGGATTCTTCAAAAACTAGATCGCACACATTAGGCGCTTTGGATGACCCCCCTAGTATTCGTAGCGCTTAACGAACGATAATTCAGTGATAAATAAGACAAACCGGACTGTATTGGCAGTCCGGTTTTTTTATGTCTCTTGTCACACAGATTTTAGTGCTGGGTCAGGGCGCGTTGCCAAATCGAAAGCATCTCTTCACTAAACAAGTAAAAGCGCATGTCGAGTGCCGCGTATTCCGGTCTTTGGCAAACGGCCATCGCGACTTCTGCTGCTTCTTGGGGCGGGTAACCATACACTCCGCAAGAAATCGCAGGCAGTGCCACACTTTGGCAATGCTTGTCGAGCGCGAGATCCAGCGAACGTTGATATGCAGATTCCAACACCGCTTTTGGATCGGCGAATTTATCGTAAATCGGGCCAACGGCATGAATGACGTAACGCGCGTTTAAATTGCCAGCCTCAGTAATGCGTGCGTCACCAAACGGGCATCGAATACCGTCGACATCATCAATGGCATAACACGCATTGATAAGCGCAGGCCCTGCTGCGCGATGAATGGCACCATCGACGCCACCTCCGCCGAGCATTCTCGGGTTTGCTGCATTCACGATGGCATCGACATGTGCGGTGGTGATGTCGCCTTGGACTAACGAGATCGCGTTCATTTTTTTGTGCCTTCTACAATGATGAGAAACAAATGGTCAGTAACACAGTTAAGTGTAGCTTACTCATCAATCACTTGAGGTTTTAACTCGACGACATTTCCTTCCGGATCATGTATATAGAGTGATCTACCGAACCCTTGTGCGCCATACCGCTTCGCAAACTCTTCGGTTTCAATGCCGTTCGAACGCAGATATTCCAGTATTTCATTTTCGGAAAAAGGCGCTAGTTGCAGGCAAAAATGGTCAATATTACGACCATTTTGAACTGGTGGCTTTCCGCCAAGTTGCCCTAACTCGCTGTCCACCGTCACCACATCAATCAATGCGTTACCAGCCCTGAGCTGGGTTAAACCAAGCTCCATTACTTCGCGCTCGACAGGGCAGCCCAAAATATCTCGATAGAAATGCAACATGGCGTCGAGGTTGCACGTTCTTAACACGACATGATCAAGGGCTTGGATTGCGATTGGGTTGTTGGTGGGCATGTTTCACTCCTTTTGTGCGGTTATGGAAAAGTATACGACCTGAACGTCCATATTGATCGTTAAGCCATTTTTAACATATGCGCATTTAGTCATAAAGAGTGCGTTTAAGAAGAGAGAAAGAGTGTTTGGCGAAACGCCTTGATGTGTGACCGAGTCAGGCGTTTAGGCCTGTAGCAAATTGGTCACGCGCCCAAGCTCGCAAACATTGATGGGAAGTGCTGGATTCATCTCGTTTATGGAAAATCAGTTTATAGCTGACTGGCTCGGAAAACATTGGAGTTTGAATGACTTGCAGATTCAAAGCCGATTGCCATTTCTGCGCCAAAGACAGGGGAAGCACGCCTAAGCAATCGTGTTTCGCTACATAGAGCATCATGCCAGAGAGCGATGTTGCCATCATTTCCACATCACGCTCTTGCAGCCCTGGCTGGTGAACTTCGGTGTCGCTAACTGGGAAGTCTTCGTCTCCGACAAACCGACAGTGCTTTTCAGAATAAAACTGTTCTTGTTCGATTTTTCCTGCGATACGTGGGTGATCTTGACGACAAATCACCACCATTGGCTCTTCAAAAACTGATTCACTGATAAATGATGGGTCATGAATGGTCGTTGGGCTAATAATCAAATCGATCTGTTTAAGTCGTAGATCATTCAATAACGAAGGTAAATCCGTATCGGCGCAAATGCTGATCGTGTTGGTTGGTGTGATGCGGTAGATCAGCGCTTCGTTACAGCTCAGGCGGAAAGTGCTTTGATCGGAAATGGCATCATTGATCATCGCAAACGCCTGATGAAATTTAGGTAGCAACTGATGCGCTACAGAAGTGAGTTTGATTTGTCGCCCATCCTTCACAAATAACGATTTGTTGGTTTCTTTTTCCAAACGCTTCATGGATGCGCTAATCGCTGGCTGAGTTAGCCCTAAGTGCTCTGCGGCGCGAGAGTAAGATTGATATTCAGCAACAATTAAAAAGGTTTGGATTAGATTAAAATCCATACGATACCTAAATAAAAATAATCACTAGATTCAGTGGGTGGCTCTTTGATTTTTGGGCTAGATGTTCGCCCTAGACACCCACCTTGAAATAAGCCTCCTTAACGCACTTACGAGCTAAGGAGGCGACAGAGCAGTGGTTCGTTAAAACGAATTATTTAACTACTTTGATTTCAGGCATTTGATACTCACCACTTTGGATTGCATCGTCTGCGCCGTAGAAACGCATGATGGCGTAGAACGGTTTTTCAGGTACTGGCAAGAAGTTTGGATCGTCTGCACGGCCTTTCTCGTTCGCACTCATGTAAATGGTGTAGTAACCGTCTTTGTCCGCTTTCATGGTTCGGTCGCCACGACTGTGACGGTTTAGGTCATTTTTCGCCATCAAACGGTTGTCGTTGCCGTAAATAGTAACAGACCAGAACTCACTGACGTTCGGCGCTTTAAAGCGCATCACGTAATCATGCTTCGAACCATCCAGTTTTTGACCAGTGCTGTCGAAATCTGATTTACGGTAAGACGCTTCGATAGGTGGTAAGCCCCACTGACCAAGGTAAGTACCTTCTGCAAAAATATCGCGTGGCGCATCACCCAAGGTATCGCGTGTACCAAGCAACGTACGAGCATCTGTCATTTTAGGTGCAAGTTCGACGAGGTGTTCCATGCCTTTCTTCTCACCAACTTTTGCCAGTTTTAGCTGCTCAGGTGTGAAGTCAGTTTTGCATGGTTCAACGCCGATAGATTGGTATTTGTCCAACCACTGTTTGTCTGCATTGCCCATCGAGCCATCACATAGCGCGAAGTTCACGCGTTCAAGCCATGTTGAATTTTTTGGATCTGGGTACGTTCTTTGTACTGGTTTTGGCCCGTTCTTACCTAAATATTCCGATAGGGTACGAATGTTCCATTGGTCCATGTAGTTAAGCGCGACTTTCGCATCTTCGTCATTCACTGCCATGATGCGACCCATCAGCTTCACAAGGTTGCTGTCTACGCGAACCACTTCGTCGACAGAAGCTGGCACTTCACCTTGCCAATCTTGTGCTGCAAACATGAACTGGCCGCCTTTTGTGCCGCGAGTACGAGAACTGAACGCTGCGTTGGTGTAGTGGCCCATGTCCATTGTATGCAAGATCCAGTAACGGCCTTCATCCATATCAGGCACGCTCACAATGACAGGTTCTGCAGCAACATCTAACCAGCCCATAAGGTGAAGCGTATCGTTATTAATGGTTGGGTGAGCGGTGTAAGAGTCATCAGCTAGAGCACGAATATTCTGAAAGCGGTTGAGCGGATAGTTGTTTTCTACCGCCGTGTGATAGAAAAACTTGTACGCTTCATCGATAGAGTAGCCGTAGATATAAGCATCTTCTGCAAGATCAACATTGGTGTTAGCCGCAAATACAGAGCTGGCTCCTAGCGCTGATAATCCCAATAGAGTAACGAGTAATTTTTGTTTCATGGCTGGTTTCATCCATTTGTTTGTGAGGATATGTTTCCAGCTAAGCTTAGTCGTTCACCCGTTTATTACAGAAATGAATTGTGAGTATTTAGTCTATATCAAAAGTGATATGCTGTGAGAAAAGCTAAAGAGATAACGTTGATGAACTTTGATTACAATTTGCTCAAGGTGCTTGCGGTGATTCTTGAAACACGCAACACCACAACGGCTGCGGAGCGTTTGTGCACCAGCCAGCCTGCTGTGAGCCGAAGCTTGCGTAAAATTCGGGATTTGTTTAACGACGACATTTTAGTGCGTAAGGGCACCAATATGGAGCTCACGCCGAAAGCCGAAGAGATCAAAGCGCAGCTTTCTGGGATCATCAACGACATCGACAAGCTGGTGAATGTTTCTCATAGTTTTGATCCTGCGACCGAAAGCAGTGTTCTGCGTGTTGCGATCAACTCGTCCATTGCACAATGGTTTTCTGCCGCGTTTACTCAGCTGCTAGCCAAGGAAGCGCCGTTTATGAACTTGGTGATCGAAGACTGGACGGAAACCACGCCAGACAAAATCGATGCGGGTGAAATCGCTTTTGGTATCAACTATTTCCCTATGGAGTTGCCGAAGCATCTGGTTCAGAAAAAAGGCGGGCGGGACGACTTTGCTCTGGCCTGCCGTGCGACGCATCCGCATGGTGGCAAACGCATGTATTTGGATGACATTTCAGAGTACGCGTACGCGGTTCACATCATCCAACATTGGAATGAAAAAGAAGATCACATCTCGCGCTTATTACAGCCTTTTTCAGTTGTCCCAAGAATTCAACTGCGTACCACGCACATCAACACCATTTTGAATTTGGTTGCGGATAGCGATGTGCTGTTTCCTTGTTCGCGTCACTTGATCAATCAGTTAGATAAGCGTTTTTCTTTTATCGAATTTGATGATGCGCTGCCGAAATTAGAGGGTAACTTCGGTTACGTTTACAGCGTAAAGCGCCGCAATGATCCGTTGATATTGTGGGTTAACAATACCGTTGAATCGTTGATGAAGTCGTTAGGCATTGAGTCGTAACAATGGTTGGTAAAACGGTTTGAACAACCGGGTTCGATAACGCATTGATCCCGGTTGTGTTGCTTGATGCAATTACTCGTATTCAGAAGCGTAAGTTTCTTCATAAGTGTGCGAGTAAAGCTCGAACAGGTTGCCGAATGGGTCTTCTAGATAGACCATTTTCGCAGGCTTGTTATCGTCTTCTGGGTGGTAACGCATGATGTCCATACGCACTTTGCCACCCAACGCTTCAGTGCGCTTGATTGCATTTTCAAAGTCGTCTGTCTGCAAACAGAAATGGAAGATACCGATGCGAGAAAAATCCACTTCATGGCGCTCTTGACGCTCTTTCATTTCAAATAATTCAAGTCCGATGCCATCGCTTGTCACTAGATGCGCAATGTTGAAGCCTTTAAAGCCCTCACCAAAGACCGCAATACACATTCTGCCAATTGCGGTTTCGCGTTCTTCAATCACTTTCGTGTTACCCATAACGACTTTTAGACCAAGCGCTTGCGTGTAAAACTCAACCGCTTTATCCATATCTCCGACCATAATACCGACATGATTCATTTTCATTTGTTTGCTCCCAACATGTGTGCTTAAACGTTGTCTTTTTTTGATGTGGGAGAGTATATGGTGCGGTTTTAATTACATGAAATTATCATAAATTATAAAAATAATAATTTTATCCAATCAACATGAGCGGGGTTCGAGCTAATTGGCTAATGCCTCAATAGCTTGCTGTACCGAGGTGAAGTGAATTTTGATGATGCATCTTTGTGCGAGACTAAACTCATGCGACTGGATGAGTGACGTAACTTCCTCGACGGACAGAGTGCGTTCTTCCGGTTGTAAAACGGTGGTGTTCGAATCGTTGTATTGCAACCCGAACGTGTTGCCATTTGAGTCAATTACGTAATCATCTGGCCCCCAAATGAGCGCTTCGCATTCGGAATCAAGATCGGCATGAGAACGCAAATAGATAAGTTCATCGTCGCCATCGAGTTTCAATAAACATGGCCATGTAACCATGGGGCCTCCAGTGTAGTGGCTAAAATTGTTTCAATGTCTGAAAGGGCAAGGTGAGCGCTGGCATTCAAGGTGTTGACTTTAAACCGCAGTCAAAAATTACGTGTGTTGAGCAATAATCGAAAACAGCTCGTCAACCGTTCTTGCCACGTAATCTGGTTGCACGCTCCAATGCTCTGGCATCGCGCCGCTGTACGCTGCTGCAACGGCAATCACTTTACTTTGGCCACCCAACTGCTGTTCGATGTTGCGTGCGAATTGCGTGTCGGCTTCATGGTCACCGATGTACATCAGCTGTCTATTTTCTGCGTGACCAAAAATCGACTCAACGCATTTGATGCCACTGTACGCATCGGGCTTTTGGTGCCCGTTCGAGACGTCATCATACCCGACGATGGATTTAAACGGCGCGCTGATGCCGTTGTCGGACAGCACTCGACGAATATTGCTTTGTGAGTTTTGAGAGCAAATGCCGTGAGGCAGCTGCACAAACTCTTTAATAACGCCATCAATGCCTTCAAACAGGGTTACTGGTGTTTGGTTTTTCTCTTGATGCTCTGCCCATAAACCGCCAGCTTGCAGCATTTCATCATGGGACATGCCGTAGTAATCCACGTAGAGCTCTTGCCAGTTTTTCGCCGCGTGGTTTGCGTAGTGATAGTTGGCTTCTGAATGGAGATATTTCGGTAAATTATCGCCAGTTAAATGCGGGGCAACGATGGATAAGATCGCTTTGGTGATGTCGATGTTTTTCGGTACAGAGTTTACGAGTGTCCCATCGTAATCCCACAATATGGCGTCTAATTTCATTCAACGTTCTCGTTGTTATTGATGGTTAAAAACTGGAACCGGGTTGCTGCAAAAATGCTAACTCTTCAGGTGTGCTTTCTCTACCCAAGATGGCGTTGCGATGTGGGTAACGTCCAAATTGGTCGATGATGGCTTTGTGTTTTAGCTCAAAATCGTAGTTATTTTCAAGCCCTGATGCGCGAAACAATTTCTCAGCTTCGACATGAATACGTCGAGATTCGCTGTGCATAAACGGCATGTACAAAAAGCTTAGCTGCTCAGGCGCTAATTCTTGATCGTGTCCTAACCGAATTGCTTCTTGAGCCAATGCTAATGCGAGCGGGTCTTGAGCAAATGCTTTTGGGATGTTGCGATACACATTACGTGAAAACTGGTCGAGGACGATGATTTCGGCCAATCGTCCTTGTGCGCTGTCACGCCAATTAAACAGTTCACAACGAGCGGCTTGTTCTAGTACCGAGGCAAATCGTGACGCAATATGTTTGTCCAGTTCTGGGTTGTTTTCAAACCAGTTTTGAGGCGTTAGCTCCTCGAACCAGAACTTGATGATTTGTTGATGCATGGCGCTTCCTTTTATTGTGCCTTAATAGCAAAAAGCCAGAAGCGTGGCTTCTGGCTCTTGGCGTGTTATCGACCGTAAGTCTCTACGATGTAACGTTCAAAATCGTCACACATTTGTTCGTCAGAGATGGCGTTGCTTGCCAGTTCTTTACTGCCGTCGACGACTTTAATCGTCGCGTTCAGTGAAGCGACTGGTGCTCGTTCTCGTGTTGCAAGTGAGTCGATTTTCTTCTGCTGCACTTCCCACGCCTGTTCTGGGGATAGGTTACACACGTCTGCAAGGTACTTGGCGTTAAAGCCTTCACCAGTCAGGCTGACAATGGTTTCGTTGTGCGACAAGTGATTGCCTGCGTGCCAGTAGTGTTTTGCCAACAGTGGGCCAATTTCTGGGTTATCCGTCAGATAGCCAAACTTCTCAAGGAAGTATGCGCGGGTCTGATACACCGCCATGTGCGCGAGTAGATAACCTTGATACGCACAAGCCGCTTCGTCGGATAGCAAATGTGGAATCGCCATCAGTGGGCGAGGGCTGCATTCCAAACCAAGGATCTGTTTTTCACAATCGCGAGCCAGCTTAGTGATGCGCTCTGGCGTTAACTCGTCATCGCTAAGTTGATATAACGCGCGTTCAAAGTACGGCACAACCAAGATGCTACGTTCTTCATAAGCTTTGAATGGCTGACGACTGTTGATCATCGCTTGAATGATCTCATCAGGAACCGGATTCCCTTCATCATCCAGTGCGTATTGTTTTAGCCAATCGGCATCGGTTAACAGGCTGTCACAGAACATCGACTGAGTTTCTGCATAAGCCATCGACGTTGGCGCAAACTCCTGTGAAAAACAAGGCGCGTTCATTTTTACGTTCGCAAAGTGTGCTGCGTGGCCACCTTCGTGGAACAGCGTGTTAATGCCGTCGTAGCCGCTGCCCACTTGGTCTGGTTTGGCATTGCTGGTAAAGTTCACCTGCGCAGCGACCCATTCGCCTTGATTGTAGAAAGAAGGGATCGGGCCGTGGCAGAACCCGTTCGGGTACTTACCTTTGCGGTCTAACAAATCCAGCGTTAGCGTCGCGCCAGAGTAATCAATATTCAGACGACCAAACGATTCTACCCAGCGTCTCAGAGATTTAGAGAACGGCACGTATGGGTCAAGGTCACGCATGACGTCACCCGCGAACGAGTAAACAAAGTTGAAGCCAGTGAGTGCGCTTGCGCCTTTCTCTTTCGCCAAGTTTTCTAAGCTGTTTAGGTGCGCATCTCGCGTGCGTTGTTCGAAATCTTCCAAAATCTCGAATAGCTGCTCAGAGCTCATCTTTTCCGTTTTTTGCACGGAGTAATCAAAGAAGGTCGCATAACCCAGTGAGCGAGCGAACTGGTTGCGCAGTTTGATCAGTTCTATAAAGCCGTTTTGCAGTAGCCATTGTTCAAGGTTCAGCAACGCTTGGTGAGCCGATTGGCGAACTTCTTCATGATTGTTGGTGCGAATGGTTGAGCTCAATACTGGCAGTGAACCTTCCACTTGTTCGCCGTTTTCATCGGTAAACGTTTGTACGTGGTTCTGTTTTTTCTCGAACAGCTCAGCTTCAAAGGCAATGAGCTGATTTTTCAACGCTTGTGCTTTTTCGCCCTCGATTGCGTGAGATTCAAACATCGCCAGCCAACCAGAAAGACCCGTAATGGTTTGCTGTTTCTCTTGTGGGTCGGTAATTGAGTCCGCGGCTTCAAGCTGTTGTTTGATGGCAGTAATTTGCTCGGCGTTGCTTAAAAAGCTTGTCCATGCGGTTTGTGCTTGCGTCGAGCCATCATGGTCATCGCTGATCCCCATGTAAGTTTCCCAAAAGAAATCTTCTTTGGTGCGGTGAATCGCGAGGTAACGTTGATTGAGGTCGTTGAGATAATCCGTTGCGGTCATTTTGATCCTTCAAATGGTTGGGAGTAGACCCCTAATTATTGCACGCTTGTTGATAATAAAGGAGGGACAAATTAATTTGCTGGTAGTGTACTGCGTAAACGTGATTTTACTATTTGTTTACATTTTAATGAGTTAGCAAGAGTTGTTACGCGTTCGGAGTGCGCAGTGTTAAGGCTGGCACGGGTTTTACAGTTCATCAGTTAATTAATCTGCGAGGCGCTCTCGATGATCTTTGTCATGTGTAATAATATTTCTATATCGCGGCAGTACATATGGAAACGATATGATAAATAAGACAAAAGTTACGCTATTGGCGCTAGGTACGATTTTGGTTGGATGCTCTTCTGTCACGCCGCCAAGAAATGATGCGGTCGAGAACATTCAACAAAAGTGCTCTGTAATTTTAAGCAGTGATGTTTCAGGTGAACAGCGCTGGCAGACATACAACGGCTTGCTTGTAGAATATGCTGTGCATGGCATTAAAACTCAGGCGCAGTTAGAACGCTTTGAAGCGTTTGTGCAGCGAGTACAAAATGATGAATCTGGACAGTTAGTTACCGAGCTGATTGAAGTCACCGATTGGGGATGCTCAAACGGCAATTATCTTGAAGAGATGGGCTTGTTTATTCAAGAAGTTCAAAAGTAAAAAACCGAGCGTTAAGTCGCTCGGTTTTTCTGTTTATGGAGCGCTTTGTGCGCTGGCCCGTCAGGACGTTTACTCCTCTGGGTACTCGCCCATACCTTGCGTTTTACCTTCCGCTTTCCAATGCTCACCGGGGTCAAATGCTTCATCGCATAAATCTACGGTGTAGCCCATTTCTGTGATTTCCTTTAATGTGAGGTTATCTGCAATTTTTGCGACTTCACCCGATTTATTACGTAATTCCATGTTGTTTCCTCCTCTGTAGGTAGACGAGCGGTATCGATGCACAGTGACGAATGCATCGGTGACCTTTGTTCTAAGTATATAACTCTCAGCTCAAAATGAGGGTTTAATCCATTTTTATCGTGTGGTTAATTGAGTAATGCTTTGAGCTGCTTCAGTTATTTTTAACTGCATCATCGCGACAGTTGGCTATTTGTGATTTATTGAACGATTAAATTGTCAATCTGGAAAATCGAAATGGTTATTCTCGACCACTCCCTAGCACAGCAAATTGTCGATCGAACCATGTCCATCATTGGTCACAACGTAAATGTGATGAACTCAGCAGGCATCATCATTGGCAGTGGCGATCCCAAACGCGTTGGGCAAGTGCATGATGGCGCGGTATTGGCGTTGAATCACGGCGATTCACTAGAGCTGAATGAGCAGCAATGCTTGACGTTGCAAGGTGTCAAACCCGGAATCAATATGCTGTTGAAATTGCATGGCGACGTGGTCGGTATTGTTGGTGTGACAGGCGAGCCCGAGAAAATTCGAGATTTCGCCAAGCTGGTCAAAATGACCGCTGAACTAACAATCGAGCAAGCCGCGCTGGTGGAAAAATTTCAGTGGGACAGACGTCATCGCGAAGAGTTTATTCTGGCTTGGATCAATGGCAAATTGACCGATGAAGAGCTGAAAGATTGGGCGATGCGTCTTTCTATCGATGTGACTCAACCAAGAGTGGCAACGGTGATTGAAGTCTCGACGCCGTCCGCTTCAAAAAGCATGAAGAGCGTGCGCAATATTGTTGAGCTGCTTGAATACCCAGAGCGTAACAACCTGGTTGCGATTGTCTCGGTGAATGAAATTGTGGTGTTGAAACCGTGTCATTCCGCCAAGCAGTGGGATAGCCAAGTTGAAAGTGAGCGCATTGATAAGTTGATGTCGCGTTTAAGCGATCACGATTCGCATACGTTTCACATTGCGCTAGGGCAGCTGTTTAATGAACCTAAAGATGTCGCGTTGTCATACCAAAGCGCGAAGCAGGTATTAGCCATTGGCAAGCAGTTCTACCCAGAGAAACGTAAGTACCTGTTCGATGAACTTCGTTTGCCTGTGCTGTTGGCGCCGTTGGCGGATATTTGGCAAGGTGAACAAATTATTGATGGCGTGAAACGGTTGAAAGAGAAAGACAAATCCGGGCAATTATTGAAAACCCTAGATGCGTTGTTTGAATGCAATGGCAATGTAACAGAATGCTCTAAAATGCTGTTTATTCACCGGAACACTCTGCGCTATCGGTTAGAAAAAATCACCGAGATAACAGGGCTGCCAACCACCAATTTTGTGGGGTTAGCGGAGCTTTATATTGCGACTCGGCTCTCAAAAATGGCTTGATATTGTGCATTTGCACAATACGCGTCATTTTTTGACCACATCATTTGTCACTCCGCCTAAAGGAATTCGAAAGCAAACGATTAATAATTCATGCGTCCCTACATGTTGAGTGAGCCAACACGGACTCGCTCAGCAAAATAAGAATAAATGGAGTTATCATGAACCTTATATTAATCCTGCTTGGGGTGATCGCATTTATTGTGCTCACGACCACCAAATTCAAATTACATCCCTTTTTAGCGCTGATCATCGCAGCGTTCCTTGCTGCATTTGCTTACGGCTTACCGGCAGATAGCATTGCCAAAACCATTGCTTCTGGCTTTGGCGGCATCCTTGGTTACATTGGCTTGGTTATCGTTTTAGGTACCATCATCGGTGTTATTTTGGAAAAAAGTGGTGCGGCGATCACCATGGCCGATACGGTCATTAAAGTGTTGGGTGAGCGTTTCCCAACATTGACCATGAGCATCATCGGTTACATCGTTTCTGTTCCGGTATTTTGTGATTCAGGCTTTGTCATTCTGAACTCGCTCAAAGAATCACTCGCGAAGCGTTTAAAAACCTCAAGCGTTGCAATGAGTGTGGCGTTGGCAACTGGCCTATACGCAACACATACGTTTGTGCCGCCAACTCCTGGCCCGATTGCCGCTGCGGGTAACTTAGGCCTGGAATCTAACCTTGGTTTAGTGATTGGTGTGGGTGTGTTTGTTGCAGCAGTTGCGGCGTTAGCGGGTATGTTGTGGGCGAACCGATTCCAACATGTAGAACCAGATGGCATTGAAGCTGCAGAGGAAATTCAGCATGACTGGCAAGCACTCAAAGCGTCTTACGGCCAACTACCAACGGCGAGCCAAGCATTCGCTCCTATTTTTGTTCCAATCTTATTGATCTGTTTTGGCTCTATCGCGAAATTCCCAAGCTTACCGCTAGGCGAAGGTTTTGTGTTTGATGTTCTGACTTTCTTAGGACAGCCACTAACGGCGTTGGTGATTGGCCTGTTCCTTTCTGTTCGCCTACTCAAATCAGACAACAAGATTGAAGAATTTGGCGAGCGAATCAGCCAAGGTATTACGGCTGCTGCGCCTATTCTTTTGATTACCGGTGCGGGTGGTGCATTTGGCGCGGTATTAAAAGCAACGCCGCTAGGTGAATACTTGGGTACGACGTTATCGGCGCTGGGCGTGGGTATTTTCATGCCATTTATCGTTGCGGCTGCGCTAAAATCGGCGCAAGGGTCATCAACGGTTGCATTGGTGACCACATCGGCTTTGGTTGCGCCTATGCTTACGCAATTGGGGCTCGATTCAGAAATGGGCCGCGTATTAACGGTGATGGCGATCGGTGCAGGTGCGATGACGGTTTCTCATGCAAACGACAGTTTCTTCTGGGTAGTTTCGCAGTTTAGTCGCATGTCGGTGGGCTTAGCGTACCGCGCGCAAACCATGGCTACGCTCGTTCAAGGTGTCACGGCAATGGCATTGGTGTACATTTTGAGCCTCGTTCTCTTATAAGTCTCTGGAAATACGTATGAAAGTGGTAATTGCACCTGATTCATTTAAAGAAAGCTTAACCGCCAAACAAGTGAGCGAGGCGATCAAAACGGGTCTTGCTCGCGTATGGCATGGTGCCGAATTTGTTACTGTTCCGGTCGCAGACGGTGGCGAAGGCACGGTTCAATCTTTGATAGATGCAACTCAAGGCGAACAAGTCTTTACAACGGTGACCGCGCCATTAGGGAATGATGTTGAAGCGTTTTATGGCATCCTCGGTGACGGCGAAACCGCGGTTATTGAAATGGCGGAGGCCAGTGGGCTGCACCTTGTGCCGAGTGATGCTCGCGACCCAAAACTGACCAGCAGCATTGGTACCGGACAGCTGATCAAACATGCGCTAGACAGAGGTATTCAACGCTTAATCATTGGTTTGGGCGGCAGCGCTACTAATGATGGTGGCGTGGGCATGTTGACCGCGTTGGGGGTAACGTTTCTTGATGAATCTGGTCATGCAATTACCCCAAATGGAGGCGGGTTAGCGGCGCTTGCCTCCATCGATATTTCTGGTCTTGACCCACGTTTAGCAACTTGTGAAGTGTTGGTAGCATGCGATGTTGACAACCCACTCTGTGGTGACAAAGGCGCGTCGGCTATCTTTGGCCCTCAAAAGGGAGCGACCGTATCAGACGTCACTCTGCTCGATAACGCATTGCGCAAGTTTGGCGAGTTGACGGAACAAGCGACGGGTAAGCATGTACTGACTCGTGAAGGGGCGGGTGCTGCTGGTGGTATGGGCGCGGCCTTGCTCGGGTACACGCCAGCACGTTTGCAACCAGGAATTGAGATTGTGCTTGAAACGGTCAAACTTGCTCAGCATGTTGCGGATGCGGATATCGTATTTACAGGCGAGGGTCGAATCGATCATCAAACCGCACATGGCAAAACGCCGATGGGCGTTGCTCAGGTGGCTAAGCAGTGTAATTTACCAGTCATTGCATTAGCAGGCTGTGTGGGCGACAACTATCAGGCGGTTTATGAGTGCGGCATTGATGCGGTGTTTGCTTGTGTACCAAGGGCGATGAGCTTACCTGAGGCCATGAAAGAGGCCGACGTCAACGTTGCCAATTTAGCCGAAAACGTCGCGAGAATGTGGCAAATTAAGTCGCACTGAGGGCGATAACGATACGAGAAAACTCCACCTTTGCGTGGAGTTTTTTGTTGTTACCTGTTTGCGTGTGTGGGCATAAGTTCATTTATTAAGAGCGAGTTAACAGACATGCTTTGCTATCAATTTTGCCAGTGTTTGCATCGCGTGACTCCAATCGGTTTCATGACCAAAGTTTGCTACGCTGAGGCGCACGCAATGTCGATATTGTCCTTGAGTGCCAAATACGGTACCGGGAAGTAGGCTGATTCTGTGTTGATTACACGCTTGATACAACGCATAGCTGTCCGTTTCTTTGGGTAGGCGCAACCAAAGCAAGAACGAACCTTGCACGGCGTTGATCTGGTATCGATTTTTTAGAGATTCGTATTCATCCAAGTATTGATGAAGCATCTGGATAAATCGGCGCATGTTGTTTTGATAAACCCGACCCATTCGCGCAGTATGCGTTCGATACTTGCCTGACGTTAGAAACGTTGCCACGGCAGATTGCATCAGATTCAAACTGCCCATGTTCTCACACAGTAGATATTGCTCAATTTGATCTCGATATCGCCCCGCCAACATCCAACCAATTCTCAAACGCGAATCGAGTGTTTTGGATAACGAATTCACGTAAATCACGCGTTGCTTGTCATCGAGCAAGCTCAAGCTTGGCAAAGGCTTGTTATAACTTAACCCGCCAAACACATCGTCTTCGATAATAGGAATATTGCCAGACGCCAATAGCAATTGCTGGCGCTTTTCTAGCGGCATCATGGCACCAGTTGGGTTGGTGAAGTTTGGCGTTACGATGATCGCTTTTATGCCCCATGTCGCCATTGCTTTTGCTAAGGCTTCGGGGCACATACCGTCGCGCGGGCAACTCGGAATTTCTACCACTTTGAGGCCGAGTGATTCGAGCATCAATAAGTTGCCAAAATAGCAAGGGGACTCCACCGCGACGATATCGCCTTTTTGTGTCGTTGCGCGCAGCGCTAGGCTAATGGCTTGTTGCGCGCCGTGCGTCACCATGATCTCATCCAACTTGGTTGGCGTACCCAAATCTTGCGTGATTTTCGCCAGTTGTTTGATTAAGAGGTGATCACCGGGTGGTAATTGGTAATGGCTCGGTACATGCGTTTGCTGGCGGCTGTGGCGGCCAATCTCGGCGTACAAGCTTTTGATCGCGGGGGAGTCAATGTTTGGGTGGGCAGAGCCTGCGGGCAAACGCTCTTGGTATTCAGGGTACGTGAGGATTTCTTTGCAGATCGAGAGCAAATCCACGCGAGTCGGATCCGGAATTGAGCGAGAGGTCGGCAAAGCGACTTTCACTCGATAACCCGACTTGGGAACCGAGTACACCAAGTTTTGCGCTTCCAGCTCTTGATACGCACGAATCACGGTGTTTTTGCTGACGCTTAATTCTTGGCTCAATGAGCGAATGGAAGGCAGTCGATCATCCACTTGGTAAACGCCACCATTGATGGCTTGTTTAAGGTGCTTTTCCACCACGAGGTACTTATTCCCTTCACCGTTTTCCAACAAATCTGTACCCATAAAAACACTTCCATCTGTCACTTTTTTAAAACACTGTACCTAATTACATTAACAGTATCTCAAAACATAAAACAAGCGTGAGTGAGGCGATCATGTTAATCCGAGCCATCCCTTTTGTATTTGTCATCCTTTGGGCTTCTGGATTTGTTGGTGCGCGTTTTGGTTTGCAGTATGCCGAGCCAGCGACACTACTTTCTATCCGTATGGCATTCAATGTCTTACTGTTTTTGGTTCTTGTGGCGGTATTGCGTAGAAGGTTGCCGACAGGAAGCGATTTCTGGCACAGCTGTGTGGTGGGTGTGTTGATCCATGGCTTCTATTTAGGCGGCACTTATTTCGCTATTGATTTGGGTATGCCTGCAGGGCTGAGTTCGTTGTTGGTGGGCATTCAGCCGATTTTAACCGCGGCTTTGCTGGTGGTGTTTGTTCGTGAGGAATTTAAACCCTCGCAATGGCTGGGTTTGGCTCTAGGCTTTGTCGGCATCGCTATGGTGCTGATGGGAAACATGGAGTGGCAGTCTGAGCAACATAAGTTCTTAGCCATTGGAGTCTGTTTACTGTCTTTGGTTGGTATAACGTTAGGGACGCTGTATCAGAAAAAACATTGCCAACAGGTGGATATGGTTGGTGGTGCGACGGTGCAATATTTGGCCGCACTCATCATGTTTCTGCCTGTTGCGATGCAGTTTGAAACCATGCAAGTTCAGTGGGAACTGGAGTTTATTTTGACCGTGCTGTGGTTGGTCGTCGTGCTCTCTTGTGTGGCCATCCTGCTGCTGCTGTACATGGTGAGAAATGGCGCGTCTTCGAGTGTGGCGTCTGTGTTTTACCTAGTACCGCCAACAACCGCGATTCAAGCTTGGCTCGCGTTTGGTGAGTCGTTTGATTGGATGGGCATTTCTGGTTTTGCATTGGCGGCCACGGCGGTCTATCTAGTGGTTAAAAAGCCAGAGCTGACGATAAAAAAATCGGTTCAAACAGAATATGCCTAAATTGGGTAGGGACATTCACGTGCCAGTGAGTACAATTCTGCTTCATCTTAATCCGTGGAGCAGAGTGATGACGTTAAAGCCAGATCGAATGACCGCGATGCGTAATATCATCGAGCAAGTAAAAGCTGAGCTACCGATTTACGAACCGGAAACTTTTGTGTGTGGGCCGGAAGGGCAGTGCATCGGTTGTCCAAAGAAATTATTAGAAATGGTCGATTCAGAGGTTACTTATTGGGAGTCGGCAATGGAGCGGGGTGTGATTCCGCAGTTTGATGAGATCCGTCGTTTCGGGAAGATGTGCACTAACGTACGTCGCGGACTTGTGCGTAATAACGTTCCACTACTCGGGTCATCTACTTCAGTAAATAAGTGATTGATAAATAAAGTCCTAAAACTGACACATAAATGTGTGCGTTTGCATAGTAACTTGGCGAGCGGTCTCAACTTTGGCCCATGACTCTTGTTTGTCATCTACTAGAGCTTTAAACCTTTTAAATCAGCGATATATTGGCAAGGTCTCACATGGATGTGAGGCAAACGACCATTCATTCTGCTGAGATAAAAAAGTGAGATTAAAGGGATTTACGCTGATGGAAATCACCATAGTGCTCGCCACTTTGGCTTTCATCGCTTTGGCTGCGTTGCCAACACTACTCCACATTCATCGCCAAGCCTATGCGTCGATGTTACACAGTTCCAATTCGTCATTGGGTACCGCGCTTAAATTTTTCAACGCCCGAGTGGCGATAGACAATGCCGCCGAGCAAAACCAAGTCCACTATATTGATAGGAACGTAAAAACCTTAAGCGGTATGCCAGAAGCGAGCGCCAATAGCATTGGCGCGTTATTAGAAATCGATTTGCCGCAGAGTGGCGTGTCCAAAATTGATGTTCCCTGCAAAGGCAGTGACTTTTGTATTATTGGTCAGCAACACCCAAACAGTACCCACTTTGTGTCTATTCCCGATTATCAATTTGTCGACCAGTCAGGTCTTGATCGGGTGGTGTACATTTGGCCGCAAGGGTATACCTTGGCAGAAGAGGCATGCTATTTCTATTATGTAAATCAAGCATCCACAGAGTCTATCGTCCGAGGGCACGTTACTGAGGGTTGTTAGGCGCGCTTAACATCATCTTTTGACTCATCAACACTTCGCCATTGGGGAGAGTGACTTCTCCTAGTTCACCATGGTGCTCAAATCCAAATCGTTCGTACAACGCTATCGCGGCAAGGTTGTCCTTATAAACATTAAGTACAATGGTGTCGTAACCATATTCCCAGGCACTTTTAAGTGCGACAGACAATAGCTGCTTACCTAGCCCTTTTCCTCTGAATGTTCTATCGATATGAATACCTAAAATGCCTGTGCTAGTGAGTTGACCGCCTTCATAACCGCACAGTTCGGCAGGAAAAATCTCTACACTACCAACCAGAAGGTGATGGTCCAAAGCAACAAATTGAGGAATCGATTCAAGTTCTACGCGACGTAAAATATTGGTCAGGGTGTCTTTATCTGGAGCCGGACTGCGCAGGTATTTACCTTCGGCATAGACTCGGTTCCACAGTTCGGTAAAGCGCTCGATATCGCTTACCTGGATGGGTCTGATTTGCATTCATCTTCCTTGATTAGTGCAGGTTAGTGATGGTTAAGGTACGAGTTCAGATACACAGCGAATTTGGTTCGGAATGGGATCGGCTGGCGCATTGGCTCCTGTTGGATTAAACCAAATCGTATTTACGCCAGCTTGCATTGCAGGGTAAATGTCTTTATGAGGCAAGTCGCCAACCATGGTTAACTCACTCACGTTAACCCCTAGCTGTTTTGCGATAGCAAGATAAAACTCAGATTGGTTTTTAGCGATGCCGAGATTGGCAAAACAAAAGTAGCCATTTAAGTACTGGTCTAAGTCGACGCGGACGAATGCACGCTGAACCTCTTCCATGTTGGAATCAGACGCGCTGGTCGCGATGTAAATAGCATGATTTTGGGAAAGTATTGCCAGTGTTTCTTTGGCCAGAGGAATCGTTTCTACGTGTTCCCAATCGCACATTTTTCCTTGTGCGTGAGGGAAATCCACCATTAAGGTGTTCCCCCAATCGAAAAGATAAATCATGTTCGAATCTCCTTTATCCGCACATCATATCGTCTTTTCTAAAATCAGGGGATAAATTGCATCGATAAATGCGATTTAGGTGGCTTTAGTCGTGAAAAGCGCTTAATTGTCATTATCGTTACAAATGTTTCAGCATAATGCGTGAGTTAGTTTTAAAACCTTGCTTGTCGTAAAACCGTTGTGCTGGTTGATTGAATTCCATCACTTCTAATCGAACTTGTGTAGCATTGGCATCGCGCGCCCATTGCTCACAGGCCTCAAGCATTTGGCGACCGATACCCTGCTGCTTTTGTTCTTCATTGACGACGATCGTTCCTACTCGACAAATAGGATCTTTTATCAGAAAGCTGACGGTTTCATTCTGAGTTATCATCGCGGTTAAAAAGCCGACTACCTCCTTTTCATGTTCTGCGACTAAAAACAAGCGTTCATCATCCTCGAGAGCCTGAGTGAGGAACGCTCGGTCGTCTTCCGAAGGTGCTACAAAAGCTTCAGGCGCGTTGGCAAAATGCAGTGCGTTGATTTGTAGGTTTAATTCAAAAATTGCATCCAAATCGTCAGGAGTTGCTTGTCGAATGTTGACTTCCATTTTACTTACCGCCTGAAAGATCGATAAAAGAGCCTGTAACATAAGAAGCTTCATCACTGAGTAGCCAAGCGATCGCATTCGCCACTTCTTCTACCGTACCGCCCCGTTTCAGTGGAATTTGAGGGCTGAGCCTATCCACTCGGTTTGGTTCTCCACCATCGGCGTGCATATCGGTGTAAATGAAACCAGGTCGAACGCCATTGACGCGAATATTTCGGTCTGCCAATTCAAGCGATAGCCCTTTGGTTAAGGTATCCATTGCGCCTTTTGATGTGGCGTAATCGACATATTCAAATGGCGCGCCTGAGCGTGATGCCCCAGAAGAAACATTCACAATTGCGCCACCAGT
This sequence comes from Vibrio sp. Y51_MX_L26, assembly GCF_024181935.1. Taxonomy (NCBI): domain Bacteria; kingdom Pseudomonadati; phylum Pseudomonadota; class Gammaproteobacteria; order Vibrionales; family Vibrionaceae; genus Vibrio; species Vibrio sp. Y51_MX_L26. Next base: position 22,725 of record NZ_JAMZAS010000018.1, read on the forward strand.
ACTGAACCGCTTCGCCGCTTCTCTACAACAAAGAAAGCAGCTATTCACATTAGTGTTCATTACTTTCTGAAAGCGTTCCAAGCTGATTTCCGCCAACGGTGACTGAGTAAATAGAATGCCAACGTTGTTGACCAAATGGGTGACTGAGCCTAGTGCGTTTTCTGTTGCATCGAAAAGATTGAGCACTTGTTGCTCGTCCGATACATCTGCTTGAACGGCGATCGCTTTTCCGCCATTTGCTTGTATGTCTCTGACCACTTGGTGAGCTGCTTCACTTTGCGCACGGTAATTAACACACACGGCATAGCCTTGCTCGGCCAGTTTTTTCGCTGTTGCGGCTCCAATGCCTCGGCTTGCGCCAGTAACGATGACTACTTTATTCAAAATACATCCTTATTTTTGTAGCGAGTAGATTTTGTCGGCGTAACGCTTGTCGCCAATTTGGTATGCGTCAGGAATGACTTCAGATAGCTCGAATCCGCACTTCATGAGAACACGCTCTGAAGCAATATTCCCTTCAGTGACCGTAGCGGAAAAGCGGTCGATGTCATGTGTTGCTCTAGCCCAATTTAGAAGCGCTTGAAGGGTTTCTGTTCCAAACTGTCGGCCATGAAATTCAGGCAAAAGTAAGTAACCCACCTCTGCGTTACCTTCTTCAATGGCAAGGCCAGTGACGCCAATCGGTTGTTCAGATTGCTTATCGAGTATGACGAGGCAAAGCCAGTGCGGACTGTCTGGTGTCCATGGTAATAATCGCGAAGCAAATTTTTCTTTTATTTGTTTTTCGCTCGGGCGATCAAAACAGAGCTCAATGATCTCTGGTTCGGAATGTAATCGCTGAAATAGTTCCCAATCGCTGGCTTCGATAGGTCTTAATCGGCTTCGGTGAGTCTCAATATAAACTGACATGCGTGTCCTTACAGCATTTATGTAGAGAGCCAGTTTCTCATCCTCTTATCTCTTTAATCAAACGGTTGCACTTACAAAAGTGATTTGTGTGGTGAATGCCTGGTTGGGTAATGAATTCTTACTGAATATTCATTTATGGGATGAAAATAACGAAATTTCATACTTGAGACACTTAGAGCAACACGGAAATGATGTGGATCAAGAGAGAACTACCCATAAAGTAGTATTTTGCGATCTATAATTACATTTTATTTGGAAGTGTTGCTAATTATGTCAATAAAAAAACGATATGTTGCACTGCTGGTTGCTGCCGGCATTGGTGTGGGCTGGTTAACATTAGGTGGTACTGCAGCGGTAATGCATTACACCTCTGATACTGAGTTCTGTCTCTCGTGCCACTCTATGGAAATCCCTTACAAAGAGTACCAAGGCTCAGTGCACTTCAGTAATGCGAAAGGCATTCGTGCCGAGTGTTCTGATTGCCACATCCCACAAGAACCGATGGACTACCTGATCACGAAGATTCGTGCATCGAAAGACATCTACCATGAGTTCGTGACTGGCAAGATCGACACGCCAGAAAAATACGAAGCGCACCGCAAAGAGCTTGCGGAGATGGTGTGGGAGCAGTTCCGTGAAAACGACTCTGCAACGTGCCGTTCTTGCCACGACTTTGACGCGATGGAAGAATTTGAGCAATCTCGCGATGCAGCGAAAATGCACGAGTACGCAAAAGCGAACGATCAAACGTGTATCGATTGTCACAAAGGCGTTGCTCACTTTGCACCAGAAGCTGAGCTAGACAGCAAGGCATTTGAAACGTTGATGAGCTTCACCACAAAAACATCACCTGGTGCCAAAGTCGTTTACCCTGTGACTGAAATCGCAATGGGTGAGATGGGTAAAATTAACCCAACGACGAAGTTAGAAGTAATCAGCTCTGAAGGTGATGAGCGTACTGTTAAGTTGGACGCATTCCAAATGAAAGGCGCAGAGCAAGTGCTGTACATGGGTGAAGGTCAACGTGCCATTGTAGCAACGCTAACCGAGCAAGGTCAGCAAGCTCTTGAGGGCGGTGAGTTTAAGGCCGACGTTTACGGCAACGAATGGCGTGCAGTGTCACTAACAGGCACGATCGATTCTCCTGTTGTAGATACGCTTGACCCAGTTTGGTCATACGCAGAAGAGCTAGACAACGTTTATTGTGCAACTTGTCACGCGAAAATTCCTTCAAATCACTTCACAGTGAACGCATGGGGACCAGTGGCGAAGAGTATGGGTGATCGAACAGACATCACTGCCGAAAACCTAGAAATTCTTACTAAGTTCTTCCAGCACCACGCGAAAGATGTGGTTGGTCACTAACGATAAATAGAAGGATAAGATTATGACTAATTTAACCCGTCGTGGATTTCTAAAAGGCACAGGTATGGCGGCTGGCGCCATGGCATTTACTTCTTTTGCACCTATGTCTGTTGCGTCTTCAAACCAGCGTGGCAAGGGCATTTTGACAGCGGGCCGCATGGGCCCAATGTTATGTGAAGTGAAAGATGGTAAGTTGGTTTCGACTACTAATGCTCTTCCACAAACTGTACCAAATAGTCTACAAACTACTGGGCCTGACCAAGTGCATACCAAGGCGCGTGTGAAGTACCCAATGGTACGTAAAGGCTACTTGGCAAACCCATCGTCGCCAGAAGGTGTGCGCGGTAGTGATGAGTTTGTGCGTGTGTCTTGGGATGAGGCTTACAAGCTGATCCACGAACAGCACATGCGCATTCGTAAAGAATATGGCCCGGCTTCTGTGTTTGCTGGCTCTTACGGCTGGCGTTCAAGTGGCGTGCTGCACAAAGCACAAACCTTGCTGCAACGTTACATGAGCATGGCGGGCGGCTATTCAGGCCACTTGGGTGACTACTCAACGGGTGCTGCGCAGATCATCATGCCGCACGTTGTGGGCTCTATCGAAGTGTACGAGCAACAAACCACGTACCCAGTGGTACTAGAGCACAGTGATGTGGTTGTGCTTTGGGGCTTAAACCCGATCAACACCCTAAAAATCGCGTGGAGTTCAACAGACTGCGCGGGGCTTGAGTTCTTCCATCAATTGAAAAAATCAGGCAAGACGGTTATTGCGATTGACCCTATTCGTTCTGAAACCATTGAGTTTTTTGGTGAGAATGCGGAGTGGATTGCTCCTCACCCAATGACCGACGTAGCGATGATGATGGGTATCGCACACACTTTGGTGAAACAAGGTAAGCACGATAAAGCCTTCCTCGATAAATACACCGCTGGTTACGACAAATTTGAAGCGTACCTGATGGGCGAAGAAGACGGCGTAGAAAAATCAGCGGAGTGGGCATCGCAAATCTGTGGCGTACCTGCGAAGCAACTTGAGCTACTGGCTGACATCTTCAGTAAAAACCGCACCATGCTGATGGCGGGTTGGGGAATGCAGCGCCAACAATACGGTGAACAGCGTCACTGGATGCTGGTTACACTGGCAACGATGTTGGGTCAAATCGGTTTACCGGGCGGTGGTTTTGGTTTCTCTTACCACTACTCAAACGGTGGTAACCCTGCTCGTGACGCTGGCGTACTTCCTGCGATTTCGGCATCACTGGGTGGTGGCTCTTCTGCGGGGAACGACTGGGCGGTATCTGGCGCGGTGCAAAGCTTCCCTGTGGCGCGTATTGTCGAGGCGTTGGAAAACCCAGGTCAATCCTACCATCACAACGGTCATGAACTGACGTTCCCAGATATCAAGATGATTTGGTGGGCAGGTGGTGCGAACTTTACTCACCACCAAGACACCAACCGCTTGATTAAAGCGTGGCAAAAGCCTGAACTGATCGTGATTTCAGAACCTTATTGGACAGCAGCTGCGAAGCATGCGGATATCGTTCTGCCAATCACCACATCGTTCGAGCGCAACGACTTAACGATGACGGGTGACTACAGTAACCAACACTTGGTGCCAATGAAGCAAGTGGTTGAGCCACAAGGTGAAGCGCGTAATGACTTCGATGTATTCGCGGACATGGCGGAGATGCTAGCACCGGGTGGACGTGATGTGTACACCGAAGGCAAAACTGAAATGGAATGGCTGTACGGCTTCTACAAGGTGGCGCAACAAGGTGGCCGTGGCTCTCGCGTAGCAATGCCGAACTTCAGCAAGTTCTGGGAAGATAACCAACTGATAGAGATGAAGTGGAACGAGAAGAACGCACAGTTTGTTCGTTACGCGGATTTCCGTGAAGACCCGATCATGAACCCGCTAGGTACGCCAAGTGGTAAGATTGAAATCTTCTCGAAAACGATTGAAGGTTACCAGTTGGAAGATTGTCCTCCACACCCAACGTGGATGGCACCAACCGAGTACACTGGCAATGCAAAAGATGGCGAGTTGCAGCTGATGACCGCGCACGCAGCGCATCGTCTACACAGCCAGTTTAACTACGCGAAGATTCGCGAAGAGTACGCAATTGCAAACCGTGAACCTATTTGGATTCACCCTGAAGATGCGAAAGCGCGTGGTATTAAAACGGGCGATCTAGTTCGTGCGTTTAACAACCGTGGCCAAGTATTGGTTGGTGCAGAAGTGACTGACCGAATCAAGCAAGGTTCAGTGTGTATTCATGAAGGCGGTTGGCCGGATTTGGATCCGAAAACCGGCATTTGTAAGAACGGCGGTTGTAACGTGTTAACGTTGGATATTCCGACCTCTCGACTTGCAAACGGCTGTGCGGCGAACTCGGCACTGGTTCGTATTGAAAAATACACTGGCCCAGAATTAGAACTAACAGCGTTTGAACCACCAAAAAATGGCTAGAAAAAAGTAGCGCTTGAAAGCAAGAAGCCAGCGAATCGCTGGCTTCTTTTTTATCTAGTCATCGTTCACATTAGCGCGAAGCAAGAGAAACAAACGGCATCTGTTTCTTAATCTGAAATGTCGGGAGTAAAGTAAATACAATCGCGACAAACAAGACCGAACCTATTAAATCTTCAGGGCGATGCATGCCCAGCCATAAGCGGCTATATGCGACGCTCATTCCCCACATCCACAATGACAGTGCAGAGATATAGCACTTGTTCTGCAAGAACACCCCACCAAAGAAAGCCAGACAAATCGAAACGAAAATCGTATGGCCGGACGGGAAAGAATAGTCTTTCTCGCCTTGCCAATGGCGCGTCCGCCAATCACTGACGTGTTCAGAAATCTGGTTAATTACGTTGGCTTGTTGCTTTGTCTCCAACTGATAAAACGTTTCTGGTGTTTCAATCAATTGTTCTGCTGCGAGCAATTCCGTGTACGGGCGCGGGCTTTCTATCATCAGTTTTAGCCCCGTTTTGCTGGCAAAGCCAATCACAAATAACAGCCCTAACATTGAGAGTTTTTGTATCCACTCAGTGCGACTTGGTTTAAAGCGAAATAAAGAAAGCAGTAGCAGCGTTAAGGTAATTAAAAAGCTTTTGCTGCCAGCAGAATCTGTGAGCAAAGTAAAAGTAATACCCAGACTTTCAGGCACCTGTGAAGTGAGATTGTGATAAGAGCCAAACAGCGACATTGGGATGATGCCAAGAACAAACAAGGCGAGCATCATCAATCCATATTTTTTGGTTTTCATTGAGAGCGTTTTGTTTTTATTGAGGGTTATTCAACCACGTGAAAATAAGGGGCTTATCTTACGTTATCTGGCGTGAAAAACTTATCAACGCTTTGTCAATTTGACGAGAGAATGAAGGTTGAGTGATGAATTGATGGCATTTATCCGGAGAGTAAAGGCGCTCATCCTTAAGCGTTGGGGTCTTAATCCATCAGAGAAAGTAAGTATTCTGCGGCTTTGGTTGGGTTTTCTGCATGACAAATGGCAGAAACCAAAGCCAAACCATGCACACCTGTCGCACTCAGGGCAGGAATGTTGGTTTCGTTGATGCCACCAATCGCGACGATTGGTAAGGGCGTGGTGTTCAGCGCCATCTTCAAACCTTCAATACCCCAGTGTTTTTTGGTGTTGGTTTTGGTTGGCGTCACGAAGATCGCGCTCAAACCGATGTAATCAATCGGAAGAGAGTCCGCTTCTGCAAGCTGCTCTTCAGTCTCAATCGATAAGCCGAGAATTTTGTTTGGTCCAATCAACTCGCGAGCGATAGTTGCGGGCATATCTGATTGCCCCAAGTGGACACCATCAGCATCAATAGCAAGGGCAACATCAACACGATCATTGATGATTAACGGGACTCCAGTGCCTTCAAGGATCGTCTTTACGGCTTGAGCTCGTTCAATAAATGCACGAACGTCACCATGTTTTTCACGTACCTGCACCATGGTGACCCCACCTTCTACCGCCTTTCTTACAACGTGTTTGAGAGTGGATAAATCTTGTTGGTCGTCGGTGACCAAATACAAACGATAGGCGTTCATTGTGTTTCCTTTTACCTCTCACTCACCTAGGAGTGAGAGGCGTTTAAAGCATTGAGAAGAGGTTTATCTCTCCTGTAATTTAAGACGTGTTGCCAGTGTTTCTTCATCCAGTTGGTAAAGCTCATCCAAAAGATGCATTTGCAAGCTACCTGGCCCTCGCGCTTGCTCAGCCGCAATTTCACCCACAACGCCAAGCACCGCTGCCGCAGCAAGGCCTGTTTCGTCGCCGATTGCTGCGAAAGCGCCAGTCAGTGCCGTCAGTGTGCAACCCATGCCCGTTACGTATGGCATCATCTCGTGACCATTATTCAGCTGGACGGTTTGCTCTTTTGTCACTATGTAGTCAGTTTCGCCGGAGATCACCACGCTCGCTCCGTATTCTTCAACTAAGAAGTGAGCCGCCGCAAGGGCCGCATCACTACTGTCGAGTGCATCTACACCTTTGCTTTGCGCTTGCTCACCAGCGAGAGCAATGATTTCGGAAGCATTACCACGAATGATTAACTTGTTTGCAAGGCGGGCGATTTCGCGCGAGGTTTCGGTGCGCAGTGAACTTGCGCCGCAACCGACAGGGTCGAGCACAACGATTTTACCGTTCGAGTTGGCTTGCTCTACGGCGTAGCTCATGCGCGGTGTCCAAACGCTGTCTAGGGTGCCGATGTTGATCACCAAAGCGCCAGCAAACGACATCATTTCTGCCATTTCTTGCTTTGAATGCGCCATGATAGGCGAAGCACCGATAGCCAATAAAGCGTTCGCCGTGTTGTTCATCACCACGTAGTTGGTAATGTTCACGACTAAAGGCTTTTGCTGACGCACTGCGGTTAATGCTTGAGTGATTTGTTCTATTAACATGAGATTCTCCAATTAACCTTATTGCGCGTTTAGACCTTGTTGCCAAAACGCCACTTCCATACGCGTTGCGGTTTTGAAGACCTGAATTAGGTTTTGACCGCGCTGGCTGTGGATGTCGATTTCAGCCAGCAGCTGGTTAAAGTGTTCGGCCCCACTTGCCACGCCTGATTGGAACTCTTCACCGCCGTACAAGTTAATCCAACTTGCGTAAGGATTGCCTTCGAATACCGTGTTTTCATCTTCAATCAGCATTTTACCAATGACGGCGTAGCCGATGGAGCAAGGGGCGAGCGCGGCATACAAGTCAACTAAGTCGCCCGTCATGCCCGCATCCAATACGTAGCGCGTGTAAGCCACCGTGCCAAAATCTTCCGGCTCGTTTTCGAGATCAGATTCCGTTAATCCCCATTGAACGCAGTAGGTCACATGGTGGGCAATCTCTGAATCTAAAAGCGCATGTACGCTTGGTAGTGCGCGGCGCATGTCGTCTAACGTACGCGCTTTGTAGATTGCCAGCGCATAAGCTCGCGCGTACTGTTTTAGGAATAAGAAATCTTGCTTCAAGTAATGTAGAAAACAAGGTTGAGACAGTGTGCCTTTGGCCAATTGCTGCACGAAGGCATGTTCTGTGTATTCTTGCCAATCTTGGCGGCAAGCGTCGATCAAATCTTGGTATTTCATTATGGGTATCTCGTTATCAAAAGACCCTAGGCTTAGATCCTAAGGTCAGTAGAATTAGTCAAAGTTCGGTACGTAATCTTTCGCTTTTGGCAGTGTTTCGATGATGTTTTGTGAATACATGAATTCGGCATAATCATCGTAGCGTTTCAGATCTACTGCAGATGGACGAAGAGCGAAACGAGTTAGCGTGTCGTTCCAAGCGCGTTGGTTAAGCTCGTTGTTGAGCGTGTCTGGTGAATAAGCCACAAACTCTTTCCACGACTCTTTTGGATGGTTAACGATGTAAGTGGTTGCTTGTTCTAGTGCTTTGTTGAATGCCTTGATGGCTTCTTTGTCGTAGGTTTTCGCATTGGCTACGAAGACTAACTCGTCATACGCTGGCACGCCGTGTTCTTCTGGGAAGAAGGCTTTGGCTTTGTAGCCTTCTAGCGCAAGTTGGTTGGTTTCGAAGTTACGCAAGCCGCCCCAAATAGCGTCTACTTTACCGGATGCGAGAGAGGAAGAGAGTGTCCAACCGACGTTGATGATTTGCACGTCAGAAAACTTCACGTTCTCCTGTGCAAGCATGGTGCCGATTGTCGCCTCTTCGTTACCTGCGATAGCAATACCGATTTTCTTGCCTTTGAGGTCGCCAAGGTTATCGTTCTTGCCGTTATCCAACACCATCAATGTGTTGAGGGGAGTAGCAATCAAGGTCGCAGAGCGAATTAATGGCAAGCCAGCCGCTACGTCGATGGTTAAGCTCGGCTGGTATGAAATCGCCATATCGACTTTGCCAGCCGCAACTAGTTTGGGTGGTGTGCTTGGGTCGGCGGGTTCTTGGATATCTACCTTCAAACCTTGCTGTTTAAAGTAGCCGCGCTCTTGTGCGATCACGATAGGGCCATGGTTCGGATTAACGAACCAATCCAGCATTAAAGTAAGCTCTTTTTCGGCAGCAAGTACGTTAGTTGAAACCATTGAAGCGAGCAGAGCAGCAGCGCTCATAAGTTTGTTTTTATTCACGGGGTTCTTCCTTTTTCTTTCCCTATTTGTTTTCCCAGGGAATGGCTTTTTTCAGTAATTTGTCAGTGATGAAATAGAGTGCGATAGACAGCGCGGCGAGAATAAACAGTGCCGCGAACATCTCATCGATGATCATGCGAGCGTTGGCTTGCAGCATCAGATAGCCCAAGCCCTCACTTGAGCCGACCCATTCACCTACCACGGCACCAATCGGCGCAATAACCACGGCAACACGAATACCAGACGCTAACGTTGGTAGGGCGGCAGGGAGTTGAATATGGCGCAGTAATTGCCATTTCGATGCGCCCATGGTTTTGGCAAGATCGAGATAGCCGGTGGGGGTGTTGCGCAGTCCGTCGTAACAACAAGTTGTTACAGGGAAAAAGATGATGATGGCCGCCATAACTACTTTCGATGCAATGCCGTAACCCAGCCAAAGCATCAACACGGGCGCGATAGCAAATACTGGAATTGCTTGGCTAGCGATAAGAATCGGCAATAGCCAGCGTTTGAGCGGCTCGAACATCAGCATTTGTAATGCGAACAGCAAACCCATTGATAAGCCGAGTGCGAGGCCAAGTAGGATCTCTTGCGCGGTAACCCAAGTGTGTTTGAGTAGCACGTCGTATCGAGTGACTAATCTATCCAATACTTCAATCGGCGAAGGCAAGATGAAGCTTGGCATGTCAAACACCACTACAATGAGTTGCCACAAACCTAAGATCACGGCTGCGCTGATCAGCAGACGCAATGCCGGATGAGTTACGCGTTCCTTTTTACTAATACGCGCCGAAACGGAGTTGTACTGAGTCATATCACTCATAGTCTTTCTCCAACTGATCCAAAATCGCCTGCTGTAGCGCTGCGCATTCTCCATCGAGAGATCTTGGTGGCTTGGCGTCCGGAACAACCAAGTGCTGTGTTTGAGCTGGCGTGCCTTGTAACACATAGAGTTGGTGTGCCAATCGCACCGCTTCTTGCGGATCGTGCGTAATCAAGACAACGGTTTTGTCCTTTAGTAGCTCGGCAGAGAGAGTTTGCAATTTGTGGCGAGTCACGGCGTCTAATGCCGAGAAAGGTTCATCCATCAAAACCAAAGGTTTGTCTTGCATCAGAGTGCGAGCAAGGGCTACGCGCTGGCGCATACCTCCAGAGAGTTGAGCGGGTTTGGCGTAAGCGTAATCTGCCAACCCAACGTGCTCTAACAGGTTGAGAGCACGTTGTTTCTCATTCGCTGGATTTGAGTTGGTGTGAGAAAAGCGCGAGCTGAGGCAGACGTTATCCAGCACGTTAAGCCAAGGCAGCAACAAATCTTGCTGGGCCATATAAGCGATACGGTCATGCAGTGCAGCGCCATCGGTTGTGATGAGTTCGCCATGCCAGTCAACTTGGTCATCCAGTAGGCCAGCTAAGTAACGCAATATCGTGGTTTTTCCGCAGCCACTTCGCCCGAGTAATACCGTCCATTGACCGACGGGAATGGTCATGTTCACTCCCGCTAAAGTCGGTGTTTGGCTATCTTTGTATCGCAGGCTAGCATCGGAAAGCTGAATGCCAATCGCGTTAGCGAACATAAGTATGACCCGCAAAAAAGTGGTTCACTGGTCCGTGACCTTTCCCCACTTCCAATTCATCCGCATGAGCGATGGCTTGGCTGATGTACTGTTTTCCTAAATGCACGGCTTTGTGCAGGTTGTTGCCTTGGCTAAGGTAAGACGCAATAGCGGAAGAAAGTGTACAGCCCGTACCATGGGTGTTTTTGGTCGGAAATCGCTTGGCGCTGATTAACTCCGCACTGTTTTGCATGATCAGCAGATCGTTGCTGTTTTCATCTTCTTCAAGGTGACCACCTTTGAGCAGAATAGCTTTGGCACCAAGTGCACGAAGGTCGGTAATCATATCGTTCATTTCAGATTCTGATTGAGGCACTGGCTTACCCGTCAGTGCTGCACCCTCTGGCAGGTTAGGGGTGATGATGTCTGCCAGTGGAATTAGCTCTTCTCTTAATGTGCTGATTGCTGATTGCTCAAGTAGCAAATCACCGCTGGTGGCGACCATGACGGGATCAATCACAAGATGCTTGGGTTGGTACTGTCTTATTTTGCTTGCCACTACTTTGATGATGTTCGAATCCGCCAGCATGCCGACTTTTACCGCCACAATATTGAGATCGGTAAACACCGCATCGAGTTGGCTTTCAACGTGATCAAGTGGGATCGGGAAAATCGCAGAAACGCCTTGCGTGTTTTGTGAGGTGATGGCGGTAATCACTGAGCAGGCAAAGCTGCCAGTTGCGGACATCGCTTTGATATCGGCTTGGATGCCTGCGCCGCCGCCGCTGTCGGAGCCTGCGATGGTTAAGACAACAGGGGTTGTTATAGGTGATTGTGCCTGGTGTAACGATGGCTGTGATTGCTGCGTCATGGTCGCTCCTACTACAAGACGTATAGGAACTGACTTTGACCGTTGTGGATAGATCGATTGTTCGATCGTTTCGCTCGCCAAAGAGGAGCGGCGAAAGGCAAAGTGCGCATAGTTCCCTACGTCAGTGCTAACTGAATCAGGTTCAACGGGTCTCGAATCTCGATCTCAGCCAACGCTTATCGCGTGGCCCCCCGACTATTTCGCTCGGATGATAGCAGGACCCTTGTAGAAGGGATACGTTTTTTGAGAGTAATTATTATTGAGTATTCAATTATGCGAGGTGAGTGATAGAGTAAGCATCTAAATGGTTCGTCGTGTGGAATTTACTAGTGCAACGCTCTGGTGAAAGAGCTGAACCTGGAATATTTAATAAATAATCGTGGTCTCGTTAAGCAAGGATTAGCACAAAACAAGGTTAAAAAACTGTTAAAATTTAACGCGTTGCCAATTTAACTTTGTTGAACTTTTCGACAGTTAATTAGGAAGGCTAAGACGATCATCGAGCAAGGAGACTTCATGCTTAATTCTGCAACAGCGAAGTCAGTGATCGATCATGCACTCTTTTTGGGGGCTGATTTCGCTGAACTATTCGTTGAACATCATCAAACTAACACCGTCCAGATCGCATCTGGTGAGGTGGACAAGATCAATTCGGGGATTGATTTTGGTATCGGCATTCGCCTCTTCTTCGGTCACAAAGTGCTTTATGGATACACCAATAGCACGGACGAAGCCGAGCTAAAACGCGTAACGTCATTGCTTGCGGCAAAAGACAAGCGTGAACAAATCGCGTCAGCAGGTTCTTTGAATTTGAACCGCTACCCAATCCAACACGGTTGCCGCATGCCGTTAAGTCAGGATGCCAACTTAGATTCAAAAATCGCGTTTCTATTGAAAGTTGACCAAGCTGCGCGTGCAGAAAGTGAGTACATCAGCCAGTTCATTGGTAGTGTGCTTCAGCGCGAGCAGCAAGTGTCTATCTTCAACTCAGAAGGTCTACACGTTGACGATACTCGTCACTACATCCGAGTTGCTGGTAATACCGTTGCTCAAAAAGGTAATGAGCAGTCTTCTGGTATGGAAGGTCCTGGCGCTCTTGCTGGTTGGGAGTTCAGCGAACAGCTTGATGCGAAAGAGCTGGGTCAAACTATCGCGCAGCAAGCGTTAGTGAAACTTGGCGCTGATGCTTGTCCATCAGGTGAAATGCCAGTGGTGATTGGTAACGGCTTTGGCGGCGTTATCTTCCATGAAGCGTGTGGCCACTTACTCGAAACCACTTCGGTTGCGAAGAAAGCGTCCGTATTCCACGACAAGATGGGCGAAATGGTTGCTCACACCGCAGTGAATGCAGTTGATGATGGCACCATGACCAACGAATGGGGCTCGATTCATGTTGATGACGAAGGCATGAAGACTCAGCGCACTCAATTGATCAAAGACGGTAAGCTAACCAGCTTTATGGTCGATAAAATGGGTGGTATGAAGACAGGTTATGAGCCTACGGGTTCTGGTCGTCGTCAGAACTACAAGTTCGCACCAACCTCGCGAATGCGTAACACCTTTATTGAAGAAGGCGAGCATTCATTTGATGACATGCTGGCAGGTATCGAACGTGGTATCTATGCGAAGAAGATGGGTGGTGGCTCGGTTCAACCGGGAACAGGTGAGTTTAACTTTGCTGTTCGTGAAGCTTATCTCATTGAAAATGGCAAAATTACCAAACCTCTGAAAACAGCAACGCTGATCAGCACGGGCCCTAAAGTGTTGAAAGAAATCAGCATGGTCGGTAAAGACATGGCGCTTGCGCCGGGCATGTGTGGTTCAGTAAGTGGTTCAGTACCAACAACAGTCGGTCAGCCAACACTGAAAGTAGATAATATTCTGGTAGGAGGCGGTAACTAATGAGCCAAGAACAACAACTTCTTAATGCGGTTGATTACGTCCTATCAGAAGCAAAGCGTCAAGGCGCAGAAGCGGACGTCATTGTAAACCGCAACAGCAGCTTTTCTCTGAAAGCGAACCAAGGAAAGCTGGATGAGTACAAAGTAAGCTCAAGCCAAGTTCTGGGTGTTCGTGTTGTGAAAGATGCTCGTGTCGCGACAAGTTATTCTGAATCACTAGAGCAACCAAGTTTAGATTTGATGCTCACAAACGCGCTGCAAAGTGCTCGCTTTTCCAAGCAAGATGAACATCAAACCATCAGCTGCGTAAACAGTAAAATCACCACTGATATTGCAGAAATTGCGCAAGACGATACCACATCGGTCGATGAGAAAATTGAACTGTCCCTTGCGCTTGAGCAAGGTGTTGTGGCTCTGCCTCACGCTTCAAGCTCACCATACAATGGTTACAGTGACGGTGAAACTCAGCTCATCATCGCGAATACTCAAGGTACGTTATGTCAACATTTCGAGCGATCGTTCACTTGTTACGCGTATACCTTGTTTGAAAAAGACGGCAAACAGTCGATGGCGGGAAGAATGTCGCTAGGTCGCCGTTTTGATGAGTTGGATCCAGCTTATTGTATAGAAAGCGGTTACAACCTTGCTCGCGATCTTCTTGAAGGCGCTCCGGTTGCGACAGGTAACTATCCGGCCATTTTCCACATCAATGCTTTAAGCAGCCTGTTTGGTGCATTCGGCAGTGCGTTTTCTGGTGTGAGTGCGATGAAAGGCATCTCGCCACTGGGTGACAAGCTTGGTCAAAGCGTTGCAAGTGAACTGATCACCTTTACCGATGCGGCTTACATGCCAAATGGTATGGCAATAGCAAGTTTTGATAGTGAAGGCTTTGCTACTCAAGACAATGTGTTGATCGCCAATGGCCAACTGAATACGCTATTGCACAATAGCCAAACAGCGAGTTATTTGGGTGCAGTGTCGACGGCAAGTGCATCTCGCAGTGCAAAATCGAGCCTAGACGTATCGGCAAATCATAAAGTGATTGCGACAGGCAACAGCAGTGCGCCAGAAGTCAAAGCAGGTGAATACCTAGAATTAGTCGAACTGCAAGGGGTTCACTCTGGTGCAGATGCTGTCAGTGGTGATTTCTCATTTGGTGCGAGTGGCTTCTTGTGCCGTGATGGAGAGCGCGTTCAACCAGTTCGTGGGATCACGGTAGCCGGTAACTTCTATAAGATGCTGCAAGAAGTAGAAGCTGTGGGTGATACGCAGCTTATTAATGATAGCCGCACTTTCTTCGCGCCAGATGTGCGTTTTGCTCGATTGAGCATTGGCGGTAAGTAAGCGCGGCATAGAAAGTCAGAAACAAAAAAGAGGACTCGATCGAGTCCTCTTTCATCATCTAGCAACGTGTACGCGAATAACTATAATTCGCGGATATCCAGTTCGTTGTGGATCAATACCACACACTGAGAAGCGAAAAGCATCTTAGGACCTAAGCTGATCTTCTCAGTACCTAGGCGCTTCAAGCTGTTGAACGACTTCTTCGGCATCGGTATATGGTCAGTTAGCAAGAAACATGGATTTTCACCAATTTCTGCATCACGAACAAATTCGCCTTTCTTATCCAGCATATATAGTTGGTGATCTTCTGCCAGCTCTTGTACTAGGCGTTCAAAGCTCACTGTACGAACGGTAATACCAGGTTCGACTTCACGAAGCTGCTCTTTACCCATACCAACCGAAGCATCCAAAGCGCGAGCCACTGCTGCAATCAAAGTTGACTCATGGAAGCCGCCAATGTTGGTGATGTCGTTGGAGCGAATAGTAATGGTGCGTGAGAAATCTTTTGTGCTTTCTAAAACCAAGTGAACAATCACATCTTCACGGTGTGATTGAGCAACGAACATAGTGTTCATCATGGTATGAGCAAGAATCTCTGTATGCGCTTCATTACCAACACCTTCTAACAGTGCTTTGCTGGTGGTTGGCGCCGCGCGAGCTCGTAAAACAAAAGAGCGCATGAATTTAGCCTCTATATAGGAAGAGTGAATGCGCGGAAGTATATACCCAAGCAGGGAAGGGATGCGAGTTTAATAGCAAATGTGAACTTACTTACAAAGCTTCGATTGTCGTGCGGAGTGCGCTGGTTAAAATAGAGGTAACCTGTTAGGAGCGGTATATGGAAATCAAACAGATAAATAAAGACATTTATAAAAAGAAAGTAAACCTTGTGATTGGCGGTTTTGTTGCGTTGCTCGCCATCTCCTCTCTTGCCTTTAGTACCTTGTTGATTGTTTTGTTTGGCAACACTGAAGTCGTACCAGAACAATCAACGGGCAATTTCCATTGGAATTTGATTGGTGTCGTTCTCGCAGTTGCAACTTCCCTCTCTTTATTGAATCACATTAAAACTCGACCATACATGGAAGAAGTGCTGTACGTTTGGAAACTCAAGCAACTGCACAACAAAATCTTTCGTAAACTAAAAAGCATTAAAGCAGCCGCGAGCAATGACGATGTAAAAGCGCTCACTACGCTTAAGTTCTATTACACCACGCAACGCCAAGTGTTTGAGCTAGACAACAACACATTAACGATGAGCAGTGTAAATAAAGAACTAGAGGCTATCGAGCAAATCGAAGCGGCGCAATCACTGAGTCTCGATATCACAGGCTTTGAAGAGTCTTGGATAGACACATATTGATTGCCTATTTGCTACTTGAAGTTAACAACTGAGTGCTAAAAATAAGCGTTTGAGTGAGATTTAATCATTCGACGCTTTTTTTTTAGTTTTTTTCTAAAAAGGGGTTGCCAAGAAAAATCATCTCCCTATAATGCGCCTCCGTTGTCAGGGCAAAGCGGAAACGCAAAAGCAATTGGCAACAAGGCGAAAGAAAGCTTCTAAAAATTAATTTTAAAAAGTGTTTGACACTAAGAATTAATTCCTTAGAATACTCCTCCGCTTCGATAGCAAAGCTTACGAAGCAAGCTCTTTAACAATATAGACCTATCAATCTGTGTGGGCACTCGTTGATGATAATCCAATTAGAAACTTCGGTTTCAAATTAGGTTTCAATGAAACGAAGTGACCATTGAATCTTCGGATT
>NZ_JAMZAS010000019.1:0-36610 GCF_024181935.1 Vibrio sp. Y51_MX_L26
TTTTGGACACTTGCTGATTACAAGCGAGTGATACCACTGCGGAGTGGTAGTTCAGTTGGTTAGAATACCGGCCTGTCACGCCGGGGGTCGCGGGTTCGAGTCCCGTCCACTCCGCCACTTAATATCGACAACCTCGCCCATGCGAGGTTTTGTCAAATCTAGAATATAAGAATTCTACAGGGGTGTAGCTCCAATTGGCAGAGCAGCGGATTCCAAATCCGCGTGTTGGGAGTTCGAATCTCTCCACCCCTGCCATATATCAAGGCTCTGACTTAGGTCAGAGCCTTTTTTGTATCTGCTTGCCACTATGCATGTGTCCTCTCATCCCACCTATATGACTTTTTGCTGCCTGCTGCTCTTTGTAAGTATTTATTAGCTACTCGAACTCACCAACCTATTAGACTAGTCGTTATAACCAAGTGCTCCGAAATGTTAGTAATAATTGAGAATCATTATTTATATTTAGTTACACTCAACCGATCTGGATTAATGGGTAACTATGTATGGATATATCTCGTCGACGCTTCCTTCAATCATCCTTAGCAATCTCTGCGCTTACCGTTCTTCCTGCATGTTCTCTATCTCGGAGTACTAATAAGGGGCAACATATATACGATATCACTGCAGAGCCTTCTACGGCTGAACTAGTGCCCGGTTTCAATACTGAGGTATTAGCTTTTAATGGGCGTATACCTGCACCGATAATTCGTTGCCGACAAGGGGAAAAGGTAACAATCAACTTCATCAATAAGCTATCAGAGCCGACGACGATTCATTGGCATGGCTTGAGGATTCCTATTGAAATGGATGGAGTTCCGTTTTTAAGCCAGGCTCCTATCATGCCCGGAGAGACTTTTACGTATGAGTTTATTCCGCCAGATGCAGGTACGTTTTGGTATCACCCACACATGAACAGCGTTAAGCAGCTTGGTATGGGGTTGGTTGGGCTAATAATTGTTGAAGAGGCTGAGCCTGTTCAGTTTGATGAAGAGCATGAAGTCGTCCTCAAGCATTGGCATTTAGACAAGCAAGGACAGTGGAAGAATCTAATGGTGCCGCGCTTGAGTGCACGTATGGGAATGCCAGGAGAGTGGAGTAGCGTCAATGGTATTCATGAGCCTCTTTATACGCTGAAGCAGAACGCGACTACGCGATTAAGAATTGCTAATGTCGATAACACCATTACCTATCCGATCGCGATTGAAGGCACAGAGGCTTGGGTTATTGCTATCGATGGCAATCCAGTTAAAACGCCTTATAGGCTCACTCAACACAAAATTGGTCCGGGAATGAGATTGGATATCGGATTGATTGCTCCGAAGGCTGGAGAGCGTGTTTATGTGCGTCATATGAAAGGGCGCTTCCCATTCTCTTTGTGTAAGTTTGAAGTTGTTGATTCTGACCTGCCAAGCAACAAGAAACTGCCTTTATTGCCTCTCAACCCTGTGCCTGATCTTGATTTGGAAAATGCGGAGCAAATCGATTATGTGTTTGAATGGGAGGGGGCGATCACTCCTGTCGATAAATCGGGCAAAGCGATACCTAAATTCTGGCTGATGAACAAACGGGCTTGGGAGGGAATGAGCATAGATAATATCCCTGCGCCACTTTCAACATTGGAGCTTGGAAAAACCTATATCTTCAATTTGAAGAACGTTACTCAATATCATCATCCTATTCATCTTCATGGGCATACATTTACTGTTCTTGAGTTAGATGGAAAGAAACTCGACGAACCGTTCCATACCGATACGGTTTTACTTGGAAAAAATGGCAGTGCCAAAGCTGCCTTTGTTGCTAACAACCCTGGACGTTGGATGTATCACTGCCATGTTATTGAGCACATGAAAACCGGTTTGATGGGGTATATTGAAGTAAAGTGACTCCTGTAACTTTTTTAATCTCAGCGTGTTTTAAATGCAATACGTTGTCGAATTCTAAAATTTCACCATCAATATTGCTTTAGTTTTGGTTACAATATCGTCATCAATAGTGTTGGGGGAATTATGGGGCAGTTTTCCATTCTTGGTTTTATTGCACTAGGTGGTGCTTTCGGTGCGTGTTCTCGTTACTTGATATCTGAACTGTGTATCATTTTATTGGGGCGTGGTTTTCCATACGGTACGTTAACCGTTAATGTAGTCGGTTCATTTATAATGGGCTTGTTGATTGCTGCGTTCGACAATGAACTGTTGGCAACAGAACCTTGGCGACAAGTGATTGGTTTGGGCTTTTTAGGGGCACTGACGACGTTTTCCACCTTTTCTATGGATAATGTTTTACTTATGCAGCAAGGTGCGTTTTTTAAGATGGGGTTAAATATTTTATTAAATGTGGTGCTGAGCATCTCTGCTGCGTGGATCGGTTTCCAATTATTGATGCGCAGCTAGCAAAGTAGTTAAAAATTAAACAGGTCGGCTTGGTTTAACCAGGCCGTTTTTATATACTGATATCACTTGTCGGAGTGCCATAAGGCTGAGACCGTTAATTCGGGATCCGTTGAACCTGATCAGATTAGAATCTGCGAAGGGAACAAGAGAAGATATTTATACCGGAGTTCTTTCTGGTTGACCTATCAAATAGTCGAATGTTGTTATAGGCAAATTATTTAAGCTTTATTTAGCCTTAATTTGACTCCTCTTGTCGCATCTATCCGCCAAGCATTTTTATCCAATTACTTTTTATCTAGTATAACAAAGCAAGGAAAAATGCTATGTCGAGTCGCAAACAAGCGAGACTGGAAGCAAAACAGTTTATTGAAACACTCTCGGTACAGCCGTACCCAAATTCCACAAAAGTATATGTAGAAGGTTCACGTCCAGATGTTCGTGTACCTATGCGTGAAATAGCGCTAGCAGATAGTCTGATTGGTGGCACAAAAGAAGCGCCTATTTTCGAGCCGAATGAAGCCGTCCGAGTCTACGATACGTCAGGTGTTTATACTGATCCGAACTACGATATTGACCTTTATAGCGGCTTACCAAAGCTAAGAGAAAGCTGGATTGAAGAGCGAGGTGACACAGAGTTACTCGATGAAGTAAGCTCGGTGTACACCAAAGAACGCTTAGAAGACGGAACACTAGACGATCTTCGTTACGGCAATCTACCACGTATTCGACGTGCCAAAGATGGGCAATGCGTCACTCAACTGCACTATGCTCGCAAAGGTATTATCACCCCAGAAATGGAATTCATCGCGCTGCGTGAAAACATGGGTCGTGCCAAGTACCGTGATGATGTGCTGAATCAACAGCATCCTGGTCAAAGCTTTGGAGCGAATCTTCCAAAAGACATTACCGCCGAGTTTGTTCGCAAAGAAGTTGCCGAAGGTCGCGCGATTATCCCTTCTAATATCAACCACCCAGAATCCGAACCAATGATCATTGGACGTAACTTTTTGGTCAAAGTGAACGCCAATATCGGTAACTCATCGGTGACGTCTTCGATTGAGGAAGAAGTTGAGAAGCTCGTTTGGGCGACACGCTGGGGTGGGGATACCGTTATGGATCTCTCTACTGGACGTAACATCCACGAAACTCGCGAGTGGATTCTGCGTAACAGCCCGGTTCCGATCGGTACCGTACCTATGTATCAAGCGCTGGAAAAAGTGAATGGAGTTGCCGAAAACCTTAACTGGGAAGTGATGCGCGATACTCTGATTGAGCAAGCAGAACAGGGCGTTGATTACTTCACTATCCATGCCGGTTTACTACTTCGCTATGTGCCAATGACTGCAAAGCGTGTTACTGGCATAGTCTCTCGTGGTGGTTCTATCATCGCGAAATGGTGTTTAGCGCATCACCAAGAAAGCTTCTTATACACCCACTTCCGAGAGATCTGTGAAATCTGTGCCAAGTATGATGTGGCACTTTCTCTCGGTGATGGTCTGCGCCCTGGTTCGGTTGCCGATGCTAATGACGAAGCGCAATTTGCGGAGCTTCGTACTCTTGGTGAGTTGACTAAGGTTGCGTGGGAATACGACGTACAGGTGATTATCGAAGGTCCTGGCCATGTTCCAATGCACATGATCAAAGAGAACATGGAAGAGCAGCTAGAGCACTGCCATGAAGCTCCGTTCTACACCCTTGGTCCACTGACGACAGACGTCGCTCCTGGTTACGACCATATTACGTCAGGTATTGGCGCTGCCATGATTGGCTGGTATGGCTGTGCGATGCTTTGTTACGTAACACCTAAAGAGCATCTTGGCTTACCAAACAAAGAAGACGTGAAGGTAGGCATGATCACTTACAAGCTTGCTGCGCACGCCGCTGATTTAGCGAAGGGACACCCTGGTGCACAAGTTCGTGATAACGCGCTTTCTAAAGCTCGCTTCGAGTTCCGCTGGGAAGACCAATTCAACTTGTCACTCGATCCAGATACCGCGCGCGCTTTCCATGACGAAACTTTACCTCAAGAGTCCGGCAAAGTTGCTCACTTCTGTTCGATGTGCGGACCAAAGTTCTGCTCGATGAAGATTTCGCAAGAGGTACGAGAGTACGCGAAAGACACTGAGCAAGTTGCTGCGGACCAAGCTATCTCTATCAAAGTGCTTGATGATCCTCTTGAGGGGATGCGTCAGAAATCTCAAGAATTTAGAGACACAGGTTCTGAGTTATACCACCCAGCAGCACATGCCGAGGTAAGTGACTAATGAGCAAAATCCTTATTCCGTCATCATTGATTGAGCTAACAGGTTTAGTTCAACAATGTTTGTTGTTGGCGAGAGAACAGGGTTTTAGCATCGAAGACATTGAGTTGGGTGTGAGCCCAACTCAATCTATTCAGCTTGTTCGCGACCAACAGATTGCACATATAACGACTGATCTTATTGATGGGTATGACTCTGAGTCAGAGTGTTCATTTGTGCTCTATTACCGCTCTGCTTTATCGGTAAAAGCGTGTGCTAAGCAACTGTCGAAAGCGATTTATATTGGCATTGCTGATACGCAGGTATCCGATGAAAAGGAGAAAGTGCTTCAGCTTGATATCTGGCGTCACCCAACTAACGACGAAGTGAGAGCGCTTTCTGTTAAGTCCAAACTCAACGCAATGTTCGATCCCGAACATCACCTTGCTTGGATAGTAACGCTGACAGTACTCAATTTTCCTATCGAAGATGCGTTAACACTTGCTCGAGGAATGCTAACTCAACAAGCGAATGTTTCACGTGAAACACTGTTGAATGACAACTTCGACGGAGAGCGAACTACTCAGTGGGCTGACCAATTTGATGGTTTTCCCACTCCTGTACTGGAGGATAACCGACTAGGTATTCAAGTTGGTTGGTCTGCACAAGGTGAGAGCGTTAGCTTTCCAACTCTAACTAAGCAAAGTCTAGGGCTCTACCCAGTCGTTGATGATGTTGCTTGGATTGAGCGTCTACTGGCACTAGGCATCAACACTATTCAACTGCGAATCAAGAACCCACAACAAGCCGATTTAGAACAACAGATCATTCGAGCAATTGAGCTAGGTCGTCAGTATCAAGCACAAGTGTTTATCAATGACTATTGGCAGTTGGCAATCAAGCATGGCGCTTATGGTGTTCACCTAGGACAAGAAGACATAGAAGAATCGAATTTGGCTCAGCTAACTAAAGCCGGCGTTCGTCTTGGTCTTTCTACTCATGGTTATTATGAGCTACTGCGCATCGTACAAATTCATCCTAGTTACATCGCGCTAGGGCATATTTTCCCAACCACCACTAAACAGATGCCATCGAAACCACAAGGTTTGGTGCGCTTGGCTTTATATCAAAAGCTGATTGATAGCATTCCTTATACAAATACAGAGGCTGCTTTCCGTCCTGCAAAAGACAAAGCCGTTAGTGACTATGTGCTTGGCTTTCCGACGGTCGCAATTGGTGGCATTGATCAATCTAATGCAAACCAAGTTTGGCAAACGGGTGTTTCTAGCTTAGCAGTAGTGCGAGCTATTACGTTGGCAGAATCACCTCAATCCGTCATCGAGTTCTTCGCAAAACTGATGAAGGAAAGACAGCTAACGTTTACTGATCAGAATAGTGAATTGGCGCATAACAAGAGGGGCGAGCATGCTCACGGATAAGCAGTTCCTTCGCTATCAACGTCAAGTTGCTCTGCCTGAAATTGCTGAAAGTGGGCAAGAGCGTTTGAGCAAATCGCATGTGCTGATCATCGGTTGTGGTGGATTAGGGAGCGCAGCGAGTTTGTACTTGGCATCAGCGGGCGTTGGTAAATTGGTTGTGGTTGATGACGATGAAGTTGATAGCAGTAACCTACAGCGTCAGATCATTTATCGTGAACAAGACCTCCAAGTTGCAAAAACCGAAGCTACTGTAAAGCAACTCACTGAACTTAATTCTATGGTTCAAATTCGTGCTCTCAATAAGCGATTAGACAAAGCGCAGCTGCGGCTTGAGGTGATGCTGGCGGATGTGGTGTTGGACTGCACCGATAACATGCCAACGCGCCAGCTAATTAACCAAGTTTGTTTCGAGCAAAATACGCCGCTTATCTCAGCGGCGGCAATTGGTTGGCAAGGGCAATTCGCTGTTTTTGATTACCAATCATCAAGTGAACAAGAAGCGCAGAGTAAAGCCTGTTACCGCTGTTTGTATCCGTTTGACGAATTACCGCAAACGCAAAAATGCAGTGAGAGCGGTGTCGTCGGTCCGGTGGTTGGCACACTTGGTAACTACCAAGCGATAGCGGCAATTCAAAAACTGGCGACGGGAAAGTTTCATGTCGAGACTGCCAAGTTACACCTGTTCGATGGATTGAAGCTGCAATGGCAAACCATGGCGATAAGCAAAGACAAACAGTGCCAAGTGTGTGCTCAAATTTAGCTTACGAGTAATGGGTAGAATTAAGAGAGTGGGAAGCAATGACGTTATCAGAGCAACAAACAACACAGATGACCGCTGCTGACTTAGATGTGATCACTATTGTCATCAATGACCAGTCGCATCAAGTTGCCAGTGAGTCGAATCTACAGCAAATCATTAGTCAATTTGCGCTGCCTGAAATGGGCTGTGTTTTTTCAATTAATAACAATGTTGTGCCGCGCAGTGAGTGGGCTAGCACAGTTCTTTCACAGGGAGATAGCATCTCTTTGTTTCAAGCGATCGCAGGGGGTTAACGTCGATGCTTAAAATTGGTGATAAACAATTCGAATCAAGACTGTTCACGGGAACAGGGAAGTTTGCCAACAGTCGATTAATGGCAGAAGCGATTCAAGTGTCGGGATCTCAACTTGCGACTATGGCGTTGAAGCGTGTGGATGTGAACGACCAACAAGACGATATTTTGCTGCCGTTAGTACAAGCGGGTGTGAACCTATTGCCGAACACCTCGGGTGCAAAGAGTGCTAAAGATGCTGTGTTTGCTGCACAACTGGCGCGAGAAGCGTTGGGTACTAACTGGCTAAAACTGGAAATTCATCCAGACCCGAAGTACTTGATGCCTGATCCAATTGAGACACTAGCAGCCGCTGAGCAATTGGTTCGTGAAGGCTTCATTGTGCTTCCTTACTGTCATGCTGACCCAGTTCTGTGTAAACGATTGGAAGAAGTAGGCTGTGCTGCAGTTATGCCATTAGGTGCGCCGATCGGTTCCAACAAAGGGATAGTTTCTAACGATTTCCTAGAGATCATCATCGACCAAGCCAATGTTCCTGTCGTTGTTGATGCGGGTATTGGTGCTCCTTCACATGCCGCGCGTGCGATGGAAATGGGCGCGGATGCCGTGCTCGTCAATACTGCGATTGCAGCTTCGAGCGATCCTGTTGCGATGGCGAAGGCATTTAAGTTGGCGGTAGAGTCGGGGCGTATGGCTTATGAAGCCGGACTTGCAGGTAAGGTTTCTCATGCGGTTGCGTCGAGTCCACTGACGTCATTCCTAGATGAGCTTTAGTCCTAGATTGGTTTAGCTATTAAGCGAGGAAAACATGAGCTTCGTTGAGCAATTTAAGCAGCTTAATTGGGATGACATTTCGATGTCGATCTATGCGAAAACAGCACAAGATGTTGAGCGAGCATTGAGTAAATCCAAGCGTGATTTGGAAGATTTTAAGGCGCTAATTTCACCGGCGGCAGAAGCGTACTTAGAGCAAATGGCACAGTTGTCATACTCGGCAACTCGCAAGCGTTTTGGTAATACCATGTCGCTTTATATTCCATTGTACCTTTCTAATTTGTGCGCCAATGCTTGTACTTATTGTGGCTTCTCAATGGAGAATAGAATCAAGCGTCGTACCTTGAATAGGGACGAAGTGGCTGCAGAAGTTGAAGCCATTAAACGCATGAAGTTCGATAGCGTATTGCTGGTGACTGGTGAACACGAAACCAAAGTGGGCATGAAATACTTTCGCGAAATGGTGCCGATGATTAAGCAACGCTTTAATTATTTGGCGATGGAAGTGCAGCCGCTAGATCAAGACGAATACGCAGAGCTCAAGACATTGGGTTTGGATGCGGTGATGGTTTATCAAGAAACGTATCATCCTTCGACTTATGCTGAGCACCATTTACGTGGCAATAAGATGGATTTCGAATACCGATTGGATACACCCGACCGCCTCGCAAAGGCGGGCATTGATAAGATCGGTATTGGCGCTTTGATAGGATTGGAAGAGTGGCGTACAGATTGTTTTTATGTGGCAGCGCACTTGGACTATCTTGAGCGCACGTATTGGCAGACTCGTTACTCAATTTCTTTCCCACGTTTGCGTCCTTGTGAGGGCGCGCTCCAACCCAAATCAGTAATGACGGATAAGCAGCTTGTTCAGTTGATTTGCGCTTATCGTTTGTTGAATCCAGAAGTGGAGTTGTCATTATCGACTCGTGAGTCACCGAAATTTAGAGACAACGCATTGGCTTTAGGTATTACCAGTATATCTGCAGCATCGAAAACTCAGCCGGGGGGTTATGCGATGGATGATGTTGAACTCGAGCAGTTTGAGATCAGCGATGAGCGAAGCGCGGGTTCTGTGGAAGATATGATTCGAGCCAAAGGATTTGACCCTGTATGGCGAGATTGGCACTCAGCGTATTCTGGTTAAGCAGTAAATAAAGCCACTGGTCATCGTTATGTTTCACGTGAAACATAGGCAAAAAAAGAGGGTTGATGCAAAACATCAACCCTCTACTTTTTTCTAGCTTCTAGCTTCTAGCTTCTAGCTTCTAGCTTCTAGCTTCTAGCTTCTAGCTTCTAGCTGTGTGCTAAAGGTAGCGTTGCTTGACGAAGCCACTCTTTAACATCACCTTCGACTAGCGGGCTGATCTCATCCCATACTTTCTGGTGGTAATCATTCAGCCAAGCAAGTTCTGGACGAGTTAGCATATCAACGTTGATGTTGCGTTTGTCTATTGGGCAGCGTGTTAACGACTCAAATGACAGAACAGGGAAGTCACCGTTAGTTGGTGTTTCAACAACAAGCTCTAGGTTTTCAATACGGATACCAAACGCATCTGCACGGTAGTAACCTGGCTCGTTGGATAGCACCATACCTTCTGTTAGAGGCACGTCGATTTGCTTTTTCGAAATGCTCGCTGGACCTTCATGAACACTTAGGAAGTGACCAACACCGTGACCAGTACCGTGATCGTAATCGTAACCTTCCGCCCATAGGTGCTGACGAGCTAGAGTATCGATTTGGTAACCACGTGTGCCTTTCGGGAAACGAGCTCGAGCAACGCCAATATGACCTTTCAGCGCCAACGTAAATTGCTTCTTCATTTCTGAAGAAGGTTGACCAATCGCGATAGTACGCGTGATGTCGGTAGTGCCATCGAGGTACTGACCGCCTGAGTCCACAAGGTAAAGCGTGTTCAGTTCTAACTTACCAGGTTCAGGTTGGTTCTCGTGATTGTAGTGACACATGGCCGCGTTGCCGCCCGCGGCTGAAATGGTATCGAAGCTGAGATCCATTAGCGTAGGGTCTTCGCTACGAAATGCTTCCAGTTTGTCTGCTAATGTCGCTTCGTCATGCAGGTTACCAGCAGCAACTTCCGCATCTAACCAGCATAGGAACTTGCTCATTGCCACGCCATCGCGGATATGACACGCCTTCATACCCGCAATTTCAACCGCGTTCTTCGCCGCTTTTGGCATCAGACATGGGTCTGCTGCTGCAATCACGGACGCACCAGAGTTTTGTAGTACTAGCTTAAACCAAGCGTTACTGATTGCCGGGTCAACTAATACCTTTTTACCTGTCATGGCTTCAAGGCGAGATTGAAGTGCTTCTGGGTGGTGAACGGTCACACCGGTGCCTACGTGAGCGTCAAAATCAGCAGGTAGACGAGCAGGATCGAGGAAGTATTCAACGGTTGAGTCGGCATGCAGAATCGCGTGAGAAAGCAGAACTGGTAGGCGTGATACATCCAAACCACGTACATTCAGCAGCCAACAAATAGAATCTAATGCTGTGATCACAGCGCTATCTGCACTTGCTTTTTTAACCAGTTGGGCGATCTCTTGACGCTTACTCTCACTTGATTGACCGACGGCTTCTGTTGGCATCAGGCGAACGTCAGAGACAACAGGCGCTGGGCGGTCATGCCACAACTCATCAATTGGGTTGTTGGTCAGAATATTTAGCTCAAGCTTTCCAGCCAGTTTAGCTTGTGCCATGTCTAGCCAAGCTGAGCTGTGCATACGAGGATCAATTGCGACAGATGCGTTTGTTGGCAGGCTGTCTAGAACCCAATCTAAAGCTGGTTCTTCAATAAGGTGACGATATTCAAATAGGCCACCAGGGACTTGTTTGGTGACTTGAACGGTATAGCGGCCATCAACAAAGATAGCGGCTTTGTCTTTGGTGATTACCGCAGCACCAGCAGAACCAGTAAAGCCTGTTAACCAATGTAAGCGCTCGTTGTGCGCTGGGACGTATTCACCCAAATACTCGTCCTCGTGCGGAACCAGTAGGGCATCAATATTATGTTGTATAAGCCATTCGCGAATCGCATTCACGCGGCTGAGAGTTTCGTTGTGCATCTGTTTTATTCCTTCAAATTACCGCTCCTTCATGCTCAGGTGTGGGAGCTGTTTCCTTCTGCTTCATGCAGTTTATGATCAACGCAAGTTTGCAATGACTTAGGTTGAGTCGGAGTACAACTAGGCCATAGATGAGCCAAAAAGGACTACGACAGTTAAGCTACTCATTTTACCCGCTAAGCGCAAATTGAGAGCGGTATTTTTATCTAAGGTGATCAGTTTTTTGTGTGATCATCGTACGTAGCCAACCCAATGCAGGGTCGTTTTCTCTGTCTCGGTGCCAGAATAAAGTGTAAGCCATAGGTGGAAATTCTAGCGGGAGTGGTAGTACGACCAAATCAAGCTGTTTAGCAGCGAGCTGCACAAAATGGCTTGGGGCGGTAAAAATAAAGTCAGTGTAGGAGCATAAACTTGCGGCACTATTAAAGTCCGGAACGGTGACGGCAATATCGCGGTCGGCTCCAATATCGGCAAGGCGATAATCTAACAGCCAACGGTCGTTGCCGTCACAACGCACTTGTACGTGACGCAGGGCGAGATACGCTTCGAGGTTCCAAGGCTGTTTTAATGCTGGGTGATTTTTGCGAATAATACACATCTGGTGATCTCGATAAATTTCCAGTTCGCATATGTCATCGGGTGGCAGCAGAGTCAGCTTGGCATCATTAATATCGATGTCTTTTCCAGTTAAGCCTAAGTCTAGCTCGCCACGTTGCAGCATTTTAAAAGTATTATCGGACCAAGGGTGAGTGCTGATCGTCACCCCAGGGGCTTGCTGAAAAATCGCCGGTAAGAAATGAGGCAGAATCAGAGGGTAAACACTTTCAACCGCTGCTATTTGAAAACGGTATTCGCTACTTTGCGGAGAAAACTCTTCTGGTTGAGTCAGTACTTCTAACTGGTTTATCAACAGATCCAGTTTCGGTTTAAGAAATAAAGCGCGTGGTGTTGGTGTTAATCCATGCGAGTTTCGGGTGAAAAGTGGGTCATCAAATTGGATGCGCAGTTTAGCCAGTGATTTGCTCACGGCAGACTGACTCAAGCACAGTCGGTGGGCGGCTCGGGTGACATTTAACTCTTCTATCAAAACTTTAAAACAGACCAATAGATTTAAATCGATACGAGCCAGTTTTTCGACGTTCACGGTGAATTTCCTCTAAGGAATAATGCTCATGATTATACATCATTTCCATTCATATCATCAGATGATTAAGCTCTATCCAAAGTTCTTTATCCAATTCGGAGTGTTGTGTGCCTAGCCAGTTTTCTAATAGTAAAAAACAGATGGCGTTATTGACCCTTTTGGTTCTTTTCAGTCCTCTTGCGATTGATATTTATCTACCTGCTTTACCTCTTATTGCTTCCACTTTTCAGGTCGATAATGCGCTAGCACAAGACACGATCACTTGGTTCTTATTTGCGATGGGTGTCGGGCAACTGTTTGCTGGCCCTTTGGCAGATAAACTCGGACGTCGAACTGTTGCATTGGGCGGTATCACTATCTATGCGATGAGCGCTTTATTGGCGTGGAGTGCTCAAAATATTGAATGGATGTTGGTTTCCCGACTGCTACAAGGCTTAGGTGCGTGTGCGACATCGGTAGCAGCCTTTGCAACAGTTCGCGATATCTTTGGCCCGGAAAAAAGCGGCAAAATGATCAGCTATCTTAACGGCGCGATTTGTTTTATTCCGGCATTAGCTCCAATTCTAGGTAGTTGGTTAACTCAGCAATTTGACTGGCGTGCTAACTTTAGCTTTATGGCGGGTTTTGCTGTGGTGTCTGGATCATTGATGTTTTTCATGATGAAAGAGACCAACCCATCAACGGAAAAGCAAGCCGTGTTTAAGCTCAGCCGTTATTGGGCAGTGCTTAGTACGCCATCTTTTGTTTTCCATGCGTCACTGTGTTTAATGGCGATGGCGGTTATTCTTGCTTACGTTACCTCAGCACCGTCGGTATTGATGACGGGGATGGGGCTGTCGATGAATGAATTCACTTTCTGGTTTGGTGTGAATGCGGTGATAAACATTGCGGCATGTATGTTGGCGCCTAAGTTTATGGAGCGCGTTGGCACGCACAACACCTTGGTCACCGGGATCTCAACTCTGGGCCTCGCAGGTGTGATCATGCTAGTGATGAATGGTCAGAATACCGCGCTTTCTTTCATGCTACCTATCTTCATGTCTTCTGTAGGTTTTGCATTCATTCTGGGTGCTGCAGCAGGGAAAGCATTGGAACCGTTTGGTGACAAAGCGGGTACGGCTGCGGCACTGCTTGGGTTGTTCCAAATGAGTGGCTCTGGTTTGTTGGTTGGTACGTTGCAGCGTTTATCTTTGGAACCTCAAACACTGATCGCAATTCATATGTGGGTTCTATTGCCTGCGTTGGTGGTTCTGTTTACAAAAGCAGGTAAGAACTGGCATTCAAGCTTTGCGAAAGCGTAAATCAGTGTAATTTAGTATTTTCCAATGTAAGTAAGGCGTGTATATTTGTCGTTCAGACTTTTCCTGACACCATAACGGAACTCAAAAAGTAATGTCGTTAACCACGTATGAAATGGCTCGTATTCTAGAGCAAATGGAAGATTCACCAGAAAAGGTGATGTTTGGCAAGTTGCTTAATGAGCTGGGTAATCAAAGCTCCGAGCGTATTCGTAGTGCGGCTAAACAAGTACCTCTGCCAATTTTGCGTGATATCGTGTACCAATTCCAGCAAGTGATTGAGTCGCGCAAAGGTGAACAAGTTGAGCTGTTGGCAAAAGATCTTGCTCAACAGGGCATCTCAGCTGATGAGCTTCTTGCTTACTTAAATAAACAATAAAAAGTCCCCGCCACTGCGGGGATTTTTTTATCGCGTCAACTTGTTCTTTATAACATGGTCAATAGAGATAACTCCCGGTCCCCATACGATGACCACTAAAATCATGAATCCCCACAATTGATGGTCATAGAACCCTTTTTCCCAAAGTACAGGGTAAGAGATGACCGCGATGATATTGAACACAAACAGAATCGCAGCCATCGGGCGGGTAATTAATCCCAACGCTAAAAATACTGGCAGAATCAACTCGGCAGCCGTTCCCATGTAGGCCGCTAACTCCCAAGGCAAAAGTGGTACTTGGTATTCCAATTCGAATAGATACAGCGTGCTATCCCAAGAAGAAACTTTGATTAACCCTGAATTGAAGAACACCCATGCAACCCATAAGCGACAAAAGAGAAGTAGTAAAGGGACAAAGCCAGCTTGTAAGGTATTGATCAAGTCGTCGTACCGATTGACTAAGTTTTTAACCGTGTTCGTCATAGAGTGCTCCTTAGATTGATTTCAATGTAAAGCCGTCAACGAGATCGAGTGCCATGAGGCTATTAAGGTGAACGAGTAAAGTTTCGGGTATTTCGCTCAAACTCTGCTTCTGCTCTAAACATTGCAGCAGTTGAAAAACATCGGTATCGAGTGCGTGACATTGAGCTTCTCCATTGGCTTGAATCGAGATGACACCTCGCTGTAATTGATTGATATTGAGCTGTTCAAAATCTTGGTGTTGAATCGCATGAAAGAGATCAAATACGGCGTAGTTTGAGTCAAAGCTGCGGCTGCCAGTGCGCAAATGAAACACCAATTGAGGTTGTTGTTCTTCCGTCACTTGGGCAAGTGCAGATAAAGGGATTCGATTTGGTTTTTCGACTTTCTCATTCTGTATTTGTCTAGCTAAGTCCATATGCCATTCAAATCTTGCGACTTCAGGTGCGTACGGAGCTTGGGTCATGACCTGACTAAACTGCATAATCGTATCTTGAAAGCCAGCACCATAATGTACGACATTACCTTCAGCTAAGGGGTGAGAAAGTACGTGTTGGCGAGCAATTTGATCGAAGCACTCTTTTCCAACTAAGGCTTCAACCATTGGGTAGGTCGCTGCCAATACCTCACTCAAGCTGATGATAAAGTTATTGCGGTAAATCTGTATGCGTTCATCTGCGGTAAACTTGTCACTCACAATGTCGCATTCTTCACCGAGCGCTTGATAATGTAGGGCTTTAGCAAATTGACTCTGCAAGGTCGCAAGCTTCATGACGCTTTCCTTTTGCTCTTTTGGTCAATTAAATGATTTTTCTGCAATAGTGAGGATGCTTTTTCTGCTTCGCCAAGAAGTATTTCTGGTGCAGGAATATCCAAATCCCATTCAATCAGCGTATGGCGAGGGCCGTGTTTTTGTGTCCAACTAACGAACAGTTGCCATACTTCATCACTGACGGGACGGCTATGAGTATCAATCCAAATCTCACCTTTATCCAACGGCTTAATAGTAAAACCTGCCAAATGAATCTCGTCGACTTTGTCGGCTGGAATCGCATCTAGGTATGTGTCGCAATCAAAACCGTGATTGAAGGCGGAAACATATACGTTATTTAAGTCGAGTAATAAACGACAGTCGGTGCGCTTTTGCACTTCGGTAAGAAAATCCCATTCGCTGATGGTTGAATGGTGAAACTTCACATAACTAGATGGGTTCTCAATTAAGATTTCACGTTGTAGGTATTCTTGCACTTCAAGCACGTTACGAGTGAAGACTTGCAGCGCTTCTTCCGTGTAAGGCAAGGGAAGTAGATCATTGAAGTAGTGACCACCATTTTCACTCCAGCTTAAATGGTCAGAGACGAAGAGAGGGTCAATTGTATTTATCAATGCTTTTAGTTGCGCTAAATGTTTCGTATTCACACGTTCCACCGAGCCCAGTGACAAACCAATACCGTGGCAACTGATGTGGTAGTGCTCGCGTAATGCTTGTAGTTGATGGCGCTCTACTGAGTTGGGCTGAAAGTAGTTCTCGCTGTGGATTTCTAGCCACGACAGATCAGGTTTGTGTTGGCTAAAATAATCGAGATGAGGGGAACGTAATCCGACGCCAGCAAGAGGATGGAAAGAGTGATGTTTCACGTGAAACTCCTTTTCTGATTGGCGAGTAACCGGGGGCGTTGGTTAAAGTGCAACGCGCCCCACAGAAACTTGTGATGTTGAGTTATGAGCCGCTGGTGCTACCGCCAGCCAATTTGTCACACAATCCTTTAGGAACGACAACAAAAGCATCTTTTTGGTTGTCTTCTTTAGAGGTGCCCGCGCAAGAGCTGTTTTTCGTTGCGCAGTCATTTTTACCGGCTTTCGCCACGCCATAACACTTTTCTTTTTCTGCTGCGACAGCAGGGGTTGCGGTGAGCATGGTGCCACCAAGAGCAAGAAGGCCAGTAACAGCAGCAGTAACAGCAAGATTCGATTTTTTCATCATAATTTCCTCTGAGTGATTTCCTTTTACTTTCATTCGGCAAGTCGATTCGCCGTTTGGCGTACAACCTTTATCCACTTGCTTAAATTAAAAGATAGAGATGAGGCAGAAAAACTTTCATAAAAATAACTCTCGCGAATGGTTTTGGAGTGATTACCTTCGTTAACTCTTTGAATGAAAGATTAAAAAAACAACGAATTTTTTATCAAGTTTTGTCTAAACAGCACCCAGCTGTTTAGGTTATAATCGGTTTTTATGTATAAATAACCAGTAGCTCATCATGATGGATCCATCTCTATTACTCGACGGTCTAAACGATAAACAGCGTGAAGCCGTTGCAGCTCCTCTAGAAAACTTACTTGTCCTTGCTGGTGCAGGGAGTGGTAAGACTCGCGTTCTTGTTCACCGTATCGCTTGGCTTATGTCAGTCGAGCAAGCTTCTCCTTTCTCGATCATGTCGGTCACCTTCACCAATAAAGCGGCAGCAGAAATGCGTGGTCGTATTGAAGAGTTGATGATGGGCAGTGCATCTGGCATGTGGAATGGGACTTTCCACGGTATTTGTCACCGCATTTTGCGTGCACACTATCTTGATGCCAAGCTACCGGAAGATTTCCAAATCATAGACAGCGATGATCAGCAGCGCTTGTTAAAGCGTTTGATCAAAGCACAAAACTTGGATGAAAAGCAGTGGCCTGCACGCCAAGTTTCATGGTGGATTAATGGTAAGAAGGACGAAGGATTACGCCCATCGCATATCGACGCTTATCACGATCCAGTGACCAAAACTTATTTGCAGCTGTATACCGCTTACCAAGAAGCGTGTGATCGTGCTGGCTTAGTGGACTTTGCGGAAATTTTGCTGCGCGCGCATGAGCTACTGCGTGACAACAAGTTTGTGCGTGAACACTACCAAGCACGCTTTAAGCATATCTTGGTTGACGAATTCCAAGACACCAACAACATTCAATACGCTTGGCTACGCATGATGGCTGGCCCAGATTGTCACGTGATGATTGTAGGTGACGACGACCAGTCAATTTATGGTTGGCGCGGTGCAAAAGTCGAGAACATTGAGAAGTTCACGCTGGAGTTTCCGAGCGTGAACACCATCCGTCTCGAACAAAACTATCGTTCGACGAAGACGATTCTTGAAGCGTCCAATACCTTGATTGCGAACAACACTGAACGCATGGGTAAAGAGCTGTGGACGGATGGCAATGTGGGAGAGCCGATCTCGGTTTACAGCGCTTATAACGAGCTTGATGAAGCGCGCTTTGCGGTCAATAAAATCAAAGAGTGGCAAGAGAATGGCGGCGCATTGAATGATGCTGCGATGCTGTATCGTAACAACGCGCAATCTCGTGTTTTGGAAGAAGCATTAATTCAGGCAGGCTTACCGTACCGTATTTACGGAGGCATGCGATTCTTCGAGCGTCAAGAAATCAGAGATGCGTTGAGCTACTTGCGTTTGATGGCGAACCGCAACGATGATGCCGCGTTTGAACGTGTCGTGAATACCCCAACACGTGGTCTGGGCGATAAGACGCTAGAGACTATCCGTCGTGCAGCTCGTGATAGAGGGTGCACTATGTGGGAAGCCAGTCTGGCAATGCTCGATGAGCAAGTATTACCGGGTCGAGCAGCTGGTGCGTTAAGTCGTTTTGTCGAATTAATCACCGCGCTGGAAGACGATACACTAGAAATGCCATTGCACGAGCAAACGGACCACGTGATCAAGTACTCGGGTTTGTTTGCGATGTATGAGCAAGAGAAGGGCGAAAAGTCTAAAGCTCGCATAGAAAACTTGGAGGAGCTGGTTACCGCCACTCGCCAATTCGAAAAACCAGAAGAAGCGGAAGAAATGTCTCTGCTGACGGCATTTTTAACACATGCGGCTCTAGAAGCGGGCGAAGGTCAGGCGGACGAATTTGAAGATGCAGTCCAACTGATGACTCTGCATAGTGCGAAAGGTTTGGAATTCCCATTGGTATTCATGGTCGGTGTGGAAGAAGGTATGTTCCCAAGCCAGATGTCCGCTGAAGAGGCAGGGCGTTTGGAAGAAGAGCGCCGTCTGTGTTATGTGGGCATGACGCGCGCGATGCAAAAGCTCTACATTACTTACGCGGAAATGCGTCGCTTATATGGCCAGGACAAATACCACAAACCATCGCGCTTTATTCGTGAATTACCAGAAACGTGTTTGGATGAAGTGCGCATGAAGGCGCAAGTGAGTCGCCCTTCAAGTAGTGGACGTTTTAGCCAAACCGCAGTAAAAGAAAACTTCAATGAGACTGGTTTTTCACTAGGTTCTCGTGTGATGCATCCGAAATTTGGTGAAGGAACAATCATCAATTTTGAGGGCAGTGGCCCACAAAGCCGAGTGCAGATTGCTTTCAATGGTGAAGGCATTAAATGGTTAGTCACCGCTTACGCGAGACTGGAGAAGCTGTAGGGCTTTGTGAAAAAATGAACATAAGAGCTGCTTCGGTGGCTCTTTCTGTTTTGGCTGTTTTGAATCAACAAAATGCTGAAAGATAGGGAGCTAAATGACGCTATTCGAAAAGGCTCTTAGTCTAAATCGCTTATCTTTAGACAAAGAAAAACCCCGAGGGCTTACGCCCGTCGGGGTTATAGTCTTACTCGCAGCAATCCAGCTACTAAAAGTGCTCCATGCATCAAATCCTTGATAGCGTGCTGCATTCCTTCAGCTTAATCCTTTCGTCGCCTTCCTAGCGGTGTCCTTGACCTTATCCTGGTCTGCTAACCATCCTCGTTAGCTCTCATCACTTGTTCCCTGAGCGGTGTCCATGACATCATCCTGATGTTCAGTCCTTTCCTCGTCCAGAGGTGTCCATTTCCCGTCCTTAGTAGCAACCGTCCTAGTTGCTATTGATTCCGTTCAATGTCCAGTTTTGCAATCCATGCCCGACTATTCATCCTGAATACCCGTTTCTTCTTCCTGAAGTTCACCAAATCCGTGGTGTTTCCTGTTCCGTGTCAGCATCCTTCCGACAAGATTCATATTACGCTCTTCACGATTCTCAACAATGGTCGAAGCCCACATTTTTCTCAATCAAAAAGCGTTTGAAAAATAAACATATTTATATTATTCAATAGTTTATGTTTATTTGTGGGCTGTTTTACCATTAAAAAAGAGAGGTTTGCTCCACTCCTTGTGAGAGATCTCGCACAAGGAGTCGAGCAAAACAGGCCTATTTTCCGATTGCTGCTCCTTCTCGACGAGGATCTGCGGCACCTTCTAGTCCATCTTTTGTTATGCGTATCGCATGCAGTCCAGAATTCAAATCACGAACATTGGTTTTAAAGCCCATCTTCTCCAGCTCTGGCTGTAAGCCTTCTGCAGCGGTACCTTGCTCAATATCTAAGGTGCCAAAACGGTCGAGTAATCGTGGTTGATTGATAGCTTGTTGGATATTCATATCCCATTGCGTGTGGGCAATGATGGTTTGCGCCACGTAACCGATGATTCGACTGCCACCCGGAGAACCTATCGCCATGTAAGGTTTGTTATCTTTCATCATAATGGTCGGGGCCATTGAAGATCGTGGACGCTTGCCTGGTTCTATGCGGTTGGCGATTGGGATTCCGTCGTTATGAGTACGGAAAGAGAAATCGGTCAGTTCATTATTGAGCAAGAAGCCACGCACCATTAAGCGCGAGCCAAACGCATTCTCAATGGTGGTCGTCATTGAAACCACATTGCCTTGCTTATCGACGATATTGAAATGGCTGGTGGAAGGGAGTTCAATGGACTCGTCCATGCTTAAGTTCATTGCGTGCGACCACGGAGGATTGCCCGCTTCAACTTTGCTTAGTGCTTTGCCGACTTGGATCAGCTCTGCTCGCTGCTGGAGGTAGCTTTTATCGAGCAAGCCTTGAGTTGGCATCGGCACGTAATCTTGGTCTGCCATGTATTTACCACGGTCAGCAAACGCTAGACGCGATGCATCGGCGAGTACTTGCCAAGATTTAATGCTGTTGGCCCCCCAGCCTTTGAGATCGTACTGTTCAGTGATCGCCAAAATCTGACCAATGGTGAGCGCGCCAGAGCTTGGTGGTCCCATGCCGCAAATGTCATAGCTTTGGTATGCTGTACAAACCGGCTCACGTTGTCTGATTTGGTAGGTATCAAAGTCGGGTTGGGCTAATACACCGGGGTTACCCGGCGCGTTTTGTACCGTCTCGATAATGTCTCTGGCGATATCCCCATGGTAGAAGGCTTGGGCGCCTTGCTTAGCAATAGCACTCAGCGTTTGTGCGTATTCAGGGTTTTTTAATAGCGTACCTTCGGTTTTTGGCGAGCCATCCGAGTTAAAGAAATAGGCTTTTGTGACTGGAAAGCGTGATAAACGCTCGGCGTCTTTTTCTATCAAGCTTGCTAGGCGAGGACTGACTTTGAATCCTTGCTCCGCAAGCGAGATAACAGGCTGAATGATCTTTTTCCATTCCAGCTTGCCGTATTTCTGGTGGGTATCCCACAATAGTTTCACGGTGCCTGGTGTTGCGACAGAGCGTCCACCAACCACGGCATCGTAGAATTGCAATGGCTGACCGTTCTCATCTAAAAATAGCTTTGGCGTGACGGCGAGGGGGGCGGTTTCACGTCCGTCGTAAGTGGTCAGTTGTTGCTTTTCACTATCCCAATACACTAAGAACGCCCCACCACCAACGCCTGATGACTGGGGTTCAACTAAGCCGAGCATCAATTGCACCGCGACCATGGCATCTATCGCATTCCCGCCTTGCTCAAGTACGTCTGCACCCGCTTGGGTCGCCAGTGGGTTAGCAGCGGTAACCATATAATCTTTAGCTTTGACCAGCTGCTTTTGCTCAATGCCAGTGCTGTGCTCTGGTGCGACCGAATCTGCAGCTTGGTTAGCGAAGGCTTGTCCAGTGAAGGTGAAAGGGGAAGTAAGAAAAAGACCCGAGAGTACGAGTCGGTTAAATGTCCATTGCATGATGACTCTCCATGTTGCCAACTAAGGTTATTCAGCTTGGCAGCCACGGAGATGGTCGTCGAGTTTCCTATTACAGAAATGTCGAGTGTGCGACGCTTTTAAATCAGAGAGTTATCGAGAAAGGAGCGGAAGGTTTGCACTAAAATACTGCTGCCAACTAGGGTAAATACCACACCACATAAACCATCTATATAAATACCGGCTTGCTGTAATCTTGTTTGCAAGCGCTGCGTTGACAGCATCCATGCAAGGCTAGAAAACCAGAGTAGCGACAAACCAAACAAAATCACCAGAGCAATTCCTTTTCCTGTCACCGACATGCCCACTGGGACAAGGCTCGACATTAAACTTACAAAAAATACTAAGGCTTTGGGGTTGAGAATATTAGTTGCGAACCCCTTGGTAAACGCTTGGCGTTTATTACCGATCACAAGATTACTGTTTTTGCTTGGCTGATCAGAAAGTGGGTTTTTGATCATCGCGATCACGCCGCGCAGTGCACCGACACCCAAATACAACAGATAGCTGCCCCCAAGCAATTGTAAGACGGAGTAGAGCAGAGGATGCTGGTGAACTAAATAGCTCACCCCCGTTAGGCTGAATAAAGAATGCAGCAAAATACCGACTGATAAGCCAAGCGCAATGTATAAGCCAGTTTGACGGCCATGACGGGTGGCATTTTGTACCACAAGCGCAAAATCCGGACCTGGGCTCATTAAGGCAATGAAGTGGATACTGGCAAGCGTTAAAAGGATAGTCGATTCATTCATAACACATCTCAAAACATAGTAGATATGAGCTATTGTCGTGATTCTTATTCGCTAGTGCTTGTAAAAAACTAGCAGTACTGAATACCACAGCGTATGAGATATTAGCGTGCCACTTGTGAAGGCGAGACGCCATAGGTTTGTTTAAACGCTTTACTAAAGTGGGCCTGATCATAAAAGCCCACTTGATAGGCGACGTCCGTACCACACCATCCTGCTTGGAGTAGTTTCATTCCTTGCTCTAATCGCAAGCGAGCAAACCATGCATAAGGCGTCATGCCGGTTTGCGCTTTGAAATGGCGTTGAAACTGCGTGGGGCTCAGTTGGCAGAGCTCTGATAGTGCATCTAAGCGAACCGTTTGGTCGAGATTCGCCATTAAGTAATCTTTTAAGGTATTTAAAGACTGTTTCCCAAGAGGGACCACTTTTTGCCTCGCGAGTGATCCGTAGCGATCAAAAAGTTGATTAAATCCTTCAAAAGGAAGGCAATCTTTGGTGAGTTGGCTGAGGTTATCGCGGCGAAGAAGAGCATGCAAGTTACTAAGTTGTGAAAATATCTGTGGATCGGAGATGATCAATTCATTAAAGCGGATTATTTGACCATTTTGACTAAGATCGGCGAGATCGCTGAGTAGGTGCGGCTCGATCGCAAATACATTCACTTCATAGCCACTTTCGAGCTTAGAGTGCCCGTCGTGCAGTTCATCTGGCGGCATAATTACGATTTGCCCATGACCCACTTGATGGCTACAGCCTTGATATTGGAACTTTTGCGTGCCATGCGTGATCAGACCGAGGTGAAAGTCCAGATGATAGTGCCTTTGAAAGGCAAACTTCTGGTATTTCGCCTCGATCAGGCTCAGCTGATCATGGTCGGTTGCGTAGTATTGAATCTGTTCCATTACATACAAAAAAAGCTTGGTCACATTATGACCAAGCTTATCTGGCAATTTCTAACTTGTCTTGTAAAAAACGATCACTGTGGCTGAACGATTCGGCGTGAGCGACGGTTGTTGCGCAGTCCATCAAAGCTAAACACGACTAGCGCTCCCCAAATAAAGGCAAAGGTAATCGCTTTATCCATGGTAAAGGGTTCGCCATACATCAGTACTGCAAGTAAGAACATCAAGCTTGGGCCAATGTACTGGAAAAAGCCCAATGTTGATAATTTGAGTCTTGTTGCCGCACCCGTAAAACAAAGTAGGGGCAGTGTGGTAATCACCCCTGCTGCAATCAACAAGCTATTTAATGCTAACGGGTTAGTGAGCATATTCGACGTTGGGGTTTCTGCAATAAACAGCAGATACACGGCGGCGACAGGCAGAAGGAGTAATGTTTCGATAAACAATCCTGTTTTTGCATCGACACTGACTTTCTTCCTTAAGAGGCCATAGAAGCCGAAACTCATTGCTAACGCCATCGCAACAACGGGCACGGAGCCGAATACAATCAATTGGACCAGTACACCACAGCCCGCTAATACGACAGCAAACCATTGCAACTTACGAAGTCGCTCTCCCAAAAAGACCATGCCGAGCAAGACATTGATTAATGGGTTGATGTAATAGCCTAAGCTCGCGTCAAGCATGTGATTGGAATTGACCGCCCAGATGAAAATCAGCCAGTTTCCGCCAATTAATACAGAACTTGCGATCAGGTAAGCGATCTTCGTTTTGTCTTTCGCGATGTAGTAAACCGAGCGCCAGTGACGGCCAAAGTGAAGGAGTGCGGCAAGCAAAAAGAAAGACCAAATCACCCGGTGGCTCAGAATCTCCAAAGGGGATACTTGTGCGATGGATTTAAAATACATCGGCGCAATGCCCCACATGGTATAGGCACCAATCGCCAGCAAGATACCTTGCCGAGCGCGTTGTTGTTCGTCTTCTGGTGTCATGAGGTGTCACCTAATTGTGTGTTTATAGAGCAGAAAATCAGTATACGAGTCGTGATGCGAAACACCTAGCAATTTGCGGTTTTATTCACCACGAAACCCCATTACAATGTGCCCTCACTTTGTGTGCCTGGGCATGCAAAAGCATTTCTACGATCACTCAATCTGAGATTATTCATGACCTCAACCTTGCTAGCCGAACAATCAGATACGCCTGTAACGCCTCAACGTGTGTTGGAGGAAGTATTCGGTTACCAGACGTTTCGTGATGGTCAGCAAGAAGTGATTGAAGCCGCTATCGAAGGCAAAGACAGCTTGGTCATCATGCCGACTGGTGGCGGTAAATCTCTCTGTTACCAAATTCCGGCGTTAGTGCGCTCAGGGATTACCTTGGTGATTTCACCGCTGATTTCATTGATGAAAGACCAAGTTGATCAACTGAAAGCCAATGGTGTAGCAGCGGAGTGTGTGAACTCGACCATGAATCGAGAAGAGCTACTGAGTGTGTATAATCGCATGCACTCTGGTCAGCTTAAGCTAGTGTATGTCTCGCCAGAGCGCGTGTTAATGCGTGACTTTATTGAGCGTTTAGAAAACTTACCCTTATCTATGATCGCTGTGGATGAAGCACATTGTATCTCTCAGTGGGGACATGATTTTCGCCCAGAATACGCGGCGTTAGGTCAGTTAAAGCAACACTTTTCACATGTACCTTTTATGGCACTTACTGCCACCGCCGATGATGCGACGCGTCGTGATATTCTAGAACGCTTACGCTTACATGAGCCTCAGGTGTATCTAGGAAGCTTTGATCGTCCCAACATTCGTTACACCTTGGTAGAAAAGCACAAACCGGTTTCTCAAATCATTCGCTATCTAGCCACCCAAAAGGGAAGCTGCGGCATTATTTATTGCGGCAGTCGTAAGAAAGTTGAAATGGTGACCGAGAAGCTATGCAACAACCATATCCGCGCTGCTGGTTATCATGCAGGGATGGATACTGAAGAGCGAGCTTACGTTCAGGAAGCTTTTCAACGTGATGACATTCAAATCGTCGTTGCGACGGTTGCATTCGGCATGGGTATCAATAAGCCAAACGTGCGCTTTGTTGTGCATTTTGATATTCCACGTAACATCGAGTCCTATTATCAGGAAACTGGTCGAGCAGGGCGAGATGGCCTGCCTGCCGAGGCGATGATGTTGTATGACCCAGCCGACATCAGTTGGTTGCGTCGTATGTTGGATGAAAAAGATGATGGACCGCAGAAGCAGGTAGAAAGCCACAAACTCAATGCGATGAGTGCTTTTGCGGAAGCGCAAACCTGTCGTCGTCAGGTACTGCTCAACTATTTTGGAGAGTATCGCGAAAAGCCGTGTGGTAACTGCGATATCTGCCTGGACCCACCAAAACACTTTGATGCGACCGAAGAAGCGCGCAAAGCGTTGTCGTGTGTTTACCGCGTTAACCAAAGTTTTGGTATGACGTATGTGGTTGAGGTGCTGCGTGGGATGCAAAACATTCGTGTGCGCGAACATGGCCACGATAAAATTTCGACTTACGGCATTGGTCGTGATCACAGCCATGATTACTGGGTGAGTATCTTCCGCCAGTTAATTCATAAAGGGCTGCTATTTCAAAACATCACTCGTAACTCGACGTTGCAATTAACCGAAGAAGCACGTCCATTACTACGTGGTGATGTGTCTTTAGAACTTGCAGTTCCACGTTTAGATACCGCTGCACGTGCCGCGAAGTCGGATAAACTGACCAGCAAAAACTACGATAAGAAGTTGTTTGCCAAACTACGTAAGCTACGTAAGTCGATCGCCGATGAAGATGGTTTACCACCATATGTGGTATTCAGTGATGCGACCTTGATTGATATGGCAGAAATGCTGCCAACGTCATACGGCGAAATGTTAGCGGTTAGTGGCGTTGGTCAACGTAAACTAGAAAAATACGCCGATCCATTCTTGGATCTGATCCAAGAACACATTACTCACCACGGATAAGGAATCCATATGCACAAGGAATTTGGTCTCGCTGATTACATTGTTGAAGAAGGGCGTCTTATTATTACCGCTCCAAGCTTCGACCTCGATACTTTTCCGGCACTGGGTGAGCGTTTGGTGGGATTATTATCTGCGTCTGTGGTAGAAAAACAGTGGGATGCGGATATTCACTCTTGGTTGATCGATTTTGAAGGCTGCCGCTTATTTATGAAAGCGGAGCACTACAGCGAAGCGATTTGGTTTGAAGCGCTAACAATAGAAGAGAGTAGGGAAGAGCTCGACTATTTAGCCGGATTGTTCCAACGCGGCTTCTAAATTCAAGTTATCTATTCTTTAAAGGGTGTTTCACATGAAACACCCTTTCTTATTTTTGCATCAAAGCCCTTGGTTTTGACGTGATGTTCGCGAAGAAACGTTTGCGTATAAAACACCGCTTGTGAGTAAAATTGGTTAATGTATAATCGCCCACCGCTTTACTCTGAATGAGTTAAGCTAGTTTAATCGTCATTTTTTACATTGTTGGTAAGAGTGCTTTTCTCTGTAGAAAACGCTCGATTTGGGTTCCCTCGCCCCCAAACCAAACTAAAAAGGTATCGCATGAGTAACTTTACCCCTGCGCAGCAGCGCAACGCCCTTATCTATCTGGTTTTATTCCACCTAGTCATTATTGCATCCAGCAATTACCTAGTTCAGCTACCGTTTACTATCTTTGGCTTACATACCACCTGGGGGGCATTCACCTTCCCATTTATTTTCCTTGCGACGGATTTAACCGTACGTATTTTCGGTGCTCAGTTGGCGCGTAAGATCATTTTCTTAGTAATGTTGCCTGCTTTGGCTGTCTCTTACTTCTTATCGGTGGTGTTCTTCGAGGGGCAGTTCCAAGGTTTTGGTCACTTAGGGGAATTTAACTTATTCGTTGCTCGTATCGCGATTGCTAGCTTCATGGCGTATCTACTTGGTCAGATTATGGATGTGCACGTGTTCAACCGCCTACGCCAAATGAAACAGTGGTGGGTGGCCCCAACGTGTTCAACGCTTTTTGGTAATGCACTGGATACCATCGCCTTCTTCGCGATTGCGTTCTACCAAAGTCCAGATCCATTTATGGCGGAACATTGGACGGAAATCGCGCTGGTGGACTACGGCTTTAAGTTAGTGATTAGTCTTGGTCTGTTTGTGCCTATGTACGGCGTACTACTGAATTACTTAATTAAGAAGCTAACGGCAGTGAACCCTAACTTTAAAGTTACGACGACGGCATAGTTTTCATCAGTTAATAGCAACAAAGCCGCTTTTGATAGCGGCTTTGTTGTTTCTAAAGCAAATGTACAGCGAAATGAGTATTTAGATCATTGGTGTCTCAAAACTCTATGAGTTGTACATAGGATAATAACGGGTATTAAAAAGACTCCAAAAGGAGCCTTTGTCATGGGATAACAACCATTAATCAGAGGTAATCGTTAATGGCCAACCGATATCAGTTTGACGGTTGGATTCGATTTCTAGCTCAGCGGCGGTCAACGGGTTGGCCGCTAGCCACTGTGCATCAATGTTTAATGTTAGGTTGTCACCTTCAGCCGTTAATACGACGTTTGGCTCTAAGTTTTGGTTGCGACGGTGAGTCAACAACACCGCTAAGCGCAACAACCGCAGTACGCGCTTGGCACTTGAGCCTGATAACGCGTGTTGCTCAGGCAGTGAGGTGAGTTGTTCTCGATAACGACGGGCAATCTCACCAATAAAGAACTTCTGCGCGCGAGTGTAGCCAGGTAAATCCAAATTCTGGAGTAGGTAAGCACTGTGCTCACCGCCTTTTTTGAAATCGATCGTTAAGCCGATTTCATGCAGCTTTGCGGCGGTTTCAAGCAATATCTTGCCTTGAGGTTCCGTAATCCACTCATCGCCGCCGGCTTGCTCCAACAGTCTGCTTGCCAGTGTCGCAACTTGTTCACCGTATTGGTGATCGAGCTGATAACGATTTTGTACGCTGGCAATTGTGCGAGCACGGATGTCTTCTTGACGTAGCTCTTCAACCATCTCGTAGACTAAGCCTTCACGTAGTGCGCCGCCCGCGAGTGTCATCGCGTCGATTTCCAGTAATTCAAAAACGGCAATCAAAATAGATAGGCCGCTAGGGAACACTAACGCACGTTCAAGCGTTAAGCCTTCAATGTCGA
Organism: Vibrio sp. Y51_MX_L26; assembly: GCF_024181935.1. NCBI lineage: Bacteria > Pseudomonadati > Pseudomonadota > Gammaproteobacteria > Vibrionales > Vibrionaceae > Vibrio > Vibrio sp. Y51_MX_L26. The sequence continues at coordinate 28,098 of NZ_JAMZAS010000019.1, forward strand.
GCTCTTCTAAATGATCGGCTAACATGGCTTGCTTCTGCAGGCGTTTCAATTTGGAGTGAGTGATTACTTCGTCCATACCTTGCGCTAGCATTATCTCTTGCAATGCCTGAACGGTGCCTGATGCGCCAACGCACACATCCCAACCGATTTCTGTATAGCGCTCTAGAATTGGCTGGATTGTCTGCTTCGCGCCTTCAATTGCTGCGTCAAAGTTACGCGCATTCAACTGGCGATCTTTAAAGAAGTTTTCCAGCCAAGTCACACAACCCATTTTTAAACTGGTCAGTGCTTTGGCTTCGAAACCTTCACCGATGATGAGCTCGGTACTTGCGCCACCGATATCGACAACAAGACGGCGACCGCTGCCTCCAGAAGTGTGTGCGACACCTTTATAGATAGTGGCCGCTTCTTCTTCACCGGAGATAACGTCGATTGGTTGACCAAGAATCTGGTTCGCTTTCTCCAGAAACACATCTACATTCGTGGCGGTACGTAAAGTGGCTGTGCCTACAATACGAATGTTTTGTTTAGGAATATCCTGCAAGCGTTCCGCAAATAGACTTAAGCAGTCCCATCCTCGCTGCATAGCTTCCATACTAAGAGAATTATGTTCATCTAGGCCCGCTGCTAGACGAACCTTGCGCTTAATTTTAGCCATTGTTTGAACGCTGCCATCGATATGACGCACAACGAGCATGTGAAAACTGTTCGACCCGAGGTCGATGGCGGCGTATAGCGGCGATGATCCTGCTTGACTCATAAACGAACTCAGTTTCCTTTTACGATTGTTTTGGTGCCGATTGACGCGGTTGGCGCGGACGACGTCCTTGCGGCTTGCGGTTACCTGAACCTGAACGAGTACCGCCAGTATTCGTACGACGCTGTTGGTTGCGTGGCGCACGCATACGAATTGGCGCTGGCAGATCTTGGATCAGCGCTGACGAATCGTATTCTGAAACTGGGATAGTGTGCTCAATGTATTCTTCGATTGCAGGCAGGTTAATTGCGTACTCTTCACAAGCAAAACTGATCGAGTGGCCGCTTGCCCCAGCACGACCTGTACGGCCAATACGGTGAACGTAATCTTCACAGTCGTCAGGAAGGTCGTAGTTGAAAACGTGCGTCACTTGAGGAATATGCAGACCACGCGCAGCAACGTCAGTTGCAACAAGAATGTCGACATCACCTTTGGTGAATTGCTCAAGAATCTTTTCTCGTTTCTTCTGCGGTACATCACCAGTAAGAAGACCGACACGGTGTCCATCGGCAGCCAAGTGACCCCAAACCGATTCACACTTGTGTTTCGTGTTCGCAAAAATGATGGCGCGATCTGGCCATTCTTCTTCAATCAAAGTTTGAAGGAGGGCCATTTTATCTTCGTTAGAAGGGTAGAAAAGTTCTTCCTGAATACGGTGACCAGTTTTCTGTTCTGGCTCTACCACAACATGCTCAGGGGTGTTCATATGCTCAAATGCCAGTTCTTGAACGCGGTAAGAAAGCGTCGCTGAGAACAGCATGTTCAAACGCTCTTTTGGCTCAGGCATACGACGGAACAAGAAGCGAATGTCTTTAATAAAGCCAAGATCGAACATGCGGTCGGCTTCATCCAGAACAACGGCTTGAATGTTGTTAAGGTTGAATACGCGCTGTTTGTAGAAATCGATGATACGGCCTGTCGTACCAATCAGAATATCGACACCATCTTGCAGCTTATTCAATTGCTTATCGTAGCTTTCACCACCGTAAGCCAAAGCGGTTTTTAGACCAGTGCTCTCAGTTAATGCTTCTGCATCATTGTAAATCTGAATAGCAAGCTCACGTGTTGGCGCCATAATGATTGCGCGTGGCTGCGTAGGTTTACGACCTTCATGCTCTGGTGTCGTCAGAAGGTGGTTGAATGTAGCAGTAAGAAACGCGAGCGTTTTACCAGTACCCGTTTGGGCCTGGCCTGCGATGTCTTGGCCGGTGAGCAGGACCGGCAACGCCAAGGCTTGGATAGGGGTACAAAATTCGAACCCTTTTTTGTCCAATCCTTCAATAACTTGGGGCTTTAAGCCCAAATCGGCGAACTTTTGCTCTGTGATATGCGTCTTTTTCATGGCTATAGAATATCAGCTAAAGCTTGCAATACGAAAGTAAATACATTCCAATAGGGCATCTAATTACTGGTTATCATCCAACCAGTTTCGAAAAACACATTGGAGTGGAAGATGAGTGATAAGATTTTGCAGCTAACTGATGACGGTTTTGAAAACGATGTAATCAACGCTGCAGGCCCGGTTCTAGTGGATTTCTGGGCAGAATGGTGTGGTCCTTGTAAAATGATCGCTCCTATTCTGGACGAAATCGCAGACGAGTACGAAGGCAAACTCACTATCGGTAAACTAAACATCGACCATAACGCAGGTACACCACCTAAGTTTGGTATTCGCGGCATTCCAACGCTACTGCTATTCAAAGACGGCAACGTAGCGGCAACGAAAGTTGGTGCTCTGTCTAAAACTCAACTAAAAGAGTTTTTGGACGCAAACTTATAATCACCAAGTGATTACAGATAAAACCGTGCAAAGTAACAACGCACGGTTTTGTTTTTCTAACTCTGGACTAGAATACTAATTAGTGCTAACTTATCGCGCGTTAATTGAACAAATTTCTCTTCTTGGTCGATCCTGAGACCAAATCCATCTTAACTAGAAAACAGATCTTATTTTGACTAAACAAGAATCCACCACCATGAACCTTACCGAACTGAAGAACAGACCTGTGTCTGACCTTGTAAAACTGGGCGAAAGCTTAGGATTAGAGAACCTAGCTCGCTTAAGAAAACAAGACATCATCTTCGCGATTTTAAAAGCGCACGCTAAAGGCGGCGAAGACATCTTTGGCGATGGGGTTCTGGAAATTCTGCAAGACGGCTTTGGTTTCCTACGCAGTGCAGATAGTTCATACCTTGCGGGTCCGGACGATATCTACGTATCACCAAGTCAGATTCGTCGCTTTAACCTACGTACTGGTGACTCTATCGCTGGTAAAATTCGTCCACCAAAAGACGGTGAACGCTACTTTGCCCTTCTAAAAGTCAATACCGTTAACGACGACAAACCAGACAACGCTCGTAACAAGATCCTATTTGAAAACCTTACCCCTCTACATGCAAATGAACGCATGGTAATGGAGCGTGGTAACGGTTCTACAGAAGACATCACAGCACGTGTTTTAGATTTGGCATCGCCTATCGGTAAAGGTCAACGTGGTCTGATTGTTGCTCCGCCAAAAGCGGGTAAGACAATGCTTCTGCAAAATATTGCTCAAAGCATCGCATACAACCATCCAGAGTGTGAGTTGATGGTACTTCTTATCGACGAACGTCCAGAAGAAGTAACAGAGATGCAGCGTCTAGTTAAAGGTGAAGTAGTCGCGTCGACTTTCGATGAGCCAGCATCTCGTCACGTACAAGTAGCGGAAATGGTAATCGAGAAAGCAAAACGTCTTGTTGAACACAAGAAAGACGTGGTTATCCTGCTTGACTCTATCACTCGTCTCGCTCGTGCTTACAACACCGTAGTACCTTCATCAGGCAAAGTACTGACAGGTGGTGTGGATGCAAACGCACTACACCGTCCTAAGCGTTTCTTCGGTGCGGCACGTAACGTTGAAGAGGGTGGTAGCCTAACGATCATCGCAACGGCACTAGTTGATACTGGTTCTAAGATGGATGAAGTTATCTACGAAGAGTTCAAGGGTACAGGTAACATGGAACTGCACTTGAACCGTAAGATTGCTGAGAAGCGTGTATTCCCTGCGATTGACTTCAACCGTTCGGGTACACGTCGCGAAGAGCTACTGACGAAAACTGATGAACTACAGAAAATGTGGATTCTGCGTAAGATCGTTCACCCAATGGGCGAAATCGACGCAATGGAGTTCCTCATTGATAAGCTAGCGATGACGAAGACCAACGATGAGTTCTTCGATGCGATGCGTCGTCAGTAATAGCTGAGTCCTTATTCTAAAAAAGCCACCGTTAACGGTGGCTTTTTTGTTGCTTTCTCCCGATGGAAGCATCAGAATGAGGACAAATGTTATCGGGAGGTTAACATGCAACAAGGAATGTTGTCGTCATTACTCCTGAGCTTGTCACTTATCACACTACCCGCGACGTTATCTGCCAAGGAAATGCAGGAGTCTGTAGTAGAACAGTGGCTTCAGGATACTCAAATACAGGCTAAAGTCTCTGAACTACTTGATTACGTTGTCAGGGATGAAGTCGACTCGCTTAAATTTGCCCTTGATCGACTAGCTTTACCTCAACAAGAGGTCGTGCGTTTTCGGTTATTGGAAAAGCTTGAGAAGCACGATGTGATTCTCACGCCTAGAATGGCTCTGTTTGTTGAGTCTCAGATCCGTATGACTCCTACTTATCAGGTTCTAGAGCGAGGGGACGGGTATGAGTTTAGTGTGCCTGCCTTTAACTTTCCTGCCATTGCGAGCCGCTTGATTAAGCGTTGGAAGCAAGACCAAAGTACCTTGGACTTTGTACTACAAGCTGAGCGGAAAGAGCTCGACTTAAAGCAATGGCTTACAGGGCAATCTCAACAAGCTCAAGCGCGTGAAGCACTTTTGATTCGAGAGTTGGACAGCTTATCACCGCATGCGCTTGCCGCATTAACCACTCAGTTAACCAAAGCGAATGTGACCAGTTGGCTACCATCGACAGCCGTGATCGTGAGATTAGCGCAAGTCAGTCAAGATGAGGAAGTGTACAACTTACTCTGGCGGATGAGAGCGGATTACAATAGCCAGTCCGAACTCGAGCGTTTAGCTACGGTTGGGGACGTTTTTTCAATTCAGCAATTGATGAACTCCACCGTCAATCCGTCACTCAAACCAGAAGCCATTAGTCTACTCACAAAATCCAACCCTTTATCTCCGCAAGTGAAACAGTTTCTAGTGAGCAAAATGGCACTATCGGAAGAAGCTACCATGGTCGCTCGAGAGCTGGCGCAGCAAGGGCATCAAACCTGGTTGGAAGAGTTAGTCTCTAACAACCATCAAGTGAAGACTCGGCAGATAGAGCAAGTATTAAAGTAATCTGGCTCACATACCCACACAAAATAGGAGGATCTTAGCGTCCTCCTATTTGTTATACTGCGGACAGTTTAATCAGCCAGTCATGAAGGCCTATGAGTTTTAAGGATTTACGCGAATTTATCGACCACCTAGAACAGAAAGGTCGGCTTAAACGCATTGCTCACCCTGTCGATCCCGCTTACGAAATGACAGAAATCAGTGACCGCACCTTGCGTGCTGGTGGACCTGCGCTGTTGTTTGAGAACCCAATTGGCTACGACGTACCTGTTTTGACCAACCTATTTGGTACACCAGAGCGTGTCGCGATTGGTATGGGACGTGAAGATGTTAAAGAATTAAGAGAAGTCGGTAAGCTGCTGGCTTATTTGAAAGAACCTGAGCCACCAAAAGGCTTCAAAGACGCATTGGAAAAATTGCCAGTGTTCAAGCAAGTATTGAACATGCCAGCCAAGCGTCTGCGCAAAGCGGCGTGCCAAGAGGTTGTTTGGCAGGGGGACGAAGTCGATTTGGATAAAGTCCCGGTAATGAGCTGTTGGGCAGAAGATGTTGCACCACTGCTCACGTGGGGCTTAACCGTGACCAAAGGTCCAAACAAGAAACGTCAGAACCTAGGTATTTACCGCCAACAGAAAATCGCCAAGAACAAAATCATCATGCGTTGGTTAGCTCATCGTGGTGGTGCGCTTGACCTACGTGATTGGATGGAAACCAATCCAGGTAAACCTTTTCCGGTTTCGGTTGCGTTTGGCGCAGACCCTGCAACCATTCTTGGCGCAGTAACACCAGTGCCAGATACGCTATCGGAGTACGCGTTTGCAGGTTTGTTGCGTGGCAGCAAAACTGAAGTCGTTAAGTCAGTCAGCAATGATCTGGAAGTGCCAGCAAGCGCGGAAATCGTCATGGAAGGCTATATCGACCCGAACGAGTTTGCTGATGAAGGTCCTTATGGTGATCACACGGGCTACTACAATGAAAAAGAAAAGCATCACGTGTTTACCATTACGCACATTACTATGCGTAAAGACCCAATCTATCACAGTACCTACACAGGTCGTCCGCCAGATGAACCTGCTGTATTGGGGGTGGCATTAAACGAAGTGTTTGTGCCGATTCTGCAAAAGCAGTTCCCAGAAATTGAAGACTTCTATCTACCGCCTGAAGGTTGTTCGTACCGAATGGCAGTCGTCACCATGAAGAAGCAGTACCCAGGTCATGCCAAGCGCGTAATGATGGGGGTGTGGTCTTTCTTACGTCAATTCATGTACACCAAGTTTGTTATTGTGTGCGATGAATCGGTAAACGCGCGAGATTGGAATGATGTCGTTAAAGCCATGTCAGAGCATATGGATCCTGTACGTGATACCTTGATGATAGACAACACGCCAATCGACTCGCTCGACTTTGCTTCGCCAGTGGTTGGGCTTGGCTCTAAGATGGGCTTGGATGCGACCATTAAATGGGATGCTGAACTCGCGACACGAACCAAGGTTACTGAGCGTGACAATAAAGCGATTAACGAAGCGGATCTGGATGCATTAAAACAGCAACGCCCTGAGATTGTTGACGTCTATCTTCCAGTTACAGCAAACAACCAATTTGCTGTCGTGACTATGAAGAAAGACCAAGCTGGTCAATCCCAAGAATTGATGGAATATCTATGGGGCTTCTTTGCTCAGTACACGGATAACAAATTCATCATTTTGTGCGACGATGACGTTAATGCACGAGATTGGAATGACATCATTTGGGCTGTGACAACTCGAATGGACCCAGATAGAGACACCATTCAAGTGCGTGGTAAGACTGAGTGTTCATCCAAATTAGGATTGGATGCGACCAACAAGTTCGAATCTGAAGTCACGCGCGAGTGGGGTACGCCTATCAAAAAAGATCCTAAACTTGTGGCTAAAGTCGATGAGATTTGGGACCAGTTAGGTATTCTATGAGTCATCAAGTCCACCTTCTACCAATGGACGTTACGTTTCCAGTAAAAGAAGGGGAGACGGTGTTGGAAGCTGCGCTCAACAACAATATTCGCTTCCCACACCGTTGCCAAGTTGGCGCTTGCGCCATGTGCATGTGTAAAAAGCTAACGGGCGAGGTGAATTACCACCTCGAACCTATGCTAACCGAAAAAGAGCAACAGCAAGGTTGGATATTCCCTTGCCAAGCCTATACAGAAAGTAATTTAGTGCTTACTTTTGATGAGTAAGCGAGAGGAACACCATGACCATCCAATGTAAAGTAAAGTCTATTCAGCCGTTAGCTTGTAATACTTACCAAATCCTTCTTCACCCAGAATCACCAGTGCCTTTTAAAGCGGGTCAGTACCTAATGGTAGTGATGGGTGAAAAAGACAAACGTCCTTTCTCTATCGCGAGCAGCCCTTGCCGTCATGAAGGTGAACTTGAACTGCATATCGGTGCGGCGGAACACAACGCTTACGCTCAAGAAGTTGTCGAAGCAATGCAAGCGGCGCTTGAAACTGATGGTCAGATTGAAATTGATGCCCCGCATGGTGACGCTTGGGTTCAAGAAGAAAGTGAACGTCCACTATTATTAATTGCTGGTGGTACAGGTTTTAGTTACGTGCGCTCGATTCTGGATCACTGCGTCGCGCAGAATAAAACCAACCCTATCTATCTATATTGGGGTGCGCGCGATAACTGCCAACTTTATGCAAAAGAAGAACTGATCGAGATCGCCGATAAGTTTACTAACGTTCACTTTGTTCCAGTTGTAGAAGAAGCACCTGCTGATTGGCAAGGTAAGGTTGGTAACGTGCTACAAGCGGTGAGTGAAGATTTCGAAAGCTTAGAAAACTACGATATCTATATTGCAGGTCGATTCGAAATGGCTGGCGCAGCACGTGAACAGTTCACTCAGAACAAGAAAGCGAAGAGCGAACGTATGTTCGCAGACGCGTACGCATTCATTTAAATACGGCTTGTGAGGCAGAAAAAGAGGGTTTTTTACCCTCTTTTTTGCTTTTTTGATGAAATAGTCATCGAACAGTCGGTTTTTCCCATTTTTTTCCAAAAAAGGGTTGCGAACGGATCTGAGTTCCCTATAATGCGCATCCACCGACACGGCAGAGGCGATAAGGCTTCAGCAGGGTCGGAGAGGTAAAAAGCTTCTACGAAAAATAAAATTGAAAAAGTGTTTGACACTGCCAATTAAATCGCTAGAATGCACCTCCGCTTTGAGAGGAAAACTTCTCGTAAAGCAAGCTCTTTAACAATATAGACCTATCAATCTGTGTGGGCACTCGTTGATGATAATCCAATTAGATACCTCGGTATCAAATTAGGTTTCAATGAAACGAAGTGACCATTGAATCTTCGGATTCAGCACAGTCAATTCAAACATTACTTTATGTAATGTTCAGTATTCATTGAGCCGAACAAAATCTTAAATTGAAG
>NZ_JAMZAS010000001.1:0-74573 GCF_024181935.1 Vibrio sp. Y51_MX_L26
ACTGCTGATAATTCATGGTAGTACTGCTTGTTTCTTTGGCGAGAAGAGCGTACCACTTTCAGCAGTTGGCTTCCTCTTCTACACCTTTCCATGAATGTCGCACTTATTATCTGAAATCGGGAGTCATTAAGCAAGTTAAGTTCTCTGGAAAGCCAGTTGCCTTTCTAATTGCAGATCTCAATAAAAACATTGTTATTGATCAGCTCACTAATCAAGAGCACGAAGACAGTTATAGCCGGATGGTGCTCAAAATAAAAGACGTTGAGATGGTCGTATGGGATACAATAAATAAAACGTCTTCTCATAATAAAGATGAGAATTATTTAATATCTGAAGCCGTTGATGGAAAGATATATTTTGAAGTGCCTGTTGAAAAACATCACTTCAAACTTATGGCTTGGTTTGAGCCTTTGAGTGAGCGAGATATTTTTACATCACGGATCTTCATTCTCGGTTTGAGTATTCTTGCTGTTATGGTTGTTATTGCGCTGTGTTATGCGTTCATTACAAACAATAATAGAATTGAATTGAAAATTAAACTTGAAGAAGAGAAAAAGCGAAAAGACATTCTTTCTCAACAGAACCAAAAACTAACTAACGAAATTGAACGCCGAAAAGCGTCTGAAAAAGAACTCGCCTTCCAAGCTAAATACGATACGTTGACTAACTTGCCTAATCGCAGCTACGGTTCTGAGAGACTGGCTTTGGAGTTGATTAGAGCGTCACGTAGTGGTTCAAAAGTATTGGTCATGTTTATTGATTTAGACCACTTTAAGCAGATTAACGATTCAATGGGTCACTTTGTTGGGGACGAGATCCTTAAACTTAGTGCTCAACGACTTCATCAAGTCGCGAGAAAAACAGACTTACTGGCGAGAATTGGTGGGGATGAGTTTTTATTAGTGATTCCTGACTTGCCTGATAATGACACCGCGAAGCGCGTTGCTTCAAGCGTGCTTTCGGCGTTTAACGATCCATTTGTATGGAACAACCATGAATTCTTCTTGAGTAGCAGCGTCGGAATGTCCGTATTTCCGGATGATGGAGATAATGCCGAGCAGCTCCTCGCCTGTGCTGACATGGCGATGTATCGCGTGAAGCAAGATGGACGCGATGCCTTCTGCTTTTATAACCACAATATGAACCAAGACTTGCAACGCTATTTGGATTTGGAAAATCGACTAAGAAATGCCATCTCTAGTCAATTACTAGAGTTGTATTATCAACCTATTATTGAGCTAAGCAGTGGTAAAATTGTTGGCGCAGAAGCGTTAATGCGTTGGAATGATGAGAAGTACGGATTCGTAAATCCTGAAGAGTTTATCTCTATTGCTGAGAAAAATGGCTTGATTCATCAAATTGGTGAATTCGCTATCCAGCAAGCGTGCCGCCAAGCGGCGCAATGGCAAAGTCTGACGCCGCTGTTTGTTTCTGTGAATTTCTCCAGTGTTCAATTTAGGTATTGTGATCGCTTACTTGCGTTTATTAAGAAAAGCCTTGAGGAATCTGGTCTTCCATCAGATAAGTTCGATATTGAGGTGACAGAGAGCCTTCTCTTTAACCACGACTCAGAGCTATTAGACATGCTCAATAACTTAAGAGCGTTAGGCACTAAGCTTACCATCGATGACTTTGGTACGGGCTATTCTGCGTTGAGTTACTTACAGAAATTTCCGTTCGATCGCCTTAAGATTGATCGCAGCTTTATGCAAAATATGTTCGAAAATGACTCCGATCGTGAGCTCGTCAACGTGATCATTGCAATGGCGAAAGCGCTGAACCTTAAGATTGTTGCTGAAGGCATTGAAGAACAGCGTCATGTCGATTATCTAAAAGACTTAAACTGTGAGTTCGGGCAAGGTTTCCACTATAGCCGCCCGTTACCAGCCAAAGACTTTGAAGCACTACTTAAACAACCAACTGGGCGATAACTCCTTTTATTACAATATTATAGGAAAGCATTAATTGAATTCGTGCCTTGAATTCATTAATGCTTTTCCACCTTAAGGGATAATCCTTCTTCCTTCCTTGAATTACACTACAATTAATTGATGAGCGATAGCCCGTGATGCCCGTCACATAAAGGCTCAACCTAATTCTAAACGAGTAAATACTCGCCAAAATAACCAGGAAGGAATTTCAAATGTCTTCTGCATTCTACCAACAGATTCAGCAGCAAATTGAAGAAGTGAAGGCTGAAGGTCTTTACAAATCAGAGCGCGTAATCACGTCTCAGCAGCAAGCGGCTGTTAAAATCTCTACCGGTGAAGAAGTATTAAACTTCTGTGCAAATAACTACCTTGGTCTTGCTAACCATCCTGCGCTAATTGAAGCGGGTAAAGCGGGTATGGACGAACACGGCTTTGGTATGGCGTCAGTACGTTTCATCTGTGGTACTCAAGACATCCACAAAGAGCTTGAGCAGAAGTTGTCTAAGTTCCTAGGTAAAGAAGATACGATTCTTTACACCTCTTGCTTCGATGCAAACGCAGGTCTGTTCGAAACCATTCTCGGTAAAGAAGACGCAATTATTTCAGACGCACTAAACCATGCGTCAATCATCGACGGTGTTCGTCTATGTAAAGCAATGCGCTTCCGTTACTCAAATAACAACATGGAAGAGCTAGAGCAACAACTGATTGCTGCGAAAGAAGCAGGCGCACGCCATATTCTTATCGTTACAGACGGCGTGTTCTCAATGGATGGCGTAGTGGCGAACCTTCCGGCTATTTGTGACCTAGCTGAAAAACACGGCGCACTGACCATGGTTGATGACTCTCACGCGGTTGGCTTCATGGGTAAAACGGGTGCAGGTACACACGAATACCACAATGTGGTTGACCGTATCGACATCATTACAGGTACGCTAGGTAAAGCAATGGGTGGCGCTTCAGGCGGTTACACATCAGGTAAAGCGGAAGTGATCGACTGGTTACGTCAGCGTTCTCGTCCATACCTATTCTCTAACTCTGTTGCACCAGCAATCGTAAACGCTTCTATCCGCGTTCTAGATCTACTAGAAGAGAGCGGTGACCTACGTGACCGTCTATGGGAAAACGCAGCACACTTCCGCGCACGTATGGAAGATGCTGGTTTCACAATGGGCGGCGCTGACCATGCGATCATTCCAATCATGTTAGGTGATGCGAAAGTTGCAGCAGAATTTGCTGAGCGAGCACTAGAGAAAGGCATCTACGTGATCGGCTTCTCATTCCCTGTGGTACCAAAAGGCCAAGCGCGTATCCGTACTCAAATGTCAGCAGCGCATTCTCGTGAGCAGCTAGATCGTGCAATTGATGCGTTCATCGAAGTTGGTAAGGACATGGGTCTTATTTAAGACTCTAGGTCCTAGATAATAGGGCCTTTAATTAAGGTTACATTATGAAAATTAAAGCATTATCAAAGCTAAAGCCTGAAGAAGGCATTTGGATGACTGAGGTTGAGAAGCCTGAAGTTGGCCATAATGACATTCTGATCAAAATCAAGAAAACCGCTATCTGTGGTACGGACGTACACATCTACAACTGGGACGAATGGTCACAAAAGACAATTCCAGTTCCTATGGTTGTCGGTCACGAATACGTGGGTGAAGTGGTTGCGATTGGTCAGGAAGTTCGTGGCTTTGAAATCGGTGACCGCGTATCTGGTGAAGGTCACATCACTTGTGGTCACTGCCGTAACTGTCGTGGCGGTCGTACTCACTTGTGTCGCAACACGATCGGTGTGGGTGTAAACCGTGAAGGCGCATTTGCAGAATACCTAGTGATTCCTGCATTTAACGCGTTTAAGATCCCTGACGAGATTTCTGACGATCTAGCATCGATCTTCGACCCGTTCGGTAACGCGGTACACACTGCGCTTTCTTTCGATCTAGTTGGTGAAGACGTGCTCATCACTGGTGCTGGCCCAATCGGCATCATGGCCGCCGCAGTTGCGAAACACGTCGGCGCTCGTCATGTGGTTATCACAGACGTAAACGAGTACCGTTTAGAGCTAGCTCGTAAAATGGGTGTAACACGCGCAGTAAATGTTGCTGAAGAGAAGCTTGAAGATGTAATGGCTGAACTAGGCATGACAGAAGGCTTTGACGTAGGCCTAGAAATGTCTGGTAACCCAGCGGCATTCAACTCAATGCTAACCACAATGAACCACGGTGGCCGTATTGCATTACTCGGTATTCCACCATCAGATATGGGCATTGATTGGAACCAAGTGATCTTCAAAGGCCTAGTTATCAAAGGCATCTATGGTCGTGAAATGTTCGAAACATGGTACAAGATGGCTTCACTGATTCAATCTGGTTTGGATCTATCACCAATTATCACGCACCACTACAAGATTGATGACTTCCAAGAAGGCTTCGATGTCATGCGTTCAGGCATGTCTGGCAAAGTGATCCTTGACTGGGAATAATCTGCTCAAATAAGAAAGCGCTCCGAAAGGGGCGTTTTTTTCGTTTTTTAAACGCTTAGATTTTTTATTATTTAGCTCACACCCTATCTCTTTTCGTTTCTAAAAGCTGTCTAATTCAGAAAAAACTGCCTTCTTCGTGTTTCAACGTATGCAGAATACACTAAAGACCTTCTATTTAATATGGTTAATTGGTGGTTTTATATTCCAACCTAAAAGAATATCTCGGTGTAAAGCTCTGCTTTTCTTTTGACAACTACAATTAACTGACTTCTTTTTATCTTTTTAATCTTGATATGCACTTTGTTTTATTTGTTGAGCTATAACTAATAATACAATCATCTGTATAGAGTTCACAGAGATAGAAATGGAGCTTCATATGAAAAAATTTTTTTTGATTATTCCCTTGTTATTTACAGTGTTGAGCTTACAAACGAGGGCAGAGACAATTAGCGGTACGATAGACGTTTCGATCAATTTAGTGGAAGGCTGTGTCATTAATGGCAACAATGCGGTGAACGGTTCCAGTAATATTGGTTTTGGCTCATTAAATTTTGGTGACGTTCCGGCCATTTTTACTGAGCAAGAAGCAGTCTTGACTGGGGAAGGTGGTACGGGGATCGAAATACTTTGCAGCAATGGAGTCACGCCTACTTTCTCTTTAGTCAGTGGTGCCAACGATCCCAGTTCGACGACAGGTAATCACGCAATGACCAACGGATCCGAGTTTGTGGATTACACTCTCTTCACTGATTCAGATCGTTCTACCCAGCTTACCTCGAGTAACCCTATAGCACTCTCTACATTTAATGGTGTTGATTCAGAGACCATTAATTTGTACGCCACGGCATACGGTACCAGCAGCGTCGCAGGAAATTATGTTGATACACTAAACGTAACTCTGAGTTGGTAAGTGAACTCTATATTACTCAAAGCATTTTTATTCACCGCCTGTGCCACTTTTTCCTATCCTATTTTTGCCGCGCAGAGTGAAACTTTCCAAGTGTCAGCAACCATTGATACGGGATGTCTGATCAATGGTGCGCTGACAGAAGAGAGTAACACTCAAATTGGAACAATAGGAGAGTTAAACTTTGGTGAACATTCTGCTATTTATGCTGCGGAAGTAGAAGGCAGCATCACCTACAACGGTGGGCTTACGTTAAGTTGTACCCCTGGCATAGCCATGAATATTAAGATTGACGGTGGTTTGAACGCTTCGGTAGGGGTACGCAAGCTGAAGCACACAGAAAAGTCGAGTACGGTGGATTATTTATTATTTGAAGATGCAGAACACTCTCAAGTATTAGACATTGATACCCCCTATTCTGTTGGAACTAATGAAGACCCTGACAACATTCAGGTGCCAATTTGGGCAAAGGCGATATTAAATGGAAATGAAATCGCTGGTATTTATACAGATACTCTTACCTTAACGCTTGAGTGGTAAGCGCTGTTTCGAAGAAATGATAACCTTCGGAGAAATTAAATGGATTTAATAATAAAAAGACTGGTTTTCGTCACTATTTTCTTATCAACGTTAACTTCACAGGTCTATGCTAATTCTCTCCTTATTTGGCCTATTTACCCTAAAATATCTTCTGAATCGAATGCGACATCAATTTGGATGGTTAATCAAGGCACTGAAGATTTTTATTTGCAGGTTCGTATTTTTCAGTGGGGGCAGAAGGATGGGCAGGATACATATGCGCAGCAACGACAACTGATAGCTACGCCTCCTTTTGTGAAAATTGCACCTGGTGCCAAGCAACTTATTCGTATATTAAATCAAGATGGAGCGCTTTCGAATAAAGAGTACGCATATCGTATTATCATCGATGAACTCCCGCCAGCTAAAGGGCCTCAAGATGAAAATAAAGAAAATGATCTGGCAGTAAAAGTGAGAATGAGATATTCCATACCATTGTTTATGTACGGTAAAGGGATGAAAAGACAATCCCAAGGAACAAATGAAGTTTGGAGCGGACTACAGGCAAAGATTATAAAGAGTAAAGATAAGAACCTTATTCATATAGAAAACACCAGTAATCACTATGTCAGATTAGTCAACCTAGCAGTGACCGCGCCAAACCAATCGCCTTTTATCGTTTCGAAAGGGTTAGCAGGGTATATATTACCTGAGCAATATAAAACGTGGCCTATTTCTTACTCCAATATGAAAAATATAAAAGTAAAGGCGGATATTGAAGGTAAGCGTTACGTTATTCCACTCGAACAAAATGAATAAGATTTTATATCTATCTTGTTTATTTACCAGTATGACGCCTGGCGTGGGTTGGTGCGACAACGTAGTGACCCATTTATCGCAGTTACCTAGTCCTGAAAACTTTTCTTATGAGAACTTTGAAAATATTCATTTGTCGTTAGAACTAGTAATTAATCAACGACCGACTGGTTTAATCGCGGATGTTGAACGTAAAGGCGAGCGTTACTTCGTGTATAGAGACGATTTACTGTCTGCTGGCGTGGTCGCGGATGTATTACCTGGGACGCAAGAGAAGTTAGACATAACATCAATATCGGGTGTAGAGGTCGATTATTTGCAATCGTCACTGCAATTATCAATCAAAGTGCCTCCGAATTGGTTGCCGATGCAACGTTTTTCTGCGCAGAACAGGAGGCGTTTTTCCCCTGCTAAATTCGGAACTGGTGGGTTATTTAATTACAGTGTGTTTGGTGTTTATGATCACGAGAGCAGTCAAAAAGAAGTATCTATTAACCACGAATTGAGAGCCTTTTCCGAATTCGGCGTACTTTCTACGACGGGAATATTTAAATCTAACCTTCATCGAGACGTTCAAGTGCAGCAAAGTAATAAATATACGCGCTTCGACACAAGGTACGAATATGTTGATCAAAGTCGTCGATTGCGCTTTGAAGTAGGGGATTACATTGTGAGGCCCCTTGCGTGGAGTCAACCAGTTCGAATGGCTGGTATTCAACTGTCACATGACTTCTCTATGCGTCCAGACGTGGTTACCGCACCTTTACCTGCATTTTATGGCGAAGTAACTGCTCCCACGACGTTAGATTTATTTGTAAACGGATTAAAAACCGATTCAATGTTTGTGGGGCCGGGACCGTTTGTTATCAATGATATTCCAATGGTATCGGGAGCTGGTGAAGCGACAGTGATTGCAACGGATGCCCAGGGAAGGCGGACTGCAATGACCAGTCCATTTTTCCTTTCAGCTAACTTGCTGAAGGCTAACTATACCTCTTACAACGCTAGTTTTGGTGCTTTACGCCGAAACTATGGCAACGCTTCAAATGACTATGGCGATGGTGCTGTTGTCGCAGCTGCGAGGCACGGAATGACAAACTGGCTAACGTTGGAGGCACAAACCGAAGCGAAAGATGACTTAATTGTTGCGGGAGTCGGTTTTGTTACCAACCTATTCAATATGGGAACGATTGATGGGGCGGTAAGGTTTAGCAATTATGAGCAGAGAGCGAGTTCCTATTCAGTTGGTTATAGTTATCAATCTCGAATGTTTAGCTTTGCCGCTCGTACCCAAGTTGAGAGCGAGGGATTTTACACGCTCTCCCAAACACCAGAGAGCTTGAGAAGTGACGGCACTAACGAGCGAGAGAATTTGTCTCGGCATGTCTCTCAGATAAATGTTGGCGCCCGGTTGAATGAGTTGGGTTCGTTATCAGGGGGATACTTTGATGTTCAGCAAACCGACTCTCGATCGAGAATACTTAATGTAACTTACAGCCGCTCGCTTCCGTTCGATATCAACATGTCATTATCGTTTAATCGAAACATCGGTGGGGAGGCCGTTACGTTAGCACAATTCTCATTACCTTTGAGCGCTTTCTCTGGTAGCGCGGGATTAACCATGAAGCGTGAAAGCGATGGTCATCTTAGTGGCCGTGCTAGTGTTAGTCGACTTGCGCCGATTCGAGGTGGTTGGGGAATCAACTTAGCGCATGATATTAATGAAAAGCCTGACAATAGAAAGCAGGCCGATGTTACTTACCGAGCCTCTTGGGCGGAGTTCCGAGCGGGCTTAAACGGGACGAGTGGTAATTACGATTATTTTGCCGAAATGTCGGGTTCGGTTGCGTCACTCGATGGTGAAATATTCCCTGCAAATAATGTGTACGATAGTTTCGCTGTTGTCAGTACTAGCGGTTTTGAAGGTGTGCCCGTCAAATATGAGAATCAAGTCGTTGGATTGACTGATGATGACGGTTACTTACTTGTGCCGTGGGCAATGGCATATTACACCGCAAAATATGAAATTGATCCGCTTAGATTACCAGCCAATGCTTTTTTCCCAACAACAGAACAATACGCGTCGATACATTCTGGGTACGGCTATTTGCTCGAGTTCCCAATAGCTTTGCAAGTTGCGTTAAGCATGGAGGTTGTTGATGAAAATGACGCCTACTTGCCATTAGGAACTTATGGTCAATCAGATACTGGAGTGGTAGGGCAAATTGGTTGGGATGGAGTGACGTATTTTGAGGGGCGTAATGTAGGTGAGTACATTATCTTTTACCCCGAAGGCTTTCCACCATGTAAAGTATTTATAACGGGACTCTATCAAACACGGAGCGAGAAAATACAGACATTAGGTAAACAAGTCTGCACGAAAGAGCAAAAAGCAGAGGTACAATTATGAGTCGGTATTCTCGTTATCTTTGGTTTTTTCTTCTTTTTATATCGTCCGGTAACATGGCTTGTGAGCTCACTGCGCCGACGCCTTTGATTCAATTTGGAAGCGTTTCCTCGTTTACCGTTTCAACTATTCAGCAACAGAGCTCAGCCCAGCCTCACGCAGGGATAACGTGTGACTTTTCTACACTTGTTTCTTTGTTGAGTGGCGACTATGTGTCTGCAACGTTTAACAGTACTAACGATGGGCGATTGCTTAATGCGGCGGATATTAGTTCGGAACTTAGCTATCAGATGTTTGGAGATCCAAGCCTTTCGCAAGAGTACATTTTTGGCCAAACTTACAATTTTTTTGAAATTGGGCTGCTCGATTTACTAGGTTTATTTGGCACTCAAGCTGAATTTCCGCTTTATGCCCGGACAGGAGCTGGTAGTAATCTCTCAGCAGGGACTTATCGAGACCAAATTACGGTGTCTTGGATTTGGAATTATTGCTCAGGAATTGGAGTTGGAGGCGTATGTCTTGGGCGAGAAACAGGCAATGCACAAAGCTTGATTACGGTAGAGTTAGAAGTCACTCCCGATTGTATGATCACGGCGCCAGATATTAATTTTGGTTCATCACCATTGGTGGCAGGTTTTGACCCTGTCAGTCAGGTTATATCATTAACCTGTACCAAGAACAGTGCTTTTACCATTGGTTTAAACGACGGTGTGAATGCCTCCGGAGGCCAACGACGCATGGCATCTGGCGGTAACTATTTGGAGTATGAAATCTATAAATCCTCATCGACGGAGCGGTGGGGGGGTACTGGTTCTGAACGT
This sequence comes from Vibrio sp. Y51_MX_L26, assembly GCF_024181935.1. Classification (NCBI taxonomy): domain Bacteria; kingdom Pseudomonadati; phylum Pseudomonadota; class Gammaproteobacteria; order Vibrionales; family Vibrionaceae; genus Vibrio; species Vibrio sp. Y51_MX_L26. The sequence goes on from NZ_JAMZAS010000001.1 coordinate 9,884, forward strand.
CGTGAACAGAGCGATGTGGATACGGGTGACACCATTCCCGATGGCATCACTCCGCAGAACTTCAATTATCGCGCAGAGATAATAACAAGCCAAACCACCCCACCATCTGGCACTTATACCGACTCGATAATCGTTGATGTTCAATTTTGAGCATCATATCAATTGCATAACTAGAGGCATCTATTCCAAAAAACTTTTGTAATCATAGTTTTCACTCTATTCCCGCTTAATTCTGTGCGATTAGTATGGTTTTGTTTTCACAACATTTAACTTGAAGGAATAAGGAAAACTATGAAGAAGTCACTGGCAGCACTAGGTTTGGCGTTGGTATTTACAGGAACAGCTTACGCAGCAAGCTGGGGTTACGAGGGGAGTCACGGGCCTGAGCATTGGGGCGAGTTTGCGTCTGAATGTTCCAAAGGTCAAAACCAAAGCCCAATTAATATTGTCTCCGCAGCAGAAGCGAAGTTAGACAAATTGCAGTTCGACTACCATGGCAAAGCAATCTCATTGCTCAATAACGGCCACACCCTGCAAACCAGCCTAGAGGGTGACAACACACTGTTGATTGATGGCAATGCATTCACGTTAAAGCAGTTCCACTTCCATACTCCGTCAGAAAACCATGTGGATGGCAAAGAATACCCATTAGAAGCGCACTTTGTGCATGCTGATACAACTGGCCATTTGGCGGTTGTGGCTGTGTTTTTTCAATCCGGAAAAGCGAACCCAGATTTAGCGAAGTTACTGGCAAACATACCAAGTAAAGATCAAGGTGTAGAGATTAAATTGCCATTTGAAGCGGATGCGTTGCTTCCAAAAGACAAAGCGTATTATCGCTTTAATGGCTCACTAACGACACCACCATGCTCTGAAGGGGTACGTTGGTTAGTGATGAAAGAAGCACAAACCATTTCCCCTGAGCAGATTAAAGCGTTTACGAAAGTGATGGGGAAAAACAATCGTCCCATCCAACCATTGAATGCTCGTATGGTGTTAATGCAACACTAACCAATCCAAGCAAATAAAAATGAAAAAGCCCGCTTGAATAAAGCGGGCTTTGTTATTGGTATTAATGGAAATTAGAAGCCGTGATCTTCTTGCTCCTCAGCTTTTATCATTTGAACTGGGTCGAGCTTGAGTGTTTGAGTTGGGAAGGCGATATCTGCTTCGTGTTCTTTAATGATGTTAATTACTTGAAGAAGAACATCCTGTTTAACCTCATGGTATCTCACCCAATTCACGGTTTTTGTGAAGGTATAAATGAAGAAATGCAGTGACGATGGACCGAACGTATCGAAGTTGACGATAAGCGTTTGGCGTGCATCAATATCTTTGTGATTCTTAAGCATCTCTTTCACCGCTGTAATGATTTGCGGCATTTTTTCGGCGTCGTCGTAACGAAGTCCAATTTTTTCGTAGATGCGTCGGTTTAGCATGCGAGATGGGTTTTCTACGACTATGTTGCTAAACACAGAGTTTGGCACATAAAGAGGACGCTTATCGAAAGTTCGGATGATGGTCATTCTCCAGCCAATTCGTTCTACCGTACCTTCAATTTGGCGATCTGGAGAGCGGATCCAGTCGCCAACTTTAAACGGTCGATCGAAGTAGATCATAAGGCCGCCAAAGAAGTTTGACAGCAGATCTTTCGCCGCTAAACCAACGATTAAACCACCGACACCACCAAAGGTGAGCAATCCTGACAGAGACAAGCCAAACGCCTGCATCACAGTGAGAATTCCGACGGTAATAAAGAACAAGCGCGCGACTTTAGCTATCGCTTGTACTGTGGTTTCATCTCGGTTTTTTTGTTCTAGGACGTACTCTTCAACATTGGTGATGAGTCGCATAACGGTCCAGACGAAGATACTGATCACCAAAATCAGTTTCAGCGTGCTTAACCAGTTTATTTTATCGTTGAGCTCGCTCTCTAATATGATGCCGATAGAGACGGTTGCTGGCCAACACCAAATGAGTGTACTGACTGGCGCTTTTAGCGCATCAAGCAACATGTCATCCCAGTGGAAAGGGGTTTTCTCTACTAGTACTGCGAGACGAGAGCGGATCAGTCGCCAAGCTATCCAAGCAATAAAGCTGGCGAGTGTAATGAAAAGGACACTCCCACTCCAATCTTGATGAGATGTTTCAATATAGCTTTGCAAATCGGTAAACCACTGTGACATATGTAACTTCTTTCTAGTGAACCATGGAAGGAAAGGTAGCAGATATTACTCCTTCACCCCAGTGATTTCCTTTAAATCATTTACTTATGTTTAAATCGCCTGAGGTAGGCTAGTTCGTGAGGTGAAAAGTGAGTGGTCGAAACTGGGTGATGAGCCGCCGTTCCATTCGTGCGCGGAGCTTCGTCATCTCCGATATGCGTTGATATTTGAACGATCAATTATAACTTCTCTGACTTATCGCTAACATTTATCTTAAGTAAGTGTGAGAGTGTATTGGCTCTTGAATTAGCGGAGGCAGATATGGAATTTACAGAGCTGGATCGAAACGCGCTCTACGACATCTGGATGTCACAAAAAGCCAAAATGCACATCACTCAAATGGAAATGGCGAAGCGCCTTGGTTTGAGTCTACACGAGTTTTCTGGCTTGTTACGTGGTAATTCTCCACTGACGCTAGGTTTTGTAAAACAGCTATGCGAGCAGCTACATGTACGTCCTGGTCAGGTGATTCCGTCTTTGACGGAGCGTGATCTATCTGCATCTGGTACGGTTTATTTACAAAATCGTGTGACGGTGGATGGCGATATCAGTAACGTGTTTATCGACGGAAACCAAGTCGTGATCGAGTACGTTCACCAAGTTAGTTAGCTTGCTCGTCAAATTATCGGGTTGAAGAGCAATAAAAAACGAGCCAACAGTGGCTCGTTTTTTCGTTTCTGTTTTTAATCGCCTGCAAAGATTATGGGATTTTCACTAGCGAATCGCGAGAAAGATCCGCGATAGACTTCGCGCCAGTAAGCGTCATAGCTACACGCATTTCTTTGTCGTACAGATCCAGTAGGTTTTCAACGCCTGCGCCGCCTTGTGCAGCCAATGCGTACACAAATGAACGACCAAGCAGTGTGCAGTCAGCACCCAGCGCGAGCATACGAACCACATCAAGACCAGTACGGATACCAGAGTCAACAAAGATCTTAAGATCGCCTTTTACCGCATCTGCAATGCTTGGTAGTGCTTTAGCACTTGAAAGCACGCCATCTAACTGACGACCACCATGGTTAGATACTACAATGCCATCCGCGCCGAAACGTACCGCATCTTTTGCATCTTCTTCGTCGAGGATGCCTTTGATGACCATAGGGCCATCCCAAAAGTCACGAATCCACTCAAGATCTTTCCAGGAGATAGACGGGTCGAAGTTTGCGCCTAACCAGCCGATGTAATCTTCTAGTTTTGTTGGTTCGCCGCGATACGTTGAGATGTTACCTAAGTCGTGCGGCTTACCAAGTAGACCCACATCCAGTGCCCAGCTTGGGTGGCGCATCGCCTGGAAGACACGACGCATGGCTGCGTTAGGACCACTCATGCCTGAGTGCATGTCACGGTAACGCGCGCCAGGAACTGGCATATCAACGGTAAACACCAGCGTTGTGACGCCCGCAGCTTTTGCACGCTCAAGCACGTTCTTCATAAAGCCACGGTCTTTAAGCACGTAAAGCTGGAACCACATTGGACGTTCAATTGCAGGTGCGACTTCTTCTATCGGACAAACCGAAACAGTCGACATAGTAAACGGGATGCCTTTTTTCTCGGCTGCTTTTGCTGCTTGCACTTCGCCTCGGCGCGCGTACATACCAGTTAGACCAACAGGAGCTAGCGCGATTGGCATTGCCAGTTTCTCACCGAAGATCTCGGTTTCTAGGCTCAAATCTGTCATATCGCGTAGGATGCGTTGGCGAAGAGCGACATCACCCAAATCGTCAGTATTACGCTTCAGCGTGCGTTCGTCGTAAGAGCCGCCATCAATATAATGGAATAGAAACGGGGGAAGCTTGGCTTTCGCGGCAGCGCGGTAGTCAGTAGAAGCTGAGATAATCATAATGGTGTCCTAGCGGTTATTCTAAGCAAAGTTGTGGAGCAATTTGCTCTTTCGTTGAGCCTTCATCGCAAAGCAGTGAAGGCATCAAAATGAGTATAGTTACCTATGGTTCACTTACTTTTGAACTGCTGATGTTGGTAACTCATTTACATAATTGATTGAAAAATTTTGTTAAATCACTCAATCAGTTATACAAATTGGAAAGGATGACACAGCTGCCGGGGGGATTGATGTAGCAAGCTAAATCAACATGTCGGGGTAGTAGTGCTGACAGCTGTGTCAAATTTGGCAGGGCTACAAACCCTGCGTTTCGCGTTACTTCATCAAGACATCTGTCATTTGGAGGCCGTAAATCAACACCAAACCAATAATGCCCGTCATTACAATGTAGTAGAACGTAGGGATAATCGTCTTACGCAATGTTGCGCCTTCACGACCAAGTAAGCCTACGGTGGCTGATGCGGCAACAACGTTGTGAATCGCAATCATGTTACCTGCGGCTGCGCCAACGGCTTGAAGCGACACAACAATCACACTCGAAATAGACAGTGTTTGTGCCACTTCGAATTGGAACTGGCTGAACATCATGTTTGAAACCGTATTTGAGCCAGCGATGAACGCACCCAGCGCACCAACGGTGGCACTTAGTGCTGGGAACGCAGAACCGACAAGGTCAGAGGCAAAGTTAGCTGTTGTAACCGGCATACTTGCTAGGTCAGCGCCGTTAATACCAGAGTTGATGAAGATACGAACCATCGGGATGGTAAATACCAAGACAAACCCCGCGCCAATCAGTGTTTTGCTTGACTCGCCAAACGCTTCACGCAATGGCTTTGCGCTGCCGCTTTGTAACATTGAGGCAAGCAGTGCGACAAACACGAGGATGCCACCTGGCAGGTACAATGGCTGAATAGCGGCACTCACACCAGTCTCACCAAGAATATTGCTGAACGACAAACTTACGCTTTGTACAAAGCCTTTCAGTTCTGGGCTTACGCGGCTTGCGACGAGAATTACCGTCAGCATTACATATGGAACCCAAGCTTTTACGATGCTCATTGGTTTGCCTGGATTGTCGTTTAGATCGACTTTTAGCGAGCCCAGCCATTCAGCAGGCCATTTGTCTTCGCTTTCGAAATCCCACTTAGTCTTTGGTACTAAGAAGCCTTTTTTGGCTGCGGTAACAACAATAGAAAGACCAACCAAACCACCGATTAGTGAAGGGAATTCTGCGCCCAAGAACACACCGGTTAACGCGTATGGCACAGTGAAAGAGACGCCTGCGAATAACGCAAATGGTAGAATATCCAGACCTTCACTCCAGCTTCTGTTCTTGCCGAAGAAACGTGTTAACATCATCGCCATTAATACAGGGATCATCGTACCTACAACAGCGTGAATCACAGCAACGTGCGCGGTGATATCTTGCAGGTACATTTCCCATGTTGCGCCTTGTGCAGCCAAAGACTCACTGATGTTATGGGTGTCTAAACCTTTGTTTACACCCACGATGATTGGCGTACCCACCGCACCGAATGAAACAGGCGTTGACTGAATCATCATGCCCATTAGGACAGCGGCTAGCGCAGGGAAGCCGATTGCAACCAGTAGTGGCGCAGCAATTGCTGCCGGGGTACCGAACCCTGATGCGCCTTCAATGAATGAGCCAAAACACCAAGCAATGATGATGGCTTGCACACGGCGGTCAGCTGAAATATCGGTAAATCCATTACGGATAGTGGTGATCGCTCCAGTGTGTTTTAAAGTGTTGAGCAAGAAGATGGCACCAAACACGATCCATAGAACAGAGACAGTAATGCCTAGCCCTTGGAATACAGAAGCCAGTACGCGATTGGCTGACATATCCCAAAACATTAGGGCAATAGCGACGGTTAAACCGAACGCAACAGGCATGGCTTTTTTAGCAGGCCAGTTGAGACCAACCAATAAGATGGCGGCAACAACAATTGGCGAAAATGCCACTAGGGCAAGTAGGGTTTCACTCATTTGTACATCCTTCGTACGCTGACTTCTCGAACGGTGTCAATCCGCTGTAGAGGTGACTTTTTGTTGTAATGGTTTTGTTAATTTGGCGTGAATTTACTCCTTTATTTTTTGTTGATATAGGGAAATAATGAAAATAATTAATTCCAAAAGTGACATAATCGTATGAGAGCAGACGACTTAATCCTATTTTCTCAAGTAATCGAACTGGGCAGTTTTAGTAAGGTTGCAGAAGCAAATAACCTTACAAATTCGGTAGTTAGCAAAAGAATGGCAAGGTTGGAGGAAGAGATAGGGGCGCAGCTATTATATCGAACAACGCGTAAATTGACCTTAACCGAAGCAGGTAAGGTGTTACTCCACAGTGCTAAAAATGTGAAGCAGGCCACTCAGGAGGCTATGGACGCTGTTGCAGGCTTTGGAGAGAATGTGAGCGGTCACATAAAAATGTCCGTGCCGTGTATCTCTGGAGATTTGATACTTGCTGATGCCGTTGCGGAATTTTGTAACCTTCATCCGGGCCTGACCGTGGATATGTCATTGGATAATCGCTTTGTCGATTTGGTGGCTGATGGTTACGATTTAGTCATTCGAACTGGCTACCTAGCCGACTCCAGTTTGATCGCACGACATATTCTCGATTCCCAATGGGTGGTATGCGCGTCCCCTTCATATATCGCTAAAAATGGGAAACCGATCGAGCCGATTGATCTCACCACGCACAATTGTCTGCAATACGCTTACCAAACCACAGGTGCAACGGATTGGGAGTTTAAAGGAGAAGATGGTAATTACATCGTCAAAGTATCGGGCTGTTTTTCTACTGATAACGCGACCGCATTACGTAAAGCCGCTCTGGGCGGCCATGGTATAGCTTACGTCCCGCGATGCTTGGTGTATCACGATATTCGCAATGGCCAACTGGTGGATATTTTTCCTGAACTAGTGGGTAAAAAGTTGGGTATCTATGCGGTGTACCCGTTTACTCGTCAACCACCGAATAAAGTGAAACTGCTTATTGAGCACATTCGTGATCGTTACTTAACGATATCTCATTATTTCTAGTTCCTTCATAGATTTAAAACAATGTCGTTGAAATCAATATTGGGTGCTCTAAGGTAATCACCGCAATAAAACGATATGAAAATAAACAACTTAATAAAAACAACGGAGTAACACGGACGTTATGCATTACCCAAAAACACGTAAAGATTCTGTCGTGGACACTTACTTTGGTCACGACATTGCCGACCCTTATCGCTGGTTAGAAAATGATCGCAGCGAAGAAACCGCACAATGGGTTTCGGGTCAAAACTCAGTGACCTTCGATTTCCTGGGTCAGGTCCCGTACCGCCAACAAATCCGTGATTTGGTCGCGAACAGCCAAAACTACGAAAAATATTCCCAGCCATTTGTACGTGGTGACTACACCTATTTCTACAAAAACGACGGTTTGCAAAACCAAAGCGTATTGTATCGCCGTAAAGGCGAGGGAGAAGCCGAAGTCTTCCTTGACCCAAATACGTTCTCTGAAGAGGGCACGACCTCTCTTGGCGAAGTCAGCTTCTCGAAAGATTATCGTTTGGTCGCGTATTCCATCTCGGAAGGGGGCAGTGACTGGCGCAAGATCTTTGTTATTGATGCGGAAACCAAAGAACAGTTAGAGCCTGAGATTGTGGATGCGAAGTTTATGTCGATTTCTTGGCGGGGCAGCAAAGGCTTCTATTACTCAAGCTATGATAAGCCGCAAGGCAGTGAGTTATCTGCGCGAACTGAACATCACAAGCTTTATTATCATGAACTTGGTACACCTCAGTCTGAAGATAAAGTGATTTTCGGTGAGTTGGATACGCAGGTTCACCGTTATGTGTCTGGTACCACGACGACGGACGATCGCTTCCTCATTATTTCTGGCGCAGAATCCACATCGGGTAATCGTCTGTTTTATATCGATTTACAGTCTGAGTCCCAAGCGATTGTGACGCTTCGTGATACAACGCAAGGCGACACCTACTTGATTGATAGCCAAGACGAAACCTTGCTGCTTTACACCAACCTAGATGCGCCGAATGGCAAAGTTGTCAGCTACAACACCCGAACAGCGCAATGGATGGATGTGATTGCTGAACAAGAACAGCCGTTAGAAATCAGCAAAGGTGGCGGTTATCTGTTTGCGACTTATATGGTGGATGTACTTTCTAAAGTGCAGCAGTTTAACTACCAAGGTGAATGGATTCGAGATGTTGAACTGCCGGGAGAGGGTACGGCTTATGGTCTAGCGGGTAAAAAAGAAGAAACCACGCTGTATTACACCTTTACTAACTACGTGACGCCACCGACGATCTTCTCATTTGATGTTGAGTCTGGTGAATCGACGCTGTTTCAAGAATCAAAAGCGCCATTCGATCGCAGTGAGTATGAATCAAAACAGGTGTTCTACACCTCAAAAGATGGCACGCAAGTTCCGATGATCATCTCATACAAGAAGGGCATCGCGCTTGATGGCAGTGCGCCAACCATGCTGTATGGTTACGGCGGTTTTAACATCAGCCTCACTCCGATGTTTTCTGGCAATGTGGCCAACTGGCTGGAATTGGGTGGTATTTACGCTGTAGCCAACATGCGAGGCGGCGGTGAATACGGTAAAGCTTGGCACAACGCAGGCACTCAGCAGCAAAAGCAAAACGTATTTGATGACTTTATTGCGGCGGCGGAATACCTGATTGAAAACGACTACACTAGCTCCGAGCGTCTAGCGATTCGTGGTGGTTCAAATGGCGGCTTGTTGGTTGGTGCGTGTATGACGCAACGTCCTGAGTTATTTAAGGTGGCGCTGCCAGCCGTAGGTGTGCTTGATATGCTCCGTTACCACACGTTTACGTCTGGAGAAGGCTGGAAGTATGACTATGGCACGTCTGAGCAAAGCGAAGCGATGTTCCAATACTTGCTTGGCTACTCTCCTGTTCACAATGTAAAAGAAGGCGTGCAGTATCCTGCGACATTGGTGACAACCGCCGATCACGACGATCGTGTGGTTCCAGCACATTCGTACAAGTTTATTGCGGAGCTGCAAGACAAGCAGCAAGGCGCTAATCCAGTATTAATACGCATTGATGTCAATGCAGGTCATGGTGCAGGGATGCCGCTGAGTAAGCAAATTGACCTCACCACAGACGTGTATGCATTTACGTTATACAATATGGGTATTGAGTCGATTTAATGCCTTAGTTGCTCGAAGCTTCTGAGAATAAAAAATGCCGCGACACTGTCGCGGCATTTTTCATGGTTGGGGGAACTCAATTCATACTGTTTACCAGTATTTGAGCCAGGTTGACTAAGTCTGACTCTTGAACCAACCAGTCTCGGCGGCCAAACCGAAAGGCAGCTACGCCATTCTTAAGACAAGATGAAATCATCACCTTTTCTTAATCCTAGTTTATGAATATGAAACTGTGATGAACCTAAGCCGCATTGTGCTGATTTTCACTGTTTTCAAGATCAAATGAGGCATCTATCAGTTTTTTCGTGTAGTCATTTTTAGGGTTTTGGAAAATATTTTCGGCTGTACCTTGTTCCATGACCTCGCCTTTTTGCATGACAAGAACACGATCAGAAAGGGCTTTGACGACTGATAGATCGTGGCTAATAAACAAGTAGCCAATGTTATGCTTTTTCTGCAAATCTTTCAGGAGATCAATCACAGTCAGTTGAACCGAGCGGTCCAATGCAGAGGTCGGCTCATCAAGCAAAATAAACGAAGGTTCAAGGATCAGTGCTCGCGCGATAGCAATACGCTGACGCTGGCCTCCCGAAAACTCGTGCGGATAACGGTTGATGGACGCGGGATCTAAGCGAACCTCTCGAAGCACGTCGCGTGCTTTCTGCATACGTTCTTTTTTACTCAACATTGGCTGGTGGACAGTTAATCCTTCAGTGATGATCTCGCCGATAGTCATACGAGGAGAAAGCGAACCATAAGGGTCTTGGAACACCATCTGAACGTCTTTTTTCAGCTCAAAACGTTCTTTGTTTGTCAGCAAAGCCATATCTTGGCCTTTGTATTCGATTTTACCTGTGGATGGCAGGAGGCCTATCAGTGCGCGGCCGAGGGTAGACTTGCCTGAACCGGATTCCCCAACAATCCCGAGTGTTTCCCCTTGTTTGAGCTCAAGAGAAATGCCTTTTACGGCTTCGAAGTACTCATTTTTACTGGCAATAAAATGCGACTTTATCAAGAATTTGACTCGTATATCGTCAGCTTTTAATAGTTGTGTAGCACTCTCGCTAATAGGGTCCTTACTGCCTTTTGGAATCGAGTTAATCAGCATACGAGTGTATTCGTGCTTTGGGTCTTCGAAGAGTGTTTGCGTTTCGCCTTCTTCGACGACTTCCCCTTTACACATCACAATGACACGGTCGGCAAAGTGTTTTACAACGCCTAAATCATGAGTAATAAAAAGTATCGCCATGCCCATCTGAGCCTGAATTTCTTTAATCAGGTGCAGCACTTCTGCTTGAACCGTGACATCTAACGCGGTGGTTGGTTCGTCGGCAATTAAAATATCGGGTTCGTTAATCAGTGCCATCGCAATCATGATGCGTTGCAACTGACCGCCAGAAAACTCGTGCGGATATTTGCTGTACGCTTTCTCTGGCTCTGGCATGTGAACCAGTTCAAACAGCTCTAACACTCTCGCTTTGGCTTTCCGTCTATCCACTGGACGGTGGCACATGATGGCCTCAGCAACTTGGATCCCCACCCGCATGTATGGGTTCAGTGAGGTCATCGGCTCCTGAAAAATCATACCGATACGATCACCGCGAACGCTTTGCATTTCACGCTCCGTTTTATCCAAGATGGAGCTACCCTCAAACATGATGGATGAGTCCGTATGCAAAATAGCGTTGTCTGGCAATAGTTTCATCAGTGCATTGGTTGATACTGACTTGCCAGACCCAGACTCCCCAACGATGGAAAGCGTCTCGCCTGCTTTTAAATCGAAGCTAACATTCTTTACTGCATCGACGATCCCATCGTTTGTCGTAAAGCTGACCGATAGGTTATTCACCGAAAGAATGGTTTTAGAAGACATCACAGATCCTTGTGGTTGATAAAGCAAATGAAACACAAGCAATGGGCTGCGCTAAGTCTGGCAGACCTCATTGCTTGGATTCTAGATTAATTGTACAGGTGAGAAGGCGAAGACTTTGCCGAACTCATCGCTTGCAAATGCAAAAACTGCTCATGTGCGCGCGTCACATGGTTTAGCTCAATCATCCATTGAGCATTACGTTGAGCGGAGCAAAATGCCGCCATATGAGCTAATAAGTCTTCACTTTGTTGACCAAGTAAATGACCCACACGCTCAATAAGTTCATGATTCTCTAGTTGCAAGAATTGGAATAGTGCGTACGTTTGATTGAGTGTTGAAAAAGCATCGTGCTGCAATCCGAGTTTGTTGAGAATCTCCGATTGTGCGACGCACGCATCTCTCAGCCCGGTGATGAGACAGACAAACTGACAAGGTTTGGTGTGAGCATTTTCGAGCGCCGAATGAATGTGGTTGGGTAGATTGCTGAGTACATCGTCGTATAAACGATGTGCTTCGGGCCAATGGCCTTGTTCCATCAATTGCTCTGCTTTCAAGTAGCGCATCCAGCATTGCTCAATATTCATGTCCATCTCCACAAGAGTTGATTTGTTTTGATATTAAATGAAATTGATTATCAATTGCAAGTGCGTATTGATATCACTTTTGTGCTCATAAAATGTCCAATCAAACTAGGGTGGAAGGTAAATCACTTAAAATTAAGCAAATAATCTCTACACTCAAATGACGAAAATAAGAAAAAAGGAAGTGGATATGGCAATACTAAGATTGGAAGCTAAGCAGCTATATTCTGTAGCAGATCTAGAGAATATGCCATGTAAGTCGACCAAGGAGTTACCTCCAATTGATGAGATTGTGGGCCAAGAGCGCGCGCAAAAAGCGGTCGAGTTTGCGATGTCCATCAAAGAGAAAGGGTATAACATCTACGCCATTGGTCAGAATGGGCTAGGTAAACGCACCATGATCCTGCGCTATCTGAATCGTCACCAGCACGATGCAGCAGCCTTGTTTGATTGGTGTTACGTTGCGAACTTTGAAGATACCCGCACACCCAAGGTATTGAAGCTGCCTTGTGGTATCGGGAATAAGTTACGTGTTGATATTGAAGCCTTAATGGGCAAACTACTGAATGCTTTACCCCTAGCGTTCGACAATGAAATGTACTTTAGCCGCGCTGAGCGATTAAAAAATCAATTGGCAGCGAAACAACAAAACGAGCTGGACCGCATTAGCCGAGAGGCAAAAGAGAAAGGCATTAGCTTGACGCTTACCACACAAGGCGATTATCAGTTTGTCGCCATGAATGGTGACGAGCTTCATACGGAAGAGTCTTTTGATGCACTAAGTAAGAAAGAGCAAGAGCAGTTCAGCGATGCTATTGATGAACTCGAAGTACGATTACGTTCGATGGTCCGTGAACTCACAGAGTGGGAAGAAACTTACAGCGACAAAATCAAAAAGCTTAATGATGAAGTGACGCTCGATGTGATTACTCACTTCATTAAAAAGCTCAAAGTGGATTACGCAGAATATTCTGAAATCAAAACGTACTTAACTGAGCTGCAAAAAGATATTGTTGAAAACGCAGATATCTTCCTTGACCAAAGTGGTGAGCAAGGCGAAATTGCGACGGCGTCGTTGGATAAAAAATTACCACGTCGTTATAAAGTGAACGTCTTGGTAAGCCGCAACAGCAGTGACTTTCCTATCGTTGTTGAAGAAAACCCCAATTACCATTCGCTCTTCGGTTCGATTGAGACAGCCACTTTCAAGGGAACCGTATTTACCGACTTTTCGCTGATTCGTGCGGGGAGTTTGCATAAGGCGAATGGCGGCGTTCTGTTAATGGATGCACAGAAAGTGCTTGAACAGCCTTACGTTTGGGATGGTTTGAAGCGCGCACTGCGTGCTCGTCAATTGAGCTTTACCTCCCTAGAAAAAGAAGTGACATTGACAGGGGCGGTATCACTCGATCCCGAGCCTATCCCGCTCGATATTAAAATCATTCTGTTTGGTGACTACCGAACTTATCAATTGCTGCAGCATTACGATCCAGAGTTCAGTGAATTGTTCAGAGTGACAGCGGATTTTGAAGATGAGATGAAGCGAACGCCAGAGTCGGAACTGCACTATGCGCGCTTTATTTCTAGCGTCGTGAACGACAACAATATGCTGCACTGTGATAGAAAGTCCATGGGACGGATTATCGAATACAGTTCACGCTTGTCTGGTGATCAAACCAAGCTATCACTCCACTCTGCCAATATTGCGAATTTATTACGTGAGTCAAACTACGTTGCTCGTCAAGCCAACTCCAACATGATCCGTATCGGTCATGTGGAGGAGGCACTCAAGAACCAAGAAATGCGAGTGAGCCGATTACGCGACAATGTGATGGAAACGTTTGTTAACGGTACAACCTTGATTCGCACTGAAGGGAAGGCTATCGGTCAAGTGAATGCCCTCTCGGTATTAAGCACTAGCGACTACATGTTTGGCGCGCCGAATCGCATCACCGCGACGACGTGTTACGGCGATGGGGATGTTATCGATATCGAACGCAGTGTGGATTTGGGCGGCAGTATTCACTCTAAAGGCGTGATGATTCTATCGGCCTACTTGTCTTCCGTGTTTGGTAAAACGGCGCGAGTACCATTAACCACAACGATTACGTTTGAGCAATCTTATGGTGGTGTCGACGGTGATAGTGCCAGCATGGCAGAGCTATGTGCTGTGGTGTCTGCTTTTTCAAAGCAACCAAACCGACAAGACATTGCGATTACAGGCTCGATGAATCAGTTTGGTGAAGCTCAGCCGATTGGTGGTGTGAACGAAAAAATTGAAGGCTTTTACGATGTGTGTGTGATTAAAGGTCGTCATGAAGGGCAGGGGGTCATTATCCCGCAATCTAATGTTCATAACTTGATGCTCCGTTCCGACATCGTGAAAGCAGTAGAAAAAGGTGAGTTTAATATTTGGGCGATTGATCATGTCACTGAAGCCATCGAGCTGTTCACGGGGAAAGTCGCCGGTGAGCCAACCGATGAAGGTTCTTATCCAATAGATACGATTTTTGGCCTTGCTCAAGCTAAGCTCAATTCGTTGAGAAAATAGCCTAAAACCGCCCTAAATGTGAATGTATCTCATCATAAGTGATCACAATTTATCATAACGACAATATCCCGACACTACTGTCGGGATATTGTCAATAACAGATTGAAAATGGGGACTTTTTGTACTAGACAAAAGTGTGATCGACCTCTAATATTCGCCACTTGTTTATTCGTCTGGGAACTTTCCCGTCGCAAGGAAGCATAGATATTCAAATAACCGAAATGCAGCTTCAGTATTGAGAGTTGCTTGAGTTCGTTTGGATATAGGCATCACGCATACAACTGAGGTCCAGTCATGCAGTTATCACTGAAAAATTTGTCAGTACGAACGCAAATTTTGGTTCCGGTATTATTTACCGCGATTGTTTTGTTTATTGCTTTGTGGATTACCAAAAACAATCTTCAAGCTGAGCAAGATGTTATTGCTTCCAACCAAGAGTCTTTGGTTTTCCATAAAGACACTTTGGCGCGTATTGACGATGAAATTTATCCACTTCGTATTACAGCGGTTTACGCTATCTACGACGCTTCCCGTCGTGAAAATTTTCTTAATGAATTGAAAGAAGGCTTAAAGCAGGTTGAAGCAGATTTAAGTGCGATTGAAGCTCGTAATCTGTTTCGTGAAGATGCGATTAAAGTTCGCCAAGCGATTGAAGCCTATGTTCGATATTCAGAGCGCTCAGTGGCTTTCTTTAACCAGTACGATCAAGGCTTGAAGTCGGACAGTGAGTACCGTGCATTCATTAAAGAGTACCGTAATGTTGGCCGAGAAATGGTTCAACAAATCAATACTCTGTCGAAGCATGTGAATGACCAAGCAGAGCAGTCGACCATAAGAAGCCATCAACAGAATGAGCGTGTACAAAACAACGCTATGTTGACAGTTCTTGCGGTATTTGCGTTCTCATTGGTCGGGGCGTGGATCTTATCAGGCATGATTGTTACGCCTATTCAAAAACTTCAAGAAGTTATGCGTCAGTTGGCAATGGGCAACTTATCAGTTCGCGCAGATGTAGATGGTGATAACGAAATTGCGAAGCTGAGCAAAGATGTTAACCAAACAGCAGAACAGCTTTATAACACGGTCGACCAGCTAACTCGTATCAGTGAAGAGGTTGCCTCGGCATCGACTGAGCTTGCCGCAGTAATGACGCAAGCAGAAGCGAATGCTCAGCTAGAGCTCGCTGAGATAGAACAAGTTGCATCGGCTGTTAATGAACTTGCCAGCACCGCAAACAACGTGAGCGATAACGCAACGTCTGCGGATTCGACAGCTCGCGAAGCTGATGGTCTTGCGCAATCAGGTCTGGCTATCTTCCAAGAGAGCGCAGAAGCAAGCGCACAGATGTCTCAGGCATTGAACGATGCAGCGCAAGTCGTACTGCGTTTAAAAGAGCAGTCGGTTCAGATCAACGACGTTATTGAAGTGATTCGCGGTGTCTCTGAGCAGACCAACTTACTCGCATTGAACGCTGCGATTGAAGCTGCGCGTGCTGGTGAGTCTGGTCGTGGTTTTGCGGTTGTTGCGGATGAAGTACGTATGCTCGCGGCACGGACTCAAGACTCGACTCAAGAGATCCAAACGATTATTGAAGAACTTCAAGCGCAGTCTGGGCTTGCGAATGACAGCATGCAAGTCAGCCTTGACATGCTCAGTCGTAACAACGAACTGACGCAACAAGCGAATGAGGCATTGGTTGGTATTACCGAGTCGGTAGCCAACATTAACGATTCAAACACGCAAGTGGCAACCGCAGCCGAAGAGCAGTCTCAAGTCACTCAAGACATCAACCGCAACGTGGTTAACATGTCTGAACTGGTTAACCAGAATGTGGCGGGTATTAGTCAAAGCGCAAGCGCGAGTACTGAGCTTTCATTACTTGCAGAGAAGCAGAAAGAGCAATTGAGCTTCTTTAAGCTTTAATTCGCTATTCGCCTAACAAAATGTATAAATCCCTGAGCTATTGCTTGGGGATTTTTTTGTTTGTGAGAAACTGATTTAAAATTAGGAAGTCTATCTAAAACAGTCATTTAGTGAAAATATTTTGCGAGCAAAATCACATATAATGAGATTGTTTTTACATTTTTTGCGTCAATTTTTTTTGACGCGAACGATTTTTTTACCTCAACCGATAACTTGATGGTTGAGAGGTATTCATATCGTCATTTTACTTGGTGTTTTCTTCTATAAGTGCTGTTTATTCAACGCGTTGCGTGAAAAATAACAGCTGCTACTATGCCGCCAGTTTTCTCGTTGGTACAGAAAAGTCCTGTTTTTCTGGTGAGAAAATACATATAAAACAATGATATGGAAAATAACAATGAAATTAAAAACTTTAGCTGTAGCAGTGGCGCTAATGGCATCAGGATCTCAAGTTGTCGCTTCAGAACTATACAACCAAGATGG
The DNA here is from genome assembly GCF_024181935.1 of Vibrio sp. Y51_MX_L26. Taxonomy (NCBI): domain Bacteria; kingdom Pseudomonadati; phylum Pseudomonadota; class Gammaproteobacteria; order Vibrionales; family Vibrionaceae; genus Vibrio; species Vibrio sp. Y51_MX_L26. Next base: position 26,584 of record NZ_JAMZAS010000001.1, read on the forward strand.
CACTTCTCTTGAGATGGGCGGCCGCGCTGAAGCGCGTCTTTCTATGATGGATGGTAAGGCAAAAGACCGTACTCGCATCCGTCTTAACTTCCTATGCAAACAGGAAATCAATGAAAACCTATACGGTGTTGGTTTTTGGGAAGGTGAGTTCGAAACAAAAGAAGAAGGTGCCGTAGATAACAACAGTGATCTTGAAACTCGTTACGCTTACGCAGGCCTAGGCGGTAAATACGGTGAAGTAACTTACGGTAAAAACGACGGTGCATTATTCGTTCTTACTGACTTTACCGATATTATGGCTTACCACGGTAACACTACAGCACTTAAGCTGCCTGTATCTGACCGTACAGATAACATGCTTTCTTACAAAGGCCAATTCGAGCAACTAGCTGTACGTGCTAGCTACCGCTTTGCTGATCGCACAACAGATGCAAAAGGTTTTACAGACAACGAGGAAGATGGCTTCTCTCTATCTGGTATCTACGCATTTGCTAATACTGGTATTGAACTAGGTGCTGGTTATGCAGACCAAAACGATAGTGATGAGTTCATGCTTGCTGCTGCATACTCTGTAGGTGATTTCTACTTCGCTGGTAACTACACAGGCGCAGACGTGGATGTTGCAGGTGAGTCTGCGGATTACAAAGGCTACGAACTAGCTGCATCATACACTATGGGTCAAACTGTATTTACTTCTACGTTCAACAAAGGTGAGCTAGAAGATGCTGATACTGTAGAAAACCTAGCTGTTGATGTTACTTACTACTTCAAGCCTAACTTCCGTGGCTACGCATCATACAACTTCGATCTAATGGATAACGAAGGCGCTGATGAAAAAGATGAGCTAGCGCTAGGTCTACGTTACGACTTCTAAGTCGAAACTGTTATCTAAGATACTGCCTTATTCTTAGTAAACAAAACCCCTTACTTTACAGTAAGGGGTTTCTTGTTTTCCGGGTATCAAAACTGGCCGCTACTTGGTGCTCATTATCAAAGCTACCTTTTTAGTGTGAGTTTAGTCCCATCAAATTTTAGGTGACTCAGGAGACTTTTAGCGTTGGTTTTACCAACCTCATCAAACTCCATTCCATAGCGAGCATGGTGTGTCGATTTTTGTAAGTTACAAATACGACCTCGCAATGGCGCGAGCATGTGGCTTTCACCGGGCATGGTTAGGTCCAATGAAACGCGATCACCAACCTGAAGTGGTCGGCTCATTGGTGATGTCACAAAGCGGCAGCCACTACGAGATAAATCTCTTATCTCGCATTCAGTTCGATAGGCTTCTAAACAAACGCGCGCTCTCAAATTCACTTCGTAACGTACTTCTTTACGAAGCTGAAAGACCTGCATGGTGTTAGGTAGACTTAGCACTAAAATTGGATACGGGTCGCCGAGTCGGTGCTGCAATTGCGCCCGAAATGGAATGACAGCACCTTCCCCTCGATGAGAGTACGCTTTTACATTGATCCAAAAGCCTTCTTGAAAATAGAATTTCAAGTCCTCATCGGAGATGTTCGGAACCTCTATCAATGCGGTATTATTTGAGTGACAGCCGACAAATGTGCTGGTTGTAATAAACTTGGTACCAACAGGTGTCGTGACGTTTAAACTTACTTCACTGCCATGTTCGACCATTGCCATTGCATCGGTGCTATTTAGTGTACTTGCCTGACGTTCGGGTGCCTTCTTGCTTTGCAGAGGTAGTTTGCCGTCTCTGGCAATAGGGCTCATATTTCTCATTATTATTGTCGTACCTGATTTGAGAAGGTAATGGCGTGAAGTGACAGAGCACTTCCGCATGGTGTTGATTCTATTCAGTGATATAGTTTGATTCAATCAATCCGTAACAAAAATTAGAGAGCAAGATATGCATAAAGTAACTCATGAAGTTGAAAACAACACATTTTGGGTTGATTTAGAACAAGGTTATAAAGCCAAGGTGGTTTATCAGCTTGAGAATAATGTCATGCACATCACATCAACCGTAGTTCCTGAAGCATTACGAGGTAAAGGGTACGGAAAAGTGATGATGGAAGCGGTATTGCCAGAAATTGAGGCACTCGGTTATCAAATCAAACCAGTCTGTCCATATGTCATTCATTATATGGAGAAAAACCAAGCGTGGTCACATCTGCTTGCATGATGATGAACGACAACCACCAACGTTACCAAAGCATTGGCCAGGAGCTAAAGCTCGGGAATTATCAAGCGGTAGAAGTCATACAATCGCTATGGGGAGGCTATGGTGAGTTAGTCCGAGTTAATTATTCAACTTGTTCGGTGATCATTAAGCATGTAAAACTCCCTAAGTCTTCAGAGCACCCAAGAGGTTGGAATACTGACCGATCTCACCAAAGAAAGCTGCACTCTTATCAGGTGGAAGTGAATTGGTATACGCATTTTTCCAGAGAGGTGAGCACTCGCTGCCGAGTACCACAAGGTCTAAAAACGTTCCAATCGGAGAATGAATGGCTCATCGTGATGGAAGATCTCGCCGAGGCAGGCTTTCCAAAAGTCATCACCGATGCAAAGCTAGAACATCTACGAGCCTGCCTTGCTTGGTTGGCGAACTTTCATGCGCGCTACATCGGTGTTCGCTCGGATAAGCTGTGGCATAGCGGCACGTATTGGCACTTGGCAACCAGACCCGATGAGCTTGAGGTGCTGCAAGACACCGAGCTAAAAAATTATGCTCAATTGATAGATCAAACGCTTTCGCAAGCCAAGTTCAAGACTTTTGTACACGGTGATGCCAAATTGGCGAACTTCTGTTTTGATCGAGAAGAATCAAGCGTTGCTGCGGTCGACTTTCAATACGTCGGACAGGGCTGTGCGATGAAAGATGTAGCACTGTTCATGAGCAGCGCCGTCAAGCCAGAACGTTGTGCAGAGATGGAAGTTTGGGTCTTGGATACGTATTTTGCTCAGTTGCAACAGGCGTTAATGGTTTATCAGCCGAATCTTGACCCCAATGAAGTCGAGCGTGAATGGCGTCCTTTGTTTGCGGTTGCTTGGGCTGACTTTCAGCGCTTTGTGAAAGGCTGGAGTCCTGATCACTGGAAGATCAATCCCTACACAGAAGCATTGACTAGCAGAGCGCTGACTCACTTACGAAAGTGAGTAGAAGTTTAAGAAGAAAAGCCTCCAATTAGGAGGCTTTGATTTATTTTTTACTTGGCCTGATACGTGCCATGTAATAGGTATTGATGAACTCGCCATCTCGGAAGGAGCCATCAATCGCCTCTCCTTCAATTTCAAAACCATGCTTTTTGTACAGGCCAATCGCGGCCTCGTTGTCGGCATTCACTTCTAACTGGATGCGTCTTACATTCAACCAGTTATCCGCCAACTCGATGATGGTTTCAATTAACTTACTTCCCACGCCTAGGCCGTGAAACTGGTCGTGAACGCCAATACCAAACGCGGCCGTGTGCGCCGTTCTTGGACGCTGCGAGTGGTGAAAGCCAATGTTACCCACTACTTTACCATCGATTTCAGCGACGTAGCTATAAACGCCTGCGGGCATATTTGACAATCGTTCTACCCACATTGCGAGCGAAGGTTTTGGGAGTTGCAGGGTTTCACGTTGTGCTTTTGGTTGTGAATAGATTTCTACGAGTGCCGCTGCGTCTTCAACGGTTGTTGGACGTACGATAATTTCCATGCTTCTCTCCTTCGCTTTTTAGTATTAATTTTCAATCTAACCACAGTTCCTTATTTTGGATAGTATTTTTTGAGGTTTGAGAGATAAACACCTTTTAAATTAGGTTGTTATAGCGATGTTTTTCTAAATTTTAGTAGTCATTTATCTTTGAATTTAGCGAATAGATTGCAAAGGTGTTGAATTATTGTACTGAAAATGGCGTGCACGGCAGAGTATCGTGGTGAATTTCATGTTGGAGGAAATAAATGGAATTATTCAAACTGTGACGACGGCACTGTACATCAGTTGACTTGAATCAATTGAGGGTGGAGTTACCTCTTATGAGGTATGGGGAAGAGGTACGTTTAGCGCTATTTATGCTTAACTTGATAAAGGAGTTTCGTTGAGGAAATAGCATGAAATCCTCTCAGTCTAAAACATCGCAAAGTCGGCGTCGATTTTTGCGTGATACTGTCCGAACTGCGGCAGGCGTTGGCGCAGCGGCGTGTGTGTTGGGCTTACAATCGCTGCAAAGCCAAGCTCGAGAAACGAAAGGTGTGCCTATTCGCCCACCCGGTGCTTTGCCAGAAGGCGATTTCGAATCAGCCTGTATTCGATGTGGCTTGTGTGTTCAAGCATGCCCTTACGAAACATTGAAACTTGCGACATTACTTTCACCCGTCGCGACTGGCTCACCTTACTTTACTGCACGCGATATTCCCTGCGAAATGTGCGAAGACATTCCTTGTGTTGTCGCTTGTCCGAGTGGGGCGCTGGATCCGAAACTAACCGATATTGATGATGCTCGAATGGGTACAGCGGTTCTTATTGACCATGAAACTTGCCTTAACTGGCAAGGATTACGATGCGACGTTTGTTATCGCGTTTGTCCGCTGATTGATGAAGCCATCACGTTAGAGATGGTTCACAACGACCGAACCGGTTATCACGCCAAACTTATCCCAACAGTGAATTCCGAAGTGTGTACCGGATGTGGCAAGTGCGAACAAGCGTGCGTGTTGGATGTCGCTGCTATTAAAGTCGTCCCGACGGATTTGGCGAAAGGCAAAGTGGGCAGTCACTACAATTTTGGTTGGAAAGAGATCGACAAACCACTCGAAAATATCCTCCCTAGTGAGACGCCTGTACCGGAAGGTGCGCTTGAATCGCTAAAAGGAGGTAAGTAATGGCAAAGAACTTAGCTCAAAATGCTGGAAAAGAAGCGGTTGAAAAGCTTGGCTGGTGGCGCGCACATCGGTTTTTGATTTTACGCAGACTATGCCAGCTCACCATCATTGCGCTGTTTATGGCTGGGCCGACGCTGGGAATTCTAACCGGTAATCTGTCATCAAGTATGTTGCTCGACACAGTGCCGTTAAGTGACCCGTTAATTTTGCTTCAAGCTTTGGCGACAGGGCATGTTCCGGAGTTTAATGCGCTGTTAGGCGTAGTGATTGTCGTGGTGTTTTACGCGATTTTAGCGCCGCGCGCATTTTGTGCGTGGGTGTGCCCGTTAAATATCGTGACAGATTTGGCGGCTTGGCTGCGCAGAAAGCTCAACATTAAAGCGAGCTATCGTTGGTCTCCTACTATTCGTTATTGGCTGATCCCTGTTTTGATGTTGGGTAGTGCTCTGTCTGGCGCGATTCTTTGGACATGGTTAGATCCAGTGGCGGCATTGCATCGCGGATTGGTGTTTGGTATGGGCGCAGGTTGGGTGTTGATCGCACTGGTGTTCGTACTGGATTTACTCTTAGTTGAGCATGGGTGGTGTGGGCACTTATGTCCACTGGGGGCTACCTATGGTGTGATAGGCCGAAAAAGCCTGTTGCGCGTTACCGCTGTTCGCCGCGAGGATTGCACGAAATGCATGGACTGCTTTTATGTTTGCCCAGAACCAGAAGTGCTTCGACAACCATTGAAAGAGGGAGATCGTCGAGTTATGGATCAAAACTGCATTAGCTGTGGCCGCTGTTTGGATGTGTGTCCAGAACATGTGTTTGAATTTAAGAATCGTCTAACAGTAAAGAATATCGATTAAGTTACTGAGCCTCATCACTGGCGTTTTTACCTATTTCTCTCGATATTTCAACATCGCGCTTAACCAAGGAATTGAGTGCGATGTTTATTTTCATAACAATATCTCTACACCGTATCTGCTTGGCCAGGGTTGAAAATAATAATGATATTGCGAATTTGTTACATTTAAAGCTATGATGATGCCTTCATATTTAAAGGAAACATCATGACTACCTCATCGCAAGGCTGGAGAACGCCGCAAAATTTCCTCCTGTTAATTTCCATTATCGTGCCCATTGCTTTTTCTACTTGGATGGCGTTGTTGAACAACTTTGTTATCGAGAAAGCGAACTTTGATGGCGCTGATATCGGTTTACTTCAAAGTGTTAGGGAAGTACCTGGCTTTCTAGCTTTCACTGCGGTATTCGTTTTACTTTTTATCCGTGAACAACGCTTTATGCTCGTCTCTTTGGCGATGCTTACGCTTGGTACGGCATTAACAGGTTATTTTCCCACTTTGTACGGTCTACTTTTTACCACCTTGTTAATGTCCACCGGTTTCCACTACTTTGAAACACTAAAGCAGTCTTTGTCTTTACAATGGCTATCGAAAGAAGAAGCCCCGGAAATGCTGGGTAAATTTATTTCTGTTGGGGCTTTGGCTTCTCTGTTTACCTACGGCGCCATTTGGGTTTCGCTCGAACAGCTCAAACTTGATTTTAAAACGGTCTATCTAATGGCAGGTGGTTTAGGTTTTGTGCTTATTTTGGTGATGGCATTTGCTTTCCCTCAATTTAAAACAAAAGTGCCTCAAAACAAGAAACTCATTCTGCGTAAACGTTACTGGTTGTACTATGCGCTCACGTTTATGAGTGGTGCTCGCCGTCAGATTTTCACGGTTTTCGCTGGCTTCTTGATGGTAGAGAAGTTTGGATACTCTGCCGCAGACATTACCTTGCTGTTTTTGATCAACTATGTCTTTAACTTCTTGTTTGCGAAGCGAATCGGCCGCTTCATCGGCGTTGTTGGTGAGCGTAAAGCGCTGATGTTTGAGTACGTCGGTTTGATCTTCGTATTCGTCGGTTATGGTTTGGTGCAAACCGCGGAGTGGGCTGCTGCATTGTATGTTGTCGACCATTTGTTCTTCGCGCTAGCGCTTGCTATCAAAACCTACTTCCAAAAAATTGCTGATCCTGCCGATATGGCGTCGACCGCTGGGGTTGCGTTTACTATTAACCATATTGCGGCGGTTGTGATACCCGTTACGTTTGGTGTGATTTGGCTGGTTTCTCCTGCTAGCGTATTTTACATCGGTGCAGGTATGGCGGCTGTGAGCTTACTGCTGTCACTCAATATTCCAGCGAAGCCAGAAGAGGGCAATGAGACCCGCTTATTAAAGTGGAGCTAAGTTGGTACTTACTATCTAGTAATAGAAGTTAATTACTGTTAATAGCTTTATTGACTTGGGTGCTTAGGCACCCTTTTCTTTATCCTCATGTTGTGTCTTCTATGGTTGTACATATCTATTGGGTCCGTTAGGGTTTTATACCTAAGTATGTTGAAATTACTCGGATACAACATGAGTCGAAACACTAAGGAGGGTTTTACAGTGCAGGTACATGGCAGGGAGTTGGATTTAGATCTAGGAAACCGTCACGTCGTTATTCAACGTCGCTATGAGGCGTTAGGTGCTGCCAACGATCTGCTCATAGCTATTTGGTTTTTAATTGGTAGTTTTTTCTTTTTGAATGATTCGTTGATTGAAAGCGGGACTTGGCTGTTCATCGTAGGCAGCGCACAGTTGATCATTAAGCCCCTGATAAAACTGATGAGTTTAGTTCATGTTGGTCGCTTAAATAAGCAACTTTCTGGCACATCAACGAGCCGCTGAGATTACACGCCTATTTTGAGCACCTGCAAGCAAGAGGCTAATGAGCGGGTTATCGAGGAGAAAGAGGGAAACATAACGTGGTCACAACACTAACCACGTTATGTTCAGTTTGAAGCTTTAGAATTTAAAACGGATACCAGAACAGTTGTGTGTCCATAACACGCTTGCTGATCGCAGCCATCACTATCACTGCAATCCCCGCCATGCAGATCATATCGGCTTTGGTCAGGGGTTTTAGGCTGTACCAGGTGCGAGATGAGTGACGGCCAAAACCACGTAGCGTCATCGCGTTTGAGATTTGGTCTGCTCTGTCCAAACTAGAGAAAATCAGAGGGCCAAGAATCTTTGCCACGTTCTTCATACGAGTGAACAACGGAGCCTTCTTACTCAGTTCTACTCCGCGTGCTTGTTGCGCGTGCATGATGTTAACAAAGTCCTTTTTCACTTCCGGCAAGTAGCGCAGCGTTAAGCTCACGGCATAGGCGATTTTGTAAGGCACACCCAAGCGGTTCAAGCTAGCTGAAAACTCCGTCGGGTGAGTGGTAAATACAAACACTAACGCGATTGGGAACATGCTAAAGTATTTCAACGTCACTGTTACTAGGTAAAACAACGTCTCTTGAGTGAGCGAGTAATTACCGGGTAACGAGAGTAAAACCGTTGATGAGCCCATGAACTCAGTACCTTGTTGCGGTGCTAACGCGAACATAAACAGGGCATTGATCAGCAATACCGTGCCTGTACCGAGTAAAAGTGGTTTGTAGACATGAAATGGCACTTTGGTCACTTTCAATAAGCCCAAACCAAGCACAATCAACAGTGCAATGATTCGCAAGTCAAACGTGGTCAACACCACCGTTACCCAAGCAATGAAAAGCAAGAACTTAGTAATGCCATTCAACTTATGAAGTGGCGATTGGGTATCGATGTAGTTGATACCAAACTTCATCTTATTGTCTTTCATGCCACCGCTTTCTCTGGTTGGTTTACTTCGCTGCTTTTTTGTTGGCGGTGCGCTTTCTCTACATTGATAAAATGCTGCATAAAGCCATTGGTGTCTTCGATGCCAACTTTCGTAGCCAACTCAAACAGACTTGTTGTGGTGAGGTTCGCTTGGTCTAGTAGCTCTGGACTGCTGAATACCTGCGTCATTGGTGCATCCGCGACTAATTTACTGTCTGCAATCACGATAGAGCGCGTGGTGTATTCCAGCACTAAATGCATGTCATGAGAGATGATCATCACGGTTACGCCCAACTCGCGATTGAGCTTTTCGATGAAACTCAGCATAGACGTGTAGTTCCGGTAGTCCTGACCTGCCGTCGGTTCATCAAGGATCAGAAGCTCTGGTTCCAAGACCAGAATTGACGCAATGGTCACGCGCTTTTTCTGGCCATAACTCAATGCTTCGATTGGCCAGTGACGGTATTTGCTCAAACCGCACAGCTCAAGGACTTCAAGTACTTTAGCTTCGATCTGTTTCTCTTCAATGCCACGATTACGGAGGCCGAAGGCCACTTCGTCGAAAATCATGTGATGGGAAATCATGTGATTCGGGTTTTGCATCACCACGCCCACTTTCTGGCTGCGCTCGAAGATGGTCAGTTCGTTAAGATCTTGACCATTCATGCTCATTGAGCCGCTATCCGCTTCAATAACGCCCATAATCAGTTTGGTGATGGTCGATTTACCCGAGCCATTTTTGCCAAGTACAGAGACAAACTCGCCACGCTTGATGTCAAAACTCACGTCTTCTAACGCGTTTTTCTCACCGTCGTAAGAATAGGTAAGGCCACGGACTTCAAGCAAAGTCTCGGCTGGCGTTTTAGGTGGTTGTGCTGTTGAACCATCAAACCATGCTTGTACTGCTGGTTTATATTGCTCCAACGGTAAGGTAGTTAAGCTAGAAGGTTTTGCATCGCCCTCAATCGCGCAGCCTGCTTCTTTCAGAGCCGAAATATAAAGCGGTTCGCGGATGCCGTAATCTTCTAGCAGAGGCGACGCTAAAATTTCATCTGGCGTTGTATCGGCAATGATTTCGCCGCTTTCCATCAAGATAATACGGTCAACTGAGCGATGCAGAACGTCCTCAAGACGATGCTCAATGATTACGATGGTTTTGCCTGTTTCGCGGTGTAGCTCATCGATGATCTCGATGGTTTTTTTACCCGTTTTAGGGTCAAGCGCAGCTAATGGTTCATCAAACAAAAGGATATCGACGTCATCGACGAGAATGCCCGCCAAAGAAACACGCTGTTTCTGCCCGCCAGATAAATCGTGGGGAGAGCGATCTAACATCTGTTCCAAGTCGACCATTTTGGCCGTGGCTTTGACCAATGGGTACATGTCGATGTTAGAAGTTAGCTGGTTTTCCAGCGCAAATGCGATGTCTTCGCCAATGCTCAAGCCGACAAATTGGCTGTCCGTATCTTGCAGTACGGTGCCAACTTGCTCAGTGTATTGGTGCATGTCGAAAGGGGCAGTGTCTTGACCATTGATGGTCAGTGTTCCACTGGCTTCCCCTTTGATTGCGTGTGGGATCAGTCCGTTAAGACATTGCCCAAGGGTAGATTTACCACTACCACTTGGACCTATAATGACGATTTTCTCTCCTTTCTCTATCCTTAGATTGATATTTTTTAGCGTCGGTTTGTCCAGCGACTCATATCTAAAAGAGAAGTTAGAAAATTCGATTGTCATTCGACATTAAGCCTCTGTTAAGTTACGGCTTTGCTTGTTACGTTTAGCGACAGACTTAAGAATGAAGAAGCCAACAATAGCAATAAGAATAGTGTTACCGATCGCGATAATTGAAAGCTGGGTAAACACTTTAGTGAACGGTTCTGCGTATAAAATCGTGTCGAGGAATGCAGAGCAACCGTAACCAAATACGTTGCCTAATAGCGCAAGTACTACGAATAACGCGAAGTCTTTCATATTGAAATCGCCTTTCTCTAAACGGTAGCGCGTTAGAGAAGGGAATAGACCGATAATCAAACCAACAATACCTGAACCAAGTACCCAAGTGAGCCATACGCCCCAACCTGCGAATAGGTCAGTGACCCAGTGGCCAATAAAACCAACCAAAAAGCCAACAAGTGGGCCAAATAGTACTGAGAACAATGCTAATACTGCCATGGCTGGTTTTAGCGTTGTGTTTGCAAACACAGGGATGCCAAACATAGGTAGGCCACCGATGCCGTAAAGAGCAGCACCGATTGCAATAACCACAACGGTTTTAGCAGAAAGATTCATAGATAACCTCAGTTCAATGGTCGATTTTAAAGAACGTTCATTTATATTGTTGGAAAGCATTGGTTATTTGATTGTGTAACATATATACAAAACAACCAAGTTGCTTATTGTTTGCTCTATTTTTCTTCAGGAAATGTGTGATTTGATTCACGTATCCCTTTGACTGGCTTTGTTTTTTAGCAAGCATTAAAAATAAGGCGCGCATTATACAGAATATTGATAAAAGTGGGAATGCTATCTGTCTGGATGGCTAGAATGAAATCGGAGGCTGATTGTCAGCCCCCGATTACACTTTCTGATACTATTTTCATCGATAAATGAATGAGCTAGCTGTTCATTAATGGTCTAGGTACAAATAGTTCTGCCAGCTCTTCATGCGAATCAGCACTTTGCGCATCACTGACACGTGAGTAAAGCTGTCTGAGTAAACGGCGACTTCAACCGCGGTACCCATTGGTAGGTGGTATTCGCTCAAATCGTCCGTGATTTTCAGCTTCGCAAATACACGTCCGCTTGTGCGCAGGGCATCGGTACCAAGCAGAGCACCTCTGGCTTGAATTTGGCTTTCACCAATGGCTGGAATCACGTCGATGACTTCGCCACGGAATACCTTGCCCGGTATCGCACGGAACATAAACTCCGCTTCAAAGCCTGCCTTCAAACGTTGTAGCGAGTTTTGTCTGAACGCAGCGGTGTACGTAATGTCTTCGGTATGCACGAAGGTCATTGCTGGGGCAAGCGGCAATGGCACAGCCATCACACCAGGGCGCAAAGCCAATTGCGTAACGTAACCATCGGTTGGCGCACGAACGACGGTTTGCTCAAGGTTGAACTCTGCTTTACGTAGCTCAGCGAGTAGTTGCGCGACTTGGGTATTCTCACCGCCGATTTCCGACTCTAATGCGATCTGTGCTTGCTCTTGCTGCAAAATGGCAACGTCTAGCATGGCTTCTGCCGCTTTGTACGCTTGGCGTCGAGTATCTAAATCTTGTTCCGTAAACGCGCCGCGATCAAAGCCCCTTTGATATCGGCTAAATTCTCTTTGTGCTTTATCTCTATCGGCTTGCGCTTTCAAAACCGCCGCTTCTGCTTCTCTCAAGTCAGACTCTAAACCCAACGCACCTTGGCTTGCTTCTTTCACTTTCGCTTCAAGGCGTGCGACTTCTGCTTCAAAAGGCACAGGGTCGATTTTGAAAAGAATATCGCCCGTTTTGAGCGGTTGGTTGGCCTGGACTGGTACTTCCACCACGCGGCCACGCACGCCAGAGACGATAGGCGTAGTCGGGAATACTTGGTTACCTAACTGAGTAAATGGGTGGTTGTAGTTCATAAGAAGGACGAGTGTGCCCACCAACACTACGCCGCCAAGTACGGCTGTAGGTACGGTCCATTTGTTCAAAGGAATATTAAAGACTTTAAAAATGGCGATACAAAGGGCTGTGTAAGTCAGAATCAGCAATAAATCCATTATTCGTCCTCTTTACTTTGTTCAGTCAAAGGCCTTTGCTGAATCTTTTGTTGTTTCAACATCGATACTTCGTTTTTGAGTTCGTTGACTTCGTCGATGAGCTCTTCAAGGCGGTGATGAATGTCGTGCGTTTCTTGCTCAAGTTGTTTGAAGCCCCAGCCTCGCTCCTTGCGCCACAATGTTGCCCATATCCATAAAAATGGCCACAGTGCATGTAAAGTGAAAAGGCTAACCCAGCCTGCGTAATGAATTGCGTCTTGATGAGGGTGTTCGCGTTCTTTAGCAATTTCATACGGAATATCATGAATAACGATAATCCCGTAGAAGATCACCAAAGCAACGAAGATGAGTAACCCAAGTGCAAAATAGTCTAGAAACATCTTACCTGCCTGTGCTTGTTACCTAATGGAAAATCTTACGTAAATTAACAGTTTAAGTATTTGTCTTAACTATCGTTCAATCAAGTTATTTTGTACTTGAATTATGTTTATGCGATATCCGTATCGATTGCGATTCGAGGACAATAAGAAGTGAAGGCGACTATATTCAAACTAAGTAGTAATAAAGGAAGGAATAGAGAATCAAAGCCACGGTTATGCCCCAAGTGAAGATTGGGGCATGGTTTAAAGTTCGGTACAGACTTGGTTTCGGCCATTGGCTTTGGCGCGGTACAAGGCTTTATCGGCGCGGTAGAAGGTACGTTGTGTATTCTCTCCTTCTCGATGTAAGGTAATCCCGATCGATACGGTCAACCCCCGCTCGCCAAGAATATCGTCCCAACCATATTGATAAATGCGTTCGCGGTAATTCTCGGCATGCATTTCTGCCCGTTCTAGATTGCTATTCTCTAGAATGACAAGAAACTCTTCACCGCCAAAGCGAACGCAAGAAGCGCCTTTAAATTTGAAGTATCCTGCTAATTCTTGAGACACACGTTTAATAGCTTTGTCTCCAACAAGGTGACTGAGCTCATCATTGATGGACTTAAAGTGGTCAATATCGATGACCATCAACGCAAATTCAGTATCGTGCAAAAGCAGGTCTTTGAGTTTGACTTCTAACCAGCGCCGGTTGTGCAAAGAGGTTAGCGGGTCAGTAAAGACATCTTGCTGTAGTTGGGCGACCGTATTCTTATGTTGTTTGGTGGTTTCCTTGAGTTCTTTGTTTTCAAGTTCTGACAAAATGAGTTTGAGCTGTAGCTCAAAACGAGAAAGTCGACGTAATTGAGTAGAACCCAACTCACCAATTGGAATGTGTTTGACAAGGTCAGATTCAATGCGAAACGCTTTTTTTTCACAGTTTAATGCTTTCTGAAATAACCCTTGAGAAGCGTAAACTTGACTCATTGCGTTGTAAAAATGCTGAGCGACAAGAGGAGAAGAGTGCTTCTGAATTCGTTTACCGATAGAGTCCAACACTAAGTTGGCTAAAGAGATGTGTCCGACACCGTTTAGACAATATGCGGTCTCGATTTTGACCATTGTGGACAACCAGTACGTGGTAGCACTGCCCGTCGTATACTGAACATTCGAGATAGCAAGCAATGCGTTAGGGTAATCCTCTTGCAAACGATGCAGTTTGGCTCGGTAGAGATGAATTTGCGCAGCAAGGTTTTTATCACTGACGAGGATACTTAGCTCTTCACACTCACTCAATAATTCTTGTGCATCTGCGGTACGGTTCAAACTGATGTAACAGGCAAGCATGTAAAGTTTGTAGCGCAGACGTAGGGAGCGACTGCTAATGGCGTGATCGATCGCATCGATTTTTTGGTAATAACGCAAGGCGCGATGGTGATCCCCATAGGCATCGCACAAATTGCCCATTCCAATAATAGCCAGTACGTACTCATCAATATAGCCATATTCGACGGCGATATTCGTTGCAGCGACATACTCGGTTAATGCTGCGTTGTAGTCACCTACTTCTACTAAACGATCACTCAAGCTTGCTTTTACAGACAGAATATCTTCTACATCGTCGGGTAAAACGAGCAACTCAAGGGCTTGTCGTAGTTCTTCGATACTGTCGTTGAGCTGTTTAATTTCTCGTCGATACTCGGCACTAATGATATAGCAATGTGCTTTTTCTCGGTTCGTGGATGCAATATGTAACCCGATGTGCTCCCACAGCGTAATCGCTTCTTCACCAGAGACGGAAGAAGGATCGATGCCTGCGTCAGTGACCTTGCTAAGCAGTTGTTCCATGCTTCATTACCTCAATATAGCTTTCTTCGAGTTGCTCTAAAGTGAATGGGAAGGTCAGGATATCTTGCAAATACAGTATCGGTTTGGGACCTTTTAGCCCGCGACGTTTCCATGGATAGATGTCTAACATTGCCTGAACCGTGCGATAGACATCTTCTGCTGCTTGACCTTTCTCTGCAATTAACATAGCTAGTCTGTCACTGGAAATTCGTGAGATGAGATCATTTGAGGTCGTCAATGCATGAACTAGCTCAGTACAAACATCGAGAAATTCGGGGTTTGCATGCTGAATCATAATGATCGCGTGGTTGGAGCGTTTGAGCTCTGTTTTAAACAGAACTAACTGTTCCCACCAGTAGGTCTCGGACACAACATTAGAAAACTGTTTTTCAGGGTCATATTCATGTTGGGAACGGATACGATTAATCAGCTTACGCGCTCGTTGCTCTAGCTGGCGTTTGGAGCCGCGTGCTTTATCCATACTGACTCGATGAGTCTGTTCTTTGAGCATTTTAAGTGCATGTTTACGGTATTTTTTAAACGCGTTAAACGCTGATTCAAAATCACCTTGCTCTTCAGCGACTCGGGATTGCTGAAAGCAGATCTGACTTAGTAGCTCGCCGTTGTCAAAACTAAGCGCGGACTCTTCTGCTGCGAGTAGTAACTTTGCTGCACTATCCGTATTTTTGCGCAAGAGTTCGAGCCTTGCGCGGCTAATAAACGAGTGTGCCTTCATCCAAATGAGATCATGTTCAATAGCGAGTTTATGGGCCTTTTGTGTGGCTTCTTCTGCGGCATCAAGGCGTTCTAGCCCAAGTAGCGCTAAGCCTTTAAAGTCCCAGATCTCGGCTTGCCATGTGCTGTCATCATGATCTTTTAGTACTTCGGTTGCACCATCCAGCACAGTGAGCATTTCGACAAACTTATTCAGTAAGTAATAGTCCCAAGCCAACAGGATACGAGCTTTGCCTTCCAACCAAG
This sequence comes from Vibrio sp. Y51_MX_L26, assembly GCF_024181935.1. Lineage (NCBI taxonomy): Bacteria > Pseudomonadati > Pseudomonadota > Gammaproteobacteria > Vibrionales > Vibrionaceae > Vibrio > Vibrio sp. Y51_MX_L26. The sequence continues at coordinate 42,051 of NZ_JAMZAS010000001.1, forward strand.
CAATACGGACGTTGTTTGCCACTTTAACGGCCAGCTCATGAGTGGAAGCGGCAAGTTGATGCTCATTTGTGATGCGCCATACGTTGCCAAGCCCAATTAGAGATTCGATTTGAATTTCAATATCATCAACGAGGGCAGATTGTTCGAGTGCATTAATCCAATATTGTTGGGCTGAGTAATACTTTGCTTGTCCCCAATATTGGAGAGCAAACAAATGAAGAATTTCGGGCAGGTGGTCGTCGGTTTCAAGTTGGGTTTGCTTGCTGTAGGCGTCTTTGACTAGCTTTAAGCCTTGTCGGTAATCCATTAGGCACCAACAGCACTGCGCCATTATCAGCAATGCTCTGATTTCACCATCCACAAATAAAATTTGCTCCGCGCGGATACGGTATTGCTGCGCAATACTGAAGGTGTGTTCAGGGGCCGTTTTTATTTGGCCTTTAAGCTTTTTGAGCTCATCTTCTAGCTGAATTTGGTTTTTATCCAACGTTCACATCCATGACTATCGAACTGGAATTCACACCTAATATTAAGTGGTTAGATGCATGTTTTATTACCAAAACGATGCGGATAACGCTTTGGTAAACGATTAGGTGCCGTAATGTATACTGTCACAGCCCCTAATTACTACATCTAAATGCCAATAGTTACGATAGGAGCTGTTTGATGGTCAAAGGAGCATCAGTGACTTCTAGCCTTTGTGCGGCGGTAAGACCCTGCTTATCCTGATAGCACAAATTATGCCAAGCTCTGAATATATCTAAAAGAGGTAAAATTCCAGCAGGTCGTAATTTGCGACGTGGCTCGTTAATGAAGCTTTCGAAAAGGATCTGGAAGCGATTTTGATAGAACTGCACATGGCGAGTTGTTGCAACGTTAAACCATTTCTCGGGCTCATTTCGATCACCTGCAAGGTAGCAAATGCCTTTGTGGCTTTCGTCTTGAGTGGAGATCGCCCAGCGATCTCGCCACCAGCTCATATAGGCGATATCGACCTTGCCAAAAGGTGTGCTCATGTCCCAATTTGCGTCTTCTTCTACGTACATCAAGTCGACATTTTTCTCTTTAATTCGAGACAAACAAACGCTCAGTGCTGCCGAACGTAGTAGGGGGTCTTGAGGCATATATAGAGATACACGTTTGTTGGGGCAACACATATCAAGTACATGCAGGTAATGAGCGTATGATGTGTAAGGCGGACGAACTAATGCACCTTTAGATGGGTAATGGAATACAGAAAGATTACCAAGAGGATCTTCCACGTTACCGCGAGCCAAAATGGTTTGGTATTTTTGGTCAATACGCTCACGCAAGAGGTTCGAAGGTTCCGCTGGCGGTTCACTTGCTTCCGCTGTGTACTCTTGGGAAACAAAACGAGAGACCTCGTCGTACGGGTTATGGTCTAGCGTGGCGATTGGCTCTTCATCAGCAGAATAGTTCACATGTTGACAAAGAATATAGCCTGAGTGGGCTTCACCAGAAACAATCCAGTAGACACCATTATTGCTGTTTGGCTGCAATGCAACATAGTTTGAGGCCAATTCATAGTGCGTTGCGTGGTTTACCCAACGAGCATCAATAGTGGCTAATTTACGGCGACAGCGACTCGCAATATGATCAACATGGTCGTAAAAGGTTTTCGGGTTGATACTGAGTTTTCGGCAGATCTCGCGCACAGAGTAACCAGTAAACAATAAGCCCATTAAATTCTCTTGGAATTGTAGCTTCTTGTTCGCGCCTGACCATTTATCAACAAAGGTACTTTGACACGCTTTACAACGGTAACGTTGACGATCGCCGCTGTAACCGAAAGCGTGGTAGAGGTGTTTATGTGTGTGGACGGATAGTCCAAAGTTCTCGCAATCATCATTGCGGCACGCAGGCAACCCGTCACTGTGGACGTGTCGCAGGCGATGAAGTTCGTTCACGACATCGCGATTGTTAAGTAAGGGGGGGAAAGCTCCACATTCACGGCATACCATCGCCGGACGTTTAGGGTTAGCATGTTGCAGAACGTAACGCTTTGCATCACTCAATCCAAAGTTGTCACACGCCAATGTTTTACAAAAGTTGAGTTGTAACCCATCTGCGTCTTTTGGCAGTTCGCCGTTAGACACAATCGCCCCCTCGGGATAATTCGGGCAGCCAGCAATAACTCTGGCTGCAAATTATTACTTACTACTTGTTCTTAGATGTTGATTGCGGTTTCTAGCGCAACTTTCATCATGTCGTTGAACGACTTTTGACGCTCTTCTGAGCTTAGTTTTTCGCCACGGATGATGTGGTCAGAAACCGTTAGGATAGTTAACGCCTTCGCACCTAGGTCTGCAGCAACACCGTAGATACCAGCCGCTTCCATGTCTACACCTAGGATGCCTAGTTTTTCCATCTTCTCGAAGATGTCAGCTTCTGGTGTGTAGAACAGGTCTGCAGAGAATACGTTACCAACTTTCACTGGTACTTGTTGAGCACGCGCTTGGTTTACCGCTTCTTCTAGAAGGCCGTAGTCAGCGATTGCAGCGAAGTCGTGGTTGTTGAAACGGATACGGTTTACTTTAGAGTCTGTAGAAGCACCCATACCGATAACAACGTCCATTAGGTTAACGTCGTCACGTACCGCACCACAGCTACCTACACGGATTACGTTTTTCACACCGTATTCTGCGATTAGCTCGTGTACGTAGATACAGCAAGAAGGGATACCCATGCCGTGACCCATAACAGACACTTTTTTGCCTTTGTAAGTGCCAGTAAAGCCGAACATGTTACGAACGTCACAAACTTGCTTCACATCTTCAAGAAACGTTTCTGCGATGTATTTAGCACGTAAAGGGTCGCCTGGCATTAGAACCGTTTCAGCGAAATCACCTGGTTGTGCATTGATGTGTGGGGTTGCCATAAGTGCTCTCCAAAGTTTTGTTTTGATAAAACGCCTCTAGTATAGAACGCTATTACCAATTCTGTTGAACTTGTTCGTTTTCGTTGAAGCAATAATATCGGGACGTACAGTGCCCCCTTGAGAGCTTAGTCACAAAAACCACGCTTTTAGAAACCATGAACATCATTGATAACTAAATCTGTTGAAAGCGAAAGAGCAATCGATTCGCTTTTGAGCGATTTGTCGATTGCGCGCACAAAATGGACATTGAGAACATAAAAAACTTTTGAGAAAGCGCTGATCGAAATGCTCTTGAGAAGAGTAAAACGATTATATTGTACAATTTATTTTCTTGTACAATATAAAAAGCCTTGCTATAAGTTATACAACAAAACATTTTGTATAGGGATGCGTCATCATGGAATCTTCAATCAAAGTAGGTATCAGTTCTTGTGTTTTGGGTGAAAGGGTTCGTTTTGACTCTGGTCATAAAGTCAGTAACTTTGTGACTAAAGAGCTCAGCCCATATTTTGACTTTGTTTCGGTATGTCCCGAAGTGGGCGTCGGAATGCCAGTGCCGCGACCAACAATTCGTTTGATTTCCGAAGAAGAGCGTGTGGCGCTGGTAGAAACTAAAAATCCAGAAAATGACCATACCGATAATATGCTTGCTTACTCTGCTAACAAAGTGGAGGAGCTACAAAGCGAGCAACTTTGTGGTTACATCGTCTGTGCCAAGTCTCCAACTTGCGGTATGGAGCGCGTCAAGGTTTATAGCAAAAATAACGCAGCGAAAGAAGGCGTCGGCTTGTACACACAAACGCTGATGAAAAAAATGCCTTGGTTGCCCGTCGAGGAGGATGGCCGACTCAACGATCCTGTATTAAAAGAAAACTTTATTACCCGAGTATTTTGCCTAAACGACTTTTATGACTCGATGGACGGAGAGCCAACTCGAGGCAAAATTATCGATTTTCATTCGCGCTATAAGTTGACCTTGATGGCGCATCACCCTGAGTCATACCGCTCTCTTGGTCGTTTAGTTGCCGATGTCGCTAGCTATGAAATCGAAGAATTCTATCAAGAGTATCGCTTAGGTCTTATGAAGGCACTTGCGAATCGTGCTAGCCGAAAAAACAACACTAACGTACTAATGCATTTACAAGGGTATTTTAAACGCGCTTTAACTAAAGACGAAAAAGAAGAATTAGCAACAGTAATTCATGACTACCGCACTGGTACATTGCCATTGTTAGCACCGTTGACATTGATTAAACACTACTTAAACACTTACCCAGATGAGTATTTAGCAAAACAGAAGTTTTTAGAACCGTATCCGCAGGAGATGAGATTACGCTATGGTTTGTAGTTCAGAAGAAAAACTATACGCGATCCGAGATGTCGCAGAAATCACGGGTGTGAAGCCAGTTACGCTGAGAGCTTGGCAGAGAAGATACAATTTGATCCAGCCTCAGCGAACAGAAAAAGGGCACAGACTTTATCGACAGCAAGATCTCGATACGATTCGTGAAGTCCAGAGTTGGCTCGCGAAGGGGATTGCAATCGGTAAAGTAAAGGGACTGTTGGGAAAAAGTGCGGACGTAGAAGTCAACAATGAAGTTCGTACTCTCGAAGAAGTAGAAACCATGTTATCAGCACTGTCGAAACTGAATCGAGGCAAAGCGGAGAGCTTACTTGCCTCTGTTATCAAAGAGTATCCATTGAACTTGGTTATTGAACAATTTATTGACCCTGTATTTGACGCGCTGGAGATGGTCAAAGGATCGCTGAGATCGTTGCAGATGGGGTTATTTCAAACTTGTTTGATCACTCGTCTTGCCCTTGTTATCGACTCTGAAAACAAAGCCGCTTCCAAAGGGAAGTGCTTGCTTATCAGCTTTGAACAACATAGGGAAGCAGAGAGCTGGATTCAAGCGGCGAAGTTGTGTGAGCAAGGGTATCACACGACGTTGATCGACAAAGTTGATGATGTCTCTGGTTTGCTGGAGCACGAAGTTGTTGATAGCTACTCGCTCATTTACCTGTTTTCCAATAAAGCGCTGGCAGCTAAGCAAGTGGAGTCCATCAAAATGCTTCAAACACGTTTTGGAGAACGTATTGGATGTTCTGAAGTGATTGAGAAACTGCACCTAACAGAGTAGACGAAACGAAGGAGACACCATGATCTTAGTATGGTTTCGACGTGATTTACGAACGTTAGACCACACCGCATTTAAGGCGGCGTTAGATTCAGGTCAGCCTGTTGTCGCTTGTTTCATCGCGACGCCAGAGCAGTGGCGAGAACACCACATGGCACCGATGCAGGCGGATCTCATTGCTCGTCGTTTAGAGTATCTCAACGACGAGTTGGAAAGCCTGAATGTTCCTTTTTTATATGAAGAGGTGCCGTCGTTTTCTGATTGTACCGAAGTGATTAGTGGATGGGCGAAAACACTTGAAGCAACGTCTGTTATGGCGAATATTCACTATGAAGTGAATGAACGAGAGCTCGATGCACAAGTGAGTGGGGCGCTAGCTTCCCATGATATCGACTTTGAACTGTTCCACGACAAATGTGTGCACCCACCAACGACGGTTCCCAATAAGCAAGGTGAGTATTTTAAGGTATTTACACCATTCAAACGTGCTTGGTTGACGCAGTTTCAAATGCCAACGGTAACAAAGCCTCACGAACAAGTGCCGCTAAGCAGCAAACTATTGGAACAATTAGAGCCAATTCGATTTAGTTCAGACTTCACGTTTAGCTATCCTCGAGAGTCCAGCGAGGATTGGTTTGCTTCGACGAATGATGTTTTAAAGCAGCTTAGGGAATTTGCTCGTGAGCGCAGTGATGCTTACAAGGAAGATCGAGACTTTCCGGCTATTGATGGCACCAGTCAATTGTCTCCCTATCTTGCGATTGGTGCATTGTCACCAAGGCAATGTATTGCTCGCTTGTATGCTGAAAACCAACAAAATGACCTAACAGAAGGAAAAGCAACTTGGTTGAGTGAGATCATTTGGCGTGAGTTTTATCAGCATCTGTTGGTTTTCGAACCAAAGCTCGTTAAAGGCAAAGGCTTTATCGACTGGGAGGATAAAATTCAGTGGTCTTATGATGAGCAGGCTTTTGAGCGATGGAAGACTGGAGCGACAGGGTATCCGATCGTCGATGCAGCAATGCGTCAGCTCAACCAAACAGGCTGGATGCATAACAGGCTTCGCATGGTTGTCGCGAGCTTTCTCACCAAGGATTTACACATTGACTGGCGTTGGGGCGAAGCGTACTTCATGAGTAAGCTGGTGGACGGCGATTTCGCAGCAAACAATGGTGGTTGGCAGTGGTCTGCATCGACGGGTTGTGATGGGCAGCCGTACTTCCGTATTTTCAACCCGATAAGCCAAGGTGAGAAGTTTGATTCTGATGGCCAATTCGTGCGCCACTGGGTGCCTGAACTCAAAAGTGTGCCAAACAAATACATCCATAAACCTTGGACTTGGGAGGGATTTTCTTTACTGGAATATCACAAGCCGATGGTTGATCACAAGACAGAAAGAGAGATAACCTTACGGCTCTTTAAAAGTGCCAAGGAATAAAGTGAAATGCTTAGCAAAAAGCGATCAATGAGTTTCGCAAAACGTACGCTGTTATCTGTATCGTTATCTTTAGCGAGTGGTTTGTCATTCGCTAAAATGTACGAGCTACCAGAGGATGGCAGTCGTTTAATTGGTCGCCTTGAAAACCACGTCGTGCAAGAAGGCGAAACCATGGCAAATATTGCCAAGCACTACGATGTCGGGATGCTAGGTTTAATGGCGGCAAATAAAGGCGTGGATCCCTTCTTGCCAGAAGAGGGACACGTTCTTACTATTCCAACACAACTGATCCTCCCAGATGTACCCCACAAAGGCATTGTCATCAATTTAGCGGAATTGCGCTTATACTATTTCCCGAAAGGGGAAGATATTGTGCATGTATTCCCCGTGGGAATCGGGCGAATTGGGCGAGACACCCCGGTGATGACAACGCGTATTAGCCAAAAGCGTCCAAACCCTACGTGGACGCCGCCAGCCTCGATTCGTGCCGAGTACAAAGCGAAGGGCATTGACTTGCCAACCGTTGTACCTGCCGGTCCAGACAACCCACTTGGGATGTTTGCATTGCGTTTAGCCTACGGAAATGGCGAGTACCTTATTCACGGTACCAACAAAGATTTCGGCATCGGCATGCGCGTGAGTGCAGGTTGCATTCGTATGGACCCAAGCGACATTGAATGGTTGTTTGAAAAAGTTCGTAACGGTGAAGAAGTGAATATCATTAACCAACCAGTGAAAGTATCACTAGAGCCGGACAGAAGTGTATTTTTAGAGGCACATGAGCCATTGACTCGCAGCAATGGTGAGAAAGATCACCTACAGGTACCAAAAGAGTTAAAGTGGTGGCTGGATGAGTTCGGACTGAAAAATGTGAAGGCTAAAGCAGCGATTGCCGCACAGAATGGGGTTCCTGTCGAAATAACCGCGCCTTAACAGGCGTTAAGACGCGGTATCAAATCTTACTTAGTGTAATGCGTAGAGCACTCTACAATCCAGTAAAATTAACACTTAATAACTAATTTCAATACCTTAAAAACAATCCCTTTAGTATGTCTCACCGTCGACCGAGCTGCACAACCATGTATTAGAGGTGGAATCGGTTCGCTTCACGGTCAATGATACGGTTCAGAAAAACATCGTCAGTGAGTTGAGTCAGCTGCTCGGGGAATTACGAATAGCTGAGCGAAGTGATCATCCTCTAGAGTTGGGAGAGCTCTCAGCGCGTTGGTAGCAAGACGGCAGCACGACATCAGAAATACTCAAAGGGTCTTACTTTTGGAGTAATGATACATTTTTGGGGTATGACCAAAATTCGTGATTTGCTGTAGTTTCCCGTCAAGCAAGTCGACCCCATGACCTGTAGCGAAAAAGTGTTAAACTTGATGGAGTGAGACGCGAATATTATTCAGTTCTCTGGGAAACTGAAGCGATGTTTCGCAAGCGTGTAAAGTAAGCCTTTTAGAATGCGAAAGATGCTGGCTGTCAGCAAGGTTTACCAAGACCTTTGAGCGGATCGACGTTAAAGTTCTTGCACAAAATGAGCGATTACCAGGCCGAGACTGGTAAATTAGTAGGATAAGAAGAAATTTGCCACTGCTTAGTCATTTAGTGCACCAGTATGGCAGAACGTGTCGGTGGCACAAAGCATGTAAATGTAAAGCAATTGTCTTTGATTCACTCTCAAGCTTACACCACTGATTCAAAAGAGTGGACTAAAGCCGTGGAGCTGAGCAGCGAGTGCTTCATTAAAAGGCTGTGGTTTGGTGCTGGCTACGGCGATGAGTTTAGTGTTAACCAGATATGCCGAAGTGATCGTGACCTCAGGTAGTTTTATAGGAGTATACAAAATCACAGTAAGAGGGTACAGGCGCATATATCACTTCAAGAATCGTCAAATGGGTCCAAGGTTTGTTTAATCTCGACCTGTCTGTGCTATTGGTCCTTCTTGTAAGTTTTCAGCTAAGCCCATTTGACCGAGCGTAAACAAAGCATTGCCTATTTCGTCTAAAGTTTCATTTCCTTTTCTTCAGGGAAGTCGTTCGCTTGGTTAAGACTTTCAGGCTCAATAATATTTTTACAAGCTACACTAGCACAACCTTGTTCATCTGCGTCAAAAAATTGAATATTTAGACCTTCGTTTGCCGCGCTTCCTGCGGAATAAATACTTACTAAGATTAAAACAGGACTGAGAAGCCGATTTTTCATTTTCTACTTTAACAATTGATTGACGACACTGCTCACACATAATTATTGCTAAGATAAGAAATACGAGTGCGTCGGTAATATTGGGTGTCTTCTTGTCGTAGGGGCATGTGTGGTGCAATTAATACGGTTTATATACCTGATTTCACCAGAGTCAAGAAGGTAATTCTCTTGCCTGATACCTCTGTAATTATATACGCCATTTAAAGCTACTAATATAGTATTTTTAGGGACGGATAAGAAACTTTGCATTGATGACCCAAACTCATCGAGACTTACTTCTCCCCATCCTTTGAAAGGCATTTCACGTTCTATATTTAGAGATTTGACATTACTCATCACCTCCCCCATGACATTGATATTCAATCCTTCAGTGGGTCATTCTAGATAAATTTTTAGTGCTATCTAAATAGGAAATAATGTCATCATACAATACTTGAGAGTTTTCCATACTTAACTTGTTAATGATTGGGACTGAATTTCTAATGCTATAGACTCCGCACAACCCATCTAGTGTCCCTTGCTTGAAGGTCTAATATTCTATCCTTACACATGCATACCAATGAGAAATCAACGCGTGCTCTAGTGTATACGACGCTCGACTAGTTTGTTGTAAAGCTACATTTCGCCTGATTTAATTTTGAACTGAGCTTCACTGACCGTTTGTTTCCCAAATAACAAATCCATCATAGTGATTATTCGTTTATTGTCGTTTCCAATTTGTTGGTATTGGCACTGTTTGGTGCTTTGAACTCGATTTGACCAACTTTATCGTTATTTTTATATGCATTAACTCGGGTATCTGCAATAAACGTTCTAAAGTCCCAGCTCCAGCGAGATACATAAATAAGTGTCAGTTCAGAGCTTTTAGGAGGAGTTCCAGTGCTCACAACAGTGCATTTATGAGCTGTATCCAAACACCATTCTTGCATTGAATCTAAGAAAATGTCTCGTGTTGCGTCGTCTTTTATAATAGTAATTTCTGTGCTTTGGAATTGTTCAGAGATTGCTTCTGCTGTATATTTCGGAGCAGCGCACGCTGCCAAAAGAACAGGTGAGCTAAGAATGATTAGTTTTTTATACATTTTAAGTATCTTTTTATAAACTTAGAAGTCTACATAAATTTCTTTTATCTGCATAACTCCTGCAGCTTTAAGGTGTGAGCGACTCCAGCATGTCCGTAAACCAATATCCCCTTAAACACGAGACATAAAAATTAAAATCAAGTGCAATATCTGACCAAAAGTCTATCAGTGATTAGCTTACCTTCGACTTCGGAGGATTCCCTAAGTAAGTTTAACGATACTCTTTGAAGTAATGCTTTTCCATTTCATTTGCTCCCTCAAGCGGGATATCCAAGCCTCATACCACCGTAGTGTTGATAATATACCCATAGAAAACACCACTTGAGTCAGTTGTTTGCAGATTTGGAAGCGTATTAAGACGATAGCAAAGACAAGTCTCGTTACGAACTGATACAGGAAAAGAATTATCCTACTATTCGCTTGGTAAGCAACTTGTATGCTGTTGCAGATCCGTAGCCGAACCATGTAGAGTAACATATCATCATGGGGAATGGCCGTGTTAGGGCCATGACTAACGCTCGGTTGCAAATGTTCATGTACGGAATAGGCATTAATGATTCAATTAATGGAATTTGGCTTCCTCGTTCTACCGCCTACAAAGGGCATTACACTACGCCAAAAGCGCCGACGCACTCGCGCATACATGGCGATAACTATCAGAGGTGGGTTGGCAGGTTAGCGGTTATTCGCAACAATGAAAGTGCATTTAGAGCGAGACTTGTGACTATCAAATCTCAGTTAAAGGATGGCTCTCATCCTCCCCAAATTCTTATGAAGAAAGATCCATCTTGGAAGCCAGCTTAATGAGTATATATCAGGTAAGAAACCTCAATCGTTACTTTAAAGTTCTTGAGCATGATCCGTTTCAAAGGGCCATTGATGCGGGCGATGATGCCCTGTTGGATAGGCTTTTCAATGAGCCAGTAAAAGCACAAGGGCTGGCTGATGTTTGGGTAGAAGAGAGTGTGGAGTTTACCGCTCACTACAAGACGTCGGTAAAAATCCCGGACATATCCGTTTGGGGTGCGAGCTTGGTGCTAACGCCTCGAGCGGTCGAAGTGTTAAAGCCATACATTGAATCAGATGGTGAGTTTTTACCTATCGTGATTGATGGCGAGAAGTTTCAGGTTTTCAATGTCATGAGTTTTGGCGAAGAAGACAAGGAACATACGAAACACGAATACATTGATGAGCATCCGGTTGGCTTGGTGTCGCTCAAGTTCGTTGAGTCTAGCGTTTCCGATAAGTACGTTTTCAAGTCATTGATGGAAGGATGTGAGTTGTTGTATTGCGATGACAAGCTAAAGAACTTGTGTAATGAACATGACTTACGTGGTGTTGAATTCGATTTAGATCTATTGGATATATTCGACTACTAGTCAACGGTTTTAGCGTGACTCATCATTTAGTGCTTCACATCGCTTGCTCCTAGCTGATAAAAGAAAGCATGCAGTAATGAGTTTCAACCCTTGATTTCGGCCGAACTAAATTAACAAAATGATTCAGGTTGTTTTTGTTTAAGTTCACATAGCATGGTCACATAAGTGACAGCAACAATAAAACAAAATGGCGGCATAGTACATGTCGCCATTTTATCGCCATTTTTGTTTTTAATGGCCACTAACTAACTGATAGTTAATGATGTTTTTTTCTTTTTGTCTTACTTAGTGTAAGACTGAGCGATGTTATCGATACGCTCGTTAGCACGCTCAGCTTCTTCTTGAGCAGCCATTGCTGCTGCACCTGATTTTTGAACGTCAGATTGAAGAGCTTGTACGTCTTGGCTTAGTTGGCTAACTTGGTTGCTTAGTTCGTCTAGTTTTGCTGCATTTGCTGTTGCTGCGTCATCAGAAGAAGCACAACCTGCTAGTAGAAGTACTGAAGTTGCTGCAGCTGCGATCAACGTTTTGTTCATATAAGAACTCCTTGCTTATAGTGAAAGTCTCGCTACCAACTATTATTTTATACAGTAGCGAGGTTAAATGTGGATACATTTTATCAGTACATGATGTAGCAAAAGTCAAAAAAACCCAAGAATTTCATGGAGTACCTGACGTCAACTTTTACCTGAGCTTAACAAAGGTGAGTGAATTATCATCTCCCTTATTCCCACAACAGTTCTCATAGCAGGTGTTTTTGCCACGTTCCTGATATCAATAATTTAGACGATATTGACACAAATGAAAGTTTCTCGGCGCAAATAACTGCTATTTACGCAGTTTTATTGGAGAACGAGAGGCGCACCTTGAGCTCGCTTTTCTCTAAATCTTAAGCCAAGCAGCTGACCAATAAAGCGAGGGTTTGTTCTTAATTGAGCCGCAAAGGATGTTTTGTTTTCATCCGTGGGAATTAGTTTGTGTGATCTCTATCTATACTCCTATGATTTGCGGTATTATACCGAGCTTTATTTTTTTGCTGCGTTAGAGCGGAAACGACATTACAGAGCGCTCAGACGCTGACTGATTTATTGGAGAATACTTTGCAATTTAAAGATCTAGGCCTAGACAACCGATTGTTGAAGAACCTAAAACACTACGATTTTAAAAAACCAACTGACATTCAAAAGCAGGCTATTCCTGTTGCGATTGCAGGCAAGGATTTATTGGCATCTTCGAAAACGGGTTCGGGCAAGACTTTGGCGTTTGTATTACCAATGCTTCACAAGTCTTTAAAGACAAAATCGTTTTCTGCCAAAGACCCTCGCGCAGTTATTCTTGCTCCCACTCGTGAGCTAGCGAAACAAGTGTATGGTGAGCTTCGCTCTATGCTTGCTGGCCTATCTTATGAAGCTGCATTGATTTTGGGTGGTGAGAACTTTAATGATCAAGTGAAAGCACTGCGCCGTTACCCGAAATTCATCGTGGCGACACCAGGACGTCTGGCTGACCACTTAGAGCACCGCTCGCTTTACCTTGAAGGTTTGGAAACTCTGATCCTTGATGAAGCAGACCGTATGTTGGATTTGGGCTTTGCACCAGAGCTTCGTCGTATCCATAAGGCAGCTAAGCATCGTCGCCGTCAAACATTAATGTTCTCTGCGACGTTGGATCACGCCGACGTAAATGACATTGCGGCTGAAATGCTTAATGCTCCGAAACGTATTGCTATCGGTGTTTCTAACGAAGAACACAAAGATATCACGCAAAAATTCTACTTGTGTGATCATCTTGATCATAAAGAGGCGATTCTAGATCGCGTACTTTCAGAAGCAGAATATCGCCAAGTTATCATCTTTACGGCGACGCGCGATGATACTGAGCGCCTAACAGCGAAGCTAAACGAGAAGAAACTGAAGGCCGTTGCACTGAGTGGTAACTTGAACCAGGCTCAACGCAATACGATCATGAGCCAGTTTGAGCGAGCGGTATTCAAGATCCTAGTGACAACAGATGTTGCTTCTCGTGGCTTGGATATTGCGACAGTGACACACGTCATTAACTTCGATATGCCAAAGCATACTGAAGAATATGTACACCGTGTTGGCCGTACGGGCCGTGCTGGTAACAAGGGTGATGCGATTTCTCTTGTTGGTCCAAAAGACTGGGATAGCTTTAAACGTGTAGAAGCTTACCTACAACAAGATCTTGAGTTTTCAGTATTCGAAGATCTGAAAGGTAAGTTCAAAGGCCTGAAGCCACCTAAGCCAGATTTCCGTAACAAGAAAGCGACAGCGAAGAAATCACGCCCTCAAGCGAAGAAGTCGGCTAAGAAACCTGTTAAACGTGACAAGAGTTTCTACAAAAACGTATCAGTGGGTGATGATGTGTTCATCCCGAAGAAAAAGCCAGCGGCACCAAACTCTGAAGAGTAAAAGTCGCACCAGTTTTCAACTGATTTTAGTTTTTCAAAACCCGAGTGTTCGCACTCGGGTTTTTTTATGCTTATCTCCAGGCGAAATGATGTCTTTCTATACTAACGTGTTTGCTAGGCTTTTATATTTATCTGGTTTTATATAAACAGCATAGATCGCTAATTTAGAGAGATATTAAGTTTTATCACCTCGGTCCAAGCAAACGTTTTTCCTCACATACTAGATAAAAATTTCACATGATTATGAAAATGATAATTGATCTCATTTTTATTTAAGGGCAAAATACGCGCCATTGTATTAATCCTATAAATGAATTCGCTCTCTATATGAAATTTACTCATGTTTTTTTAGGGCTCATAATTACCTCTAGTTCTTGCTTTGCCGTTAATGACTTTAATTGGTTGCGAGATGACGCTCGTAAAGATGAGCGAGTTCTTACCTACCTAACAGAGCAGAACCGTAAGACTGAACAGCATCAAAAAAAATATCAGACGTTGACGCAAGATCTGCTCGCGCAGTGGGAAGCCATGGTGGCAGATAAAGGTGATAAACCATGGTCGATCGTAAATGGACGCGAATGGACGTTAACGCGTCGTGACAGTGGTTATGTGTTGCTATCACGTTCGAACCAGTATGCACAAGAGAACACAGTATTTGATTTCTCTGAACGTCAATCTGCATATCCGTATTATCAAGTAGGGCAGTGGCAAGTAAGCGGAGACACTTTGCTTTTCACTGAAGATATTGATGGAAGCGAGCAATATCGCGCCGTGGTTGTTGATTTACTCTCTGGCCAATCTACGGAGCTGGCAACGCACGTCGATAGCGGTGTATTGCTTTCACCTGATGGTAAGATGGCTTACCTCGTTTCGAAGGAAATGCGTACACAGCGACCTCATCAGATCCTACGCATCTCCACTGAATCTTTGGCTAAAACAGTTGTATGGCACGAATACAAATCAGATTGGTTACTTTCTTTCTACCGTGCGGCAGATAGCCGTTACGTGGTGCTGCAAAGCAACAACGAGTCAACCACAGAGCAGAAGCTCGTTGATCTAGAAACGGGCACCGTAAGCGATTCACTGAGAGTGCCGGAAGCGGGCGTGGAATATTACGCGGATGTGGCGAAAGGGCGCGTTTACATCAACAGCAACCTTGAAGGTACATTTGCACTTTATCAAACCGATCTAGCACCTCTTAGCGCAACATGGCAACGCTTTACTACCCCTCGTGAACCGCTTGACCAGTTCTACCTTTATGATGCAGGAGTTGTGGCACTCAGTAAGCCGAACAACGTGGCGACATTGACGGTGTATTCATACCAAGGTCAGGAAAAAGTGATACTGCCATTGGAACAGGATGGCAATGTCGCTTGGTTGAGCACGTTGGGCGATTTTGAATCAAACAAGATTCGTATACGAAGCATGTCGATGACTACGCCTCCTCAGTGGGAAGAGTTCGATGTAAAAACGCTGACTAAAACCTTGTATTCTCAAGATGCTTACCAAGATTTTGATAGTCAACGTTATGTCTCCCAACGCATTTTTATCAAGCACGATGGTGTTTCTGTCCCGGTCTCTTTGGCGTATCGCAAAGACAAATTACACGCGAAATCACCCGTGATGATTTACGGTTATGGCGCATATGGTTTTACGATGAAACCGTACTTTATGCCTCAAGTCATAAGCTTGCTCGACCAAGGCGTGATTTACGCTATCGCCCATGTTCGCGGCGGTGGGTATTTTGGCGATGAGTGGCACGAACAAGGCCGTGGTGTGCGAAAAGCCAATTCTATTGGTGATTTTGTCGCGGCGGCTAAGGCGTTGCAAACATTCGAACGTGGCAATAGAGAGGTTTTTGCCATCGGCTCAAGTGCTGGTGGCACGTTGGTCGCAGGAGCGGTTAATCAAGACCCTAAATTGTTTTCAGGTGTCGTGCTTAAAGTACCTTTTGTTGATGTGGTAGCAAGCATGTCGGATACCTCACTTCCGCTGACCACACAGCAGTATGGCGAATGGGGTAACCCAACCAAATCTGAGCAACTGGCGCTAATGAAAGCGTACGATCCAATTCTCAACATTCATAAAGACGCTTACCCACCCATGCTGGTTCAAGTCGGTTTGATCGATCAGCGCGTGCCTTACTGGGAAGGTGCCAAGTATCTCGCCAAGGTTTCCGCGCTAAGTGAGCGCGACGGGCCGTACTTGTTGCAGACCGATTTTAATTCGGGCCACCAAATGGACCCACGACAAGCGCAAGAACAACAAGCAAAAGAATACGCCTTTCTTTTATCACTAATTAAAACATCTAAAGCGGAGCAGTAAATGAAGCTTACCCCAGTGTCAGCGGCAGTACTTTCGGTACTAGCTGCCAGCCAAGTGCACGCCAAATCTGACGTTTTCTCTATGGAAGAGGTCGTGGTGACGGCGAATCGGATTGAACAACCAATGTCTGAACTAGCAGGCAGCGTCGCAGTTGTCACTAGCGAAGAGATTGAACAAAAGGGCGAAACAGAGCTTTATGATGCGCTGCGTCACGAACCTGGGGTGAGTGTGTCGGGTGGCGCTGGGCGTCCACAAAACATCACGATTCGAGGCATGACGGGTAACCGCATTATGATCATTCGTGACGGCATTCGCTCAGCAGACGGTTTTGGTGCGAATGACAGCAATGACAAAGTGGGCCGCGATACGTTTGATCTTTCTAATTTGGAATCATTAGAAGTAGTGAAAGGGGCGAGCTCCTCAGTTTTAGGTTCTGGTGCTATCGGTGGCGCTGTGATTCTAAAATCCAAACAGCCGGGCGAGTTTTTAAAAGATCGTGACTTTTATGTTGATGCCACGGGCACGTACACGGGGATCAGCAATAAATACAAAGGCGCGAGCAATCTGGCATTTCGTTCTGGCGACACGGAAAGCTTAGTCAACGCGGCGTATTGGCAAGGTGAAGAGACGCGTAACTTCAGCCAAGATTTGTACAACCGCGATTTGGATGGTTACAGCGCGTCATACGCCATCAATCATTTCCTCAATGATGAAGTGATGGTCAAAGCACGTGCCGAACTTTATCGGCAAGACCAACAACGCCTGGAAGGTTCGCCATCTATACAGAAGGATGGCAAATGGCATATCGAAGACTTCGCAGAAGATGAATCGACAAAAGAGTACAGCGCTTACATTGGTGCAGAGGTTACACCGATTAATCCAACTTGGTTCGAAGAGTTAGATACAAAGGTCTACTGGCGCCACACCGAAGTGGTGGAAGACACGAATCGTTTAATGAGACAAGTTGACCACAATGGTTTGACTGTTAGACGTCGCGAGCTAGAACACAAAACCTTCATTGACGAAACAATTGGCTTCCGTGGTGATTTCACCAATACGATTTATGCTGCAAATGCTGAGCACCAATTGGCTTACGGTATCGAGCTTTCTACTGACTATTATGAACGCACAGATAGCGATTCCAAGATTGATTGGAACGGGGTAACGCCTTCGACCAAACAACCTTTCGCTCCTGCTCGCGCTTATAACATTGGTCTGTACGTTCGAGACATGGTGGAGCTGGATAAATGGACCATTACAGGCGGCCTGCGCTTTGATGCGCATCGTCTAACACCGGACGGTGAGGGTGAAGTGGGCGGCTTCCCATTAAAAGACATGGATAGCTCAGAGGTATCTCCAAGCCTATCGATCTCTCGTGAAGTGTTTGCCAATAACATCGCTTATGTATCGTACAACCACGGTTACCGTGCTCCGGAATACGATAAAGCGTATGGCTTCGTAAGCCATGACTTTGTGCCGCTAACGCCGTTTGTCATTGCACCGAACATGGACCTAGAGGCTGAAACTTCGGACTCGTTTGAAATCGGTAACAAATTCGATAATGGTCGCGCGCAACTTTACGTTTCTGCGTTTTACAACAAGTTCCAAAACTTCATCGATGTTGTTACCACAGGGCAAGATAACTTTGGTAACTACATCAAGCAATACCAAAACTTACACGGCGTTGAAACCTACGGCGCCGAGCTTTCTGCCGCGTACGCTTTCACTTCGTCTTGGAAGCTAAGTACCAAGCTTGGTTATGTGGACGGAAAGGACGCCGAAGGCGAGTACGTTCGTAGCATCACACCTTTCGAGGGCAATGTTGGGCTGAACTATCAGCAGCAAGACTTTAATGCGTTCGCGACGTGGAACTGGGCTGGTTCGATGGATCGTGTGCCGAGTTGCCAAACGTCACTTGGACAAAAGACCGAGTGCGCACAAACAGATTCATGGAACACGCTCGACTTGGGGGCAAGTTACCAAATCACCAAAGATTTTCGTTTGAGTGCGACCATCATCAACCTGTTCGACAAAGAATACATTCGCTACCAAGACGTTGCTGGCATAGCAGATGAGAGCAAACGCTACTCAACGGAACCAGGTCGTTACTTTACGGTTAACGCGAAGTACATCTTTTAGTAGGAGCCCTGCATGAAACTCAAACTTTTAGCGCTTTCTCTTGCGTTGGCAGGCGTTCAAGTGACGAACGCTGCTGAGTGGGATTACCCTAGCGCGGCTATTACGGTCACGAACCAAGCCGAAGCGCTGCGCTACTTACAAGCCAATTACGCTAGCGCTGGCGAACTTAAGTTTCGCTATCAAACCCGTTCTCAGCTCGGAGATCATTACAACTTTGATGTGTGGGTCGATGGGCAGTATCAACCGCAACGCACCATTGTGCTGTCGACTAACCAAGACAGTCAAGTTGAGCGTATTTTCAAAAGCCTTGAAGATACGGTGATTCGTAATGGTGAGGCGATGCCAGCCGGAGAACTGGAGCTGCCTGTTCGATTGGAAGTGACTGAGCCGCCAGCATTGAGCTCTGGTGAGTTAGTGACCGTTCCCGTCTCACTCTTTGATCCTGATTTACGTACAATGCAACAACAAGCTGCGCCTGATTCTGCGTGGAATTCGTTAGAGGATTATCCGCAGCCACTTCAATATGTTGAGAAGCAGATTCAAGTTTTGCAGTCCGGTGGCAAGTTCTACCTAGCTAACGAGCGCGTTAAACAGGTGGATGCACTTGCATTACTGTCTTCACCTGCGGTAGGTGCGGAGCCTGTGCGTGATACCAGCAGTATTTTGCCGCCTGAGGGGGTTCAATCTTTTGCGGATGTAAAAGCGATGCAAAGAGTTCAACTTGGCGACAATGCCTTTTTGCAGTTGATGGCGTTTTACCATCTTGATAGCTCACTGCAGTACTTATCGAGCTTGAGCTATGACTTATTTGAAGAGCCGCTTCGTTTTGATGGGCGTGGTTTAGCGCTCGACAACTCTTCTTACTACACAGGTTCGCGTGCGCTGATGTTAGGCGTTGGCGGAGTATCTCCAGATGCTGCAGATGCAGATGTGATTTTGCACGAGCTAGGACACGGGATTCACTATCAAATCGTTCCTGATTGGGCGTATGGACATACTGGCGCGATTGGAGAAGGTGTTGGTGATTACTGGGCGGGCAGCGCGAGCTACCGAACACAGTATTTAGACGCAGCTCGCCGTGGCCAAGAATTCGAGTTAGATACGGTGTTCAACTGGGACGGTATGTTCGGAACACGCAAAACAACTCGTAGCTTATGGAACCAAAGAGCGCGTTACTTCGAGAGCTCAGAGTATCCAGCGCACGTTAGTGTGGGCGGTGAACTCGGCGATGAGCTGTGGTCAACGCCATTGTTCCAAGCGCTTAAAGCATCGATTGAACGATACGGTGATGACACCGATAGCGTGTTCCGCGAGTTTGACGCCATTGTCCTTGAAGGCATGTATGGCATTGGTCGTGGCGTGAAAATGCATGATCTGGCGGAATCGACCGTGTTTGCCGCAAACACTTTGTTCCCAAATAAAGACTATGCCCAATTCCTGACGGACAGCTTCAACAAACACAACTTACTTAAAGCGCCTCTTCGCGTTCGCTATGACGCTCGATACATCGCACAAGGTCAAGACGTTGGTGTGAGCCTGAGCCAAACTGGCCGTGAAGCGAGCATCAAAGGGCAATGGCAGCTAAACAACGAATCCGTTTTCGATTTTGATGAAACGCTTTCTGACTCGACCTCAATGAAGGTGGCTTTACCAAGCGGTCTGACATGTGGCACGCAATTCGATTCCTCTATCTCATTGGATTACCAATTTGCTGAGGGCTTAAAGACTCACCAGTGGAGTGAAAAGTTGATGCTGGTTAATGGTACGCCAGAGCTCGATATCCAGCCTCAACCAGTGAACTCCGCTTTGCCGGAGCAGGGTGACAGATTGTTCTCTCAGACGCTATCGGACAAGTCACGCACGATTGATGATTCGTTTGCGGTTTACCTGAACATCGAACATGACTCACTGCAGGATCTGCAAGTGACGCTTGTGTCTCCACAAGGTAAATCGGTTGTGCTACTTAGCCATCAATCAAGCAATACCAATGGATTTAAAGGTTACTTCACCGCTCAGTATGACGAGGAGTTACAAGCACTTGTCGGTCAGCCGAGTTGGGGTACTTGGCGTCTCGAAGTATCTGACCGCGTGTCAGGGAACTCTGGGGTGTTGAAAGAGTGGGGTGTGAGTCACTTTGCTCAGTATCAGTGTAGTGCTGATACCACTAAAGAAAGCAGTGGTGGTGGTTCAGGTGGCAGTGGTTCGCCTTGGACCTTGTTAGGACTTTTCCTGCTTTCAATGGTGAGAGTGATTCGTTCTCGTTAATTAAAATCTAAAGAAGACAAAATTTATGAAGTTTCAATATTCTTTCGTTGCTATGTCACTAGCCCTAGCTGGTTGTGGCGGTGGTTCTGGTGGTGACACGTCAACACCGACCTATAATGTAGCTGGCACCATCGTTTCTGCAGGTACACTTCTTGATACGCCAGTATGTATCGATTTAAACCAGAACTACGTTTGTGATACTACTGAACCGAGTGCTAAAACGGATAATGCTGGTAAGTTCTCCCTGACGTCAAGCGACAAGAACATTTTGACTAGCACGATTCTTGCTCAAGTTGATCAAGGCTCAAACCAAACGTTGCGTCTTGCAGCTCCAGGCCAAAACTTAGCCACGGGTAACACAGTAAATGGTGTAACAACATTGCTCGCAGGTCTTGTGGTTGACGGTAAAACCGTTGCTCAAGCTGAAGAGATTGTTAAAGCGCAACTGGCTAGTGTAGGCGTTTCGCTGAATGGTTCGGTGATGTCTAACGCAGAAGCCAGCGAGCTAGACAAGCTAGAGCAAAACACGGTTGCGCTATTAGCTGCGATGCAACCACAACAAATGACCAAAGGCGTAGCGCTGCTTGCTCAAAGTCTTAGCTTCCAAGGTAAATCGCTAGCCTCTGATCTTTTGTCTGAAGCGGAAGTGAGTGCATTTGCTGAAGAAATTGCAGCGGTTGCTGAACAAACGGTTGGTAGTAACGATACGGGTGCCATTCTTCACTTTGCTGATGGCGCTGCAGACGTTGCAGAGGTTCAAGCTTCTTACCCTGGTCAAGATGCGGAATACGGCTTCGACAAACAGGACAAGCAAACGTCGACAGGCGCGGGCTTTAAGTTCGTTAAGCTAGATTCACAAGGCGCTGCTTTAGCTGCAGATGCCACTGAGTGGGCTTGCACTTTGGATGAGCGTACTGGTCTTGTTTGGGAAAACAAGAGTGCGGATGCGAGCTCTATTCAATTTAAAGACCGCCTATTTGCGTTTGAGTCTGAAACATTTAAGCCATTTAGCAAAGATGTAGATCTTGCGGGCTGTAAAGAGGTGGGCGATGAAATTTGTACTACGAGCCAATACGTTGAGTACATAAACAAACAATCGTTATGTGGAATCACTGGTTGGCGCCTGCCTACTTACCGTGAAACTTATGACTTACTAGATTTCGGTGAAAAGACACTATTTGCGCCGAGCACAGAATATGAACCGAACAATGTGTATGGTTTTAATGTCAAATACTTCCCACAGCAAACTTTAGGCAGCCCTTATTTAGAAAAAGGTGCGTTTTGGCATGATGGTTTTAGGTTTACGGAAACATCATCACAGCTCATGGATGGTGAGATTTATTTCCCCGCAATTGTCTCTCGGGGCGCAGATAGAGGGGCCACTTCATTCGTTGAGATTCGCTCAAGCAGTACAAGTGAAGATGCCTATGATTCCTACCAATTCCCAATCCGTCTAGTAGCAGTTAAGGGACAATAAGATGAAGAAACTAATGACCGCGCTATCTCTTGTGTTGGCTTCTCAAGTAGCAATGGCAGCACAAGAGTGTTCGACTGAGTTTGCTAAAACAGCACCTAATACACGTTACACTTATTCAGATAAGGGAACTGTAACTGACTTAAAAACAGGTCTTACATGGATGCGCTGTCCAGTCGGTATGACATGGAATGCAGCAAACGAAGAATGCACCGGAACGCGAGCTACGATGTCATGGCAATTCGCGCTGTCTACGGCCCAACAAATTCGTAATCCGTCCGGTAACCACCCTCTACACAACTTTGCTGGCAAAAAGAATTGGCGACTAGCAAACATTAAAGAGTTGGTATCGTTAACGGAGCAAGCTTGCTATAGCCCAGCGATGAATGGTACAGGCTTTGCGAGCGGTTATACACTGACAGACAAGGACGATATTTTAGGACGTAATATTTGGAGTAACACACCTAATGGTGATGGTAAGCATGTTGCTACTCTTGATACGACTAATGGTGAGGTTTTCAATAGAGATCCATTAGACTCAAGTTTCAAAAGCTCTCTCTTGTTAGTGACAGATGAATAATACTTATTACGTTAATAAAGATTGATAGCTTTGCCTTTATAAAAAGCTCCGCCAGTGCGGAGCTTTTTCTTTTCTAACCTTTGGCACTTATCGTGTTGAGCAGAATGTTTAAACTTGGAACTGCTTAAGTTGGTGCTTTTGGTTTTCCGCTAAGCCTGAAAGCTCTTGAGCGGCAGAGGCGGACTGCGTAATGCCAGTCACGTTCTGGCTCACTAGTTCATAGATGTTCGTTAAGTTGTTGTTGATATCAGCCGTGACCTGTTTCTGCTCTTCTGATGCGGTCGCCACTTGCGTGTTGATTGAGTTCAGAGCGGCAATAGCATTACTGATATTAGCAAGTGATTGGCTAACTTCTTGTGCCAGAGCTTGGTTGTCTGACAACATGGCTAAGCTAGAGTGCATGCTTTCATTTGCGTGGCCCGATTGCTGCTGAAGCTCTTCGATGATGGTTTGGATCTCTTTCGTCGATTCCTGAGTTCGCGCCGCTAGCATACGTACTTCATCGGCGACTACCGCAAAGCCTCGGCCACTTTCGCCCGCTCGTGCAGCCTCGATCGCTGCATTCAGTGCAAGCAGGTTGGTTTGCTCAGAAATGCCTTCAATCACTTCGATCACGCGACCAATGTGTTCTGATTGATCTTTCAGCGATGTCACGACAGCTGCGGCTTCGTTGAGTTGTTCTGCCATTTTTTCGCTTGCGCGAGTGCTTTCCTCAAACATGCTCAGACTTTGTGAGGTAAGCATGCGTGCTTGATTTGATGCGCTATCGGCTTCTTGTGCATTGGTCGACACTTCAGCTGCAGTCGATTCTAGTTGGTTGATTGCCGAAGCCACTTGCTCAACTTCTTGCTTTTCTTGATCTGAGTTAACGCTGCTTTGAGTCATAACAGTCGCTAACTCGGTCGATGCTGATGCCACATCTTCACTAATTCGAACTAATGCACTCACGGTTTCACGCAGTTTGTCGATGGTTTGGTTTACATCCTGAGCCAGTTGCGACACTTCGTTTTTTCCGATGGCTTCGGCTTTAACCAATAGATTTCCCTTCGCGACTTCTTGCATGGTTCCTTGAAGGTTACGAATCGGTGCAACGATATAGCTGGCTAGTATCCAACTAATAAGCGAAGCAGCACTCAAGATCACCGCAAGTGAAACCGCACTGTAAGTGAGCGTGGTTGAATGCTGTTCGCCATTCGCTTCCACTTCATCGGTGACGATTTGATTCAATTGTTTAGACAGGTTGTCGATGGCGTTGATCATTGCTTCGCCAGCCAATCGATATTCTGCCATCGCAGATTCGTACTTTTGATTGAAATCGGATGTGGTGTAGCCAGAAGAGTGTTTGGTGGTGAGCAGAGGTGTCATGGTGACGCGCGTGAAATCAACATAGTGATCCATGGCTTTGCGCATAGTATTCACTTCGGTTTGAACGCCTGGGAGGCTATCGATGGAATTCAGAAAATCGCGGTTTTTGTTTTGTCGTTCAGACAGTTCTTGGTTGAGAGATTGGACATCTTCGGCTCTAAATAGACTGTAAATGGCTTTGATGCGCATAGCGTAGGTGTTGTCTACGATGGCGCTGAGTTCCTCTTTATGAATGATCAGCTTGTTGGTGGAAGTGGAAACCTTATTGAATGCTTGGTCGAGCTTGCCGATTCCGACGCTCAATCCAATGATGAGTAATACAACGGTGAATAGAACAGGTAAAAAGACCTGAAGTTTAATAGAAAGCGTACTAAGAAATTGACGCATGATTGACCCTCTATCGGTTTGATTATTATCTTTTTTATAAATAAGCATTTCGATTTTAATTGCCATATTCGTCAAATCAATGACTTACTCATATCCAATTGTTATGAAATGTACCAAAATCGATGGAGTTATCATTTTGAACGCGCGGCAATTTATAAAAGCGCTAAGCTAAAAACGGTAGAGGGATCAGTCGCGGAATTAATATACAGAAATGACAACGTGTCATAGAGGGTTCAACTAAGTGAAACACAACTGTCATATTCAAATTCTAAAGTGAGCACCGTTCAAGTGAAACACAACGGCAATAAAGCCACTTAAGGAAATTGTGATGAAAAAGACAGTAATCGGTGCAATCGCACTTCTAGGCGCAATGGCAGTGACTCCTGTTTCTGCTAAAGAAACTATCTCTGCAGTGGGTTCTAGCAGCGTAACTCCACTGATGGAAGTTTTCTCTGAAACGTACATGAAGAAGAACCCTAACGTATTTATCGAAGTTCAAGGCCCTGGTTCTTCAGCTGGTGTTAAAGCAGCAAAAAATGGTTCAGCAGACCTTGGTATGTCTTCTCGTAATCTAAAAGACTCTGAAAAAGAATCAACACTAATCGAAGAAGTGGTTGCTCGTGATGGTATCGCAGTGGTTGTTAACCCACAAAACAAACTGCCTGGCCTAACAGCAGAGCAAGTGACTGCAATCTACAAAGGCGAAGTATCAAACTGGAAAGAAGTCGGTGGTGCAGACAAGCCAATCGTAGCAATTACTCGTGACACGGCTTCAGGTACTCGTGGCGCATTTGAAGACATCATGTCTCTTAAAATGAAGATTTCTGGTAAGAAGGTATCAGCTATCTCTCAACGTGCTCAAGTTGCAAACGGTAACGGCGCACTAAAAACAATGGTTGCATCTAACCCATACGCAATCGGCTACATTTCTCTTGGTACTGTAGACAACACTGTTAATGCTCTAGCAATCGACGGCGTTGATGCAACGGTAGCTAACGTGAAAAACGGTTCTTACAAAGTAGCTCGTCCATTCCTTGTTCTTTACAAAGAAGGCAAGCCATCAGCTGAAACGCAAAAATTCCTAGACTGGATGCTAACTGAAGATGCGCAAAAGCTAGTTGACCAAAACGGTTACATCTCAGTTCACTAATTTTATCGGGACTCTTAAGTTTGCTCAGCCCACCATTTAGGGCTGAGCCTTTTCTATCCATAGTGTTCACCGGCAAAACGCCCAGAACCGTGAGATTTTTTAAATGACCATCGCAACAAATAGTGAAAAGCTTATGAATACTGACGCTAAAGCTATCAGCAAGCCCGGCCTGCGCGAGAAACGTCGCGTAGACTGGAAAGAGCGTATCTTCCACGGCTTGTTCCTAACCAGTGCCGTTATCGGAATCGTCTCATTAGCCGTTATTGCATACTTCATTGTTCGAGAGAGTATCCCGGCATTCCAAGAAGCTGGTATATCGGGCATCGTTCTTGGACAAAACTGGCTGCCGCCTGCACTTTACGGTGTTGCGACAATGATTGTTGCATCTATTGTATCGACGGCAGGTGCGGTAATCGTTGGTGTACCAATTGGTGTGCTGACGGCTATCTTCATTGCAGAAATCGCACCAAAGCGTCTTGCGGATATTATTCGTCCTGCAGTTGAGCTTTTGGCAGGTATCCCGTCTGTGGTTTATGGTTTCTTTGGTTTGGTCATCATCGTACCGCTGATTCAAAACATCTTTAATGTCCCTGCGGGTAACACGATTTTGGCAGGTATCATCGTGCTTGGTGTGATGATTCTACCGACCGTAATCACGGTATCTGAAACGTCTATTCGAGCTGTGCCTCGCGCATACAAAGAAGGCTCTTTGGCACTTGGCGCTTCGAAAATCTACACAATCTTCAAATTGCTCGTTCCAGCGGCTCGTTCAGGCATCATGACGGGTGTGATTTTGGGTATTGGCCGTGCTCTAGGTGAGACAATGGCGATCATCATGGTGATGGGTAATGCACCTGCTATGCCAGAAGGCATCTTGGATTCGGCACGTACGCTAACCGCAAACATCGCGATTGAAATGTCTTACGCAAGCGGTATTCACGCCAACGCTCTTTACGCTACTGGTGTTGTACTTCTGGTCTTCATCATGTCGTTGAACGCTGTACTTCTTTACCTAAACCGAGAAAAAGCGAAGTAATCGCTCGTTAAAGGTGACTATTATGGATCGCGCAAAACTAAAACAAGCTCGCCAGTTCAAAGATAACGTCTTTAACGCTTTGGTTTGGATTTCGGCAGCACTAACGGTAGGTTTTTTGTTCTGGATTATCTGGTACATCCTATCAAATGGTCTACAACACGTAGATTGGAACTTCATTACTGATAACTACACACGTACTGGTGAAGAGCACGGTATCTTCCCGATGATCGTCTCGACCATCTACATGGTTATCGCATCCATCGCGGTAGCGGCGCCACTGGGTATCATGACGGCAATCTACTTAACCGAATACGCGAAAGTCGGTAGCCGATTGGTAAAAATTATCCGATTCTGTACTGAGTCGTTGGCGGGTATCCCGTCGATCATCTTCGGTCTATTCGGTATGACGTTCTTCGTGGCAATTCTTGGTCTGGGCTTCTCGATTCTGTCGGGGGCACTGACTCTAAGTATTCTTATTCTGCCAGTGATCATCCGTACTACGGAAGAAGCACTAATGGCAGTGCCTCAAACGTATCGTGAAGGCTCTTACGGCCTTGGCGCTTCAAAAATTTACACTATCTGGCGTTTGATTCTTCCGAGCGCAATGCCAGGTATCTTAACCTCGGTCATTCTTAGTATTGGTCGTGTCATTGGTGAGTCTGCTCCAGTATTTCTGACAGCAGGCATGGTTGCTCGTATTCCAGATTCTCTGTTGGACTCTGGTCGTACATTAACCGTTCACCTATACAAACTGACTACCGAACTGTTTACCGTTGAAGAATGGAATCAGGCTTACGGTACCGCAACAGTGCTTATCGTGGTTGTTCTTCTGATCAACATGGTAACGAAACTGATTGCTAGACGTTTTAACACCGCAACTTACTAACAACACTAATTAAGAACGCACGTTAAAAGACACGAATTCAAGATTTAAGAGATTAAGAAAATGAACAAATTTGATATTGAAAACCTAGACTTATTCTACGGTGAAAACCAAGCACTGAAATCGATCAACCTACCAATTCCAGTTCGCCAAGTAACGGCACTTATCGGCCCGTCAGGTTGTGGTAAATCAACGCTTCTACGTTGTTTGAACCGCATGAACGACCTAATCGAAGGCGTGAAAATCACGGGTAAACTGGCGATGGACGGCGAAGACATTTACGGCAACATTGATGTCGTGGATCTTCGCATCAAGGTTGGCATGGTGTTCCAGAAGCCAAACCCATTCCCGATGAGCATCTACGAAAACGTGGCTTACGGCCTACGTGCTCAAGGTATCAAAGACAAGAAACACATTGACGAAGTGGTAGAGCGTTCACTACGCGGCGCAGCACTTTGGGACGAAGTGAAAGATCGTCTGAAGTCACACGCATTTGGTCTATCGGGTGGTCAGCAACAGCGTCTGTGTATCGCGCGTACTATCGCGATGGAGCCGGACGTAATCCTGATGGATGAACCAACGTCGGCACTTGACCCAATTGCGACACATAAAATCGAAGAGTTGATGGAAGAGCTGAAGAAGAACTACACCATCGTTATCGTGACCCACTCAATGCAACAGGCGCGTCGTATCTCTGACCGTACTGCGTTCTTCCTAATGGGTGAACTGGTTGAGCATAACGATACTCAAGTGATCTTCAGTAACCCTCAAGATGACCGTACTCAAGGCTACGTAAATGGTGATTTCGGTTAATTCGCCATATTTACAAGCATAACTAAATAACTATAAGCGATGGTAACTTTGCCCCTCTTTTTGAGGGGCCTTTTTCTTTTCAAGCTGCAGATTTATAACACCAACCTATACCAATAATTCTTGCAAGGAAGCACAAATATCCCTCCCTTTTTTATAGAACATGTAACTTATGTGAAATACGGTTATAAAAGTGCTGAAGAGCTCTCGAATGTGAAACTAAGTCTGATAATTTTGCGAATGACTTAACAGCTCAAATTTGATTGTATTGATTGCATATGATGGCCTAAGTAGTTTTTTATCGAGAATAAAAAAGTAGATTAGGTTGGTAGGGTGAGTTTAAGAAGTTTTACAAGAAAAGTGTCTTCAACGAGGGATCATCGCTTATTAGCGGAGGCGATATTTGATCATTTAGAGAGTTTGTTCTCCCCTCAAGCCTTAGCCATTTTTGAAGATCCTTCAATCAATCCCCGTTATTCTGTGAGTTTCTCTCGCGGGGAGCTTTACCCAATCCAAAGCTATCCTGACAGCTTCTGGGAGTGGGCGAGTCAGTTTGACACTTCTGAAAGCATCATTCCTCTGGCGATCAATACTTGTAACTGGAATCACACCCAAGATTTAGGTGGAGATAGTTACATAATGATGCTCGATAACACGCCTATCAAACGCACCTACCTACTGATTCAGTCTGTTCATGCTCGCACGGCACACAATATCTATGAAGAAAGCTATGATGCAATGCAGCTTGCAGCGGCGCGTTGGCAGTGCATTCGCGCCGAGAAAAATGCGTCGCAAGAGATGAGACACAGAGACATTCGTGAAGCGCAATATGTCGATGAAATTAACCAACGCGAGCGCTTTATCGAGAACATGAAGTTAGTTCAGCAAGTTGCTCTCGAGATCTCCAACCCTGATTCCTTAAAAGATTTGTATTACAAAGCCGTCGAAGCGCTACGTCAACGGTTGGGGTTTGATCGCTCCACACTGATGCTTCTAGATATGAAAAAGCGTAGTTTCAGTGGAACGTACGGCACGGATGAATCAGGCATCACCATTGATGAATTCCACACGCAATACGATTTACACCAACTGAGCGAAGAATACATCGCTGCGCTGTCAAGCCTTGAGAGCAACCTAGTGATCGTGGAAGATGCGCCGATATACACAGCAGGTAAAGTGGTTGGGCAGGGGTGGAACGCGATGTTGATTCTACGTGATGGCAATGAGCCATTTGGTTGGTTCGCGCTTGATAACTTTATTCATCGCAAGCCGATAACAGCGTATCAAAAACAGATGTTGGACTCGTTTGGCTCCCTTTTCTCACAAATTTACATTCGAAAGCGCCAAGAGCAGAACGTGCGTATGTTGCATTCAAGCATGGTTGAGCTATCACGCTGTACAACCGTCAGTGATGTATGTAAATCGGCCGTCACTTTTGCCATCAAAAATCTTGGTATTGATCGGATGGCGGTGTTTTTGACCGATGAAAACTGCTCATACATGCAAGGTACTTGGGGGACTGACATTCAAGGCAATGTGGTGGATGAGTCTTATTTCTTTGGTGAGACACAAGACTTTTCGTTGATCAATTTAGCTCGCGCCGTACCTAGTGAAGTTGCATTTGAGGAATCCGTTCCTATTTATCATGACTGTAATATTGTCGGCTTTGGCTGGGCTGCGATGACGGTTTTGACTTCGAATAGCAGCGGGCCCATCGCTTTTATTGCCGTTGATAACTTATTGACGCGCGCGCCGCTGACTTCTCAGCTACGTGAAGTGATTCGTATGTTCGCTTCCAGTCTAGCGGAGGTTTTGCAGCGCACTCAAGCGCAAGAGGCGATTCGCGGATTAAACGAAAACCTGGAGTTAGAAGTACAGAACCGAACCAAAGAGTTGGAAGAAGCCAACCGACAGCTTGAGGTACTTTCTAAACTTGACCCTCTGACACGTCTTGGCAATCGCCGTATGTTAGAACATGTGATGCAGAAATATTGCGCGCTAGAGTGTGAGGAAGCGATGTCCTTTGGTCTTATCCTGATTGATATTGATCACTTTGGGTTATTTAACAATCACTATGGCCATCTCGAAGGGGATATCGCACTAATGCGCGTGGGTCATATCTTGGATCATCATACCAAAGGTGAAGACGAGGTTTTCTGTCGCATTGGTGGAGAAGAGTTTGTGTTACTAATGATCGGCTCTGATCAAGAGGCGGTAAAGCAGAGAGCGGAACGTATTCGTCAATGCATTGAAGATGAAGGCATCAAACACCAACACAACCCAGAAGGTGAGCTGCTCACCGTGTCAGTCGGTTATTCTTGTTACAAAACGAAAGGCAAAGACTTTAATTTCGACCATCTTTACCAGTTGTCGGATAAGGCTCTCTATCAAGCGAAGAGTCATGGTCGAAATTGCGTAAGGCGATATGAGTACGAGCATCAAGCTTTTGTTGAATAAGTGATGCTCATAACATCAAAGTTACTGAGACAGTTTGGTTGATTTTTAGATAAAACTGCTAAAGTGAGTTTGGTCCGCACAAGAAAAATGGCAGCTCACTTGAGCTGCCATTTTTCTTTATAGTTTTTCTAGCTGGTGGTCGGTTTTCGTTACGTTTGCTTTGCCAAGGTTTTGAATTTTTGCCAGTAGCGAGTCTGGACGCCAAGGTTGTTGATTGGCACTAAAACGCGCTTGGTTCATGGCGTCAAGCTCTTGTTTTAAGGCTTGCGCATCACCAGGGCTTAACCTGTCTCGGTGAGTGTTTAGATACTCGTTTACTGAGCGTTCAATTTTAGCAGCGTCCCCTTCATTGATGACTTTTTTCAACGCATCAACGCAAAGAGGTTGCTCGGTATTCGAAACCGTTTTACTCGCCGTCATAGGACGCTTCTTCCATGCCCAAATCGCGACTCCTAACGTCGCCACCCAAAGTCCAGCGAAAACAAAGGTCAGGGTTTGCCAGAGACTGCTCACTCCACCGTTTGGTTCGGGACTGATGGCTGACTCAGGTGGTGTTGGCAGAGGCGATTCCGGCAACGTGATAAGCCCGGTGTCACTTTGCTCTATTTTTAATTGTAGCTCTGGTAACGTCGCTTTTTTTGCTTCATCATTTTGACTGTCCCACCAGTTCAAATGGTATCCCGGCAAGGTATATGACCCAGCCTCAGTGGGGATAATGACTTGCTTCACGGTCATGATAACGGTGCCATCTCTCGCGCTGTCGAATTGAGGCTGTTCTGGGTAGACCCGTAGTGAACTTGGATAATCAATACTTACTCGTGGAAGGTATTCGGCTTGTGTTCCGCGAGCTTTAATTTGAATGCTTCGAGTGAGTGAAGAGCCCTGTTTGACAGTGTTGAGCGCATTAACCGACAGTGGATTGCCTTGATCGTCTTGCCAGCTCTGCGTCATTTCTAACGCTGAAGCTGGAAGCCATTCCCCTTCAAATTCACTTGGAATTGGTTTTACCTCGATAGGCATTTGCTCAGCTTTGGTGTTGATTGGCATGATCTTGGTAGAGCCCGTCAAGCTGTCGCCATAAATGTAAGAGCCTGTCAGTCTAGGACCTATCAAGGTGTAAGTACCCGGCTGATTCGCCGTTAAGCGAAACGACTGTTCAATGACCGCTACTTCTAATCCATTTAAGATCTTTTGTCCCTGCTGTAAGCCACCAATAGCTTCAAGCTTCATGCCTTCAATCTGTGGAGGCACAATTTGTGGGTTATCAAGACGGCGGGTATCCGCTTTGATCAAAAGCTGCATACGTAATGTCGCAGATTGCTGAGGGTACAGCGTGCTGTTGTCGACACTGATATTAAAGCTAAATAGGTTATCGAGATTGGGTTCAGCTTGGCTTGCGGTGACACGAAGCTTTATTGGCTCCGTTCTCATACCATCTGCGGAAAAGCTCGGAATAGTCAGAACACCTTCTTTCATCGGCGCAATCGAGATACTCCACTCAGTACGTACAGATTTTCTTCCGTTAATGTTATTGCTGGAGCGCCCATAACGAGGTTGACCCAAGAAAAAGTCGTTCTCAAGTACATTAAAGTCAATTGCATCTGAGCTGAGCTCAGTATCTGCCATGATTCTGAGGTTGATCACTTCATTCTTAGCAACTTGTGTTTTATTGACGCTTGCTTGAAGCGTCTGTGCCATCACCGAGAAGCTGGATAATAGGCTGGCCACAAGAATAAAGATCAGTTGTACGCCTTTGTTCATCATGGGCTTACCACTCCTTTTGAGATTGTTGTGGAGGTTGTTTTTGTTGAGCTTGAAGCTGCATTTGTGCACGAATCAAAAAGCTTGGATCGCGAGCGCTTTCGACTGCTTCTAGACGACGGAATTCAGGATCATCCCGATGCGTGTTTTTTGGCTGCACTTGAGCCTGCATTGGCTCACCTTGTTCCTGAGCCTGCTTTTCACCTCGTTTCGGTCGATGTTGCTCTGTTTTTTGCTTTTCTGTTTTATTTTCAGATTCTTGCTGATTTTGTGACTGTTGTCCTTGCTCTTCCTTCTCACCGTTTTGAGACTTTTGTTG